>JAVEDE010000020.1 GCA_030841105.1 Pyrinomonadaceae bacterium
TGGCGCGCTGGCGCGACGACGGCCAGTTAGAGTTCTTAGGCAGACAAGACGAACAGATCAAGCTGCGTGGCTATCGCATCGAACTCGGAGAGATCGAAGCGGCGTTAGCGTCGCACGGCGGCGTGCGCGGTTGCGCGGTGATGCTGAGGGAAGTGGCGGGCACGCCCGCACTCGTCGGCTACGTCACGGGCGAGGTTGAAGCGGATGAACTGAAAGATCATCTCTCGCGTCAACTTCCTTCCTACATGCTGCCGCAGAGGATCGTGCGGCTCGACGCGTTGCCGCTAACGACGAACGGCAAAGTTGACCGCAAGGCTCTGCCCGCGCCCGAAGCCGGGGGGCGCGATTGCTACGTCGCCCCGCGCACGGCGGTCGAAGAGATTCTGTGCGGCATGTGGGCGGAGTTGCTCGGCCGCGAACGCGTCGGCATCGAAGACAATTTCTTCGCGCTCGGCGGCCACTCGCTGCTCGCGGCGCAGGTCGTCGCGCGCATCCGCGCGACGCTCGGTTTGGACGTGCCCTTGCGCGTCTTGTTCGAGCGGCTGACGGTCGAGACGCTGGCGCGCGAGTTGGAACAGCAGATGGCCCAGAGCGAGCCGGAGGCGTTCACGGGCGGCCTCGGCGAATACGTCGGCGCGCACGCGGGCGCACAACTGGACGCGTGCCTCGTGCCGCTGCGGCATGCGGCCGTGGGCGACGGCGCGCCCCTCTTCTGCGTCCACCCCGCGTCGGGACTCGCGCACCTCTACGTCGAACTCGCGGCCAACTTGCCGGGGCGTGCCTTCTACGGTCTGCAATCGCACGGGCTGTCGCCCGCACGCGCGCTCGACACGACGGTCGAAGCGATGGCCGCGCGTTACCTGTCGGAAGTGACCGCGCGCGAGACAGCGGGGCCGTACCTCTTGGCGGGCTGGTCGCTCGGCGGCAAAGTCGCCTTCGAGATGGCGCGGCAGTTGGAGCAAGCGGGGCGTTCGGTCGGCCTCGTCGCCATCTTCGACACCGCGCCGGAGTTGCCTGCGTCTGACGAAACGAACTCCGAACTGACTTGGGAAGAGGACTATCTCACGCGCTCCGGCGCGACGTTCGGATTGGACGCAGACGAACTGCTCGCCTTGTCGAAAGAGAAGCGGCTCGCGCGTTATCTCGACGCGGCGAAGGCTGCGGGGCACGTTCCGACGGAAGTGACCGAGGCGCAGTTCGCGCGCTTCCTCGAAGTCTACGCGGCGAACGAGGCGGCGTCGCGCGTTTACCAACCGCAACCTTACGCGGGGCGCGTGGTGCTGTTCCGCTCCGACGCCGAAAACGGACTGGCCGAGACTTACGGTTGGGAACGTTACGCGGCGGGCGGCGTCGAGGTGGTGCGTCTGGACACGACGCACGGGCAGTTTGTGCAGGGCGAACGCGCCGCCGCGCTCGCGCGCCTCATGCGACCCTTCCTGCCGCCGCCGTCGCGCAGTTCACGCGCCGCGAACGGTTGAGTTTCAGTCAGCACTTTTTTCAGTCGTCGCTCCCGTGTGGTGCGGCGAAGACACACTAACTTAAGACAGACAGAGGAGTGACCATTATGTTCAGTAACGAGCAAGAAGACACGCGCACATACAAGGTGGTGTTGAATCACGAGGAGCAATATTCGATCTGGCCTGCGGATCGAGAGAACGCGCTCGGCTGGAACGACGCGGGCAAGTCGGGCACGAAAGCAGAATGCCTCGCCTACATCGAACAGGTGTGGACGGACATGCGCCCCTTGAGCCTGCGTAAACACATGGAGAGCGCGACCGCCTAACGCGCGCCCGACGCGTTCGACCTATCAACTGCCGTGCGACTCAACGCCGCGGCACAGACAGTTTATCGGCCATCAACAACTGCGCCCTCAAGCGCGGTTTTTCGGCGGTCTCGCCTCTCACCTCAAAGCGGCCGCATACACAACTTTTCAGGAAATAGTAGGAGGAAGAAATGTTCAAGAAAGTATTGAGCCTCGCCGTTCTGTGTCTCGCGCTTGCGACCGCCGCCCTCGGCGCGTCCGTGCCGGACGCACCCATCTCCGGCGCGTGGACGCTGACCTTCACGGCCTCCGGCGAGTCGCATGCCGTGCGCGCGAATCTCGAAGCGCAGGGCACGAACGTCACCGGCCACATCTACCGCACCAAGTTGAAGGGCACGTTCGAGAAGGATCGTCTTGAGATCATCATGGCGAACGACGACGGCGTGGAACAGGGTCGGCTCTCCGGCGTGCTGCGCGACGGCAAGCTCACCGGCAGCGGCACGCTCTGGGGTCTGACGCTCGACAGTTGGGCGGCCGTGCGCCCCGCCGCCGCCCCGGCCGCGCCGCAGACGCACACCTACGCGCCCACCCCGGCCAGCTACCAACGCTACCTCTCGATGGCCTTCCCGGCCGCCCTGCGCGTCTTCCCCGGCGACACCGTGCGCACCACTTTGATTGACGAGGACGGCCGCGACGCGAGCGGCAAGTCAATCACCGTCGGCGGCTTTCCCGTGGTCGGGCCGTTCTACGTCGAGAACGCGATGGCGGGCGACCTGCTGGCCGTGCGTTTCACGAAGGTCAGGATCAACCGCGAGACGGCCGAGAGCGGCCACGAACTCGTCGGCCCTGCCGCCGACCCGAACTACGTGCGCCACTCTAAAGCGGCGAAGAACTTTGATGCCAACTGGAAACTCAATCTCGCCTCCGGCACGGCGAGCCTCGCCAAGCCCTCCGTCGCGCTCACGTCGCTCTCGCTGCCCGTCCAACCGATGGTCGGCATCGTCGGCGTCGCGCCGCCGGGACGACAGGCGATGGCCTCGCGCTCCGTCGGCGACAACTACGGCGGCCACCTCGACTACAACGAGATCCGCGAAGGCGTGACCGTCTACCTGCCCGTCTTCCACGAAGGCGCGCGCCTCTTCCTCGGCGACGGCCACGCCGCGCAGGGCGACGGCCAACTCTCCGGCGAGGGTCTGGAAACTTCGCTCGACGTGGAGTTCACCGTCAACGTGATCCCGCAGAAGTCTTTCCCCGTGCCTTACGCGGAGAACGCTTCGGAGATGATGTTCATCGGCGTCGGCGGCTCGATTGAACTCGCGCTTCAACGCGCGACGACCGGGCTTGCCGTCTACCTCGAACGCGAGTACGGGCTGAACTCCACGGAGTCGGCGACGGTGCTCGGCGTGGCGGCGCAGTATCGCATCGCCAAGGTCGCCGTCTCGCCCGACGAGCAGACGACCGTGGTGGCGAAGATACAGAAGAGCGTCCTTGAGCAACTCGGCAAACCCAAGCAGTCGAAGACGACTCCCTAACACGTGTCGGTATCGCGGGGGCGGGCGCAACGGGCGTCGCGCCCGCCTCCCACGAAGCCGCGCGCACGCACGATGCGAGCCGCGGCCATTCGAGAAGTCAATTGGATCAACTTATTCCCCGTCAAGATAATTTAAAGAAGGAGAACGGAAATGTCGGAGTCTGAACCGCTGTATCTGAGTTCTAACATTCAGGCCGAGCCGCTGATCGATCACTGGTACGCCTGGTCGCACCTCATCCCGCCGGCCACCGCCGCGCGCAACATCACCGAACGGCACTTGAAGATCATGGACTCTTACCTCAACGCGCCGCAGGTGCACGCCGCGGCCGTGAAGAATCCGAAGATGCTCGGCGGCCCGTTCATAGACTACGACGGCAAACGCCTCGACGAGATTCGCGCCCTGCGCGACCGCACGAAGACGGAGCGCGCCGACATGCTCGCGCTCTCGGCCGCCATCGCCGAACTCGACAACCTCTTGAAGTCGTCGGCCAAGGGCTTCGCCCTGACGAGTCTCTACGACTCCGTGCCCGCCCCTCTGCGCGGTTACGCCGAACTCATCTACGACCTGAACAACAACGCGTCGTTCCGCTTGATCGAGCCGCTGCTCTACCGCAGCAAGTATCACGACACCTCGACGCAGAGCCTCATGCTCTCGCGCACCGAATCGGACGAGCGGCCGTTCGTGCTGAGCACGCCGCGCCTCGAAGACGACGAGAGCGTCCACCTGCGCGTGCCGTTCCACGACGAGAGCGTGGACAGCCTGTTCCGCCTCAAAAAAGAGCCGCGCCCGTTCAACGAAATCCTCGACCTCGTGAACGTGCCGGAGAAGGATCGCGAATTGTTCCGCACGTTCTTCACCCCGCAAGCGCCGCGCCCGTACAAGCCTTACGACGGCGAGGGCGTGCGCTGGCGTTACTTCGGCCACGCCTGCATCCTCATCGAGACGGCGGGCGTGAGCATGTTGTTCGACCCCGTGGTCAGCTACAGCTACGAGAGCCAAATTTCGCGCTACACCTTCGAGGACTTGCCCGACCACATTGATTACGTGCTGCTCACACACAACCATCAGGATCACGTGATGTTCGAGACCTTGTTCCAGATCAGGCACAAGGTCGGGACGGTCATCGTGCCCAAGAGCGTGGACGGCTCGCTGCAAGACCCTTCGATGAAACTCGTCTTCGAGAAGTGCGGCTTCAAGAACGTCATCGAACTCGGCGAGATGGAAGAACTGCCTTTCAAGGGCGGCTCGATCACCGGCCTCCCGTTCTTCGGCGAGCACAGCGACCTCAACGTGCGCAGCAAGATCGCGTTCCTCGTCCACGCCAACGGCCACAAGCTGATGTTCGCGGCCGACTCCTGCAACGTCGAGCCGCGTCTCTACGAGCACATCGTCCGCGAAGTGGGGACGGTGGACGCGCTGTTCCTCGGCATGGAGTGCGACGGCGCGCCTCTGACGTGGCTCTACGGCCCGCTCCTCAGCACGCGCATTGACCGCGCGCAGGACGAATCGCGCCGCCTCTCCGGCTCGAACTACGAACAGGCCGCCTCCATCGTCGAGATGTTCGGTTGCAAAGAAGTCTACGTCTACGCGATGGGTCAAGAGCCTTGGCTCAACTACGTGATGAGCATCAAGTACACGGAGGAATCGCGCCCCATCGTGGAATCGAACAAGCTGATGCAGGCGTGCCACGCGCGCGGCATCGTGGGCGAACGCCTGTTCGGCGAGAAGGAGATTTTCCTCTCCTGACGCGCCGACGAGATTCGTGCGTCGAGCCGCGAGGTTGCCCGCGCCGCCGTGTTGGGGGCGAGCAGCGCGACGCGCCCGCAGGCTCGACGCACGAATAGCTTTCTTCTCAAGTCTTCGTCACAAGTCTTCGTCTCACATCTCGCGTGCGGGTTGCAACGCTCGGACGCGTCTCAACAACGTCTCACTAACTTCTCACTAAGCAGGGTTGTCATCATGAGTAACTTCGCAGCAACGGCCGAGCGGGAACTTCCCGGCGGCATCGAATCGGAACTCGCGGCGCGCGCGGCGGCGGGCGACGGAATTCTGCGCGCCGTAGGCAACACGCCCCTCATCCGTCTCGCGAAACTCTACGGCCGCGAGTCTTTCGACGCCTACGCCAAACTCGAAGGCATGAACCCGGCCGGGAGCAGCAAGGATCGCCCCGCGCTGCGGATGATCATGCGCGCCATCGAGTCGGGGCGCATCACGAGCCGGACGACCGTCATCGAGTCGAGTTCGGGCAACCTCGGCATCGGCCTCGCGCAGGTCTGCACGTATCTCGATTTGCGTCTCGTCTGCGTCGTTGATCCGAACATCACCGAGCAGAACCTGCTGATCCTGCGTGCCTACGGGGCGGAGATCGAGATGGTCACAGAACCCGCTGCGGGCGGCGACTTTCTCACCGCGCGCGTCGAGCGCGTCAAGCAGATGATCGCCGAGATGCCCGACACTTTCTGGTGCAACCAGTACGGCAACGCGCACAACCCGGAGGCGCACCACCAGACGGCCGAGGAGATTCTGCAAGCCCTTGAGACGCCGCCCGACTTTCTCTTCTGCGCCACGAGTTCGTGCGGCACGTTGCGCGGCTGCGCCGAGTTCATCCAGTCGCGCGACTTGCCGACGAAACTGATCGCGGTTGACGCGCACGGCAGCGTCATCTTCGGGCAGCCCGCGGCGAAGCGACTCATTCCGGGGCACGGCGCGGCACGTCGTCCCGAACTCTACTGCACCGGCCTCGAAGATTTGCACGTCCACATCACGGACAGGGAAGCCGTGGCGGGCTGTCGCCAGTTGCTGCGCACAGAGGCCATCTTCGCGGGCGGCTCGTCGGGCGCGGTCGTCTCGGCTGCGTTCAAACTCCGCGATCTCATTCCGCCCCACTCCGTCTGCGTGCTGATCCTGCCCGACCGCGGCGAGCGTTACCTGCCGACCGTCTACAGCGACGAGTGGGTGACGAAGCACTTCGGCGATGCGGGCGATCTCCTGCAACAGATACCGAGCGCGGCCTGATCGGGAATCAACCACGAAGGCACGTTTGAGTCTTTAATTCAGAATCACGACATGCAAAATTTCACTCCAACACAGGACGCCGCGCGGCCGAAGGTTTTGATGGTGTCGCCCGAATACCCGCCCTACATGGTCGAGGGCGGACTCGGCACGCACGTCTCGGAACTGGCGCAGGGACTCGCCCGCGCCGGGTGCGAGGTGACGGTGCTCGCGCCGACCGTGGGCGAAAGCGTCACGCACCGCCACGGGCGCATCGTGGTGCAACTGATCTCGCTCGCAGGCGTCGCAGGCAATCCGTCGGTCGAGAAGTTCATCGGCGAGATCACGAACTACGCCTCCGCCTTCGGCCGCCGGATGCTGTCCGAAGGCGGCGCGCGCGCCGACATCATTCACTGCCACGATTGGACGAGCATCTCTGCGGCGTGCGAGTTAGGGCGCGTCCTGGAACTCCCGGTCGTCGGCACGGTGCACCTGCTGCAACACCCTCTGTTCGCGTGGTGGGGCGTGGCGGCAAAGCCCGAAATCGTGAAGCAGGAGCGAGCCTTGTGTCGCGAGGCCGACGCGTTGATTACCGTCAGCCATTCGATGAGCCGCGTCATCAGCGACACTTATCAAATCCCCGCGGAGCGTCTCCACGTCGTGCATAACGGGCTGGACGTGGGGCAGTTTCTCAACTTGAACTTGAGCCGCGAGCAGATCGCCGAACTGAGGACGGGACTTCAAACATCGCCCGACGAAAAGATCGTCCTCTTCGCCGGTCGCCTGACGCCGCAGAAGGGACTCGATGCGCTGCTCGAATCGGCCGCGCGCGTCGTCGCCGTAAATCCAAAAGTGCGCTACGTCGTCGTCGGCGGGAACGGTTACTTCGACCCGCGCCTCAGCCCGCAGCAGGCGCAGGCGCAAATCTTGCAGTCGTTGCAGGCGGAGTATCCGCAGCACGCGCGTTTGTGGGACAAAATCAAAATCATGGGGATGATCCCGCGCGCGCAGGTGGCGATGCTCTACCGCGCGGCCGACCTCGCCGTTGTGCCTTCGGTCTACGAGCCGTTCGGCTACGCGGCCGTCGAGGCGATGGCGGCGGGGCTGCCCGTAGTGGCGACCGACGCGGGCGGCCTGTCGGAGATCGTGCTCGACGGCGAGACCGGCCTGCTCGTCCCGGTTCATACGGACGGACGCGGGCTGCGCGCGGTTGACGTGGAAAAGTTGGCGGCGGCGCAACTCACAATCTTAGAAGACGACGCGCGCGCCGCGCGGTTCGGCGAGGCCGGGCGTCGGCGCGTCGCGGAGACGTTTAGCCCGGAGCGCATGATTCAATCAACGTTGCAAGTGTACGGGCAGGTGATCGCAAAATTCGACGCCGCCCGCTGCGCGTTGCACGCTTGAATTGTTGCGCGTTGCGCGCGTGCGCGGCATGAACGCGCGGGGGCGTTCGCAAGTTGACACGGGCGCGTGCGGCCGTTATCTTTTTTGCGACTCGGAAACCCCCGAACGTTTCTCTCTCACAACCCTTTAACTATTGGCCGCCGGAGAAGTTCGCTACAAGGTGTCATCAACGTGTGTGTGTGCGTAGCGCAGCGTCGCGCTCGCGTGCGAGACAGTGGTCAGTGATTAGGAGATTAAGAAAATGGTGTTTTTAGAGTCAGTCTGGCAAGACCTGCGGTACGCGGTGCGGGGGCTTCGCGCGAAACCGCTGTTCACCTTCACGGCGCTGTCCGTGCTCGCGCTCGGCATCGGCATCAACACGGCGACGTTCTCGATCCTGAACGGCTTCGCGCTCCGGCCGCTGCCCGTCAACAACCCGCAGGAACTCGTCCGCGTCGAGCGGCAGATGGCCGGTCTCGAAGCCGACGAGTGCTGTATCACATACCCGGATTACACCTACTACCGCGAGAACAATTCCGTCTTCTCCTCGCTCACAGCCTTCTGGGGGCCGGGGCCGTTCATCTTCGGCAACGGCGCGACGCAGGGGCCGGAGTCGAAACCGGAACTCGTCTACGTCGCGCTCGTCTCCGGCGACTACTTCCAAGCCTTCGCCGGGAACGCCCAACTCGGCCGCCCGCTCGGCGTGCAGGACGATCAGGCGGGAGCGCCCCCGGCCGCCGTCCTCAACCACGCCTTCTGGCAACGTCGCTTCGGCTCAGACCCGTCGGTCGTAGGCCGCACGATCACGATTCAGAATCAACAGGTCGCCGTCATCGGCGTGGCCGCGCCGGATTTCGTCGGCGTCACGCCGCAGACGCCCGACATGTGGATGCCGCTCTCGGCGCAGCCGAAGGTGCTCCCGTTGATTGACATGCAAGACCGCGGCGCGCCGTGGCTCAGGCTCGTCGGCCGACTCAAGAACGGCGCGGACATTCCGACGGCGCAGTCGGCGATGTCGGTGCTGGCGAGTCGTCTGGAAGGAGAGTTTCCGGCGACTAACAAGAAACTCGGCGTGGCCGTGGATCGCGCCTCTTCGTTCGGCAAACTCGGCGGCATGTTGCAGGTGATGTTCTTCCTCACGATGGGCGCGGTGCTGATGGTCTTGCTCATCACCTGCGCGAACGTGGCGACGCTCTTGCTCGCGCGCGCCTCTGCGCGTCACTCCGAGATCGCCATTCGTCTGGCGATGGGCGCGGGGCGCGGACGCCTCTTGCGCCAACTCTTGACGGAGAACCTCGTGCTCTGGCTGGCGGGCGGATTCGGCGGCCTCGTCCTCGCCTACTGGGCGGTGAAGCTGCTGGTCTACGTCGGCCTCCTGTTCGTGCCCGACGACATGGGCGTCATCAACATCGCCGTCAACCTGACGCCCGACCTGCGCGTCTTCGCCTACACCGTCATCATCTCCGTAGCGACGGGCTTGTTGTTCGGACTCGCGCCCGCCTTGCACGCGACGAAGACCGATCTCACGCAGGCGCTCAAAAAAGACGGCTCGTTCTTCGATGGGCGCGGCGGGCGCAAGCGCGGACTCGCGGCGCGCGAGTACATGGTGGTCGCGCAACTCGCCGTCTGCCTCATCCTCTTGATCGGCAACGGTCTCTTAGTGCGCGGCCTGTGGCGCGCGCAGACGCTCGACCCCGGCTACGAGCACCAGCACATGTTGATGGCCGAACCGAACTTCCTTTTGCTCGGCTACGACGCGGCCAAGACCACGAGCCTCAACGAGAATTTGCGCGAGCGCATCGCGGGGCTGCCCGGCGTGCAGTCGGTCGCCATGAGCACGCGCGCCTCGAACGGGCGGCGCACCACCATCGCCTCCGACAACTCGGCGCAGAACGCCTCGATGCTCAACGCAAACTACACGCGCGTCTCCGCCAACTACTTCGACACGATGAGCATTCAGATCACGCGCGGCCGCGCCTTCACAGACGGCGAGGTGCGCGGCAACGCTCCCGTCGCCATCGTCAGCGAAGCGACGGCCAACCGCCTCTGGCCGGGGCAAGACCCGCTCGGCAAAAAGATTCGCTTCGGCAAGCCGCCGCGCGCTGGCAAGCAATTTGAACCCGAACCCTATTCGCCCGGAAGCGACGTGATCGGCGTCGCCAAAGACGTGCGCAGCGTGCAACTCTACGAAGTTGACCCGGCCTTGCTCTACGTCCCGCTTCAACCGACCAACGACACGCAGGTCTGGTTGATGGTGCGGACGGCGGGCGACCCGACGCCGCTCATGTCGCCGATCCGCAGCGCGATGGAAGCGGTTGACCGCGGCGCATTCCCGAAGGTGGACACGCTCAAGAGCGACCTCGAACAGCAGATGCTCCCGACGCGCGCCCTCTCCATGATCGGCAGCGTGCTCGGCGTGCTCGGCCTCGTTCTCGCCGCGCTCGGCCTCGCGGGCATCGTGGCCTTCTCCGTCGCCTCGCGCACGCGCGAGATCGGCATCCGCATGGCGATGGGCGCGACGCCCCGCCACGTCATCAAGCTCGTCCTCAACCGCGTGGGGATGCTCGTCGTCTTAGGCGTCGTCCTCGGCATCGCCGGGGCGGGCGTCCTCTCGAAGTTCATGGTCTCGCTGCTCTACGGCGTCAACCCGCTCGACCCCATCTCGTTCGGCATGGCGTCCGTCTTTCTCGTCGGCATCGCCCTCGTCGCAGCCTTCATCCCCGCGCGCCGCGCGACGCGCATTGACCCGATGATCGCGCTCCGGCACGACTGACGTAACCGACAAACTTCCGGCCTCGCCGGACGACTCACACGCGGCGGCGTTTGCGAAGCTATCGCAACGCCGCCCACGCTTTCCCTCATTTCTAAAAGTCAAACTCTTCGCAGATACCAAGTCGCAATCGGCTGAGACTCTCTGCGCGCACACTCTCTCCGTGTCCTCTGCGCCCGCCGCCGGGGCTGGGGAAGTTGTGCGCGCGTGACTCGAAGCAGACGCATTTCATCCGGGGTAGGGCACTTAATGAAAATCAAAAAGCCTCAACTGTTTTCTTCGTGGCGCGCGGCCAGCGATCTCGTCTGGGCACACCGCTATCGCCTCGCCTTCGGCCTGTTCCTGTTGTTCATCCATCAACTGCTCGGATTGGTCTTACCGGCCAGTTCCAAGTACCTGATTGACGACGTGATCGGGCGGCAACGCGGCGACTTGATCTTCCCGCTCGCCACCGTGGTCGGCGTGGCGACCATCGCGCAGGCTTTGACCTCCTTCGCGCTCTCGCAGGTGCTCGGCGTGACGGCGCAGCGCGTCATCACCGACGTGCGCAAGAGCGTGCAGGCTCACGTCATGCGACTGCCGATCCGCTTCTTCGATTCGACGCAGGTCGGCGTGCTCATCTCGCGCGTGATTCACGACGCCGAGGGCATCCGCTTTCTCGTCGGCAGCGGGCTGGTGCAACTGCTCGGCGGCTTAGCGACGGCGACCACTGCCTTCATCGTGCTCGTCATCCTCAACTGGCGGCTCACCTCGATCACGCTCGTCGCCCTCGTCGTCTTCGGCGCGGCGATGATCTGGTCTTACTCGCGCCTCAGCCCGCTCTACCGCGAGCGCAGCAAGATCAACGCGGAAGTGACCGGGCGTTTGACGCAGTCTTTGAGCGGCATCCGCGTCGTTAAAACTTACTCGGCCGAGCGGCGCGAGAGTCGCGTCTTCGCGCGCGGCACGCACCGCCTGTATCGCAACGTCGCCAGTTCCGTCACCGGGGCGTCGGGCATCAACGCGCTCACCACCATCGCCATCGGCAGCATCATCATCTTGATGATGGTGGTGGGCGGCAACTCCGTGCTCGCGGGCGAGATGACGCTCGGCGGCCTCATCATGTACACGTTCTTCACGATCCTGATGGCCTCGCCGCTCGTGCAGATCGCCGTCGTCGGCTCGCAGATCACGGAGGCTCTGGCAGGCTTGGAACGCATCGGCGAGATCAAGCGGATGGCGACCGAGGACGAAGGCGAAGCCGAACGCGAACCGCTCGCGGACATCCGCGGCGAGATCGAATTTCGCGACGTGAGTTTTGAGTACAACGAGGGCACGCCCGTCTTGAAACACGTCTCTTTCCACGCGCCCGCCGGTTCGACCACCGCGCTCGTCGGGTCGAGCGGTTCGGGCAAGAGCACTCTCATCAGTCTGGTGATGACTCTGAACCGCCCGCTCTCCGGTCAGATCACGATTGACGGGCGCGACCTTGCCAACATCCGCCTGCGCGACTACCGCCGTCACCTCGGCGTCGTCATGCAGGACAACTTCCTCTTTGACGGGACGATTGCCGACAACATCGGCTTCGCTTTCCCCGAAGCCACCCGCGAGCAGATTCTCGAAGCGGGGCGCACGGCCTACTGCGATGAGTTCATCAGCACCTTCCCCGACGGCTACGACACGGTGGTCGGCGAGCGCGGGATCAAACTCTCCGGCGGGCAGCGGCAGCGCGTCGCCATCGCGCGCGCCATTCTCGCCGAGCCGAACATACTGATTCTGGACGAGGCCACGTCGAGCCTCGACAGCGAGAGCGAGGCCATGATCCAGCAAGGCTTGCGCGCGCTCAGGCGCGGCCGCACGACGTTCGTCATCGCCCACCGCCTCTCCACCATCGAGAGCGCGGATCGCATCCTCGTGCTCGAACACGGCGAGGTCATCGAATCAGGCACGCACGAAGAACTGCTCGCCGCCGGTGGTCGTTACCTGCAACTGCACGACAAGCAGCGGCGCGTGGAGCGCGACAAGTTCGTCAACCCCGGCGAGGAGTTCATCGCCGCGCCGCCCCAGCCCGAAGAAGCGCTGAGCGCGGCCAACGCCGCCTGATGGTCGCCATCGAAAATTTTGAGACGTAGTTTTAAGTAAGGAGAACTGAACGTGTCGGAACAGGATATTCTGCTAGTCAAGGGTCACGAAGTCGAGAAACTGCTCGTGGGTCGCGAGATGGACGTGGTGGAAGTGGTGCGGGCGGCCTACGAGATACACGGCCGGGGCGATAGCTCTCTGCCGCATTCGCTGTTCCTGCGTTTCCCGGACAACGAACGCAACCGCATCATCGCGCTCCCGGCTTATCTGGGCGGCGACTTCGGCGTCGCCGGGATGAAGTGGGTCTCGTCGTTTCCCGGCAACCTCGACCTCAATTTGAACCGCGCCTCGGCCGTCGTCATTCTCAACTCGGCCGTGACCGGACGACCCGAAGCCATCCTCGAAGGCTCTTGGATCAGCGCGAAGAGGACGGCCGCGAGCGCCGCGCTGGCCGCGCAAAGACTCACGCGCGAAGAGACGGCCGCGGCCGTGGGCGTCGTCGGCTGCGGCCTCATCAACTTCGAGGTCGTGCGCTTCCTGCGCGCCCTGAACCTCGTCCGCGAGACCGTCTACGTCTACGACACAGACGCGGCGCGCGCCGCGTCGTTCCTTCAAAAATGCGTCAGGGAGTTTCCCGAACTGCGTTTGGAGGTGGCGACCGAAGCGAGAGACGTGCTCGCGCGCGCGGGCGTGGTCTCTATCGCCACGACGGCCGCGACGCCGCACCTCACCGACGTTTCGATGTGCCGGACGGGGACGGTTATCCTCCACGTCTCGCTGCGCGACCTTAGCCCCGAAGTCATCCTCCAGAGCGAGAACGTGGTGGACGACGTGGATCACGTCTGCCGCGCGCAGACCTCTCTGCATCTGGCCGAGCAACTCACCGGCAGGCGCGATTTCATCGCCTGCACGCTGGCCGACATACTGGCCGGACGCCACGAACCTCGCGGCGGGGCGAACGGCGTGACGGTCTTCTCGCCCTTCGGCCTCGGCGTCCTCGATCTCGCGCTCGCCGCTCTGACGCGCGACCTCGCCATTGATCACAGGTGCGGGCAGCGGATTGATAATTTTCTGCCGTAACTTCTTCCCGGCTTTCTTCCGGGCATAGACGGCGGCGATACCAACTCGGCCGCGCCTCTCCGCGCTCCTCCGCGCGCAGGGAAAACGTCGGCGGTGCGATTTCAAGTTCGCACACTTCTTCCGATCAACTTAAGAACGCGTGTCGGGACTGAACTCCCGGCCTGACATCAACTCAACGTAAACGCGGCTTGCTGCGGTGTGGGCAAGGTGCGCCGTCAACGTCTGACGCGTCGCGCCTGCCCGCCGGGGCAGGGAAGTCTCTGAGTTTTCAGAAAAGGAATTAATTATGACGATACTCTTCGGACGTGAACACAACTCTACCGGCGACGCCTTCAACTCGATCGGTCGCCGCGCGCTTCTCGGTTTAATCATGTACGGCCTGCTCGCGGCGTTGTTAGCAGCGGACGCATACGGCGCGGCGACTCAACAGCAGCCACAGCAGCAGTCGCAAGACGCTTCGGCCGCCATCGTCGTGCAGGCGCGCGACGCGCACGGCGACATCGTGGCGGGCGCGACGGTCGTCTCGCAGTTGTTGCCGGGCGGGGCGGTGCTGACGCACCAGACCGGAACGGACGGCTCTGTGACCTTGTTGAAACTGCCGCCCGGCCAATACCGCATCACCGTCTCGAAACCCGGCTTCGCCGAAATTCAGCGCGAGGTGAGTCTCAGCCAGAGCGAGTCGTCCACGATGAACGTCGTCTTAGACCCGCAGAGCTTGAACGAGTCGGTCACGGTCGCCGGTCGCGCGCCAGACGAGACGGGCATCAAGCCGGACGTCAACGGCATCGCCCGCATGGAGGACGTGCAGGGGTTGATGGTCTACGCCGGGAAGAAGAACGAGGTGCTGGTGCTCGACAAGCTCAACGCCAACGTCGCGCTCGGCAACACGCGTCAGGTCTTTGCCAAAGTGCCGGGGACGAACGTGTGGGAGATTGACAGTTCGGGCTTGCAGGTGGGCGTCTCGAACCGCGGCCTCGACCCGAACCGCTCTTGGGAAGTGAACTCGCGCCAGAACGGCTACGACATCACGGCCGACATCTTCGGCTACCCGGAAGCGTATTTCACGCCGCCGCTCGAAGCCGTGGAGCGCGTCGAGGTGGTGCGCGGCGCGTCGTCGTTGCAATACGGGGCGCAGTTCGGCGGGCTGGTCAACTACGTCTTGAAGGAAGCCCCGGCGCATCGCCGCTTCACCTTCACGACGGAACAGACCGGCGGCGCAAACGGCCTCTTCAACTCGCACACGCGCGCGGGCGGCACGCTCGGCAAGTTTACTTACAACGGCTACTACCATCACCGGCAGGCCGACGGCTACCGCGACAACGCCGGGTTCGAGGCCGACACAGGCTTCGGCTCGATCCGCTACGAGTTGACCGAGCGTTTGAAGATCGGGTTCGAGTTGACGACGATGGGCTACGGGTTGCAGATGGCGGGCGGCCTGACCGAGGAGTTGTTCAAGCAGAACCCGCGCGCGAGCGTGCGCCCGCGCAACTACTTCCACCTGCAATGGCTCGTGCCCGCGCTGAAACTCGATTACAAGTTCAACCGCGACACGCGCTTCAGTCTCAACGTCTTCGGCGTGCGCGGCACGCGCCACTCGCTCTTCAACAGCCAGCCGGTCGTGCTGCCCGACGGGCGTCCGAACCCCGACGATCCGAACACTCCGCGCACGCTCTTTCAAGATCGCTTCCGCAATCACGGCGCGGAGGCGCGCCTGTTGACGAACTATGAATGGTTCGGACGCAAGCACACGCTCGCCACAGGCTTCCGCTATTCCAACGGCAAGACCGTCCGGCAGCAGGGTCTCGGCGCGACCGGACTCGCGGCCGACTTCACGCCCTTCGTGCCCGACTTCCAGCGCAACCTGCACTTCCGCAACATCAACCTCGCGGGCTTCGCGGAAAACATCTTCCGCGTCACGAACCGGCTGACCATCACGCCCGGCTTCCGCTACGACCACATAGACAGCACGGCGTCGGGCGCGCCGATCATCGGCAAGCAGAAGCAGTCGCGCTCGCTCCCGTTGTTCGGCGTCGGCGCGGCTTATCAGGTCACCGAAGGGACGAGCCTCTACGGCAACGTCTCGCAGGCTTACCGCGCCACGCTCTTCAACGACCAGTGGCGTCCGGATCCTTCGATCATCGTTGACCAGAACTTGAAAGACATGTCGGGCTACGTCCTTGAGTTCGGCTATCGCGGGCATCACGCCAACTGGCTCAACTTCGACGTGGGCGGCTTCTATCTCAAGTATCACAACCGCCTCGGACTGCTCACGCCGCAGAACACGCCGGGGCAGACCGTCTCGCTCTGGACGAACGTCGCCGACAGCCGCAACGTCGGACTCGAATCGTTCGTCGAAGTTGACCTGCTGCGCGCGGCGAACGTCGCCGAGTCGCGCGGGTCGCTCTCGCTGTTCAGTTCAATCGCGCAGATTGACGCGAGTTATTTGAACGGCATCGTCAAAGGCAACCGCGTCGAGTCCGCGCCCGACTCGATCATCCGCTCCGGGCTGACCTACCGTCTGCGCGGGCTGTCGGCCACGCTCCAGTTCAGCCGCGTCAGCGAGCAGTTCAGCGACGCGAACAACACGCTGGCGACCGTGGACGCGGTGCAGGGCTTGATCCCCGCCTACCGCGTCTGGGACTTGTCCGGCAGCTACAAGTTCAAGCGGTATTACACGGTGCGCGGCGGCATGAACAATCTGGCCGACGCGACCTACTACACGCGCCGCGCCTCAAGCTATCCGGGGCCGGGGCTGATCCCGGCCGACGGGAGAACTTTTTACCTCTCCTTCGGATTTCACTACTAACGTCCGACTCCTGAATGGAATTTTTGAAGTAAAGGTGGAACAAGTCCATGAACGAACTAGCGATCCAACCTGAGAAGGAACTAGCGATCCAATCCGAAACCGTGATCAAGCCGGAGTTGCTGTGGCCTTCGCCGACGCTCTCGATCCTGCATAAAAATATCGGCGAGTTGAACCGCGGGCTGGCGCGCATCATCCTCGAAAAAGAGCGCGCCGTGATGGGCACGGGGATGCCGACGACCGTCGCCGGGCTGCAAGAGGGTCTCACCACCCACTGGCTCGAATACAACGTCTTGGACTGGGACTACCCGGAGATCAAGGAGTTTCGCAAGATGGTCTTGAACGGCCTGCGCGAATACTTCAAGCTCGTTGGCGACCCTGACGACGAGGGCTTCGAGATCAGCGGCATCTCTTGCTGGGCGAACGTGCTGCGCTACGGCGAGTCGCTCGAAGTGCATCACCACGACCCCGGCTTCGTCAGCGCGCACTACCAAGTGCAGAGCGGTTTCTCCGGCGACGAGTCTGACCCGGAGAACGCGCAACGCGGCGACTCCGGCAACACCGTCTACTTCCGCCCCGGCTTCCTCGACCGCAGCCACGGCGGCAAACAGGCGGGCACGACCAGCCCCTGGGACACAGACTGGCGCATCAGCGCGCCGCCCGCCGAAGGCAAGCTCTTCTTCTTCCCCAGCTACCTACGCCACGAGGTGCGCCCCTACATGGGACAGGGGCAGCGCATCTCCATCGCGATGGATGTCTACGTCAAGAAGCAGGACGCGCTCATCTACTTCGGTCCCCCGCGCTGGTTCGTGCCGCAGCGGTAAAGCGACGCGTCGCGATGAACGATGAAGGAGGAACGATGAATTGTAAGAATGATCTTTGTCCGTAGTCAGTGGTCAGTTGCTCAAGACAGCGTTAAGCAACTTGGTTGATGACTAGAGACAACTGACTACGGACAATTGACAGCTTTTACTTCATCGTCTCTCTTTCATCGTTTCATCTCTCCGCGTCGCTTTTGACGACTGCCCGGCGCGGGCTTTCTGTATAATCGAAATGCTCTCGCGCTCCGGTAAAATTTGACAAGGCAGGTCGTCGGCTGGTGACCATTTCCAAACGCAACCAATTCAACGAGTGGGTCGGGCGTCCCGTCCCGAATTCGCAGGCGGCGTTGCGCCTGTTCTGCTTCCCCTACGCGGGCGGCTCGGCGCAGGCTTACCGCGCGTGGCCGGATAAGTTGATGCGGCGCGCGAGCGTCGAAGTGTGCCCGATCAATTTGCCCGGCCGCGCCTCGCGCATGAAGGAGACGCCGCACACGCGTCTCGCGCCGCTCGTCGAGGCGATTGCCGGGGGCATCCGCCCCTTCCTCGACGAAAAACCTTTCGCCTTCTTCGGCCACAGCATGGGCGCGCTGACCTGCTTTGAACTGGCGCGCGAACTTCGTCGCACCGATGCGCCCGCGCCCTCGCACCTCTTCCTCTCCGGGTGCAGCGCGGCGCAACTCGTACACTTCGACCGGCCGACTTACGACCTCCCCGAAACCGAGTTCATCGAAGAACTGCGCCGCCTGAGCGGCACGCCCCCGGAGGTGCTCGAACACCCCGAACTGCTCTCGCTGCTCATCCCGCTGCTCCGCGCCGACTTCGCCGTCTGCCAGACTTACGAGTACGACGCGGGCGAGCCGCTCGACTGCCACATCACCGCCTTCGGCGGCACGCAAGACGACGAAGTGCCGCTCGTCCGGCTCGAAGCGTGGCGCGAGCAGACCAACGCGAACTTCAAACTGCACCTCTTGCCCGGCGATCATTTCTTTCTCCACAGCGCGGAGTCGCTCCTGTTGGACACGCTCGCGCAAGAGTTGCCGCGGCCGGGCGAGGCAGTGCGTCGCCCCGGCAGTTAGACCGCACCGCCGCCGCTTCGCATGACGCAGACGTGGCACACGCAAACGCCCGACACGCCACTCGCCGACGGCGAGGTTCACCTCTGGCGCGCCTCTCTCGTGCAGACGCCGGACGCCCTCGACGCACTCCACGCGCTGCTCGCACCCGACGAGTCGGCGAAGGCCGCGCGCTACCACTTCCGGCGCGACCGCGACCACTACGTCGCCGCGCGCGGTCTGCTCCGCCGTCTGCTCGGCCTCTATCTCGCGTGGCCGCCGGAGAGCCTAAACTTCTCTTACAACGCCTACGGCAAGCCCTCGCTCGACGGCGCAGGGGATGTGCGTTTCAACCTCTCGCACTCGCACGAACTCGCCCTCTACGCTTTCGCGCGCGGGCGCGATGTCGGCGTTGACATCGAACATGTGCGCGCCGAGTTCGCGGGCGACGACATCGCCGCGCGCTTCTTCTCCGCGCGCGAGGTGGAGATGCTCCGCACGCTTCCCGAAGCGACGCGCACGCGCGCCTTCTTCAACTGCTGGACGCGCAAAGAGGCTTACATCAAAGCCCGTGGCGAAGGACTCTCGCACCCGCTCGACGCCTTCGACGTCTCCCTCATACCGGGCGAATCCGCCGCGCTCCTCGGCACGCGCGGCGACCCGCGAGAACTCGCGCGCTGGTCGCTTTACGCCCTCGACGCGGGCGACGCTTACGCCGCCGCCGTCGCCGTCGAAGGGACAGATCACACGCTGCGCCTCCGGCAATGGCCGCCGACGCTCTCTCGCGTCAACCGCTGACACTTCCTATAGCGCCAATCGCTGACACTTTCAGTTTGTCACCTTCGCCGACACTTTCAGTTTGTCATCTCCGCCGACACTTCGCTTTCGCCTTCTTCACCCCGCGCCCGCAGAACACCGGCAGTGGCTTCCGGCTTTGCCCTGACCCGTGCGGCGTCACTGAGAAACGTCTCACGGCAGGGCAAGACGCCTCACTGCCTCCTCACCCTCACACCTTCCTCATCAACTCCAACCCACAGAAACTCGTCAGCCGCGCCGCACGCACACACTGCCGTCGCCGCCCCGCTGACCAGACGCGCGGGCGCGCACCTCACCGCCCGCGCGAAACCCCCTCCCTCACTATCCCCACCGCGCACATTTCAACTCCACCACATACGCGCCGAGTTCATTCACCGCCCGTCGCGTGTCCGTGAAAGCGTGCATCAGCGCGGCCTGCCCCGCCAGAAACCTCTCGTCCAAAATAAACTTATCGTCCGACGGCGTATGCGGAGTCAGCCCGCAGATCAACTCGATCAAGGCGTCCAACCCCTCACTGTCCTCGCGCCGCGTGATGAGGTCAACCAAATCACACGCCCTCTCTTGCGTGATCGTTAAAGTAGACCACCGCCGTATCGGCTCGTCGCAATTCGACTGTTCTTGTTGTCGGAGGTGAGGCGTGGGCGTGCTATTATCTTTACGCATCAGTAGTTCCTTTCAAAGTGTAGTTGCTGATGTAGGGCTTGGAGTGAGCGAATACCGTCGAAAGTTTGCGCTCATTCTCAAGCCCTTTTTGTTTTTACTGCGCGAGGTGAGGAAACTATACGCGAATGCGAAATACTCGTCAACGAAATTCTTCGCATTGACGAAAGATTTTTGTTGAGTGTATAAAACTGCCTATGGCGATACTCACTACAGCACAGGCAGCAGAGCGATTAGGCATAAGCGTGCGGCGCGTCCAACAGTTAGTCAAAGACGGACGGCTGCCCGCCGAACAATTCGGCGGCGCGTTGATGATCAAAGATGAGGATTTGAAGCTGGTCGAAAATCGAAAAGTCGGCAGGCCGCGTAAGGCTCTGGAACTTGGCGACAAGAGGAAACGAGGGAAGTAGTGCAATCAACTGAAAGATCGTGATGCAAGATGATTCGATGCCGCAGTCCGTTTCGCCCGACGGGACGATCAGGGTTGAGTTTGATGTCCAGACGGGGCGGATGTCGCATGAGATTTATAGCCCGCGCGTGGTGAGCGTGCCGGACGGCGAGGTGCTGGTTAGTTTGTGGGGGACGCAGTGGGACGCGTCGGCGCAGTTCGAGCAGCCGGGGACGGTACGTCTGTCTCTGCGCCACTACGACGGCGAGCGGCCGGGCTTCGCAGTGGAGATTGACGCGCGGGCGCGCACGTTCAGTTTTGCGGACGCGCCCGTTGAGAAGCACCCGCTCGCGCGTTTTGAAAAATTGATCGAGCGGAAGCACGCCGCGCAGGAGCGTTACGCGCCGGGTCGGCCGGGTGAGCCGCCGACGGGTAAACTCAAACTGTTGCTATATGCGTTGTTGCTGGCCGGGATTGTTTTCGTCTTGCTGAACGTCTTTGGCGTGAAGTTGTTGGGTTGAGGCTTTGGCGCGCGGGCGTGTGTTGCCGTAAAATCAAACGCGACTCGCGCCTTCATTCAAGCGCGCGGGGCGACAGTATTTCCGTTGATTGGGGACGAAGACGTAGATGGCTTTATTGGAGATCGTGACTTACCCGAACCCCGTGCTTGAGACGCCGGGCGAGCCGGTGACATTGTTCGACGAGGAATTGAAGCGGTTGGTCGCGGACATGTTCGAGACGATGGACGCGGCTTCGGGCGTGGGGCTGGCCGCGCCACAGGTGGGCGTGTCGCGTCGCCTGTTCGTGATGGATTGTTCGGGCGGGCGCGACTCGCAACAGCGCGTCGCGCTCATCAACCCGGAAGTGCTCTCGGTCGAGGGCGAGCAGAACGGCGACGAGGGGTGTCTCTCGTTCCCCGGCGTCTTCTTCCCCGTCAAGCGCAGTTTGCGCGCCGTCGTGCGGGCGCAGAACGTCGAGGGCGAGACGTTTGAACTCGACGGGATGGACTTGACCGCGCGCTGCATGCTGCACGAGACAGACCACTGCGACGGCATCGTCTTCATTGACCACACGACCGTCCTCAAACGCGAAATGGTCAAGCGCAAGATGCGAAAACTGGCGCGCATGGCGAAGATGTAAACGCGCCGCCTGATAATTTAGACCACGCGAAACGCGGTCGGCTTGCACGGATGCGAGCCGACCGCGTTTTTGTTTCCGGGTTGTGATAACATCGCACCAAACGATCAACGAGAGACGCGGGACGATGACGAACGATCAGTTCATCGTTCATCATTCCGCATACATACTTTTTGGAGGGCGATCATGCACGGCGAATTTCGTAACGAGGCGTTTACAGATTTCAGCAAGGCAGAGAACGCGGCGGCGATGCGCGCGGCGTTAGAGAAGGTGCGCGGCGAACTGGGGCGCGAGTACCCGCTCGTCATCGGCGGCGAGCGCGTCAAGACGGGGCGCACGTTCGACAGCCTCAACCCTGCGAAGAAAACCGAAGTGGTCGGGCGTTTCCAGAAGGCGACGGAGGAACTCGCGCGCCGCGCGGTGGAGACGGCCGACGAGACGTTCAAGACGTGGTCGAAGACGTTACCGGAAGAACGCGCGCGCCTGCTGTTCACGGTGGCGGAGATTTTGCGCGAGCGGCGGCACGAGTTGTCTGCATGGATGGTCTTCGAGGTCGGCAAGACGTGGGCGGAGGCCGACGGCGACACGGCCGAAGCGATTGACTTCTGCGAGTTCTACGCGCGCGAGATGCTGCGCTACGGCGCGCCGCAACCCGTCGTCACGCTCGAAGGCGAGGAGAACCGTCTCGAATACATCCCGCTCGGCGTCGGCGTCGTTATTCCGCCGTGGAATTTCCCGCTCGCGATCATGGCGGGCATGACCGTCGCCTCGTGGGTGACGGGCAACACCGTCGTCCTCAAACCCTCTTCGGACGCGCCGGCCATCGCCTACAAGTTTTTCGAGATACTCGAAGAGGCGGGGCTGCCCGCGGGCGTGGTCAACTTCATGACGGGTTCGGGCGCGGAAGTGGGCGACGTGGTGGTTGACCACCCGCGCACGCGTTACGTCGCCTTCACCGGCTCGAAGGAGATCGGCCTGCGGATCAACGAGCGCGCCGCCAAGCATCAGCAGGGGCAAATCTGGATCAAGCGCGTTGTCGCCGAGATGGGCGGCAAGGACGCGATCATCGTTGACGCCGATACGGACTTGGACGAGGCCGCGACGGGCGTCGTGCAGTCGGCCTTCGGCTTTCAGGGTCAGAAGTGCTCGGCCTGTTCGCGCGCCATCATCCACACGGACGTGTACGACGCGATGCTCGAACGCATCGCTGCGCGCACCGAGAAGTTGAAACTCGGCGACCCGGCCGACGGCGCGACCAACCTGAGCGCGGTGATCAACCAGAAGGCTTTCAAGACCATCGGCGACTACATTGAGAAGGGCACGGCCGACGGCGGGCGCGTCATTGCGGGCGGCGGCACGCACGGCGAAGAGGGCTTCTACATCGAGCCGACCGTTATCGCCGACGTGAAGCCCGGCGACCGCGTCGAGCAGGAGGAAATCTTCGGCCCCGTCCTCGCCGTCATCCGCGCGCAGGATTTCGACGACGCGCTCCGCATCGCCAACGATACCGAGTACGGGTTGACGGGCGCGGTCTACACGAACGACCCGGAGAAGTTGGAGCGCGCGAAGCGCGAGTTCCACGTCGGCAATCTCTACCTCAACCGCAAGTGCACGGGCGCGCTCGTCGGCGTCCATCCCTTCGGCGGCTTCAACATGTCGGGCACGGACTCGAAGGCGGGCGGGCGCGATTACCTCGGCCTCTTCATGCAGGCGAAGGTCTGGGCGGAAAAGGTGCGCGCCGGGGCGGAGAATGCGAAAGAGAAACGCACGGCTATTTAGGAGATCGCTTGAACGAGTCGCTGTCGGCGACTCGTTCAAACAATTTCTAAGCTCTCACAACTTCAATTGACCGGAGAAGGAAAAAGTCTATGCGACTTCGTCAGTCCCCCATCTGTGCGATGTTTGCGGCGTTAGTTTTTTCGAGTTCAGTTATCAGCAGTTTTGAGACGGCGAGGGCACAGCAGAAGACGCGCCCGTCTGCGTCGTCGGCCGCGCAGAGTTCTGTGATCTTCGCCGTCACGCGTCGCGGCGACGCGGCCTACGAGTTCGAGCCGATAGCCTTCTACGGGCGCGGCGTGTTCAAGGGTTCAATCGCGGGCGATTCGAGCGCGGCCGAACTGACGCGCTTCGCCAACAGCTATTACAAGGCGGGGCAACGCTACCGTCTCATCTGGGGCGGCGCGGAGGCGGGCACGGTCGTCGCCAAGCAGTCGCAGAAGGCGACCGATTGCTCGAAGGCCGCCGCGACCGCCGACGTGCAAACCTCCGTCCAACTCGGCGGCAACCGCATGGCGCTCGCGACCAACTCGCCCACGCTCGGCCTCGCCAAGTCGTCGCGCCGCGCGCCGACCGACGAGGAACGCGCGCAGGTCAAGACGCAGGTCGAAAGAATTTTCCGCGAGAAGGGCGTGCCCGCCGCCGCGCTCGACAAGTTGAAGACGATCAACCTGACGGCCACTGATCTGAACAACGACGGCGTGGCCGAGTTGATCGGGACATACATGATCAAGCGAGAGGGGACGGAGATTTTCATAGACCAGTTATTTGTGCTGGCCGAGCCTGTGGCGGTGGGCGGCATGAAGATCGGCGTCGCGCGCCACGAGCAGTTGAAGGGCACGGACTTCAGCGACCCGGAGTCTCTGGAGAGCGTCGGCGAGAGCGCGTTCCAGACGGAAATCTTGCTCGACCAACTCGACGTGGACGGCGACGGCACGGGCGAGGTCTTTACCATCAGCTACAGCTTCGAGGGCACGAACTACACGATCTACAAGAAGGGCAAGCAGGGCTGGAGCGCGGTGCAGGAGTTTCACAACTACCGCTGCGCTTATTGAACGGGCAGCGCGTGCGACGTGCCCCGCCAGTGTCCGCGCACGTCCGATCCGATTTTTCATTATGCGTTTAGTTTTCATGGGCACGCCGGAGACGGCCGTGCCGACGCTCAAGCGTTGTCTGGACGACGGGCACGAGGTCGTCGCCGTGTGGACGCAGCCGGACAGACCGGCGGGGCGCGGCAACAAGTTGAGCGTGCCGCCCGTCAAAGAGTTCGCGCTGGCGCATGGCCTCACCGTGCATCAACCCGCGAAGATCAAGACCGAAGAGACGCGCGCGTTGTTCGCCTCACACGACGCGGACGCCGCCGTCGTCGTCGCCTACGGGCGTATCCTTCCCGCTTCGTTTCTGAGCGCGCCGCGTCGCGGTTGTATCAACGTGCATTTCTCGCTGCTGCCGAAGTACAGGGGCGCGGCTCCCGTCAACTGGGCTATCGTGCGCGGCGACACTCAGACGGGCGTGACGACGATGCGGATTGACGAGGGACTCGACACGGGCGCGCTCTACCTGCAACGCGCGACGCCGCTCGGCGACACGGAAACCGCGCCGCAAGTGCTGGCGCGACTCGCAGTGCTCGGCGCGGAACTGCTCGGCGAGACGCTCATGCGGCTGGACGAACTCGAACCGCGCCCGCAACGCGAAGCGGAGGCGACGCACGCGCCCATCCTGCGACGCGAAGACGGCTTGATTGACTGGGACGCGGGCGCGACGGAGATTGACCGGCGCGTGCGCGGGTTCCAACCGTGGCCGAACGCGCACACGCAGTTTCGCGGTCAGAGACTCGTCATCCAACAGGCCGCGCCGCGACACGCGCCCGAAGAATCGGCTGAAGCAAGTAGCCACGACACAGTTGCCGGAGAAATTATCAACGCGCACGGCGACAGTCTCGAAGTCGCGTGCGGCGATCGAACGCGGCTGCGTCTGTCGGAAGTCCAACTCGAAGGTAAGCGACGCATGAGCGCGCGCGACTTCATCAACGGCATGCGCGTGCGCGCGGGCGAGCGGTTGGGGGGAGAAGAGACGGGGGAAGGGGGAAAGGGGAAGGGGGAAAGGTAAAGAACAAGAACGCGCGTTCATCGTGCGCTGCTTTTCTTTCACCTTTGCCCTTTCCCCTTTCACCCTTCCCCTAAACTTTTTATGGCGATGCGTGGGAGCAAGAAAAAAGGCGGGGCGTCGAAGCGTGAAGACGGCGTGAGGCGGCGCGTGTCCGATGCGCGGCGCGCGGCGGCGGAGGTGTTGCGCCGGGTGGAGGAGGACGGGGCGTTCGCGGCGGTGCTGCTCGCGAGTGTGGGCGAAGAGTTGCGCGCAGATGACCGCGCGCTTTGTTACGAACTCGTGCTCGGCGTCCTGCGTCGCCAACTGTGGCTCGACAAGTTGATCGAACACTACGCCGGGGGGCGCGACGCCGCAACGCTCGATGCGCCCGTGCGCCGCGCGCTGCGGCTCGGACTGTACCAGTTGCGTTTCCTCACGCGCATCCCGGCGTCGGCCGCCGTCAACGAGTCTGTGAACCTCGCGTACGAAGCGCGCCTGCGCTCGGCGGGCAACTTCATCAACGCCGTGCTGCGCCGTGCCACGCGCGAGCCGGATTACGACCCGGCGACGGACGCGCCGAACGAACTCGAACGCCTCGCCGTCGCCACTTCACATCCTGCGTGGCTCGTCGAACGCTGGGTGAAGTTGTTCGGCGCGGTCGAAGCGGAGAGTTTCGCACGCGCCAACAACCGCACGCCGCCCGTCGCGTTTCGCGTTAATCCTTCGCGCGCGAGTGTGGATGAAGTGATCGCACGTCTGCACGCGGCGGGCGTCGAGGTGCGTTCGTCCGGCGTGGCGGCCGGGGCGTGGCGCGTCGAGAGCGGCGGCGCGGCGGCGACGCAGTTGCGCGCGCTCGCGGCTGAGGGCGTGATCTATACGCAGGATGAGGCGTCGCAGTTGGTGGCGCAGGTCGTCGGCGTGCGCGGAGGGGAGCGCGTGCTCGACGTGTGCGCCGCGCCGGGTAGCAAGACCACGCAGATCGCCGCACAGTCGCCGGGCGCGTTCGTCGTCGCGGGCGACCTCTACGGGCATCGCTTGCGCGTGGTGCGCGAGTCGGCGGCGCGGCAGGGGTTGGAGAATATTCTGACCGTCGCGTACGACGCCGAAGGCGCGCCGCTGCCGTTCGCGCCGGGCGCGTTCGGGCGCGTGCTCGTTGATGCGCCGTGCACGGGGACGGGCACGCTCAGGCACAACCCGGAAATTCGTTGGCGCATCACACCCGCGGATGTCTTAGAACTCGCCGCGCGGCAGCGGCGCATTCTCGACCGTGCCGCGCACGCGGTCGGCCGCGGCGGGCGTCTCGTCTACTCCACTTGTTCGGTCGAACCCGAAGAGAACGAAGCGGTCGTCGCCGCGTTTCTGGCGACGCACCCGGCATTCGAGTTGACGCGACCTGACGTGCCGGAGCATCTGCTGACGGAGGCGGGCGCGGCGCGCACGTGGCCGCAACGCGACGACACGGACGGTTTCTTCGTCGCTGCATTCTTAAAGGCAGAGGGGAAAGGGTAAAGGGGAAGGGGTAAAGGTTGAAGCAGAAAAGCCGCCGGAATCGCGCAGGTTTTTTTCTCCACCTTTACCCTTTCCCACTTCCCCTTTACCCTGTCTTCGCGCTCCGAACGGCTTTTGCTTTCGCGTGCGGCGATGTTAGACTCTCGCGTCCGTAAACCGCCCTTCCCGAAGGCGTGTCTGAGAGGTAATTAAAGAACTTGGCCGGAACAAATCGCTCGCTCGGATCGGCCTTAGGCAAGGTCGCCATCCTGATCGCCATCGCGGGATTTTTTCTCGTCGGCATGGCGGGCACGGTCTATCTCTCCCTGCGCAGCCCCGAAGTGGACGTGCCCGAAGTGACGGGCAAAAACGTCGTCGAAGCCGAGAAGATACTTGCCGATGCTGGCCTCAACGTCCGCCGTCGCGCCTCGCGCTACAGTGCGGAAGTGGCGGCCGACACGGTGCTCGACCAGACGCCGCGCGCGGGCGATCACGTGAAGGCCGGGCAGACCATCGCCGTCGTCATCAGTCGCGCCGAGGCGAAAGAGGGCGAGAGTTCCGTCAGCGTCCGGCGCGACGACGAGACGAAGAACGGCAACGCGAACAGTTCAGATAATAAGAACGAGTCGGCCGCGGCGTCGGCGAATAACCGCAACGCCAACGAGAACACGAACACGAACGAGAACAAGCCGAAGCGCAACACCAACAAGAACAAGAACGGCAACACCAACAACCAGAACGCGAACGGCAACACGGCCGCCAACGGCAACATCAACTCGAACCTGAACACCAACTTGACGACCAACAGCCGCAACGCCGACAATCGCGACGCGCCCTCGACGCGCCCCGACACCGAGCGCAACACGAACGCGCGCCCGAACAGCAACAGTCCCGACTCCGGCAACCGGAACGCGGCCGCCGCGCCGAACGCCAACGCCGCGTCTAATCGCAACGCGGGCGCGAATACAAACCGCCCAAGAACCACGAACAACCGTAATACGAACACGCCGGGCAACCGCAACGCGCGCGCCGCCGCCGCTGCGCCGGCAGCGCGCCCGAACGCTGACAACCCGCGCCCCTAAAGCGTCGCGCGGTGCGAGCGCGTGGACAGGGCGGGCGTGGACGGGCGGCAGATTTTCGCTTTAAGTCGAACCGTGGGGCGAGACGCCCGGCTCGATTAGTTCTCAGTTCGCCCACGTTTAGCTTGTATCTGTCAGTTTTGCTCCGGTTTTCATCCGAAATTTTGTGTTTCAGGCAACGGCGACCGAAGGCGTCGCGCATCCGTTCGACCAATCTTGTCAGACGCGGAAGGCAACGATGATAGAGATCGCCCCATCTATTTTATCTGCCGACTTTGCCCGGCTCGGCGAGGACATCGCGGCCATCGAGCGCGGCGGCGCGGGCGTCGTCCACTGCGACGTGATGGACGGCCACTTCGTCCCGAACATCACGATTGGCTTGCCCGTCGTGAAGTCGCTGCGGCGCACGACGAGTTTGCCGCTCGACACGCACCTGATGATTTCCGAACCGGGGCGTTACGCCGAGCAGTTTGTCGAAGCGGGCGCGGACATGGTTTCAGTCCATGTCGAGATTGACTCGCACCTGAACCGGACGCTGGTCGCGATCCGGCAGAAGGGCGCGAAGGCAGGCATCGCCATCAACCCGGCGACGCCGCTCGTCGCGCTCGAAGAATCGCTGGCCTTCGCCGACTACGTGCTCCTGATGACCGTCAACCCCGGCTTCGGCGGTCAGAAGTTCATCCCGACCATGCTCGACAAAGTGCGTCGCCTGCGGCGCATGATCGAGGAGCGAGGCTTACAGACGCGCATCGAAGTTGACGGCGGCATTGACCGCACGAACATCGCCGACATCACCGCCGCCGGAGCCGAGATTATCGTCGCCGGGACGGCCGTTTTCGGCGGCGGCGATCCGGCGCAAGGCGTCCGCGACCTGCTGGCGTCCGCCGCGCAGTGGGTATAAGAACAGTGACAAGTGACAGGTGACAAGTGACAAGTTAAAACTTGCTTGTCTTCCGCTCGTCACTTGCCACTCGTCACTCGTCACTGATTTTTGGAGGTTTTATTAAATGCGTTTACGCAAATTTTTATTGGTCGCTGTCTTGTGCGCGTTGCTCGTGGGGGGCTTGCCCGCCGGGTCGGGCGTCGTGCGCGGTCAGCAACAGCCGCAGCCGCCGTCGCGCACGCAGACCGAGGGCACGGCGACGCAGCGGCTTGAGGTGATCCGGCAGCGGTTGGAGACGGCGCGGCGCACGCTCAACGGCGCGATCGCAGGTCTCAACGCCGGCGGCGGCGACAAGGGGAAGAAAGATAAAGATAAGAAGGCGGCGGACGACCCGGCGGCGCGCCTGCGCGGTCTGGAGAAGGAGATCGGCCCGCTCCAGAACGAGGTGGCCGAACTGCGCGCGAAGTTGGATCGCGGCGAGAAATATGAAATCTCCGACGTGGAGAAGTTGGAAGCCGCGTTCACGGAATTGAACGGGCGGATTGACGCCGGGTTACAGGCGACGGCGGGCGCGCGACGCGAAGCGACGGTCGCCTCCGGCGGCACGACGAGCGGGAAGTCGAAGAAGAAGCCCGGCTTCTTCGGTCGCATCTTAGGGCGCGGCGACGACGGCGGCGAATACGACGAGTTGGTCGGCGGCATCGCGCCGGGACGCGACCGGCAGTTGTTCGAGGAGGCAGCGAAGCTCGCGCGCAAGGGGCGTTACGAGACCGCGCGTTACCTCTTCAACGTGATCATCACGACCTATCCCGATTCGCCCTACCTGCCGCACGCCAAGCTCGCCATCGCCGACACCTTCTACCTCGAAGGCACGACGAGCGCGCTCATACAGGCGGCCAACTCCTACCGCGAGTGGCAGACGTTCTTTCCGACCGACCCGCTGGCCGACGAGGTGATGTTGAAAGTCGCCGAGGTCGAAATGCGGCAGATGGGCTTGCCCGACCGCGACGTGGCGCACGCGCGCAAGGCCGAGCAACTCTTGAAGGCGCTCTTGCAGCAGTACCCGAACACGGCCTTGCGCCCGGACGCGCAAGTTCGTCTCGGCGAGGTGCAGGAGAATCTGGGGATGCACACTTTTCAAGTCGGCAACTTCTACATGGATCGCTACGAGCGCGGCGTCGCCCCGAACCCGAAGGGCGCGCAGTCGCGTTACCGCGAGGTGGTCGAGAAGTATCCGAACTTCTCGCGCCGCGACCGCGCGCTCTACCTCTTAGCCAACACCTACGTGCTGGAAGAAGAGCCGGACGAAGCGGCCAAGTATTTTCAGGAAATTCTGCGCAACTTCCCGAACAGCGAGTACGCCGAAAAGGCGCAGGAGCAACTCGACGCCATCGGCGCGCCCAAGCCCACGGCCGACCCGAAGGCAATCGCCAAACTGCCGCCGGAGAAGCGCGGGATGACCTCGCGTTTCTTCCAGCAGGTGTTCGGCACAACGCCCGTCACGGTGGACAAGAACGGCGTGCTCATCAACAAGGACAGCAACGAGAGCAGTCTCATTGATGTCGTCATTGACAACAAAGGCACGCTCCCGGTGACGACGCCGAGCGCGCCCACGATCAACCGGCGCGTCTCGTCGGTCGCGCCCGCGCCGCAAGCGCAGCCGACGCCGCAACCGTCGGACAAACCGGCGAACGGCGTGAAGTTGACGCCGACCAACCCCGGCCCGCCCGCCACTGTGGACACGCCGAGCGCGCCGCCCGCGCAGCGTCCGCCCTCGAATTAAAGGTCGTCGAAGGCGACGCTCGGATAAGCGAAAGGCGAAAGTGAAACGGAGCACGCGAAAACTCCGACCTTCACTTTCGCCTTTTTCACTTTCGCCTTTTTCACTTTCACCTTTTCTGTTTGTCGCCCGTTCGCCTTCCTACTTCAGTTCGTCGGTGTTAAAATTTTTTCACCTCCAAAGCGTTGACGAACTAAGTTTGATCGCGCCGCGTCTGTCCGGCGGGGAACTGGGACTAACTCCTGATGGCCGAAAAGACCTCTGACGAATTGACGCGCCGCCACCGCGCCGCCGCCCGCATGGTGTCCGCGCTGATCACTTTCACGCTCGTGCTCGTCGCGCTGGCTTACGCGGGCGTGCGTCCGCGCACACTCCCCGCAGGCTTGCTCAACCCCACTCTCTACGGCGCGCTCTGGATCGCCATCGCCGGACTCGGACTCGGCGCAATCGCGCTCAGGCGCATGCGTTTCGGCGCGCTCCGACTGCAAACCATCGCGGAGGCGAAGGGTGCGTCCGCCTTGCTCGCCACGCTGCACAAGACGACGGTGCTCGTCGCCCTGTTCGGCTTGGCAATCGCGCTTGTCGGCTATCTGCTGTTCATGCGCTCCGGCGATCCGTGGGACATGTTGAAGGCCGGCATCATCGCCGTCGCAATTTTGCTCTACACCTACCCGCGCCGCTCGGCCTGGCTGAAAGTCTGGCAGGCGACGCAAACTAACGAAGGGCTGACCACCGACGGCACGCCCGCGAAAGGAACACCCGCGTGAAGTTTTACGCCCGCCTCGCCTCGCTCGCCTTCGCGGTTTCGGCCTGCACCGTCGCCTGTCCCGTTTCCGCGGGTGCGCGCAGTAGTAGTAGTAGTGACGCTTCACCCGTCGCGCCGCAGCCCACGCCCGCCGTGCGCCCGACGAACGATCCGCGACTTGCGCCTCCTGCGGCCACGCCGACGCCTGCCGCGCAAATTCCCTCGCCGCCGCTGTCGTCGCTCTCGCCGCGCGAACGCCGCGTCAAGGCTTACGCGAAGTTGATGGAAGGCCAACGCTTCTTCACGAACGCGCGCGGCGCGGGCGGCATCACGCGCGATGACTTGCGCGCCGCGCAGGTCGCCTTCGAGCAGGCCGCCGCGCTCGACCCGACGCTTTCGGAAGCCCACACCGCGCTCGCCGAACTCGCCTTTTTCTTCCTCGACGATCAGGCGCTCGCCGAACGCGAAGCGACCGCCGCCACACGCGTTGACAACAACAACTTCGGCGCGCACCGCATCCTCTCGCGCATCTACTCGCTCAAGGCCGGACTCGACACAGATAAGATCGAACGCGCCGTCGCCGACCGCGCCATCGCCGCGCTCAAGGACGTGCTTCGCCTCGACCCGACCGACCCCGAAGCGCTCGCTTTGCTCGGCGAGTTTTACACGAGAACCGGGCGCGAGGCGGAAGCCATCGAAGCGTTCCGGCGTTGGATGGGCGCGCCCGCGACCGTTGACACGAACTTCTACAAAGTCATCACGCAGGGGCGCGAACTGTCGCCCGACGCCGCCGCCGCGCGTCTCGCCGAAGCGTTGCTCAAGGCCGGGCGCACCGCCGAGTCGGTTGACGCCATCCGCCGCGCGCTCTCGATCAACCCTGAGAACAACCAGTACCTCGCGCTGCTCGGCGAGGCGATTGATGCGGGCGGCGACAGCGATGTCGCCATCACCGAGTTGCAGCGCATGATCTTGGTGAACCCGACCAACCTCGCCGCCATCAGTCTGCTCGCGCACGCGCAGGCGCGCGCCGGAAAAGTTGACGCGGCGGTCGCCACGCTGCGCGCTGCCACCACCGCGCGCCCCGGCGACACGCGCGAGTTGCAACAGCAACGGCGTCGCCTCGTGGACGATCTGGCCGGAGTACTCGCCGACGCGCTGCGCTACGACGAGGCCGTCGCCGCCTACGAAGATTTGCTCAAAGCGCGCGGCATCAACGCCGACGCGCCGCTCACCGCCGACAGCGACAAAGAGGCCGCGCGCCCCATTCTCGAACGCATCATCAACTTGCAGCGTCAGGCCGGACGCCTCGACGACGCCTTCGCGACCGCCGGGCGCATGCGTCGCCTGCTGGGCGCGAACGATCCGCGCGCAGACTTTTATACCGTCGCCGTGTTGCGCGAACAGGGCAAGCGGCGAGAGGCTCTGGAAGCCGTGCGCGCCGCCCGCCTGAAGCACCCGGGCGTGGCCGAGTTTCTTGGTCTGGAAGCGGAGACGCTGGCCGACCTCGGCCAGATCGAAGAAGGCGCGACGCTCCTACGCGCGCGCATCACGGGCAAACCCGAAGACGACTATCCGGCCTATCTCTCCATCGCGAATCTCTACCTGCAAGCCGGTCGCGGCAAAGAGGCCGTCGTCGCCGCGCGCAAACTGCTCGAACTCGCGCCGCCCAACGAGCCGCAACTCGTCACGCAGGCGCTCATCATGCTCGCCTCCTCGCAGGAACGCGCGGGCGATACGAAGGGCGCGGAAGAGTCTCTGCGCCGCATCCTCTCGACCACTCCGAACGACGCGACCGCGCTCAACAACCTCGGCTACTTTCTCGCCGAGCGCGGCGAGCGTCTCCCCGAAGCGCTCGACATGATCAAGCGCGCCGTCAAAACCGAGCCGACCAACCCCAACTACCTCGACAGTCTCGGCTGGGTCTATTTCAAACTCGGCCAACTCGACGAGGCCGAACGCTACCTCAACGACGCCGCGCGTCGCAACACGCGCTCGTCCACCGTGCAGGAGCACCTCGGCGACCTACACCAGAAGCGCGGCCAACTCGAACCCGCCCGCGCCGCGTGGCGCAAAGCCCTCGGACTCACCACCGACGCCAGCGACATCGCCCGCCTCAAAGCCAAAATCAACGGGGAAACAGGCAAGTAAGCTACACGATACGGAGTGTAAATTTGACATATTGACGGTGTGCAGCCCTCACGCTACACTGCCTTTAGTCTGAGCGTGTGCCCCAAGTTTCGATCAGACCGCCGGTAAAAACCCTCCTCATCACGTTAAAAAGTTTAAGTTAAAGAAGAGAGTTCGTACCCCCGATGACGCGCTACAATCTGTTCCCCTATCACGGCCTACGTGTACCCCGACACGCACGCCTCGCGCTCTCCGCCGTCGCCAGTCTCTTCGTCTCCGGCCTGTTCGCCGCAAGCGTCGAAGCGCAGACGATGCGCCCCGTCGCACGGCTCGTCGGAGTCTCGAATGGAGGCGTAAGTATTCCCGCCAGCCCAAACTCGTGCGGGACGCCGGACGCGCGCGTGATGAACGCTTCGTTCTCGAACTCACGCTCGCGCACGACGGCACGCGTCAGCGCGACCGGCGACGAACGACGCGCCTTCGATCTGATCAACGCCGAACGGCGCTCGCGCGGCGAGTCGTCGCTCGTCTGGGACGCGGAACTGACGCGCATGGCGCGGCTGCACTCGGAGAACATGGCGCGGCAGAACTTTTTCGATCACACCGACCCGCAAGGCCAGAACATGACGATGCGCGCAAGCGCGGGCGGCGTCTGCGGCTGGCGCGCGATTGCCGAGAACATCGCGTATAATTCCGGCTACGACGATCCGGCCGCCTTCGCCGTCGAGCGTTGGATGACTTCGACCAAGCACCGCGCCAACCTCTTGCGCGAAGGCTTCACGCATTCCGGCGTGGGCGTGGCACGCGCCGCCGACGGTCGCGTCTTTTTCACACAGGTGTTCGTCACGCGCTGACGCCGCGAGCCGAAGTTCTAAAATTTGAGGCGGCCGGCGCTCAACTTTACGAGAGGCCAGCCGCTCGATTTTTGCCCGGTGAAATTTTGCCAGACGCACAGTTCACACTCCCGTCCTACGCCAAGATCAATCTCACCCTGCGCGTCCACGGTCGCCGCACGGACGGCTATCACGAAATCGAAACCGTCTTCCAGACCGTCACCCTGCACGACCAACTGACGTTTGAAGCACTGGGCGACGGCCAACTCGAACTCGTCTGCGATGCGCCCGAAGACATCCCTTGCGACGAGTCGAACCTCGTGTACCGCGCGGCCGTCGCCCTCCGCGCGCGTTACGGCACGGCAGCAGCAGAGCGCGGCGCGCGCATCAGTCTGTCGAAAAAGATTCCCGCGGGCGGCGGTCTCGGCGGTGGCTCGTCGAACGCGGCCGTCGCACTCGTCGGCCTTGCGTGGCTGTGGGAAATAGATGCCGACCGCCGCGCGCTCGCGGAGATCGGCGCGTCGCTCGGCGCGGACGTGCCCTTCTTCCTGACGGGCGGCACGGCGCTCGGCACGGGGCGGGGGACTGACATTCACCCGCTCGCGGACGCGCCGCCGAAACAACTTTTACTCGTCGCGCCGCGCGCCCGCGTCTCGACCGCGGAGGCTTACAAGTCGTTGAACGCGCACGCCTTGACAAAGGCAGTTTCGCCCGTTAATCTCACTGTTTCGCGCGCGCAGGCCGAAATTTCGCGTTCACTCCGGGCGGCACTGCGGAACGATTTCGAGCCGGTCGTCTATCGCCTTCATCCCGAAATCGAGCGGGCGCGCGATGCGCTGACGGCGGCGGGCGCAGACGGCGCGTTGCTTTCCGGCAGCGGGGCGAGCGTCTTCGGCCTCTTTGAAAATGTGTTTGAGCGCGACCGCGCGCAGGCGCGTTTGCAGGTCGAAACGGGCTGGCAAGTTTTCGCCTGTGCGACGCTCTCGCAAAGCGCATACGCGGGGGAGTTCGACGCGGTCGGTTTTTAAATGGGCGTGCCTGTCCGGGGCACGCGCGCGAGGCAACATTGGGGCGTCGCCAAGTGGTAAGGCACCGGTCTTTGGATCCGGCATTCGTAGGTTCGAATCCTTCCGCCCCAGCCATTTAAGACAGCGACAAGTGACGAGTGACAAGTGACAAGTAAGAACTAAGAGCTTGTCTTTAACTTGTCACTCGTCACTTGTCACTCGTCACTGTCTGCTTATGAGTACGACCGGCGGCATCAAAGTTTTTTCCGGCAACGCGAATCGCGAGTTGACGCTTGAGATTTGCAACTACCTGAGTTGCGATCCGGGCGCGGCGACGGCGGGGCGTTTTTCGGACGGCGAGTTTAACTTTCAGATCACCGAGAACGTGCGCGGCGGCGACATCTTTATCGTGCAGCCGACCTGCCCGCCCACGGATGCGAACCTGATGGAGTTGCTCGTCATGCTCGACGCCTTCCGGCGTTCGTCGGCCGAGCGCGTGACGGCCGTGATTCCATATTACGGCTACGCGCGTTCGGACAAGAAGGATCGCCCGCGCGTGCCGATTGCCGCGAAGCTCGTCTCGAATTTGATCGCGACTGCCGGGGCGCATCGCGTCCTGACGATGGACTTGCACGCCGCGCAGATTCAAGGCTTCTTTGACATCCCGGTGGATCACCTCTACGCCGCGCCCGTCTTCATCGGCCACTATCAGGAGCACCCGATGCCCAACCTGACGGTGGTTGCGCCCGACACGGGCGGAGCGGAACGCGCGCGCGCTTACGCCAAACGCCTGAACGCCGAACTCGCGCTCTGCGACAAGCGGCGCGAGAAGGCGAACGTGGCCGAAGTGATGAACGTCGTCGGCGACGTGCGCGGGCGCAACTGTCTCGTCGTTGACGACATGTGCGACACGGGCGGTTCGCTCACCAAAGTGGCGAAGGCGCTCAAGGCCGCGGGCGCAGAGAGCATCCACGCCTGTTTCACGCACGCCGTCCTGTCGGGTCACGCCTGCGAGCAGTTGGCGAAGTCGGACATCGAGCAGGTCGTCACGACAAACACGATCCCGTTCAACGGGAGCAAGAACGAGGCGGACAACATCAAGGTTCTGAGCATCGCGCCGCTGCTGGCGAAAGCGATCAAGTCGATCCACGAGGAGACCAGTGTCTCTTCGCTCTTCGTGTGAAGGGCAAACACTAACTTTGGTTTCAAGTTGCAGGTTTCGGGTTTCAAGTTTGAAACTCAAACCTCAGACTTGAAACCTGTAACTTGGAACTCGGTATTTTATTATGGCAGAGAAGAAAGAATTTACGATCAAGGCCGAACGCCGCGAGGGGCGCGGTAAGAACGACGCGCGCCGCGTGCGCGCCGCAGGCCGCGTGCCGCTCACGATCTACGGCGGCGAAGGCGACTCCGTTTCGGCGTCCGCGTCGCTGGCCGAACTGGCGGCCATCCTGCGCACGGAGAGCGGCCACAACACCATTTTCACGCTCGACATTGACGGCGAGGGCGGCCACGACGTGATGTTCCTCGACCGCCAGATAGACCCTGTGCGCGGTCGTCTGGTGCACGCAGATTTGCGTCGTCTCGTGCGCGGCCAGAAGATCGAAGTCGCCGTGCCGCTGCACCTGACGGGCGAACCCATCGGCGTGACCGAAGGCGGCGGCGTGCTCGAACAGATGGTGCGTGAAATTCAAATCCGCGTCAGCCCGCGCGACATCCCCGACGCGATTGACCTCGACGTGTCGAACCTCGGCGTCCACGACGTGCTTCACGTCTCCGATTTACAGGTGGCCGACAACGTCGAAATCCTGAACGAGCCGGACACGGTGCTCGCCACCGTCGGCATCATCGCGGAAGAGCCGGTCGAAGCTCCCGCGGAGACCGCCGAGGAAGGCGCGGAGCCGGAAGTTATCGGCAAGGGCAAGAAGGACGACGAGGGCGACGAAGCCTAACGGCGTTTGGGAAAAGGGCAAGCGGGAAAGGGGAAGGAAAGGCGCGTTGCCCCCTATCTTCGGGTTTCGTCCTTTACCCCTTCCCCTTTTCCCGTTCGCTATTTCTGATGCTAATCGTCGGGCTGGGCAATCCGGGCGCGCAGTATGAGTTGACGCGCCACAACCTCGGCTTCATGGTCGTGGATTTGTTGGCGCGCGAGACGGGGCGCGACGTGAAGCGCGCGGAGTGTCGCGCGCTCGTCGGACGCGCAGAGATCGAAGGCCGCACGGTCGAACTCGTCAAGCCGCAGACTTACATGAATTTGAGCGGCGAGTCGGTGCAGTGTCTGCTGCGCAAACGCGAGTTGAAAGCGGCGGCTGATCTCTTCGTCATCAGCGACGACCTCGCGCTCCCGTTCGGCACGCTACGTTTGAGGGCGCGCGGTTCAAGCGGCGGCCACAACGGTTTGAAAAGCATCATCGCACAGACGGGCACGGACGAATTCGCCCGCCTGCGCATCGGGATTCAACCGGAACACCCGCTCAACGACACGGCGCGATACGTCCTCGAACGTTTCCCTTCGGGGGCGCGCGGCGAGTTGGAGAAAGTTTTAGAGCGGAGCGCCGAAGCGATCCGCGCCGTCCTCCGCGACGGCATTGACAAAGCGATGGCAACTTACAACAACAGTGACAAGTGACGGGTGACAAGTGACAAGATAAAACGCTTCTCGATCTAACTTGTCACTTGTCACCCGTCACTTGTCACTGTCCTTTTCCTTCTTGCTTCGGCCACGAGGCCGAGGCTAGACATCCATAAGGAGGATGCATTTTGGCTGAGAAGAGAATTTACGAAGTGGTCTTCATCATAGACCCGGCGACGGGCGAAGAAGACTCGACCCGCCTCGTCGAAAACCTGCAAAAAATCGTCACCGATCAGGGCGGCGCGATCACCAAATCCGAGAGCATGGGGCGCAGGCAGTTGGCCTACCGCATCGGGCGCAACACCGAAGGCCATTTCATGCTGTTCGAGATCGAAGGCACGGGCGGCGAGATCGCCGAACTCGAACGCCGCATGCGCGTCAGCGATCAAGTGATGCGTTACCTCACCGTGCGCGTGGACGAAGATCGTCGCCGCGCCGACAAGTTTAAAGACCGCCGCATCCGCAAGGCGAGCAAACGCCCTGAGAAGGGAAGCGGGGGACGCGCCGGTGGTGGCGGCGGCAACTTTGCCGCATCGTCCGCCGCACCCGCTGCTGTTGCTGTTGCTGCTGCCCCTGTCGCGGTCGCCGACGAAGAGGACGCCGGAGCGTAGAGCGCGCGTTTGTCGCGCCGCCCTTCGTCGGGCGGGCGTCTAAAATCATCCGCGACCCTGTTGGCGCGCCTTGCGAGTGGAATGCTCGCGTCGAGAGTCGCTACCGGCGGGCGAGTCGCCCAACCGGCCGAGCAGGCCGGGAAGTTTGAAAGAGGAAAATTATGTCGAGAAATTTTGATCGTGATCGGGAACGTGATTTCGGAAATGACGACGACCGCGGTGGCGGCGGTCGCTTCGGCGGCGGCGACAGGGGCGGCGGCGGTGGGCGCGGCGGCCCGGGCGGCGGGCGCGGCAGATTCCGTCGGCGCAAAGTGTGCCGCTTCTGTCTGGACAAAGTTGACATCATTGATTTCAAGGACGTGAAGTTGCTGACGAACTACATCCCCGAACGCAGCAAGGTTTTGCCGCGTCGCATTTCGGGGTCGTGCGCGCCGCACCAACGCATGCTGGCCGAGGCCATCAAACGCGCGCGCAACATCGCGCTCTTACCCTACGCCGCCGACTCGTAAAAAGGAGGGACTAAATAGATCATGGCAAACACACAAGTCCTCTTGCGTGAAGATATTGATAACCTGGGCGCGCGCGGCGAGATCGTCAAAGTCCGCGCGGGCTACGCGCGCAACTACCTGCTGCCGCGCAAACTCGCCGTACAGGCCACGGCCTCGAACGTCAAGCAGATCGAGCAGGAGCGCGCCGCGCTGATGCGTAAGGAAGCTACCGAGCGCGGCGCGGCCGAAGCGCAGGCCACGCAGATGAACTCGCTGCGCCTCGACTTCGAGCGCAAGGTCGGCGAACACGGCATGCTCTACGGCTCGGTCACTTCGATGGACATTCAGGAAGCCCTCAGAGAGAAGGGCTACGAGTTTGACCGTCGCCGCATCCACCTCGCCGAAGCGATCAAGGAGACGGGTGAGTTCTCGGTGCGCGTGCGCCTGCACCGCGAAGTGAACGTGGACATCCCCGTCGTCGTCACGGCCGAAGGCGGCGCGGCCGCCACGGAAGCCACGGCCACGACCGGCACGGACGGCGCGACTGCGGACGCTTCGACCGATGCTTCAACTGACGCTTCGACGGAAGCGACGGGCGACGCGGGCGAGTAAAATCAAACAAAAAGCGGGCGCGACAACTAAACATTGTCGCGCCCGCTTTGGCTATAGTATGCTGTCGGCGCGCGGCTCTCGGCGGATGTGATTTTGCCGGGAGCGTTCAAGCGCCGACAGCAGTTTTTTTTCCCGATCTTCCCTCTGACTTCCGAAACTTCCGAGTCTCCCGATGGTCAAAAATTTCGCTTCCGATTCGACGCGCGATCAGATGCTCGAACGCCCGCTGCCGCACAGCGCGGACGCCGAGCGCGCCATCCTTGGGGCTATCGTCCTCGACAACGGCCTCGTCAATCAGGCCATCGAACTGCTGCGCCCCGACGACTTCTACGTCCGCGCGCACCAGCACCTCTTCCGCGCCATGATCTCGATGAGCGAGCGCGGCGCGGAGATCAACCCGATCCTCCTCGGCGAAGAACTCCGCCGCGACGGCGCGCTCGAACAGGTCGGCGGCATCGCCTTCATTTCCGAACTCACCTACGGCCTGCCGCACTTCACGAACCTCGCGCACTACGCCAAGGTCGTCAAAGACAAGTCCATGCTGCGGCAACTCGTCAAGGTCGCCAACAAGATCACGAGCGAGGCACTCGAAGAAGAGGACGAGGCGACGCTCATCCTCGACCACGCCGAGCAGATGATCTTCGCGCTGGCCGACGAGCGCACGCGACAGGGGTTCGCGCACGTCAAGCCGGTCGCCGATGCGATTCTCGAAAAGGTGCAGGAACTCGGCGGCCGCGGCGTCGCCCTGACCGGACTCACCACCGGCTTCACCGAACTCGACAAACTAACTTCCGGCCTCCAACCGTCCGACTTGATCATCGTCGCCGCGCGCCCCTCGATGGGCAAGACTTCGCTCTGCCTGACGCTCGCGCAGAACGCGGCGATTCAGGCCAACGCCGTCGTCGGCGTCTTCTCGCTGGAAATGTCGAAAGAGTCGCTGGTGATGCGCATGCTCTGTTCCGAGGGGCATGTGGACGCGCATCGCTTCCGCGCCGGTTTCCTGTCGCGCGACGAATGGGCGCGGCTCGCGGGCGCGCTCGGCACGCTCTCGGAGACGAAGATTTTCATAGACGACACGCCGGGCATCTCCGTCCTTGAGATGCGTGCGAAGGCGCGCCGACTGGCGGCGGAACAGAAGCGGCTCGATCTGATCATCGTTGACTACTTGCAGTTGATGTCCGGCTCGTCGCGGCGTTCCGAGTCGCGGCAGCAAGAGGTGTCGCAAATCTCGCGCGAGTTGAAGGGGCTGGCGAAGGAGTTGAACGTGCCGCTCGTCGCGCTCTCGCAACTCTCGCGCGCACCCGAAGCGCGCACGGATCACAGGCCGCAACTCTCGGACTTGCGCGAGTCGGGCGCGATCGAGCAGGACGCCGACGTGGTGGCCTTCATCTATCGCGAGGAGCAGTACAACCGCACGGAGGAGAACGCAGGGATCGCCGAAGTCATCGTCGCCAAGCAGCGCAACGGCCCGACCGACACCGTGCAGTTGGCCTTCCTCAAAGAGTTCACGCGCTTCGAGAACATGTGGAAAGAGTAGGGCGAACGTAAGCGAGCGGATGTGAAATTTTTGTCCCGTGGCGACGTTTGAATGTTCGATTCAGACGCCCCCGCGGGACTTCGCTTTGTGAATCATGTCGGAGCAAGACCAGACGCAACAGACTGAGGTTGACAACGACGCGCAGGGCGATGCGGGCACGCGCGTCGCGCGCCCGACGTGGGCTGAGATTGACCTGGACGCGCTGGCAGCGAACTTCCACGCGGTGCGCCGACGCGTCGGTAGTGAAGTTAAAGTGATGGCCGTCGTGAAGGCCGACGCTTACGGGCACGGCGCGGCCGGGTGCGCGCGGCGTCTGGCGGCGGAGGGCGCGGATTGGTTCGGCGTCGCGCTGCCGGAAGAGGGCTTCGAGTTGCGCGCGGCAGGGATCAAGCAGCCGATACTCTGTCTCGAAGGATTCTGGGAGGGGCAGGCGGGCGCGCTCGTCAAACAACAACTCACGCCCGTCGTCTACCGGCTCGACATGGCGGAGGCGTTCGATGCGGCGGCTCGCGCGGCGGGAGTCGTGGCCGACGTGCACGTCAAAATTGACACGGGGATGGGTCGGCTCGGCGTGCGCCACGAAGCGGCTGCGGAGTTTGCGCGCGCCTTGAAGAGATTCACGCGCCTGCGCGTGGACGGTTTGATGACGCACTTCGCTTCGGCCGACGAGGCGGCGCGCGACGCGTTCACGGAGGAACAGGCGGCGCGCTTTCGCGCGGCGCGCGAAGCCTTTCACGCGGCGGGGCACGCGCCCACCTTCGTTGACATGGCGAACTCGGCGGCCACCTTCGCACACCCCTCGACGCGCGGCAACATGGTGCGACCGGGCGGCGTGCTCTACGGTCTCTGGCGCGACGTGCTGCGGCCGGAAGACAACTTGCCGGAGTTTCGCCCGGTGATGAACGTGCGTTCGCGGATCATCCTGTTGAAGTGGATCGGAGCGGGCGAGACGCTCGGTTACGGCTGCACGTTCACGGCGACACGGCCGACGCTCGTCGCCACCATCCCCATCGGTTATCACGACGGCTACGCGCGCGCCCTCTCGAACCGCGGGCGAGTCGTCGTGCGCGGCCGCTTCGCCCCGGTCGTCGGCCGCATCTCGATGGACTTGACGCTGCTCGACGTGACGGACGTGCCCGGCGTCGAACACGGAGATCAAGTGACGCTCGTCGGGGCGGACGGCGAACTCTCCGTGCCCGCCGAAGACCTCGCCCGAATCGCGGGCACGATCTCTTACGAGATCACTTGCGGCATCAGCGCGCGCGTGCCGAGAAGATTTATAGAAGAAGGGGAAGGGGGAAAGGGGAAGGGGGAAAGGTAAGAGCAAAAGCGTCTATCTTGGCAAACGGACGCGCTGCTTCCACCTTTTCCCTTTACCCCTTCCCCTTTCCCCTTAATCGTTCCTTCCTGCCGGTTGTGCTGTGTGCTCTCCGAAGTCTCCTTTCTGTGTAGTTTATTGAAGCATGAAGTTGTAGGTGATCACGCCGGACACTTTGACGGGCTGGCCGGAGATCGAGGTCGGCGTGAAGCGCGCCTGATAGGCGGCCTGTTGCGCGGCCATGCGCAGGAGCGGGTGGCCGCTCGTCGCCTGCGCCGTCACGACGCGGCCTTGCTCGTCAACCAGTATCTCGACCGTGACCGGCCCTTGCACGCGCGCCTGCTTGGCGAGCATCGGGTAAGGGGGCGCGGGCTTTGTGACGATCTTGCTGCTGATGACGCTGCTCGAAACTCGGATCTGCTCGCGCGGTTTTAAGGGCGCGGGCGTCGGCGTCGGAGCCGCAGGCGGCAGCGGATCATCCGCAGGCGAGACCGGCACGACGACCGGGTGACGATTCGTGTTGTTGCCATAGGGCACTCCTGTCGGCGCGTTCAAGCCGCCGCCGCCGGACAGCGGCGTCACGTCGCGGTCGGTGATGACGTAAGGCACGTTGTTGCGCGGTATTTCGGCCGTGCGGTTGCGCTCGGTTGAGATGGTGTCGGGCGGCCGCGTGTTGTCGAGCAGCGGCGCGATGGCGGCGGTGCGTTGGATGAGTTCGTTCGGGCGACGCGCGCCGCCCGCGGGCTGCGGTCGGTCGGGCGCGCGCGCCTCGGCGGGCGGGAGCGGAAGCAAGACCGCGTAGAGTTCGAGATTCTGTTGGCCGAGGTGCGAGTCGTAGGCGTAGACGCTCGCCACGCCGACGCACGCCAGCAGTAGGCCGTAGAGGCCGAGCGTGCCGAGAAAGAAACGCCCGCGGCGCGCCATATCTTTTTTGTGTGAACCGGATTCGATTAAGTGTGTGAACATAACTTTTCGTCCTCTCTCTGTGTCGGTGCCGACGGGTCGAGGAGCGGACTCGTTAAGGTTAGACCCCGCCCGCGCGCATCTTGTTCCCGGCGCAGTTCCCGGCTTTAGACTTTGGCTCGCGGGCTGGGGTAGGATGTGGCGAACTTTTCAGTCCCGCACTTTCAGGAGGAAAAAACCGAGTGGCAACGAGCGCAGAGTGGCATGAGAGTTACGAAAAGATGAGCGAGCGGACGTTGAATTTTTCGCGCGCCGTCAAATCCGTGCAGGAGGAGTTGGAGGCGGTTGACTGGTACAACCAGCGCGCCGAAGTGACGACCGACGACCAACTGCGCCGCATCCTCGAACACAACCGCGACGAAGAGATCGAGCACGCCATGATGGCGCTCGAATACCTGCGCCGCATGAGTCCCGTCTTCGACAAGCACATGCGCACCTATCTCTTCACCGAAGGCGACATCCTCGAAATAGAGGAGAAGGCCGAAGACCACTGACGCCTGCGGAGACAGCGCGCGACGCCTTCACGTTTCGCGCGCGGGGAGAGACGACATGAGCGACGACCGGATCACCATTTACGAGAAGCCGACTTGAAGCACGTGCCGCGAGGCCGACCGCCTGCTCCGTGAGAGCGGCATCCCGTTCGAGAAGGTGAACTACATCAACGCGCCGCCCGGCGAAAAGAAGTTGCGCGAACTCGTCGCCAAGCTGCGGGTCGCGCCGCGCGATCTGATCCGCACGAAAGAGCCGCTCTACCGCGAGTTGAATCCCGACCGGCGCGAACTGTCGGACGACGAAGCCGTCGCCCTGCTCGTCGCGCACCCCGAACTCATGCAACGCCCCATCGCCGAACGCGGCGCGCGCGCCGTCGTCTGCCGCCCGTTGGAGAACCTCAAGACGCTGCTCGGCGATTAGTCTTCCGTTTGCCGCGAGACGAAAACGATGCACGACCTTGCGCACATCGCCGGGAAGTACGACACGGACAAGGCCGTCCACACGTCGTACCTGCGCAACTACGAAAACTATTTCGACGGCCTGCGCGCCGACGCGGTGCGCCTGCTCGAACTCGGCATCAAGGAAGGCGGCTCGCTCTATCTCTGGCGCGATTACTTCGAGCGCGGCCTCGTCATCGGGCTGGACGTTGAGGCTGTCCGGCTCGACGACCCTACCGGAAGAATCCGCACCTATCAGGGCATGCAGCAGGACACGCAGTTGCTCGACCGCATCGCGCGCGAGAATGCCCCGGACGGCTTCGACATCATCATTGACGACTGCGCGCACATCGGCGTCCTCGCCCGCGCGAGTTTCTGGCATCTGTTTGAACGTCATTTGAAGCCCGGCGGCGTCTACGTCATAGAAGACTGGGGCACGGGCTACTGGGACAGTTGGCTCGACGGAGTTACTTATCGCCGCGGCCGGAAGGAACTGAACCCCGCGCTCTACCGTCTGACACGCATCATCGCGCGCGCGCAGCAGCACACGTTCGTCGGCCGCCTCCCGTTGGCCGGTTGGTTGCTGTCGCGCGTGAAGGCACTCGTCGTCGGCGCGCAGTATTGCAGCCACAACTACGGCATGGTCGGCTTCGTCAAAGAATTGATTGACGAACTCGGCGCGGCCGACATCACACACCCGCAGCGGGGCGTGGGCGCGCCCCGCACATCGAAGTTTCGCGAACTGCGCATCTCGCCCAGCCATCTCTTCATCATCAAGTCTTAAACGGGGAAGGAACGCAGGAAGTGGCAAAAGGGGCTGGGACAATTTACGTCTGTCAGAGTTGCGGCAAGCAGTCGCCGAAGTCGCTCGGCAAGTGCCCGGCGTGCGGCGAGTGGAACACGTTTGTCGAGGAGCGGGCGCGCGCCGTCCCGAAAGGCGCGGCGGCGCGCGGCGGCAGCCTGCACGGGCGCGAGGCGCAGCCCGTCGCGTTCGCCGACATCGAATCGCAGGACGACGTGCGCGTCTCGACGGGCATCACGGAGTTTGACCGCGTGCTCGGCGGCGGCATCGTGCCGGGCAGTCTTGTCCTCATCGGCGGCGATCCGGGCATCGGCAAATCAACTCTGCTGCTCGAAGTCGCGGATAAGTTGAGCGCGAATGGTGCGCGCGTGTTGTACGTGTCGGGCGAAGAGTCGGAGCGGCAGATCAAGATGCGCGGCGAGCGGCTCGGCGTCGAGGCGAAGAACTTGTACCTGCTGCCGGAGACGAACCTCGAAAGCATCTTCGCCGAGATCGAACGCGAAGAGCCGGGCGCGGTCATCGTGGATTCGATCCAGACCGTCTTCTCCTCGCAGATCGAGAGCGCGCCCGGTTCGGTCTCGCAGGTGCGCGAAGTGGCAGGGCGTTTTCTGACGTTCGCCAAGAGCCGCGGCGTGCCAGTCTTTCTCATCGGCCACGTCACGAAGGAAGGCTCGATCGCGGGGCCGAAGGCGCTCGAACACATCGTTGACACGGTGCTCTACTTCGAGGGCGACCGGCACCACAACCACCGCATCGTGCGCGCGACGAAGAACCGCTTCGGCGCGGCGAACGAACTCGGCGTCTTCGAGATGACGGGCACGGGCTTGAAGCCCGTCGCCAACCCGTCGGAGATTTTTTTGCAGGAGCGACCCGAAAACGCCGCCGGGTCGGTGGTGATGGTGAGCATGGAAGGCACACGCCCCATGCTCGTCGAAGTGCAGGCGTTGGTCTCTAGCTCCCAGTACAATTACCCTTTGCGCAAAGCACAGGGCTATGCAGAGGGTCGCCTCGCGCTCTTGATCGCGGTGCTGGAAAAGCGTGTCAAGGGTTACAACTTGAGGGAGAAAGACGTGTTCATCAACGTCGCGGGCGGGTTAGATATTGACGAACCGGCCGCAGACCTCGGCGTCGTCGCCGCCATCGCGTCGAGTTTCAGCGACGCGCCGCTCGACGGGCAGACCGCAGTGTTCGGCGAGGTCGGTCTGACGGGCGAGGTGCGCGGGGCGATGCAGGCGCAGGTGCGCGCGCGCGAGGCGCAGACGCTCGGTTTCAAAAAACTGATCATGCCCGCCTCGAACGCCGAAGGCCTGCAACGCCTGCTCGGCCTGCGCGTCGTCGGCGTGCGCACGGTCGAAGAAGCGTTGCGCGAACTCTTCTAGTTGCTGCATGGCTGACGGCTGACGGCTGGTTGGAAGACAGTCGCTTTCACTGATCCGTTGTCAGCCGTCCGCATTTCGCCACCGTTTAAACCTTTTCATGGCGCGGCTGTTAAGGGCGTGTTAATATTCTGGCCGTTATGAAAACGGATTTGATCCTCATTCGTCTGGTCTTCACGGCGCTGCTGGTCGCGGCCGGATACGTGCTGCATCCGATCCAGAATAAGCCGCTCTTGTCGGCGGGCGTCGCCGCCCTGATCGCGTTTGCCATCATCATGTTCGAGCGGCGCATCCAGCGCGCCTCTTTGAAGACTTTAATCGGCGCGGCGGTCGGCTCGATTCTGGGTATCGTCGGCGCGTACCTGATCGGCTCGCTCATCAGCACCCAACACTCGGACGCCGTCGCGCCGGGGACGAAAACTTTTCTAACGCTCGCGCTCACTTTCCTGATGGCCTACATCGGCCTCGTCGTCGGCGCGGCCAAAGGCGACTACCTCGACCTGTCCGCGCTCGGTGGCATCTTCAGCGACAAGTCGGCGCGGCGCGATTTCAAAATCCTCGACACGTCGGTCATCATTGACGGGCGCATCGCCGACATCGCCGAGGCCGGTTTCCTGAGCGGCACGATCGTCATCCCGCAGTTCATCCTGCGCGAGTTGCAGCAGGTGGCCGACTCGCCCGACTCCAACAAGCGACAGCGCGGGCGGCGCGGCCTCGACATGCTCAACCGACTCCAGACCAACAACACGCTCGACATACAGGTCGTGGACACGGATTTTCCGGCCGTGCGCGAAGTTGATCTCAAACTGCTCGAACTCAGCAAGCAACTCGACGCCGTGGTCGTCACCAACGACTTCAACTTGAACAAGGTGGCGCAACTGCACGGCGTCTCCATCCTCAACATCAACGAACTCGCCAACGCACTCAAGCCCGTCGTCCTGCCCGGCGAACTGATGCGCGTCTTCATCCTCAAAGAAGGCAAAGAATATAATCAGGGCGTCGCTTACCTCGACGACGGCACGATGGTCGTCGTGGACAACGCGCGCAAGATGATCGGCAAGAACGCAGACATCTCCGTGACGAGCGTTTTGCAGACGACCGCCGGGAAAATGATCTTCGGCCGTCTCTCCGAAGAGTCGCACGAGAACGGCGCGAGCATCCACAACACCGACACGCGCGGCATCAACGGCGGTGGCGGCGGCAACGCCTCGCGCCGCCCCTACCGCAGCGATCAGCCGCGCCCCCAGACCGTCGCCGCCCGCAGCATCGAGCCGGAAGAACACTAAAGAACAGTGACGAGTGACAGGTGACAAGTAACAAGTTGAAAGCTAAAAACTTGTGCTTGCTTGTCACTCGTCACTTGTTACTCGTCATTGTCTTATGAACGTCGCCATCATCGTCGCCGCCGGGAGGGGCACGCGCGCAGGGGGCGGAGAGCCGAAGCAGTTTCGCGCGCTGGCGGGCGTGCCGCTAATCATTCACACGCTGAGGCGATTTGAGGCGTGCGCGGCGATAGACGAGATCGTGTTGGTCGCGCCCGCCGAAGAGGCGTCGGTTCACGTTGCGGCCGTGCGCGACGAGTTGAAAAAAGTGACGCGCGTGGTCGAGGGCGGCGCGACGCGTACCGGGTCGGTGTGGCGCGGCCTTGAGTCTTTGCCGGGCGTTGAGATCGAGATCGTCGCAGTGCATGACGGCGTGCGCCCCTTCGTGACGCCGGAGGAGATTGCGCAGACGGTGCGCGCCGCCGCCGAGTCGGGCGCGGCCGTCCTGTGCGCGCCCGTGGTGGACACGATCAAAGTGTGCGAGGGGGGACGCGTCGCGCGCACGCTCCCGCGCGAGAGTTTGCGCCGCGCGCTGACGCCGCAGTGCTTTCATTACGAACTGCTCCGGCGCGCTTACGAATACGCCCGCACCGAAGGCGTCGAGGCGACGGACGACGCCGCGCTCGTCGAAATGCTCGGCGCGCAGATCGCCGTCGTCGAGGGCGACGCGCGCAACATCAAACTCACGCGCCCCGAAGACTTCGCGCTCGCGGAAATATTGCTGGAAGAAAGCCGTCAGTAGTCCGTTGTCCGTTGTTCATGATGGCGGCGGCGAGTCGCTAAAGCTCAGGTAGACGGCTGACGACAGGCGAAGAACTACTGACCACGGGCAAAGAACAACGGATAGTCTTTTTATGTTTCGCATCGGCATCGGACACGACACGCACCGGCTCGCGGAAGGGCGGCCGCTCATCCTCGGCGGCGTGGAGATCGAGTCGGAGCGCGGCGCGGAAGGGCACTCGGACGCCGACGCGCTGGCGCACGCCATCACCGACGCGATCCTCGGCGCGCTCTGCGAGGGCGACATCGGCGTGCATTTCCCAGACCGCGACCCGCGCTGGAAAGACGCAGACAGTTTGCAACTGCTGGCGCGCGTCGTCTGGCTGGCGAGCCAGAGCGGTTACCATGTGATCAACGTTGACGCCAACGTCTCGCTCGAACGCCCGCGCCTGCGCCCGCATATACAGGAGATGCGCGAGCGTCTGGCTCATGTGCTGTCAATCGAAGCGAACTGCGTGAGCGTGAAGGCGAAGACGGGCGAGGGCTTGGACGCGGTGGGCGAGGGGCGCGCCGTCGTCGCGCAGGCGGTCGTCCTGCTCGGTCGCGCGTGAGAGTCAATTTCGGATGTGCGGCGGCGGGTGTTAGTATTCGTTTCGTCTTCTCGAATTTCAAATCTTCAATCCGACAACTCAAGTTCAGGCGTGGGGCAAGACCTGTTTCTTTATGCGACCGCAGGACGTGATACGGCGAAAACGGGAGGGGGACGCGCTCTCCGCCGAAGAGATCGAATTTTTCGTGCAGGGCGTGACGAGCGGTGAGTTCACCGACTATCAAGCGGCCGCGCTCCTGATGGCGATCTACTGCCGCGGCATGGACGAGACGGAGCAGCGCACGCTGACCGAAGCGATGCTGCATTCGGGCGACGTGCTCGACTTCTCAGACATCCCGCTGCCCAAAGCCGACAAGCATTCGACGGGCGGCGTCGGCGATAAAACGTCGCTCGTCATCGCGCCGCTCGCGGCCTCGTGCGGCGTCGCCGTCCCGATGATCTCCGGGCGCGGACTCGGTCACACCGGCGGCACGCTCGACAAACTCGAAGCCATCGAAGGCTATCGCGTGAAGCTCACGCTCGCCGAGTTTCGCCGCGTGCTCAAACTCTGCGGCTTCGCGATGATGGGGCAGACGGCCGAGATCGCGCCCGCCGATCGCAAGCTCTACGCGCTGCGCGACGCGACGGCGACCATCGAGACGATCCCGCTCATCGTCGCCTCGATCATGTCGAAGAAACTGGCGGCGGGCTTGAACGCGCTCGCGCTCGACGTGAAGACCGGCACGGGCGCGTTCATGCGTGAAGAGTCGCGCGCGCGCGAACTGGCGCACGCGCTCGTCGCCATCGGCAACTCCTGCGGCGTCCGCACCGAAGCCCTGCTCACGGACATGAATCAACCGCTGGGTCGCGCCGTCGGCCACGCGCTCGAAGTCCACGAGTGCGTAGAGATTTTGCGCGGCGAGTCGCACGCGGGCGCAGCCCCGGTGCTCAATCTCTCCGTCGAGTTGACGGCGCGCATGGTCGCGCTCGCGGGCGTCGAGCCGACGCTTGAGGCGGCGCGCGAGCGCGTGACGCGTGCGCTCGGTTCGGGCGCGGCGTTGGAATGTTTCCGGCGTAACGTCGAGGCGCAGGGCGGCGACCCGCGCGTGTGCGACGACCCGGCGCGTTTACTTCAGACTTCGACCCTGCGCGCGGTTAAGGTAGAATCCCCCCGCGCCGGATTCGTCACACAAGTTGAGGCCGCCGAGATCGGCTACGCCGTCTCAGGGATCGGCGGCGGCCGCACGCGCCTCGAAGACGAGATTGATTTTCAGATCGGCTTCGTCGCCGACGCGAAACTCGGCGACGAACTACGCGCGGGCGACGCGCTCGGCACGCTCTACTGCCGCGACGACACGCAAGGCCGACAGGCGGGCGAGCGCATCCGCGCGGCCTACACCGTCGGCGACGAAGCGCACGTCGCGCCCGTGAAACTCATCAAGGAAGTAATCACCGCATGAAGTTCACCCGACAAAGATCGCTGCTCTTGTTGTTGTCGCTGTGTCTCGCCGCGCTCGTCAGTTCGTCAGTCTCTTGCACAGGCGGGAACAACCCTGCGGACGATCCTTCGCGCGTGCGCGTCGGGATCGTCTTTGACATCGGCGGGAAAGACGACCGCTCGTTCAACGCGGCGGCCTTCGAGGGCGTCAAACGCGCCGAGCGCGAACTCGGCATCGTCCTGCGCGACGTTGAACCGGGCAACCCCACCTCAATCGAACCGGCGATTCGCGCCTTCGCCGAACGCGGCTATGATCTCGTCATCGGCATCGGCTTCGCGCAAGCCCCGATCATGGAGATCGTGGCGAAGGACTACCCGAACATCAACTTCGCCATCGTGGACGGCGTGAGCCAACTGCCGAACGTCGCCTCGCTCGTCTTCAAAGAGCATCAGGGGTCGTATCTCGTCGGCATGATCGCGGCGCGCACGACGAAGACCGGCAAACTCGGCTTCGTCGGCGGCATGGACATCCCGCTCATTCATCGTTTCGCCACCGGCTACGAAGAGGGCGCGAAGGCCGTCAACCCGAACGTCGAGGTCTATCGCAACTTCGTGGGCGTGACCGACGGCGCGTGGAACAACCCCGGCAAGGGCAAGGAACTCGCGCTCTCGCAGATCGGCAAAGGCGCGGACGTGATCTTCACGGCGGCGGGCAACAGCGGCCTCGGCGCGTTCGACGCCGTGGAGCAGGCGGGCAAGGGAGCGGACGGCCGCGCCACGCATTACGTCATCGGCGTGGACTCGAACCAGAACATGGTCAAGCCCGGCTTCGTCCTGACGAGCATGGTCAAGCGCGTGGACAACGCCGTCTACGACATCGTGAACGACGTGAAGAACAAACGCTTTCAGGGCGGCATTCACGTCTTCGGACTCGACAAGGACGGCGTGGCCTTCTCGCTCGACAGTTTCAACCAGTCGCTCATTGACCCGGCGGTCTTGCAGGAGGTCGAAGCCGCGCGGCAGAAGATCATCCGCGGCGAGATTCAGGTGACGGACGCGATGGCGAAATAAGTTTCCGCAGTAGTTGTCAGAGTAGTAATCGTCAAAGTAGCAATTATCAATTCAAGCAAAGGAAGCAACTCGATGAAACGTAACGCAAACGCCGAATGGCGCGGTGGACTCAAAGACGGCAAGGGCACAATCTCGACCGACAGCGGCGTCCTCGAACAGACGCAGTATTCATTCTCCACGCGCTTCGAGGACGGCAAGGGCACGAACCCCGAAGAGTTGATCGCGGCGGCGCACGCCGGTTGTTTTTCGATGGCGCTCTCCGGCCAACTCGGCAACGCCGGGCTGACCGCCGAAAGCATTAAGACGACCGCCAGCGTCAAACTGGAAAAGACCGACGCGGGCTTCACCATCACCGAAGTTCATCTCGACGTGTGGGCGCTCGTGCCCGGCGCGACGCAGGAACAGTTTGAGACGGCGACGGGCAACGCAAAGGCCGGATGCCCCGTCTCGCGCGTGCTGAACGCGGAGATCACGATGGAAGCGCGCCTCGAATCCTGAACCATGTCAGAACTGACCGCAGAGGCGCACGGGCTGGCCGCGAGGCGTCGCAGAGGGCCGATTGTTCAATCCCCTGCGAAACTCCGCTCGCCGTCACTGCGCCTCTGCGGTGAATTCTGACCCCGGCAAGACTCTCAGGCGACGCGTCGAGGTGACAAGCGCAGACAGCAAAAGGCGAGGGCACGATGCTGATTCGAGACTTTGATCTGCGAGAGCGCATGGCGAGTTTACGTGACGAGCAGTTGCTCGAAATCGTCACGGCGCGGCGCGTTGAATACCGGCAGGCGGCGCTCGATCTGGCGGCGCAGGAGTTGATGCGGCGGCAGGTGTCGTTCGAGTTAGCATCGGCCGTTCAGTCCGGGTTGACTTCGCCTGCGGGACGCGCGAGAGGCAAAGGCGCGACGGTCATGGAGTTAACGGCTGACGAGTTTCAATCTTCCCCGCCGCTCGGAACGATACTCACGAGCGGCCATGAGCAAATCTTCTCGCGCCGGGACAAGCTAAAAATTCTCGCCGCGTCGTATGCGTTCCTGGCTCTGATTGCGTGGAGCTTGTATGCCGATAGTTCCAACCCCACGCGCGTGGTCGAGAAAGTTCTCTTCTGGTTTCATGTAGTTCTCTTTGTCGTCGGCATCTCCACGCCGCTCGTCAGGAAGTTGCTGAATAAAATTTAGCGGAACACACGAGGGTCGGGACGCCGACAGTCGGACGCGCGCACATGATCGAATTAAGAAATATCACCAAACGCTTCGCCAACGTGCTGGCGAACGACGGCGTGAGCATCAAGGTCGAGCCGGGGACGATTCACGCCATCGTCGGCGAGAACGGCGCGGGCAAGTCCACCGCGATGCGTATCGCCTACGGCTTCTACACGGCCGACGGCGGCGACATCCTCGTTGACGGCGAAGTGCGCCGCATCACGACGCCGCACGACGCCATCGCGCTCGGCGTCGGCATGGTGCATCAACACTTCATGCTCGTCGAGCCGATGACCGTGGCGGAAAATATCGTGCTCGGCGCGGAGACGGGCGGCGTCGCCTCGCTCGATCTGGGCAAGGCCGCCGACGAGATTCGCGCGCTCTCAGACGAGTTCAAACTGGCAGTTGATCCGCGCGCGACCGTCGAGAGTTTGTCGGTCGGGCAGCAGCAGCGCGTGGAGTTGTTGAAGGCGCTCTACCGCCGCGCGCGCCTGTTGATTCTCGACGAGCCGACGGCCGTTTTGACGCCGCAGGAGGTCGAAGAGTTTTTCGCCATCCTCAGGCGCATGCGCGAGCAGGGGAAGACGGTCGTCATCATCACGCACAAGCTGTCGGAGGTGCTCGCCATCTCGGACGACGTGACGGTGATGCGCGACGGGCGCGTCGTCGGCCGCGTCAAGACGCGCGAGACGGACGCGGCTGAGTTGGCGCGCCTGATGGTCGGGCGCGACGTGCTGCTGCGGGTCGAAAAAGAGGACGCGCAGGAAGGCGGCGCGGCGGTGCTCGGCGTGCGCGATTTGTCGGTGACGGGGCGCGACGGCAAGCGACGGCTCGACGGCGTTTCGTTCGAGGTGCGCGCGGGCGAGATCGTCGGCATCGCGGGCGTCGAAGGCAACGGCCAGACGGAACTCATCGAGACGCTCGCCGGACTCGGCGCGACGGGACACACGGCGGCGGGCGAGGTGGTGTTTGACGGGCACGACATCACGCGGCTCGACGCGCGCGCCCGCCGCAAGCGCGGCATCGCGCACATCCCCGAAGACCGACACCGGCGCGGACTCCTGCTCGACTTCAACCTCGCGGAGAATTCCATCCTCGGCGATCACTACCGCCGTCCCGCCGTGACGGGGCCGGGCGACATCTTCTTGGACGACCGCGGCATCCGCAAGCGCGCCGTGCAAATCATCAACGACTTCGACGTGCGCCCGGCCGATCCCGATCTGCCCGCGCGCTCACTCTCCGGCGGCAACCAGCAGAAACTCATCATCGGGCGCGAGTTTAAACTCGAACCGAAACTCTTGCTCGTCTCGCAGCCGACGCGCGGCGTGGACATCGGCGCAATCGAGTTCATCCACCGCAAACTCGTTGACCTGCGCGACGCGGGTTGCGCCGTCCTGCTCGTCTCCGCCGAACTCGAAGAGGTGACGGCGTTGGCCGACCGTCTCCTCATCATGCGCGGCGGGCGCGTCGTCGGCGAAGTTGATCCGAAAGTGGCGACGACGGAAGAGATCGGCCTGTTGATGACCGGCGGCGAGCATTGAGCGGCCGCCGAAACCTACGGCGCGCCTTCTCCCACGGCGCAGCGGCTTTCCAGGATGAGCGTAGATTCGACATGCGACACGGACGAAGCGTGCAGAGAGGCGTGAGGCCGTCGCCACGGCTGCTGCTAGTGCTCGCGCTGTGCGGCGCATGGTGGGCGGCCGCCCCCGCTGCTGTTGTCGTCCACGCGCAGTCGGAAGCGTTGGCGGACGCCGAACGGCTCAACGCTCAACTCGTCCAACTCTACGGGGCGGGGCACTACGACGAGGCCATACAGCTAGCCGAACGCGTGCTTGAGATCAGGGAGAAGGCGTTGGACGCAGCACATCCCGCGGTCGCACTGTCGCTCAACAATCTGGCCTTGCTGTACAGCACCAAAGGCGACTACGCGCGCGCCGAGCCGCTCTACCGCCGCTCGCTGGCGATCTATGAGAAGGCATTCGGCGCGGAGCACCCCGACGTGGCACTGTCACTGAACAACTTGGCGGGGCTATACGACAACATGGGCGACTATGCGCGCGCCGAACCGCTCTATCGCCGCGCTCTCGCCATCAAGGAGAAAGCGTTGGGGGCGGAGCATCCGGATGTCGCGCTGTCGCTCAACAACCTCGCGGCGTTGTACAAGACCACGGGCGACTATGCGCGCGCCAAGCCTTTGTATCTGCGCGCGCTGGCCGTCAGAGAGAAAGCGTTGAGCGCGGAGCATCCGGACGTGGCTCTGTCGCTCAATAACCTCGCGGTCTTGTACGAGGCCGAAGGCGACTACGCGCGCGCCGCGCCGCTGTTTCAACGCGCGCTAGCGATCTACGAGAAAACGCTCGGCGCGGAACACCCCGACGTGGCGCTGGCGTTGAACAATCTGGCCTTGTTGTACGAGGCCACAGGCGACTACCCGCGCGTCGAACCGCTCTTACAGCGTGCGCTGGCGATCAGGGAGAAAGCCCTGGGCGCGGAGCACCCGGACGTGGCGCAGTCGCTCGGCAATCTGGCGGAACTGTATCGTCTCAAAGGCGACTACGCGCGCTCCGAGCCGCTGCACCTGCGGTCGCTCGCCACCTATGAGAAGTCGCTCGGCGCGGAGCACCCGGATGTCGCCACGGCTTTGAACAATCTGGCTTTGCTCTATAAGACGACGGGTGATTACGCGCGCGCCGAACCGCTCGACCGCCGCGCCCTCGTGATCAGAGAGAAGACGCTCGGCGCGGAGCATCGAGACGTGGCGCAGTCGTTGAACAATCTCGGCGCGCTCTACAAGACGATGGGCGATTACGCGCGCGCCGAGCCGCTCTACCGCCGTGCGCTCGCCATTAGAGAGAAAGTGTTAGGCGCAGAGCACCCGGAGGTCGCCACGTCGCTCAATAATCTGGGAGTGCTCTACGAAGCCACGGGCGACTACGCGCGCGCCGCGCCGTTGTACCTGCGCGCGCTCGCCGTCAGGGAGAAAGCGTTGGGCGTAGGACACCCTGAGGTCGCGCAATCGCTCAACAATCTGGCCTTGCTATACGAGGCCACAGGCGACTACGAACGCGCGGTCGCCGGACTGACGCGCGCCGCCGAGATCAGCGAGCACAACGTCGCGCTGATCTTGGTCACCAGTTCGGAAAGGCAGAAACAGCTTTACCTCGACACCATCGTCGGCGAGACGGATTCCATCATCTCGCTCAACGTGACGGGCGCGCCGAAAAGCGACGCGGCCACGCGGCTCGCGCTGACGACTATCCTGCGACGCAAAGGGCGCGCGCTCGATGCGATGACCGACCAGATCGCAGCCCTGCGTCGTCGCGCCGCGCCGGAAGATCAAAAGCTGCTCGATCAACTCGCGGCCGCCCGCGCGCAACTCGCCAACGTGCAACTCGGCGGCGCAAACGGCAACCTCGCGCCCGCCGCGCGGCAAGCGCAACTCTCCGCTCTCGGAGAAGAGATCGAGCGGCTGGAAACGGACATCAGCCGCCGCAGCGCGGAGTTTCGCGCGCAGGCGCAGCCCGTCACCCTGCCGAACGTGCAGGCAGCGTTGCCCGCCGACGCTGCCTTAATCGAAATCTTCTCGTACCAGCCCTTCGAAGCGCGCGCGAAGAACAACGCCGCGAGGTTCGGCGCGTCGCGTTACGTGGCCTACGTCGCGCGGCGTGAAGCCGAGCCGCAGTTCGTGGACTTGGGCGAGGCGGCGGCGATTGAGTCGAACGTCGAGAAACTGCGCGTCGCGTTGCGCGACGGGCGGCGGGCGGCGGCGGGCGACGTGGCGTTGGTGAAGTCGGCGGCGCGCGCCGTTGACGAGCAGGTGATGCGTCCGGTGCGCGCGCTTTTGGGCGCGACGCGGCGCGTCTTCCTCTCGCCCGACGGCGTGCTGAACCTGATGCCCTTCGCCGCGCTGGTGGACGAGCGCGGCAAGTACCTCGTCGAAGATTACACGCTCACTTACCTGACGAGCGGGCGCGACCTGCTCCGCTTACAGGCGACGGGCGCGAGCCGGCAGCCCCCGCTCGTGCTTGCCAACCCGCTCTACGACGACGGCGTCGGCGACAAGAAGACTGAGACGCTCGCCGCCGCCGCGCAGCGCGACGTGGATTTCGACGCCATTGATTTCAGCAAGGTGCGTTACGCGCCGCTGCCCGGCACGGCGGAAGAGGCCCAGAGCCTAAGCGCGCTCATGCCCGGTGCGCGGGTGCTGTCGGCCGCCGCGGCCACGGAGTCGGCGTTGAAACAGGCGCACAGCCCGCGCCTCCTGCACGTCGCCACGCACGGTTTCTTCCTGACGGATCAGCCGGGCGCGGCGCAGTCGCGCGGCCTCGAACTCGGAGGCGCGACGGGCGACGCCGCCGCACGCGGCAAGAATCTGTTGTTGCGCTCAGGGCTGATTCTCGCGGGCGTCAATCAACGCCGGAGCGGGGCGGACGAGGACGGCGTACTCACCGCCGCCGAAGCCGCCGCGCTCGATCTGTGGGGGACGAAACTCGT
>JAVEDE010000073.1 GCA_030841105.1 Pyrinomonadaceae bacterium
ACTATCGCCGGATTGAACTGCCAGTTGTCCCTTGCGGCGCGTGTCAGTGTGCCGCCCGGTTGCGCGCTGTTTGCCGGTCAACATAACTTTTAGCTTGCGTTCGCGCGCTTGATTTGCGACTATGGAATTGGTGCAGGCGGTGACTAATTGATCCGCTTGTCGCATCCCGAAAAATCCCGCCACCCGTAAGTCGGCTCTCTCCGGCAAACTTCCTTTCAGTCTCAATGGAGCATTCAAGGGCATGAGTTTCTTCGATCTGCCTCCGGTCATCGAGCGCATGTTGCTCGTCTCGGACAAAATCAGCGACCTCAACTTCTCGGTCGGCCAGCAGCCGCAGGTGGAGATCAACGGCAAGCTCACCTCCGTCCAGCCGCTCGGCCTGCAAAAACTCTCGCCCTACCAGACCGAGATCATCGCGATGTCTTTGATGGAGGGCAACCCCGACGCCGCTCTCCGTCTCGCGCAGACAGGCTCTGTAGACCTCAGTTATTCGCTCCCGGCCAAGATTCGTTTCCGCGTCAATATCTTCCAGCAGCGCGGCTCTTACTCCATCGTGATGCGCGTCATCCCGACCGAGATCCCCACGCTCGCCTCGCTCGATCTGCCCGCGCAACTCTCCGAGATCAGCAACCTGCGCAATGGCATCGTGCTCGTCACCGGCCCGACCGGCGCGGGCAAAACCTCCACCCTCGCCGCACTCATAGACCAGATCAACGAGCAGCACCACTATCACATCGTCACCATCGAAGACCCCATCGAATACCTACACCAGCACCGCCGCTCGACCATCAACCAGCGCGAGATCGGGACGGACACGAAGGATTTCCCATCAGCCCTACGCGCCGCGCTGCGCCAAGCGCCGAAGGTGATCCTCATCGGCGAAATGCGCGACTACGAGACCACAGAGATCGCGCTCGAAGCGGCCGAGACGGGTCACCTCGTCCTCTCCACTTTGCACACGATTGACGCCTCGAAAACCGTTGACCGCATCATCGGCCTCTACCCGAAGAACGAGGAGCAGGTGATTCGCACGCGTCTCGCGCAGACCTTCCGCTTCATCCTCTCGCAGCGTCTCATCCCGCGCGCCGACGGCAAGGGGCGCGTCGCGGCGGTCGAGATCATGAAGTCCACGCCGCGCACGCGCGAGTATTTGCAGAACGGCGAATCGGAAGGCAAGACCTTGCTCGACGCCATGCGCGACGGCAAGTTCGACGGCATGCAACACTTCGACGGCGTGATCAAAGAGATGATCGAGCGCAAGACCGTCGCGCTCGAAGACGGCCTCGCCTTCGCTACCAATCAAAACAACCTGCTGCTCGAACTCAAAGGCGTCAGCGGCAAAGACGACTTCATGCACGGCGACGAGAGCCTCCCCGCTCCCGCCCGCGCACCCCAACGCACCTCGCCAGTAGTGTTCGACCTAACTTAGAAAGCAGTGACGAGTGACAAGATAAAACAAAAAACTTGTCTCTAACTCGTCACCCGTCACCCGTCACTCGTCACTTGAATTATGGTTATCATCTGCCAGCAATGCACCGCGCGGCTTCAACTGGACGACACGAAAGTCCCTGCGCGCTCGTTCACGGTTCGCTGCCCGAAGTGCCAGCACATGATCAACGCGCAGCCGCCCGCCGCGGCGACGGGTGAGCAGCAGGGCGCGGTCAGCCTCGGCGGCAGCGCGTCGGCGGGACACTCGCGCTTCGAGCGGCCGCGCCCCGCCCCTGCTTATAAGCCCGACGAAGAGGCCGCCGATGCGTCGCCGGACGTGACGGCCTCCGGTCATGACGAGGCGGCGCAGTTGCTCGCGTCGCTCTTTCAGCGCGCGATGGGGAAGGCCGCCGAGACGTCGAAGTCCGCCGAGCGGCGCGGCTTCGGCCACCGGCGCGCGCTCATCTGCGCGGGCGAGGAACACCGTTTCGCGGTGGCGCGCGCGCTCGTCGAAAACGGCTACGAGGCTTACGTGGCCGAAGATACGACGCAGGCCATCGAACGCATGCGCGAGGATCACATGGACGTTGTTCTGCTCGACCCGCAGTTCGACCCGCAGGAGCAGGGCGCGGCCTTCATCAAGCGCGAAGTCTCCGCGCTTAGACCCGCCGCGCGCCGCCGTCTCTTCTTCGTCCACCTCCAACCCGACGCGCGCAGCGGCGACGGCCACGCCGCCTTCGTCAATCACGCGAACCTCACGATCAACCCCACGGAGATCGAAGAGATGCCCTACGTCTTGGAGCGCGCCATCCGCAACTTCAACGAACTCTACCGCGACTTCAACCGCGCGTTGCAGGTCGCCGAATTTTAAAGCCCGGCGGCGCGCACACGCATCGCCTCAAAATCCCTCCGGTTAGTTTCCGAAAACACACACTAGTTGATCTTCCGGGCGCTCATCGGTTCGGTGTCAGCCTATAAGTTGTTCAAAAGCCCGTCTCAAGCCTGAGCCGGTTTGCACGCGGCGACGCAATCTAAAGCCGCGGCCTGATGTTGTTGACCATTGCCGGATGCGCTTGTAATCTTACAGGCGCATCCGGCTCTATTTTTTGTCACACGGACGCCACGACAGAGATGAACGCGATTCCGGCACAGCATCAACACGATCACGCACGGCACGACGGCGCACACAGCGGCGGGCATCACCCGCACCTCTCGTCGCGCGCCGAGCGCAGCCGTCGTCGTCTGTTGATCGTGCTCGCGCTGACCGCGCTCTACATGTTGGCCGAAGCCTTCGGCGGGTGGTTCACCGGCTCGCTCGCGCTGCTCGCCGACGCCGGGCACATGCTGACGGACGTGGCCGCGCTCGCGCTCGCGCTGATGGCCGTCTGGTTCGGGGCGCGACCCGCCACGCCGAGTAAAACTTTCGGCTATCACCGTCTGGAAATTCTCGCCGCGCTCGTCAACGGCGTCGCGCTCGTCGTGATGGCACTCCTGATCTTCTATCAAGCCTACGAACGCTGGCACGACCCGCGCCCGGTCGAGAGCAACCTGATGATCGTCGTCGCCGCGGGCGGCCTCTTCGTCAACCTCGCCTGCGCGTGGTTGCTCCACGGCGACCACCACGACGATTTGAACGTCCACGGCGCGTGGCTGCACATCATGGGCGACGCGCTCGGCTCGGTCGGCGCAATCGTCGCGGGCGTGTTGATGTCGGCCTACGGGTGGTATCGCGCGGACGCGCTGTTCAGCGCGGCGATCGCGCTGCTCATCATCTGGAGTTCGTGGCATCTCATCAGGGAGTCAACGAACGTGCTCCTGGAGGGCACGCCCGCGCACATCAACCTCGCGTCGGTCGAAGAAGCGATCCGCACGACCGCGGGCGTCGAGGGCGTCCACGATCTGCATGTCTGGACGATCACGTCGGGGCGCGAAGCCTTGAGCGCGCACGTCGTCCACGCGCACACGGTCGTGCAGCCCGAACTGCTCAAGGAGTTGCGCGTCAAACTCCACGACCGCTTCGGCGTTGACCACCTGACGCTGCAAATGGAGACCGAAGATTTCGAGGACGAAACCTTCCACTTCTGCCACGCGGGCACGGCCTGTTTCAGTTCGGGGAATGAATAGGAAGTTTCAAGTTTCAGGTTTCAAGTTTCAGGACTGAGGTTCTTCGCTCTTTAACTTGCAACCTGAAACCTGAAACTTGAAACCCGCACCCTCTGTTATGGAAATCAATCTTCTGCTCACACTCGACCTGCGGGAGCAGGCCGCGCTACAGGCGGCGCTCGTCACGCACGGCGCGCCGGATCATCTGGTGACGCTCGCCCTGACGGGCGCGTGCCGCATCCCGACGCTCGACGACGCGCGCCGCCTGCGCCGCTGGCTCGTCGAAGCGCGCTCGGCGGGCGGCGCGGATTTCGCCTCGCTCGACGTGATCGAGAGCGCGCTCGTGCGCTTCGGAATCTGACAGACCGGAGATGGGGAAAAGGGTAAGGGGGAAAGGGGAAAGGTAAAGACGGAATTAGGAGAGGGAGGCGGGCGATCTTCTCTTCCACCTTCCCCCTTTTCCCTTTAACCCTTCCCCTCGAATTTTATGCCAACGGTTGAACTAGCTTACGGGCGCGGGAAGATTTCCTTCGCCGACGAGGACGGACGCTTACAGCTTCTCGCGCCGGAGGAAGAGACGACCGCGCGGCCTTTGTCCGACGCGGAGTTGGGCGCGTTGATTGACGACCCGTTCGACTCGCAGCCGCTCGAAGAGATCATCTCGCCGAACGAGAGCGTGCTCATCGTCGTCTCTGATGCGACGCGCGCGACCGCCAGCGGGCAAGTCGTCAACCTGCTCATCCGGCGTCTCGTCCAACTCGGCGTCGCGCCGCACGATCTGCGCATCATCTTCGCCACCGGCATCCACCGCCCCGTCACGCCTGAGGAGAAGCGCGAACTGCTCACGCCCTTCGTCCTCCAACGTATCCGCACGCTCGACCACGACGCCGAAGATGCGGCGCAGCTCGTCGAACTCGGCACGACCGAACACGGCACGCCCATCGAACTCAACCGCGCGCTCACGGAACACGACCACGTGATCCTCACCGGCGCGATCAACTTTCATTACTTCGCGGGCTTCACGGGCGGACGCAAAAGCATCTGCCCCGGTCTCGCCTCGGCGCGCACGGTGGCCGCGACGCACCTGCGTGCTTTCGATTTCGAGACGGGCGGGCGTCGCGCGGGCGTCGGCGCGGGCAGGCTCGACGGCAACGCCGTGCATGAAGAATGCGAACGCATCGCGGCCGAAGTCGCGCCGTCGTTTCTCATCAACACGTGGACGAACGAGCGCGGCGAGGCCGTGCGTCTCTACGCGGGCGACTGGCGCAACGCGCACCGTCTCGCCTGCGCCGAGTATACGGACGCGCACACCGTCCGGATCGCGGAGAAGCGTGCTCTCGTCGTCGCGTCGTGCGGCGGCTGGCCGCACGACATCAACTTGATTCAGGCGCACAAGACGCTCGACATGGCCGGGCACGCCTGCACCGAAGGCGGCACGATTGTGCTCGTCGCCGAGTGTGCCGACGGCACAGGTCGCAGCGATTTCCTCGATTGGTTCGACGCTACGGACTCGCACGCGCTCGCCGCGCGTCTACGCGAGTCTTACGCCGTCAACGGCCAGACCGCTTGGGCGTTGTTGACTAAAGCCGAACGCTTCGACGTGCGGCTCGTCTCCAAACTCGACGACGCCGACGTGCGCCGCATGCGCATGACCCCGGCGCGCACCATCGCCGACGCGCTCGCCGGAATCGGCTGCGACGCTCACGGCTACTTGATGCCACACGGCGCGCGCTTCATGCCCGTCATCGCTTGAACAAAAAAGACTCGCCGTCGCCTGAACTGAAACAGCGTCGCCGTCGCTTGAACAAAAAAAGAGTCGTTGTCGCTTAAACCGAAATGAGTTGAAGACAAAAGAGAAGGGCATCGAGAGTCGCCTCCCGATGCCCTTCGCATTGTGACCTGCGAGTTAGCCTCGCCGTCAAATTCGACTATCTGCGGTCGCCCGTGTCGCGCACGTCGCGCGTCTCGCGGACGTGGACTTCCTGCTTCTTGCGCGGCATCAGGCCGAGCAGCCCTGCGAGACCGAGCAGGCCGAGCCAACCCCAGTCCTTGTCGTCGTCGCGGTCGGTTCTAACGACGCGGCGGTCGTCGTCGCGATTGTCCGCCACGCGGTTGTCGTTGTTCTGTGCGGTTGCCACACCAGCGCCCGCGAGCAGGGTCAGGCTGAGCAGGCCGCCCCTCAAGACTTTGGAAAACCTTCCCTCGTTCATCATCAAACTATCCTCCTTGTGATTTGCAAAGCGGCCTGAGCCGCGAAGTTCTAACTAACTATCTTCGTCTCGCGCTAAAGGCCGAACAGACTCCGGCTCGCGTTAAAGGTCGAGCAGATCGTCGCCCTTCGCCGACGCGCTCGCGCCGCGCGCCTTGTTACTCGTGTTGTCTATCTGTTCGACGTTCACGTCCGTGCGGCGCAGCGTCTCGTGGACGGTCTCGGTGCGTTGTTCGACGTCCTTGTTGACGACAACCTCTTCCACGACGCGCGCCTTCTTGTTCACGACCAACTCCTCGTAAGCCTCCCTGATCTCGACGAGCGATTCCTTGAAAGCCTCCGACTCCGTGCCGTGGAACGTGTAGTCAACCGGGCGACGCTCGACGTTGACGTGCTCCTCGCGCAGTTCGACGTTCTCCTCGACGGGCTTCTCCGTGATATGCGTCTCGACGCGCACGCCGCCGCGCTCCACCTCGCGCTTGCCGACCTGCAACTGTTCTTCGACGACGGGGACGGACACTTGATTCTGCGGCGACGCTGCCGTCCTAGCGGCGGCGCGCGGCGCGTCCGCGAGACGATGTTCCGCCGTCACTTCCGTCGCGGCGGTGTTCGCACGGCCGTCGCCCGCGAAGGCGTTGTAAGCGGTCTCGGTGGCGTTCGCGTCAAAGCCGCTCCAACCCTCGTCGCGCCACTGCGCGGCGCGCTTGTCAATCTCGACCGCGCCGTGTCGCTTCATGATCGCCACCGCGCCGTCCGCCTGATTGTCCGCCGCCTCGACGCTGATCAGCGTGCCGCCGCGGCGCACGCCTTCGGCATAATAGTTGGCGTCGTCTTCGGGCACGCCGAGTCGCGTCAGGCCGCTGATCAGACCGCCCGCGGTCGCGCCTATCCCTGCGCCCGCGATGATGGCGGCGAGCGGCCCGGCCGCCAGCACCGGCCCGACGCCCGGAATCGCGAACGCCGTCAAACTCAAGAGCAGACCGGCGAGTCCGCCGATGGCCGCGCCCGTGCCCGCGCCCTTCGCCATGTCCTTGATCTGTTCCTCGCCGTCCTCTTCGACGTAGGCGACCACCTCGCCCTCACGCGTCGGCTTGTCCTGCCCCTCGATCTTCTTCGACATGACGCTGATGTCGTTGCGCCGGAAACCCGCGCCCAGCAGTTCCTGCACCACGCTCTGCGCCTCGGCGCGATTATCAAACAACCCGATCACAGTTTTCGCCATTTCGTTAATCCCCCTTCAATTGCTACCCGGCACAACGCCGACGCGCGTGCCCGTCAAATTCAAACGCCGCCTTACCTTCAACGCTCAATCAAACGAAACTCAACCCGACCCGTCTCGACCCACGCCGACGACGAACTGCCTACTCGCCCCGCGGCTCGCCGACGCGCCCGCGCGTCAACTGCGTCTCATCAATATCTTCGTCGGCGACGCGCTCGACCACGGCCTCTTCGCTCCGCAGCGTCACGCGCTGCGGCTTGTAAGTTTCGATCTCGCCCTTCGTGATGTGCAGTTCCTCTTTCAGCATCAGACGCTTCTCGACCACGACTACCTCTTCGAGCAGCGAGATGATCATCGTGTTGCCGACGTGGCGCACGGGCACGGGCGCGTCCACGACGCGGTTAATGGGCACGCGCTTGACCTGCACCTCCTCGCGCATCAAAGGCTCGTCCACCACCTCTTCGCGTTCGTGGACGACCTTGCGGACGCGCACGCCGCCCGTCTGCACCTTGCGCTTCTGCACGTCGAGCGTCTCGGCGATGACCGGCATCACGATGCGTTCCGCTTCGCGCGTCCGGTCGGACGTGACGAGCGTTTCGTCGCCCATCGCGGCATCGCCGCCGACCGCGCGCCGCGCGTCATGCGTTTGTGTGACTTCGGAGAGACTGTAGGGGAGCGTGAAACTGCCGTCGTCCTGCAAGACGAGTGCGTCCACTGGGACGAAGGCTTGCCGCCCGTTGTCGAGATGGACGAGCACCTCAGGGCGGCCGCCCTCGCGCGTCTGCGGCGCGGCGGTGTCAATGCGCCCGCGCAGACCGTCGCGGTCGGTGACGGTCGCGCTCTTCTGTCTTTCCGCTGCTGCTCCTGTGGCTCTCGTTTCGCTCATCTTAAAAATTCCTTTCTCTCAAGTTCAACTTGACTCAGTTCACTCAAAACAGAAATCGCGCGGTGGCGACGATGGAGACGAGCGCGGCCAGAATCAAAATGACCACGAGCGGGAGCGATAATTTCGCGCGCCGCGCCGGGCGTTCATAAACGCCGACCGTCCGGCGCGTCGTCTTCTCTACCGCCTGCCGCCCGGTCTGCTCAAATTTGTCCCGCCACGCAGCGCGTCCGGCCGCGTCGCCCGTCGTTGATGCGGATGTCGTCGCCGGAAGTTTATCGTTGCTCATCGAGCCGCCTTTGTTCGCCCGCTCCGTGTCTGAAATGTGCGCGCGCCGGAAATTCAAACGACTTCCGGCGCGCGCTTGAGCGTCGCGTTCTTACCGCTCGCGATCCGTGCGGGTCGTGTCCTTCAAGTTGACCTCTTGCACGTCAACGTCCGTGCGCCGCACCGTGTCGTTGATCGTCTCGGTGTGCTCCTCGACCTGCTTGCCGACGACCACCTCTTCGACGACGCGCGCCGTCTTGGAGACGACGGCCTCTTCGGCGCGCTCCGTGACTTCGAGCGTGCCCTCGCGGAAAGCCGCGTCGGCGTTCGCCACCGGGCGATCAACCGGGCGACGTTCGACGTGCACGCGCTCCTCGCGCAGTTGCACTTGCTCCGTCACGGGCTTCTCCTCCACGCGGCTCTCGACGCGCACGCCGCCGCGTTCGACTTCGCGCACGCCGACCTTCAACTCTTCCTCGACCACCGGGATCGTCGTCTGGCCGCGGTAGACGCCCTCGCCCTTGTTGCTGTTCCAGTCACGCTCGAAGTATTCGGCGTCCTCTTCCGAACGGGCGTTGAAGCCCATCACGATGCCGCCGTCTTTGACGCCCGCTTCATACTCTTTCGCGCGGTCTTCGGGGATGCCCGATCCGACCATCGCGCCGATCAGTCCGCCCGCCGCGCCGCCCGCGCCCGCGCCGACGAGTGCGCCCGCGAGCGGCCCCGCCACGAGCAGGCCAAGTCCGGGCAAGGCCACCGACGTGCCGATGGCGGCAATCGCGCCGAGGATCGCGCCGGTCGTGCCGCCGATGGCCGAACCCGTGCCCGCGCCTTCGAGGGCTTTCGAGCCAAGTTCCGTGTCGGCCGCGTCGCTGCCTTCGGGATAATATTTATTGCGAGTCTCGTCTGACATGATGACGTTGATGTCGTCTTTGCTGTAGCCGCGTTCGGCCAGTGAAGCGTAGGCGCGCTCCGCGCTCTCCCTGTCCTTGAACATGCCGGTGATCACTTCCGAGCGTTTCTGTGTCGTCGCCGTCGAATTTGCCATCTGTTTAATTCCCCTTCTTCCCTATGATTTTTTCCGTTTACAACACAGCGAAAAGCCTTGGATCGAACATCAATCAACTCCGCGCCGTGTATTGTTTCGCGTCAGGAACGCAGTTCAAGTTGGGGCTAGTGCAAGGAGCGTACCGGACGTTGAAACGGCACGCGCGCCGCGACTGCGGGCGAAATTCGAGACGTGGTCGGAGCGTCATTCGTGTACAATCGCCGTCGTCGTCCGGCCGAACTTAAAACTTGTGCTGTTAGTAAAAGGGGAGGGCAAAAGTGAAAGCAATCATCAACGTGTGTCGTCTCGCGCTCGTCTGGTCGGTGTGCGCGTTGGGCGCGTTCGCGCAGCAGACACCCGCCGATCCGGCAGGCGCGACCGCTACGGCAGGCGGCGAACCGCGCGTCGCCTTGACGGAAGCGACGACGGCCTTCGACGCAGCGGGGCGCGTCGCGCTCGGCGGCCGACTGCGCACCACCACGCTCGCGGGCACGCAGGACGCCCCGGCGCGCAACGTCCTCATCGCTATCGAAAACCGCAGCCAGTTTTTTTATAACTACGTCTCCGGCTCGGCCACCTTTTACGACGCGGGCGGCGTGCGTTGCGGCGAAGGCATGTGGAAGGTGGGGACGCTGGCCGTCGGCGAAGTGGCGGAGGTGGACACGCCGGGCTTGCGCCTGACCTGTACGCCCGCGACGTGGCGCATCGTCGCCGTCAATTTGTTGACGCGTTCGACGGACGTAGCGAAGCCGGGCGAACCCGCCCCTTCCGCGCCCGACGCCGCGACGCCCGCTCTTCCTCAGTCGCACATGGATTCAAATGCGACGACCAATTCGTCGTCCGCCCCGCCGCGCCTCGAAATCAACATCAACGGCAAGACGCTCCCGCTGCAACTCGGCAACCCGCTTGAGATCATCGTCGGCAAAGAGCGCGTGAACATCGTCGTCAACCCCGTCCCCTGAGAGAGCCGGGACGCAGCCGGGACACATTGCGCGAGAGGATTAGTTGACAAGTTAATTTATGAGTCGTCATCACGAAGGAATCACGGGCAGGGGGCGCGCGCGCACGGCGGCGTCGGACGAGGACGTGCTCGCGCGTCTGCGCGAAATCGTCGGTGTGGAGCACGTGCTCGTTGACGCGGAGAAGGTTGAGCCTTACGCGGCCGACGCGGTGAAGGAGAAGTTTCCGCCCGAAGCCGTCCTGCTGCCGCAAACGACCGCCGAAGTCGCCTTGATTATCAAACTCGCCAACGAGCGACGCTTTCCCGTCACGGCGCGCGGCGGCGGCGTCGGCTACACGGGCGGGGCAGTGCCCGTCGAGGGCGGCGTCGTCATCGGCACGGATCGCATGAACCGCATCCGCGAGATCAACGCAGACGATCTCTACGTCGTCACCGAGCCGGGCGTGACGACCTACGCGTTGCAGCAGGCGGTCGAGGCCGAGGGCGTCTTCTACCCGCCCGACCCGGCCTCGTACAAAACTTCATTCATCGGCGGCAACATCGCGGAGAACGCGGGCGGCATCCGCTCGGCGAAGTACGGCGTGACGAAGCATTACGTGACCGGCCTCGAAGTCGTGACGCCGTTGGGCGAAGTGATCCGCACGGGCGGCCTGACGAGCAAGAACGTCGTCGGCTTCGACCTCACCGGACTCATCTGCGGCTCGGAAGGCATGCTCGGCATCATCACCGAAGCGACGCTACGCCTGCTGCCGCTGCCCGAAGCGACGCGCACAGTGCGCGCCACGTTCAAGACGATGGCGGAGGCGTGCGCCTGCGTCCCGCGCTTCAACCGCGCGCGCGTCACGCCCGTCGCGATTGAGGTGCTCGACCGGAACGCCATCGCGGCCGTCGAGACGGAGTTCGCTTTCGGCTTCGGCGCGGACGCGGGCGCGCTCCTGCTCGTCTCGGTTGACGGGCACACGTCGGAAGTCGAGCGCGACGCGCTCGTCGTCGAGCAGGTCGTGCGCGACGGCGGCGGTTACGACGTGATGCGCTCCGAGACGCGCGAGGAAGAGGAACGCCTCTGGGACGTGCGGCGCGCCATCTCGCCCGCGCTCAAAAAATTCGGCACGATGAAGTTCAACGAAGATGTCGTCGTCCCGCGCTCGCGCGTGCCCGAACTCGTCGCGCGCGTCGAAGAGATCGGCAAACTGCACGACACCTTCGTCGTCAACTTCGGCCACGCGGGCGACGGCAACATCCACGTCAACTTCATGTGCGACCGCGACGATGCCGAGGCGATGCGACGCGCGCGCGCCGCCGTCCGCGACACCTTCGCCTATTCGGTCGAACTCGGCGGCACGATCAGCGGCGAGCACGGCATCGGCTACGTCAAAGCCCCCTACCTCGACATGGCGCTCGGCGCGGCCACCATTGACGCCATGAAGTTGATCAAGCGCGCCCTCGACCCCAACGGCATTTTGAATCCGGGCAAAATGTTTGTGTAAGTGACAAGTGACGAGTGACAAGAGAAAAACGTAAATCGTGAATTGAAAGACCCGCTTTTCTCTATTTACAACTTACGATTCACGATTCGCTGCTTTAACTTGTCACTCGTCACTTGTCACTCGTCACTGTTCCATATGTTGTCCACACTTTTAGAACTCCAACGCTTGAAGCGGCTCGACCGGACGGGCTGGGTGTTGCGCGGGCTTGCGCCGGGGGCGGAGTCGGTGGCGGCGCACAGCTACGGCGTGGCGTTCACAGCGATGCTGTTGGCGGACGAGGTGCGTGCGCGCGGCGTCGAGGTGGATGTGGAGCGCGTGTTGCGCGTCGCGTTGCTGCACGATCTGGCCGAGGCGCGCACCGGCGACATGCCGCGCACGATGGCCTTGTACTACGGCGCGCAGGCGCGGCACGCGGCCGAGCGCGCGGCCTTCGACGACATGGTGCGCGCTCTGGGCGCAAGGCGCGCGGCCGACTACGCGGCGTTGCACGAAGATTACGAGGCGCGCGAGAGTTTGGAGGCGCGTCTGGTGAAGGCGGCCGACATCGTTGACCTGCTGGCGCAGGCGTTGGTTTTCGAGCGCGCGGGCGCGCGTGAACTCGGAGAGTTTTGGGAGGGCGCGCGCGAGCGCGACTTCGGGTTGGAGGGCGCGGCGCAAGAGGTGGTCGCGGAAATGTTCGCCGCGCTCGTCGCGGCGCGCGAAGCGTTGCGTTGAAGGGAAGCGTTGCGTTGAAGGGGAACGGGCGGCATAGGTGTCGTCGTCCGAGACGGCCGGAGAAAGAATGCTCGACTGGTTAAAAGAACTGACGAACACGCTCGGCCTGACGGGGCGCGGCGTCGTCTGGATCATTTTGTTCTCGGTCGTCACCTTCGTCGTGAGCCTCGCCGTGACGGTCGTCGTACTGATCAAACTGCCGGACACTTATTTCAAGGCCGAACACGGGCGCGAGTTCTGGGTCGAAAGTCACCCGGTGTTGCGCTGGGGCGGCATCATCTTGAAGAATTTGTTGGGCGTGGTGCTGGTGTTGTTCGGCGTCGTGATGTCTCTGCCGGGCGTGCCGGGGCAGGGCGTGTTGACGATTCTAATGGGCGTGATGCTGCTCGATTTTCCCGGCAAGCGGCGGCTCGAACTCAAACTCGTGAGCCGCCCCAAAGTCCTGCGCGCCATCAACGGCATCCGCCGCAGGTTCGACCGCTCGCCGCTGCTGTTGGACGAAGGGTAAAGGGGAAAGGTTAAAGGGGAAAGGTGAAGACGACGCTTCGCGTCCTGCCTGTCCTGTCTTCCCCTTTACCCTTACCCTCAGTCTTTCGATGGCGCGCGTTGACAAGGGCGGAGTGCTTTGTTAGGTTCGACTATTAAATTTTCAAGGGAATTTTGCCGGATCGGATGCTCCCCCGGCGTCGGCGTCTGACAACTTTTGATGAACGGTTCAAACTCAATTCGGGCAGGCTCGCGCAAGCGGTACGCGCTGGCGTTAGTCTTGGGGCTGATGTCGCTCGCGGGCGCGAGCGGCTGCTCAAGGTTCTACAAGAGCAAAGTCACCGTGCCGCCGCTGCTCGCCCCGCTCAAAGAGGCCGCGCCCGGCGAACTGATCGAAGTGATCAACCGCCTGGCGCAGGTGCGTTCGCTGCGCGGCAAAATAGACATCCAGTTCTTAGACACTTCGTTCGCGCAGTGTGGCGTGACGGAGAAGTATCGCACGGCCGAGGGCGACGTGATCCTGCAACGCGACGGCCAGATTTACCTCGTCATCAACGGGCCGTTCAGCGTTAAGATCGCCGAGATGGCTTCGGACGGCGAACGTTTCCGCGTCGCCGTGTTGAAGGGCGACGACAAGTGGCTGCGTTTTTTGAAGGGGACGAACACGGCGAGCTACCAGCGGATTGACAGCGGCGCGGAGGTTGATTGCGGCAAGGGCGATCAGAAGAAGACCGCGCAGATGCAACAGCGCGCGGCCTCAGCCTTCTCCGGCCTGCGCCCGCAGCACTTCACCGACGCGCTGCTCGTGCGCCCCGTCACGCCGGGCACGAACCTCGTCTACGTGCGCAGCGAGGCGTTCGCCGAAGACACAGACACGCGGCCGAACGCGAAGCGGGGCGCGCGCGTCGTGCGCGGCTATTACCAGTTGGACGAACTCGCGCCTGACGGCGAAGGGCGCGCGCGCCTGCTGCGTCGCTTCTGGTTCGACCGCTACGGCGAGATCGCGCTCGCGCGTCTGCAAACGTTCGGCGCGCGCGGCGAGTTGACGACCGACGTGATCTACCGCAACCCGAAGACGTTCGGCGAGACGACGAAGTACACGCTCCCCGCCGACATCGAAATCACGCGCCCGCAAGATCGCTACTCGCTGCGCATCAGCTATCAAGTGCCCGAAGCCGTCAAAGTGGATCAACCGTGGCCGTCGGAAGTGTTCGTCTTGGAAAACAAGTCGAACCTGCCGGAAGTTGATCTGGATGCTAAAAAGCAGTGAACAAAACAGTGACGAGTGACAGGTGACAAGTGACAAGTTGAAGCAGCACTTCGCTCCTTAAACTTGTCTTTGATCTCGTCACTGCCGGTCTCCATCTTGTCACTTGTCACTCGTCACTTGTCACTCGAAATTATGGAGAGCCTTGTCGCCAACAACATCCGCCAGCGTCCCCTGCGCGCGCTCGTCAGCATCGCGGGGGTCGCGCTCGGCGTGTGTCTGGTGATGTTGTTCACGGGACTCTCGCGCGGCATGTCGAACGACTTGCAGCGGCGTTCGTCGAGCGTGCTCGCGGAGATTTACTTCACGCGGCCGGGCGGGATGGAGTTGACGACTTCGACGGCGAACCTGAGCGTTAAGTACGCCGAGGAGTTGTCGAAGATCGAGGGCGTGCAGTCGGCCGTCCCCGTCATCCGCTACATCTTTCAGGGCGGGCGCGGCTTCGGCTTCGAGCAGGTGCAGGGCGTGGACTGGGAGCCTTACGCCGCGATGAACGACTTGAAACTCGTCGCGGGGCACGCGCCCGCGGCCGCCGACGAAATCATCATTGACGAGGCGAAGGCGCGCAACGGCAACTTGAACGTCGGCAGCACGCTCAGCCTCTTCGGCGGCAAGCCCTACCGCATCACCGGCATCTATGCGCCGGAGGCCGAGGCGCGCGTCAAGATGTCGCTCGCGGCCATGCAGGACGCGCTCGAAGCGCCGGGGAAGTGTTCGTACATCCTCGTCAAAACTAAAGACGGCGTTGACCCGCTCGCGGTGGTGCGGCGGATCGAGGCGCAGCCCTCGACGCAAGGGAACAAGATACAGTTGACGCGCGACATCATCACGAACATCGAGAAGACCATCCCGTATCTCGGCGTCTTCCTGCGCGCTCTCGTCGGGCTGTCGGCGGTGGTGAGCGGCCTCGTCGTGATGCTCGCCATGTACACGACGATCACGGAGCGGACGCGCGAGATCGGGATGCTCAAGGCGCTCGGCGCGTCGCGCGGCTACATCGTCTCGGTGATCGAGCGCGAGGCTTTCGTCATCAGCCTGCTCGGCCTCGTCGCCGGCTTCGCCGTCTCGTTCGTCGCGGGCTACCTGATCAACCGCGCCTACGGTTTGCTCTTCGAGTACGGCTGGCGGTGGGCGCTCGTGGCCGCTTTGATTGGCGTGGGCGGCGGCGTCCTCGGTGCGCTCTACCCGGCCGTGCGCGCGGCGAATCTCGATCCGGTCAATGCTTTGGCACACGAGTGACGATAAAGCAGTGACAAGTGACGAGTGACGAGTGACAAGTTGAAGCAGCACTTTGGTCTTTAAACTTGTCTTGTTTCTTGCTTGTCACACGTCACTCGTCACTTGTCACCGGTCTCTTATGAAAACTATCCTGCAAGCTGAAAATGTCGAGAAGGTGTACCGCGTCGGCAGCATGGACGTGGCCGCGCTGCGGGGCGTCTCTCTGGATTTGGAGGAGGGCGAGTTTCTCGCGATCATGGGGCCTTCGGGCTGCGGCAAGTCAACTTTGCTGCACCTGCTGGGCGGCCTGCTCACGCCTTCGAGCGGGCGCATCATGATTGACGGCGAAGACTTGACCGCCGCCTCCGACGCCAAGCGCACAGACATCCGCCGCCGCAAGATCGGGTTCGTCTTCCAACGCTTCAACCTCTTCCCCACGCTCACGGCGGAAGGGAATCTGCGCCTCGCCGAACGGATTCACGCGGGCGGCTCAAACGGCGGCGAAGACTCTTCCGCACGGCGGCGGGAGGTCTTGAGCCTCCTCAAACTCGAAGACAAGATGCACCACAAGCCGCTCGAACTTTCCGGCGGCGAGCAGCAGCGCGTCGCGCTCGCGCGCGCCATCGTCAACCGCCCGGCCATCATCCTCGCCGACGAGCCGACCGGCAATCTCGACTCGGAAAACTCCGCCATCGTCCTCAACATGTTTCAGGAGATGAACTACCGCTTCAATCAAACCATCATCATGATCACGCACAACCCGGAGGCCGCCGCCATGTGCCGCCGCATCGTGCAGATGCGCGACGGACAAATTGTTGCGCCCGCGACGGGTTTGCAGGTATAATCTCCGACGGTAGCAGGTGACACGGACAAGGGCGTGCGCTTTTGTCTTTGCCACCTGTTGCTTTTATGGCAACCCCTTTTTGCCGGTTTGATAGTGAGGCGTTTTTTGAAGTTCCTCCAAAAGCTGTTTTTCTGGTCGTACGGACGCAGTACGTGGCAATATGACGTGTTGTGCGTTCTCATCCTCGCGTTTATCTTTCTGACGCCCAGAAATTGGTTTGAAAACAGCGAACGCGGCCACCGCGAGGCGCATCAAAATGGTTCTACGACGGCGACGCGTTTGTTGCTTGTCTGGCCGGAAAATTCTCCGGCAAATCCCGGCACAGAAGAGGTTATAAGGCGCGTGCAAAGTGTCACGAATCGCGCCGATGTGCGGGTCAGAGGGATGCGCCCCGTGGCGGGCGCGGGCGGCAAAGTGGTCGCCTACGAGGTTGACATAGAATAGGCTTTCTTTATAATCACCCGGATTTTCAGCCGGGCAAAAGTTTAGTTCCCCTAATTTTTGAAGGAGTTTGCATGAAGAGATACTTGACGCTTGGCCTCGCAGTGATTTTGACAGCCGTAGTTGCTTTTTCCGTCGTCCCCCCGACGACCAACGCGCAGAGCGCGGGTCTGGTCAGTTCCATTTTCTCCAAGATGGAGCGCAATCGCCGCGACTTGCGGAGCATGCGCGCCGGGATCAGCATGGAGAAATACAACGCGCAATTGAAGGACAGCGACAAGCAGTCCGGCACGGTGATCTACCTGCCGGGCGCGGGCAAGAACGCGTTCGTGCGCGTTGACTGGCAGCGCCCGCAGCAGGAGACGCTCGCCGTCGCCGACGGGAAGTACACGCTGTTTCGCCCGCGCCTCAAGATGGCCTACGTCGGCGAGGCCAACTCGAACCGCAGCAAGGTGTCGAGTGTGCTCGGCTTCGGATTGGACGCCACCAAGTCGCAGTTGACGAGCGCCTACGACGCGCAGAACGTCTACGACGAAACGCTCTGGGGCGGCGTGCAGACGACGCACATGAAACTCGTGCCCAAAGGCGGCGCGCGCTACAGCTACGCCGAACTCTGGGTGGACGGCAACGGCATGCCCGTCCAGACCAAAGTGGTGGAGAAGAACGGCGACGCGACGACCGTGCGCCTCATGAACGTGCAGCGCAACGCGCAGGTTTCCAAGAACGAGTTCAAAGTTGACCTCGGCTCGGACATCAAGAAGGTTCGCGGCTAAATCGTCCGCCACGTAATCACGGCCGAAGGGTTCTGGCTCCTCTAAGACCGGAACCCTTTGTCGTTTCTACGGACGCCCGGCGGGCGCGAACCGCCCCCGGTCTTCTTGCGTTCGGGCGGTCAGATTTCGTATCTTCTCACGCAAGTCCGTGAAGGGGCGCAAACTATCATAAACAGGGGCAGGAGTTGCTGCGCGGGCGTTCGTTCGCCCTCAAGCAGCGCGGGCGAACGACTCGCCTTTCAGCCGACGGCCAGATGAAGAGAAGCAATTTCCTTAAACTCAAGGCGCGCGAGGTGAGTTTCATCGCGCGCGGCCTGCTGTCGCCAAACCATCCCGTGCTGGCGCACGTCATCCCCATGCGCCGCTGCAACCTCGCCTGCGCCTACTGCAACGAGTACGACGACTTCTCCGATCACGTGCCGACCGCGGAGATGCTCCGCCGTCTCGACAAACTCGCCGACCTCAAGACCTCCATCGTCACCATCTCCGGCGGCGAGCCGATGATGCACCCGGAAATTTACGAACTCGTCGCGCACATTCGCCGTCGCGGCATGATCGCCGGTCTCATCACGAACGGCTTCTACCTGACGCCGGAAAAGATCAGACGCTTCAACGAGGCCGGGCTGGAATACTTGCAGATCAGCATTGATAACGTCGCGCCCGACGAGGTATCGAAGAAGAGTCTGAAACTGCTCGACAAGCGTTTGCAGTGGCTCGCCGAGCACTCGGATTTTCACGTTAACATCAACTCCGTGATCGGCGGCGGCATCAAGAACCCGGAGGATGCGCTCGTCATCGGACGCCGCGCTCTCGAACTCGGCTTCTCCACGACGGTCGGCGTCATCCACGACGGGCAGGGGTTGCTCAAGCCTTTGGCCGACGAGGAGCAGCGCGTCTACCGCGAACTCAAGCAACTCGGCAAGCAGGAATACGCGCGGCTCGGCTGGTTTCAGGATAACCTCGCGGCAGGTCGCCCGAACGATTGGAAGTGCCGCGCCGGAGCGCGCTACCTCTACGTCTGCGAAGACGGACTCGTCCACTACTGCTCGCAGCAGCGCGGCTTCCCCGGCATCCCGCTCGCCGACTACACGATGGAAGACTTCCGCCGCGAGTACAACGCGGAGAAGCCCTGCGCGCCGCTCTGCACCGTCGCCTGCTCGCACAAGGTCGCCATCCTCGACAACTGGCGCAACCCGCAAAAACCTTTCACCAGCAAGCAACCGTCGAAAGACGTGAGCGAGACGATTCGCCAAGTCCTCAGCGCGGAGTAGCGACGGGGCGCGCACGAGTCGCCGCCTATCACATCACCTTAAACATCCCGCGACACACAGACGGCACTCGCGTTGTTGAGCCTTCAACGTGCTTCGACGCCGCCGCGTAGTTGCCGCACGCGCGCCGCCGCTTCCACGCACTGCGGCGCGGGCGACTGCGTGCGCGAGCACGACTCGGAACGTGAAAACTTCTCGTAGGCGGCGACGGCTTCTTCGGCGCGACCGAGCGTGTCGAGCGCGGAGGCGATGCGGAGGGTGAGCAGTTCGTCCGGTTCGCCGCCTCGTTCGGCGGCGCGCAGTTCGTTGAGGGCGGCTTCGGTCTGTCCGTCTTCGGCGAGTTGGACGGCGAGGAGTTTGTGCGTGTGTGCGTCGTCAGAGATGTGGAGCGCGGCGCGGTATTCACGGATCGTGGCGTCGCGCCGGTTGCGAAGTCGCGCGTTGGCAGCACGCGCGAGGTGCGCGTCGAAGCTGTGATAGTCGCGGTAAAAATAGAACGCGCCCGCCGCGAGCAACGCAGCCGCGTAGAGAAGCGACGGCGCGTAGCGTCTGAGGCGGAGTGACACGTAGCGTCTGAGCCGGAGGGGCGCGCGAAGCGTCGGCCGCTTGTCAGTATCGGCGACGTGCTCATCAGCGACTTGTTCGGTGACTTGTTCGTCAGCGACTTGTTCATCTTCGATGTGTTCGTCGGTGACTTGTCCGGCGGCGGTTGATTCCGGGGCGGCGTCGGTGTCGGTTGGGTGTGGCTTGAATAGTCGGGCGACGAGGTAGAGGGGCAGGACGACGGGCGCGTAGATGAGCGTGGCGAGCGTCCAGAGGGCGACGGCGTAGAGCGGGAAGCGGCGGCGGCGCGCGTCGTGGAGCACCCACGCCGAGGCGAGCGCGGCGAAGGCATAGATCAGCGGCGGCAGCCACGCGGTTAGTTCCCCGGCGGAGATTTGCCAGCGCGTCGTCAACTCTCGTTTATGGTTGCTTGGAGATGTCTTCGCCCACGGCGTGCAGCGTCATCGAACTCGACAGTCCGAGTCCCGACAGGCGTCCGGCCATCAGCACGATGACCTGTCCCTGTTGGACGATGCCCGCCTCCATCAGCGTGCGGTCGCCCGCCGCGATCATCCCCTCGGTCGTCGAGGGCGGCGGGTAGACGTGCGGCTCGACTGCCCAGATGAGCGCGAGTTCGTTCGACACCTCGCGCGAGTGCGTGAGCGCGGCGATGCGTTGCGCGGGACGCAGCGCCGAGAGGCGACGCGCCATCAACCCCGACTCCGTGAAGACCGCGATCACCTTCGCGCTCATCTCCTCGGCCGCGAAGGCCGCCGCCTCACAGATCGCGCGGCTGACGCGCCCAGACTGTTTGCCTGCCCACTTCGTCACCGAACTCGACCCGGTGCTGCGCCCCGTCTCGGCCGACTCGATGATGCGCGCCATCGTCGCCACCGTCGCCACAGGGTACGCGCCCGTCGCCGTCTCGGCCGAGAGCATCAAGGCGTCCGAGCCGTCCCACACGGCGTTCGCCACGTCCGACGCCTCGGCGCGCGTCGGGCGCGGCTCGGTGATCATGGACTGCAACATCTGCGTCGCCGTGATGACAAACTTGCCCGCGTCGTTCGCCTCCTCAATGATCCGCTTCTGGTAGACCGGGACGAGTTCGACGCTCGTCTCGACGCCCAAGTCGCCGCGCGCGACCATCACGCCGTCCGACGCGGCAATGATGTCGGCCAGATGATCTATCGCCTCCGACTTCTCGATCTTGGCGACGAGCGGGGCTTTGCCCCCGGCGGCTTTGATCAACGCCTTCGCTTCGAGGCAGTCTTCGGCGCGGCGCACGAAGGAGAGCGCGATGTAGTCCGCGCCTTCGCGCACGGCGAACTGCAAGTCGCGGCGATCCTTATCGGTCAGCGAAGGGATGGGCAGGGAGACGCCGGGCAGGTTGATGCCCTTGCGTTCGTTCAGAGTGCCGCCGTTGATGACGCGGCAGACGACATCGGTCTCGGTCGTGCGCTCGACGCTGAGGGCAATCGCGCCGTCGTCCAGAAGGATGCGCGCGCCCGCGTGCACGTCGCGGGCGAGGCCGGGATAGTTGGTCGAGACTTCGCGCGCATCGCCCGTGACGGAGCGCGTGGTCAGAGTGAACAGCGCGTTCTCTTCGAGTGTGACGGGCTGGCCGCCTTGCAGCACGCCGGTTCTGATCTTCGGGCCGGAGAGATCGACGAGGATGGCGAGCGGGCGGCGCATGCGTTCGGCGGCGGCGCGGGCGCGGCGGATCGTCTCGGCGTGCTCCTCCTGCGTGCCGTGCGACATGTTGATGCGGAAGGCGTTCGCGCCCGCCGCCAGCAACGCTTCGAGCGTCGCCGGTTCGCGCGACGCAGGGCCGAGGGTGGCAAGGATTTTGGCTCGTCTCATGTTTTCGTGAATCGTGAATCGTAAATAGATTTAAAAGCCGTGAATCGTGAATCGTTAATCATGAATAGATCAAACTCAGTTCTTTCTATTCACGATTGACGATTCACGATTCACTATTTTCAGTCTTCGCCCGCCGCCGGTTTCTCCGCAAGCGCCGCTTGCACGGCGCGTTCGAGTTCGACACCCATCTGGTCGTCAAAGCCGACGAACTTTTTCAGGAGGCGTCCCTGCCGGTCGTAGACGTAGGTCTGCGGGATGGCGGAGTTGTCGGCGAAAAAGAGTTCCGACATTTGCGCGTCCGGGTAGCCGAGCGCGTACTGGATGCCGAACTCCTCGATGAAGGCCGGCACTTTGGGGCGATCCTCGTCGCCGCCTACGTTCAGGCCGACGACCTGCAACCCCTGCGCGCCGTAGCGACGCTGCAAGGCGATGAGGTGCGGCACTTCGTCGCGGCAGGGCGGGCAATACGTCGCCCAGAAGTCGAGAATGAGCACCTTGCCCTGAAAGTCCGACCCGCGCGTGCGCCGCCCGTCGAGCGTCGTCCACGTCGAAGCGTTGACGACAGCGATGCCGCCCGGCGCGTTCGTGGTCGCGCCCTCGTGAGCCGTCGCCACGGGCGGCATCGGGAGCGCGGTGCGTGGCAACTTCGCGCCCTGCGGCGTGTCCGTCGCCGCGCGGTTCGACGCAGCAGAAGACCCCTGCGAGGCCGTGTAATCGGTCGTGCCGCATGCCGACAGCAGCAGCAGCGCGACCGGCACGGCGAGCGCGCACACGACGACCGAAGGACAACGCCTCATCAGAAACGAACGTGACGACTGCGACATGTTGACTCCAAAACTCCTGTCATGTTGGGAGGTGCGGCGTATTCTACACGACGGCGCAGAAAGGATGAAGGACAGGCTAAGGGATGAGGGCAGCAGGGTGAGGGATGAATAAAAGCATTCAACCGAGCGAGTGCTTTTCTTTATTCATCCTTCATCTCTCCGCCCTCATCCCTCGTTTGCTCCGTCTCTTCGAGCGAGGGGCGTTCGTCGTGCGCGGGCACGCGGTAGTCTTCGTCAGCCCAGTGGCCGAAGTCGAGCAGTTTGCAGCGTTCGGAGCAGAAGGGGCGGTTCGGGTTGTCTCGCCATTCGACGGGTTTGTTGCAGGTCGGACACTTCTTCATAAAGCGTTTGGGGAAAGGGGAAGGGGAAAAGGGGAAAGGCAAAAGCAGCGTTTGAGATCACCTGCTTTTGCCTTTCCTTTAACCTTTACCCATTTCCCCTTGCCCTTAATTCCTTTTCACGCCGGAGCCAGTGCAGTGAGCGGCGGCTTGATTAAAATTTTGCGGTCAACGAAGTCGATCATACCCGCGCGGCGCATGTCGTTCAAGCGGACGGTGACGCTCTCGCGCGTCGAGCCGACAAGCGAGGCGATTTCGCGGTGGGGGAGGTTGAGATCAATGAGCACGCCGTCCGTGCCGGGTTGGCCGTAGCGTTCGGAGAGTTCGTGGAGCAGTTTTTCGAGGCGCGCGGGGATGGCGTCGAGCGCGAAGTCGGCCACGCGCTGCTCGGAACGCGCTAGTCGTTGACCGACCAGACGGAAAGTGTAATCATAAAGCGTGCGGCTTTGAACCATCGCCTCTTGAAAATCCCCCACCGGAATCCGTAGCAGCCGCGCCTGCTCGAAGGCGATGGCGCACATCTGTCTGTCCCCCAGCCCGAAGAGCGCGAATTCGCCGAAGAGCGTGCCCGTAGGAAGGATGTCAATGACGGCTTCACGCCCCGTCTCCGGCTCGCTGCGACACAGCTTCACGCGCCCGCGCGCGATCAGGTAGAGCGCGTCGGCCGTGTCGCCGTCGCGGTAGACGAAGCGGCGGCGGCGGAAGTCTATGGCGGTCGAGGCGGCGGCCAGTTTCGCCACCATCGTCTCGTCGAGACCGGCGGCGATTTCGGACTGACGTATAATGTCTGCGCGATCCGCGACGCTCAGGTCGCAGGCTCTTCGGTGCGGCATAATGTGGGGAACCTCGAAGTTGTCAGCGGTTAAAGGAAATTCAGCACAGCTTTGATGAACAGCACGGGGCGAGGTGATGCGTCTTGGCAGTCAACGGAAATTTGATTAGCACAAACTGGCAAGGAAACGCGGGGTCGGCGCGAACCAACAAGCGGGCATTCGGTCTGTTGAGAATTATTCGTACATGAGCGAAAGGATTCGAGTAAGTGGTTTGACCGAACGCGGGCAACAACGGCAACCGTCCTTGTTAAATCGCACTCTAACATGAAGGGAGGGCGGGCGCAAGACCTGTTTTCGAACCCGGCAAGGCGGAGCAAGCGGATAAAGTATGTTAAGTAAATTTACAGTGCTGGTGGTGGACGACGAGCCGGACAAGCGGCAGTTGCTCAAAGTCGCTCTGGAGATGGCGGGCTACGTCGTCCACACGGCGAATGACGGCGAGCAGGGGCTGGCGGCCGTCGAGGCGCACGCCTTCGACCTGATCGTGACGGACGTGATGATGCCACACGTTGACGGCTATGAGATGGTCAAGCGCATCCGCGCCAACCCGCAGACGCGCTTCATCCCCGTCATCATCCAGACGGCGGCCAAAGGCGAGGCGCAGGACGCGCGCCGCGGCTCGCAGGTCGGCGCGATGGGTTACATCACAGACCCCACCGATCTCGACCTCCTGCTCGCGCGCGCGCGCACGCTGCTCGACTTCAAAAACTACCTCGACTCTTGCGAGGAAGCAGCCTTCACCGATCACCTGACGGGACTGGCGAACCGTCGTCGCTTCGAGCGGCAACTCGAACGCGAGTTGGCGCGCACCAGACGTTACGGTCACCCGTTCTGCCTGCTCATCCTCGACATAGATCATTTCAAAGTCGTCAACGACACCTACGGGCACGAAGGCGGCGACGAGGCGTTGCGCCGTCTCGGCCACGTCTTGCAGACGGGCACGCGCGGCGTGGACACGGCGGCGCGCATCGGCGGCGAGGAGTTCGGCATCATCCTGACGGAGACGGATTTCGAGCACGGTCTTGAAGTGGCCGAACGCCTGCGCAAGACCGTCGCCGAGACGGACATCCCCGAAGCGGGACGCGTAACGGTGAGCATCGGGCTGGCCGAGTTTACCGAGCCGCCGCACGACGGGCGCGAACTCTACGCCGCAGCCGACGCCGCGCTCTACGAAGCGAAACGGCGCGGACGCAACCGCGTCGTCTCCGCCAACGACACGTTCGACGTGAACTCCGCGCCCGCGCTCGGCGTATCATAAGCAAGGGATGAGGGCGGAGGGATAAAGAAAAGTAAATCGTGAATCGTCAATCGTGAATAGATCAAACTCAGTTCTTTCTATTCACCATTGACGATTCACGAATCACGGCTTTTTCATTTCTCACCCTGCTGCCCTCATCCCTTTATTCACGGAGGTTTTCATGGCTGATTATCGAGACAAGTTGGACGAGTGGCGCGACGCGGCGCGGCGCAAGGCGCGCGAGTTGGACGACAAGTATAAGATCAAGGATCGCGTCGAAGAGGGCGCACGCGCGGCGCAGGACGCGGCGAAGCGCGGGGCGACGCGCGTGATGAGTGAGGCGGAACGCGCGCGCGCCGAGGCCGAGCGTCTGGGCGACGAGTACGACGTGCGCGAGGGCGTGGGCGAGGTGCGCGGGCAGGCCGTCCGCGTGGCGCAAGAGGCCGAGCGCGTGGCGCGCGAGGCGAGCGAGAAGTTGCGCGGCGCAGGGCGCACCGCCGGCGAGCGCGCGAACGAAGTTTTCGGCGGCGCGAAGAAACATTACGAACGCGCGGCGCGTGCCTACAGCGTCGGGGCGGGCGTGACGCGCGCCACCTCCGCGGCGAGCGTCGGTCTGTTCAAAGCGTTCGACTGGGCGCGCGAGAATCCGAAGCAGGCCGTGCTGGTGTCGCTCTCGATTGCCGGTGGCTTGGGCGCGGGCGCGGTCTTCCCGCGCCTCGACGGTGTGCTCATCGGCGCGCACCCGCACTGGTTCACACACTCCGCGCTGCCCGTCTGGGCGCTCCGGCGCGCAAGCGCGAAGTTCGACAGTTACCTGAGCGAGCGCGAACGTCTCGTCGCCGCGGGCGAACTGTCGGAGGCCGAGCGCAAGCGCGCGGAGTTCGAGCGTTCCATCGTGCGCTACGTGGGCGCGCCGCTCCTCGGCGCGTTCAGTTGCGCGGCCGGTCTCGCCATCTGCGCGCAGATTTTCCAGCCGGGCAACATCGTCGGCGCGCCCATCAGTTGGATACTCGGCGGCAACCCCGTCCTCGAAGGCATCTGGCTCTTCTCAAACGGCGTCATCTGCTTCCAGCAGGGCTACAAGTTTTTCATGATCGCGCTGAGAGACCAGCAGGACGTTCATCGAATCATACGCGAGATCAAAGGCTTGCTGCCCGCGATGGCGACGGCTTAACAACGGCCTAACAAACGTTCGGAAGGCCGCCCCGTATCGAACTGCGGGGCGGCCTTCGCTTCGTGATAAACCTTCCTTTACGTCCGACTCACTTCATTCAGTTTTCAACTGCCACACGCCGACGGTTTTGTCCTCGCTCGCGCTCGCAAACCAAGCCCCGTCGGGACTGAATGCGACGGAGTACACGTCGTTGGAATGGTGCGAGAAGGTTTGCAGGAGACTGCCGTCTGCCGCGTTCCAGAGGCGCACGGTCACGCCTTTGTTTGAATCGGACGCGCCGAAAAAATTCTGCCGGAGTTCGCCGAGCATATTCCCGTCCCGGCCGCCGCTCAATATGCGTCTGCCGTCGGGGCTAAAGGCGACGCTGTACATGTGTTCGGAGTCGCCGCCGAAAGAACGTATGAGACTGCCGTCGGCGGCGTTCCAGAGTTTGACGGTCGAGTCGTCGCCGCAACTGGCAAGGTAACGCCCGTCGCGGCTGAACATGACGCTCAACACCGCCTGCGTGTGTCCGTTGAGCGTTCTGGTCAGTTGGCCGCCGCGCGCGTCCCAGATATTTATCTTCCGGTCGAAACTCGCGCTTGCCAGTTGACGACTGTCGGGGCTGAACGCGACCGACCAGACGTTCAGCGAATGCCCTTCGAGCGTGCGCAGCAAAGTGCCCTGATCGGCATCCCATAACTTGACGGTCTTGTCTTCGCCGCCGCTCGCGATGCTGTTCCCGTCGGGGCTGTAGGCGATTGCCCAGACGGTGTTCGCGTGGCCGGAAAAAGTTTTTTGCAGCGTACCGTCGGCCACGCGCCAGAGCCTGACCTGTGCGTCGTAACTGGCGGTGGCGAGGTAAGTCCCGTCGGGGCTGAATGTCAAAGCCGTGACGCCCGCCGGGTGTGCGAGAGTGCGAACCACCTGACCGTCCCGTTTCCGCCAGATGTGAACCGCGCCGTCCACGCCGCCGCTCGCAAGGAGTTCGCCGTCGGGGCTGAACTGAACCTCGAACAGGCGTTCCGCGTGCCCCGTAAACGTGAGGTGATGTTTCGCGAGTCCGCTGTCAACCTTGACGGGTGTCTGCCACGCCTGAAAAAAAAGCAGGCCGAGAGTCAGCAACAGCAGCAGAGCGGCCGTCACGGCTAAGATTCTTTTCCACGCCCCGCGTCTTTTCGTCTCCGATTGCATAGTAGTTCTTTCGCCGACAAGTTCAACGCGAATCGAAACTCCGATTCGAGACAATTACCTAACGAGCGCAATCCGATTCCATTAACAATTTAGTCCACGTGCCGGAGAGACGGGGCGCGAGTGGGGGGCGGGCGATAACTTGTAAACGGGCTTAAGAGATCGAGACGGGGAACAGCACGAAGCAGAGCAGGAAGACCGCGAGCGTGACGAGCGCGACGAGCGTGCGCGCGCGGCCGAGCGGCGTGAGTTCGTCCTCGGCGCGTGGGTGCGGGACGCGGAGCATGACGAACAGAAGGACGGCGTAGAGGAATCCACCGGGCGAGTTGTGCCACTGCCAGCCGAGCACTGCGAGCAGCGCCATCGAGACGAAACCCGCGCGGCCGACCCACGCGTGCGTGCGCTTCCCGAAGACTGCGAAGACCGCATGACCACCGTCGAGTTGTCCGACCGGCAGCAAGTTCAGGCTCGTGACGAGCAGGCCGATCCACGCGGCGAAGTAGAAAGGGTTGGGCGCGATGTTGTTGATCGAGACGCCGAGCGCAGCGGCGAACAGTCGCAGGAGCGGCGGGTCGTTGAAGGTGATGAGCGTGCCCGCTGCGGCCGACTCCGCGAGGGGCGGCGCGGGCTGTGCGGTCAGGATGGCGAGCGCGGCGACGGGGATGATGACAGCGAAGCCCGCGAGCGGCCCGGCGACGCCGATGTCGAAGAGCGCGCGTCGCGTCGGGATGGGCGATTTGATCTTGATGAACGCGCCGAACGTGCCCGCGAGAAAGAGCGGCGGCGCGGGGATGAAGAAGGGGAGCGTGGCGCGGACGCCGTAGCGTCGGCAGGCGACGTAGTGCCCGGCCTCGTGCGCGAGCAGGATGGAGAGCAATGCGGCGGCGAACGTCGCCCCTGCGGCGATCAGTTCCGTGTGCGCGAGCGCCTGACGGAGCAGTTCGCGGACGGAGAGGAAGTAGTAAGCCGGGACGTAGACGACGTAGCCGAGCCAACCGGCGGGCGCGGCGAGGTTCGGTTCGACTTCCGTGAAGCCCGCCGCCATCGTCGCCTGCATGATCCCTGCGAGCGTGGCCGTCACGGCGGTCAGCACAAAGAGCGCGGACGCACGCGCCCACTCACGCGCGGTCGGTCGCGCCGACGGCCGATCCCATGATGCTGCGTGCTGAGAAGCGAGAGGCGGGAGCGTGTGAAGTGTCTCGGACATAATTCAAGTGACGAGTGACAAGTGACGAGTGACAAGTTAGGAGATAGTAGATCGTGAATCGTCAATCGCGAACGGAGGAAAGCGGTTTTCTCTATTCAAGATTGACGATTCACGATCTACTTCTTTTCTTACTCGTCACTTGTCACTGCGTTCGGCACATCGGTGTCGTGTCCGGCGTCGTCTTCGGCGTCGAAGCCGTGGGCTTGGAGTTCCTTGCCGGGCTTGAAGCGGATGGTCTTGCCCGTCGGGATGGCGACCTCTTCGCCGGTGCGCGGGTTGCGGCCGACGCCGCGCTTGCGCGGTTTGACGACGAAGACGCCGAAGCCGCGCAGTTCGATGCGTTCGCCGCGCGCGAGCGCCTCTTTCATCGAGTGAAAGAGCGCGTCCACCGCCTGCTCGGCCTTCATCTTCGGCACGCCTGTGCGGTCGGCCACGCGGTTCACGATGTCGAGTTTAATCACGCTGGTTGAGCCTCCGTTAGCGTCCGTCGGACTGGCGGAAATTGATCTGTAAAGTATGGACGCCGCTTGATAAACGATAATAGAGACGCGCCGCGAACGCTGTCAAGCAAACGCCCACTCCGTTGCCCGGCCGCGCGCCGCGCCCCCGCGTTGACAAAGCGCGCGGCGCGCGGCTAACCTCGAAAGCAAGTGATCTACGAGTAGCCGACAGAACGGACGAGTAACGAAGAAGCCTATGTTCAAGCGTCAGGGAGCGCGCCGCAGCCCGCAGTTCGGCGACATCGGGGTCGAGGACGACCGCGACATCGAAGTGCAGCGGCTCGACCGCGAATCGCGCAAGCACTTCTGGTCGGAGGCGCGGCTGCTCCTGCGCGATCTCGTCTTCGCGCTCCTGATCGCCGCGCTGTTCGTCGTCTTCGTCGTGCAGCCCGTCAAGGTCGAAGGCACTTCGATGCTGCCGCGCCTCCACGACGGCGAGCGCATCTTCGTCAACAAACTCGTCTACTACCACTGGCCGAAACTCGACCGCGGCGACATCGTGGTCTTCTGGTTTCCCGACGACCCCGATAAGAGCTACATCAAACGCGTCATCGGTCTGCCGGGCGAGGTGGTGGAAGTGCGCGGCGGGCGCATCCAGATCAACGGGCAGGATTTGAACGAGCCGTATCTCGACCCGCAACTCAACGTGGGGCGCATGACGCTCCCGCCCGCGCTCGTCAAACCGCACTACTATTTCGTGATGGGCGACAACCGCGACAATTCCAGCGACTCGCGTATCTGGGGGCAAGTGCCGGAAAAATATATCTACGGCAAGGCGCTCTTGCGCTACTGGCCGCTCGCCGACGCGACCATTATCCGCCACGAGACCGACTACGCGCTCACCGTCCCCGACGGGATGCCGACGCCTTTCGTCACCCCGGATGAGGACGAGGAGGTCGAGCCGTGAGAAGAAAGTGATCAGAAGGTGAGCAGTGAGTAGTGAGCAGTCAAAACTGTTCCGGCTGTTCACTGCTCATTGTTCACTGCTCATTGTTCACTGCTTACTGCTTACTGAATTGAATGCTTGACTGGTTAAAGCCGCTGCTGATGATGTTCTACGCGCCCGTGCGCGCGATGGGCTTGGTGCGCGACCGCGCGCCGCTCGGTTTCGCCGCCGCGCTCGCGCTCGGCGCGAAAGTGATCTACGTACTCTACGCGCAGTGGCCGTATCTGGCCGCGCCGCTGCTGGGAGCGGACGACGGCGACGGCGGTGGGGCGTTCGTCGCGTTCGCTGTCCTGAGCGGGACGGTAGGCAGCCTGCTCTTAGTCGCCGTCATCTTCGTCCCCGGCCTTGTCTTCTTCGCCAACCTGTTCGAGCGGCGCGGCAGTTTCAGTCTGGTGTTGCAACAGGAGTTCGCGCCCACCGCTTCGGCCGTCTGTTACGCGTGGGCGGCGGCGCACATCGCCGCCCTGCCGCTCGCCGTCATCTCGCGCGCGAGTGGCTTTGAAGCGCAGTGGCTCGCCAAGGTTCAAGAGTTCTGGGAGACGTTCGGCCGTCAACAGAACGTGACGCCAGACGTGATGGCGCAGTTGACCGACCCGCAGCAACTATCGCAGAGCATCTCGTCGGCCATCGTGCTGCCCTTCTTCCTGCTGTGGACGCTCGTCGGCGTGCGCGAAGTGTTCCGTCTCTCGTGGCCGCGTGCGGCGGCGGCGTTCGTCGGCGGCGGCGTCATCATGGTGTTGGTGTCGCCGTTCATCGCGCTGCTCGGTCGTTTCCTCGCCTCGCCGTTCCTGCTGCTCATGCTGTTCCTCTTGCTGCGCGGCTACTTCGGCGAGGTGATGCGCACGCAGCGCGCACGCGCCTCTTTCCGCCAGAACCTCGAAGCCGCCACGCTCAACCCGGCCGATGCCTCCGCGCATTACAACCTCGGCCTCGTCCACCTCCAGCGCAAAGAACTAGCCGAGGCCAGACAGCGTTTCCAGCGCGCCGTCGAGATTGACGCCGACGAGGTGGACGCGCATTTTCAACTCGGCCGCATCAGCCGCATGGAGAACGATCTGGCGGGCGCGATTCAGCGTTTCGAGCAGGTCGTGGCGCGCGACCAGAGTCATTCGCAACACGAAATCTGGCGCGAGATCGGCGCGACCTATCTCGCCGCCGGTCAGCACTCGGACGCGCACGACGCGCTCGAACGTTTTCTCGACCGCCGTCAGGCCGACCCCGAAGGCTTGTACCTGATGGGGCGCGCTCTCTCCGGCATGGGGCGCACGCGCGAGGCCGCCGACTCGATGCGCGCCTGCATCGAGGCCGTCAAGACCGCGCCCGCCTACAAGTACCGCGCCGAGAAACGCTGGCTCAACGAGGCGCAGCAGTTTTTGCGGACACAGGCGACGAATTGATTATGAGTGAGAATAAACCAGCGCTGCTCGCGCTCGAAGATGGACGCACCTTTCGCGGTCGCTCGTGGGGCGCGGAGGGTGAAGTGTGCGGCGAGATGGTCTTCAACACCTCGATGTCCGGCTATCAGGAAGTGTTGACCGACCCGTCCTACGCCGGACAGATCGTCTGCATGACCTACCCGCTCATCGGCAACTACGGCGTGAACTCGGCGGACGCCGAATCGGGTCGCCCGTGGGTCGAAGGCTTCGTCGTGCGCGAGGCTAGCCGCACGATCTCCAACTGGCGCGCGGAAGAAACTCTGGACGCTTATTTGAAACGTTGGCAGATCGTCGCCATTGATCACATAGACACGCGCGCTCTCGTCCGTCACATCCGCGACCGCGGCGCGATGCGCGCGTGCCTGTCAACAATCGAACTTGATGTGGAGACGCTGGTCGCGCGCGCGCGCTCGTCCGAGGCGATGGAGAACAGGGAACTGGCGAGCGTCGTCACGACGAAGGAGACGTACACCGTTCCGGCCGAAGGCGCGGAGCGTTTCCACGTCGTCTGTTACGACTTCGGCGTGAAGTTGAATTCCTTGCGTGAGTTCGCGCGCCTCGGCTGCCGCCTGACGGTCGTGCCCGCCTCGATGCCCGCGTCGGAAGTGTTGGCCTTGAAGCCCGACGGCATCTTTCTCTCGAACGGGCCGGGCGACCCTGCTTCGATGACGGGGGTGGTCGAAGAGATCGCGCGCGTCGCGGGTTCGGGCGTGCCGACCTTCGGCATCTGCTTCGGCCATCAACTCTTGGGGCGCGCCTTCGGCGGCTCGACCTACAAACTCCGCTTCGGCCACCGCGGTGGCAACCAGCCCGTGCGCGAACAGGCGACGGGGACAATCGAGATCACCTCGCACAACCACGGTTTCGCCGTGCAGGCCGACACGCTTCCCGCCGAAGTGGAGGTCACGCACATCAACCTCAACGACAACTGCGTCGAGGGCATGCGCCACAAGCGACTGCCCGTCTTCTCCGTCCAGTACCACCCGGAAGCCGCGCCCGGCCCGCACGACGCCGCGCACCACTTCCTACGCTTCATCGAACTGATGGAGCGGACGTCGAAGCCCGCGTAAGCGCACAATGCAAGCGACGCCCGACCGGCATCCGGTTTACGGCACAGGAGTGAAGCCCGTCAGCGGGTTGCCGTAAAAGGCGTCGGTCTTCCATGCCGCCTTATCCCACGTGCCGTCTTGATCTCCGATGATCGTGACGGGGACGATGAGACGTTCGGTGCCGAGCTTGTTCGAGGCGGCGAGGCTGTTGTCGAGCTTGCCGCCCGCCGGGACGTTGAACTTGACCGAGCGCGCCAGCTTGTTGTTCCACAGCACCTTCAACTCATACTCGCCGGGGTTTTTGTCCATCAAGTGCGGAGGCCCGAAGCCCCACTGATCGCCCGACCTATCCCACCCGCGCACGTTGTTGAAGGTGCAACGGACGCGCGCCCACTTCGCCTTCTGCGGCGCGTCCTTCTCGTCAACGAAATGCGTGGTGTTGTTGTCCACGTCCGACTCGCAACTGGCCTTGCCGACCTGCTGCCCCTCATACATGATCCTGCCCACCTCCTTGCCCTGATAGAAGAGGTGCGGGTCTAAGTTATACGCCTCGCCGCGCACCCAGAAGGCGACGTTGAGAATAGGCCTGTCCCAGCCCTTCAGATCGTCCTGCGTGTAATAGACGTAGCCGATGGGCAGGTTCCAGTCGTGGTCTATGTAGTAGACGAAGTGGTTGGCGAACTTGCCGGTCTTGATCTCGTTGGAGTGAACCTTCGCGGCCTTCGCCTTGCCGTTGAAGATCGTCGTGTCGGCTCCGGCCAACTCGTTCCGCATCTTGATGGCGAAGGTGAAGGGGCCGGTGTAGGTCGTCCCCTTCTCCTCGGGCACACCGTCGCGCCCGCCGCATTCGGTCTTCCACCAGCGGTCGGACGGCGTCTCCTCGGTGCGGCAATCGAACTTGACGGGCGGCGCGCCCGGCACTGTGTATTCGACGTAGAGTTGGCCGCCGCTCGGAATGGGGCCGTTGACGCGGTAGCTGATGAGCGGCGCCCAACTGAAGGTGTCGTAGTTGCCCTTGTAGGAGCTGAAGGTGAAGGCTCTCAACTGCACCGAGTCTTTGGCGATAGTCGGATGGTCTTGGCCGCCGGATGCACTCGCGGGGGACGACGCAGGCTTCGTCTCGTTTCGAGTCTCCGGCTGCGACGGCGCGGGCTGCGCGTCGGGAGACGGTTGTGCGGTCGTGGCCGGGGTGGGTTTCGGTTGCGGCTTCGGGATTCTCGGAATCCTCGGAATTTGAGCCGACGCAATTTGTAAGGTCAAAAGGGCGACGATGAAAAACGCCGTCGGGGCGAGCCATGAACTCCGTCTCATTCTTCGATTCTCCTCTCGCTTTCTTAATCGCTTCAACGTCCGATCTGCTCGCCGGTAGCTCAAGCAGATCGGAGCGGCAGAGAGTGCGCTTCGCGTGGTCTCACTCTTTCGCGGGTGATCGAACTGTCGGGGTTGAACTGTCGGGGGAAATTATTACTGATTGACTTGCGTGTCAATGATTTCTCTGACGGGCGAGGCAAATTTTGAGTTGAGAAAAAGAGCGTAACAAATGAACTCGCTTGCCCTACACGCGAAACTCTCTCGCACCGCGTGACGCTAAAAGTTTGCGCGGCAACCGAACGCCGCTACCCTTCGCTCTGCAATTTCGGCTTCGACGGCGTCGCCGGGGCGACGGGAGTGGCTGTCGCTGCGGTGGCGGCGGGCGGCGTCGCAGCAGCGGGCGGCGTCGCGGTGGCCTCGCCGGGTTTGAGTAGACTGGCGACGATGCCTTCGTCCTTGCCGCGGTGTTCGAGCCAGTGGCGGTAGCCGACGGAGATGATGGCGATGACGGGGATGGCGAGGAAGATGCCTGCGACGCCCGCGAGTTCCGCGCCGCACAGAATGGCGAGGATGACTGCGAGCGGGTGCAGGTGGATGCCCTGACCGATGATGCGCGGGTAGGTCACGTAGTCGTGGACGATGCGCAGGACGGCGAGGAAGATGAAGACGAAGAGCGCCTGCCCCGACGAGTGGAAACTCGACACCGCCACGGCCAGCACGAAGATGACGAGCGGCCCGGCGAGCGGGATGAATTCCAGAAACCCCGCGAGGATGCCTAAGACGAGCGCATAGGGCACGCCGATCAGGATGAAGCCGATGGTGCAGATGACGCCGATCAAAAGGCACGCGATCAGTTGCGCGCGGATGTAGGCGGCGAGCGTGCTGTTCACGTCTTGGAAAAGTTCGTCGCCGCGCCAGCGCATCCGCCCGCGCGGGAGCATCTGCAAGGCGGTGCGGCGGAAGCTGTCTGCGTCTTTCAATAGGAAGAAGGCGAGGATGGGGATCAAGACCAGCCACGGCGCATAGCCGAGCGCGAAGGTCGCCGTGGTGACGGCGGTGCTTTGCAGGTAAGCCGTGACGGTGTGGACGGTCTCCGTGACAGTTCCCTGCACGGACTCGCGCGCGGGCGAGGGGATGCGTTGATAGAACCGCTCCAACTTTTGCGTGCTGTCCGAGATGGTTTTGGAGTAGGTGGGCGCTTGCCGCCCGATCTCCGTGATCTGTTCTCCGACCTGCGGGAGTAGGAGGTAGACCGTGAGGCCGAGGCCGCCGAAGATGATTACGTAGACGACGCCGATGGCGAGCGTGCGCGGAACGAAATGTTCGCGCTTGCGCCCGCGCAACCAGACGGGGCGGTGGACGAATTCCACGAGCGGCGCGATCAAATAGGCGAAGAAGATCGAGAGCACCAGCAGGAGGATGACGCCTTCGAGCATGTACAGCGCCCAGATGACCGCCGCCACGCCGAGTATGATCAGGATCAGGCGCAGCACCGCGCGCGTCTGCGGCCACGAAGCCTCCGCGGCCGCCACCGCCGCCGTCTCCGCAACTTCTTCCACCTCTTGCTTGTGCTTGCTCTTCCGCTCGGCCATGACAATTAAGGGACGAGGGCGGAGGGCTGAGGACTGAACCGAAAAGCACTCAACCGAGTTGAATGTTTTGTTTCATCCCTCCGCCCTGCTGCCCTCAGCCCTGCCCTTCAGTCGTCTTCAATGTCGTATTCGTAATGTTGGAGGTGCGGAGCGGAAGGCTCCCAGACGAGGCCGCGCCATTCGTCGTTGGCGTTCATCAGTTGGAGCGCGGCGAGCGGCTGCGCCGGGTTGCGCTCGATGCGCAAGACCTCGGCCACCGCCGACACCTTCGGCGCGCCCTCGCGCATCACCGCGATCTGCACGCGGCTGCCCACATCCGGCAACTGCTCCAGATGCACCAGCGCGCCCATCGGCCCGACGTTCGTCGTCTGGCCTTCGACGACGACGTGCTCGCCCGACGCGCCATCGTCCCACTCGGCGCGCACCGGCAAACTGATCACGTAACGCGGCCCCGTTCGCTGCTCGGTCGTTGGGTGTTGAGACATATTTGAAACCAGTGACAAGTGACAAGTGACGAGTGACAAGTTAAAACCGCTTTGGTTTTCATCTTGTCACTCGTCACTTGTCACTTGTCACTTCCTCCTTTTCATTCTTCTTCCTGCGCGCGCAGTTTTTCGAGTACGGAGAAATCTTCGAGGGTCGTCGTGTCGCCGACGACCGAGCTGCTCGAAGCGATCTCTCGCAAGAGGCGGCGCATGATCTTGCCGGAGCGCGTCTTCGGCAGCATGTCCGTGAACCTGATCTCGTCGGGACGCGCCAGCGCGCCGATCTCCTTCGTGACGTGACGGCGCAACTCCTCTTTCAATTCGTCCGAAGTTTGCCGCGCCCCTTCGAGAGTGACGAAGGCGACGATGCCCGAACCCTTGAGTTCGTCCGGCCGCGCGACGACGGCCGCCTCCGCGACCGCCTCGTGCGAGACGAGCGCGCTCTCGATTTCCATTGTGCCCAGACGATGCCCGCTTACATTAATGACATCATCAACGCGCCCCATTATCCAGTAATAACCGTCGCGGTCGCGCCGCGCGCCGTCGCCCGCGAAATAAACGCCGTCAATCTCCGACCAGTAGGCCGCGCGGTAACGTTCGTCGTCCCCCCAGATCGTCCGCAGCATCGAAGGCCAAGGGCGTTTGATGACGAGATAACCGCCCTGTCCAGCCTCCGTCACGGCCTCGCCCGTCTTCGACATGATGTCAACTTCGATGCCGGGCAGCGGCTTCGTTGCCGAGCCGGGCTTCGTCGGCGTCGCGCCGGGCAGCGGCGAGATCATGATGCCGCCCGTCTCCGTCTGCCACCACGTATCCACAATCGGGCAACGACCTTTGCCGACGACTTCGCGATACCACATCCACGCCTCCGGGTTGATCGGCTCGCCGACCGTGCCGAGCAGGCGCAAGGATGACAGGTCGTGTTTCAAGACCCACTGCTCGCCCCACTTGATGAAGGCGCGGATGGCTGTCGGCGCGGTGTAGAAGATGTTGACGCGGTGGCGTTCGACGATGCGCCAGAATCTGTCCGGCTCAGGCCAGTTGGGCGCGCCCTCGTACATCAAGGTGGTCGCGCCGTTCGAGAGCGGGCCGTAGACGACGTAACTGTGACCCGTCACCCAGCCGATGTCGGCCGTGCACCAGTAGGTGTCTTCGTCTTTGAGATCGAAGACCCACTTCGTCGTGAGGTGCGCCCAGAGCAGGTAGCCCGCCGTGGTGTGCAGGATGCCTTTGGGCTTGCCCGTCGTGCCCGACGTGTAGAGGATAAAGAGCGGGTGCTCGCTGTCGAGTTCGGCGGCCGGGCAGTCGGCGTCCACCGTCTCCACCAGTTCGTGCCACCAGTGGTCGCGCCCCGCGCGCATGCCCACTTTCGACCCCGTGCGCCGGACGACGATGCAGTGCTCGACGGTCGGCGTTTGTGTCAAGGCCTGATCAACCGTCTCCTTCAACTTCACTTCCGCGCCGCGCCGCCAGCCGCCGTCTGATGTGACGACGACGCGGCAGCCCGCATCGTTGACGCGATCCACGATGGCGGTCGAAGAGAAGCCGCCGAAGATGATCGAGTGGGTCGCGCCGATGCGCGCGCAGGCGAGCATGGCGATGGCGAGTTCGGGCACGAGCGGCAGGTAGAGCGCCACGCGGTCGCCCGCGACGACGCCCATGCGCTTTAAGACGTTGGCGAAGCGACACACTTCGCGGTGCAGTTGCAAGTAGGTGAGCGTGCGCTGCTCGCCGGGTTCGCCCTCCCAGATGATCGCGGCCTTGTTGCGTCGCCACGTCTCAAGATGCCGGTCGAGACAGTTGTAGGAGACGTTCGTCTTGCCGCCCGTGAACCACTCGGCGTGCGGCGGGTCCCACTTCAACACCGCGTCCCACTTTTTGAACCAGTGCAACTCTGCCCCGGCCATGCGCGCCCAGAACTCTTCGGGCGCGTCCGCGGCCTCCGCGCGCAATTGTTCGTAGTCGGCCGGAGATTTGATGTGGGCGGCCTGCGCAAAACTCTCGGCGGGCGGGAAGACGCGCTCCTCGTGCAGCACCGATTCGATGTTCGTCGTCGAGGAAGACATAAACTCTGGCTCGCGCATCTCCTGTCGGAAAAGTTGGCGGCGTCTACGTTGCGCCGCGAAATTAAAATTGCGTTTCCGGTGAGTGTCCTTGTGTATCACAAAATCACTCGACGCGACAATGACTGTGTGACGCGCCGCGACACGCAAAGGCACGCGCGGCCGCTCGCGCGCCTGTGGCTTGTCTGCCGCCGGGTCTCTCCGGTAAAGTACGCCCCATCCAGTTCAACTCCGAAGAGAACCCGAAGCCGACACACCATGAATCAGACGAAAACTTTTCTCCGCGCCGCGTTGACCCTACTTTTACTCGCCGCCACGGCCGCGCCGCCCGCGTTCCCGCAAAGCAAAGAGACGAAGAAGGCCGCGCCCGTCACAGACACCCTGCGCGCGACGACCGCCGCGCCCGCCAATAACAATGCCGGGCGCGACGAGCGGCTGTGGCAGAAGACGCTCAAACTGCAACGCTCTGCGATCGTCGTGGACACGCACAACGACATCCTCTCGTTCATGTTCGACGAGAACTACGACATCGGCCAGTCGTCCGTCGGCAAGTATCACACGGACATCGCGCGCATGAAGGAGGGCGGACTCTCGGCGGAGTTCTTCTCCGTCTACGTGGATCGCAGTTACGCGGCTACAGGCGGGTCGGCGCGGCGCGCGATGGATTTGATAGACATGGTGTACCGCGCGGCGGAGAAATATCCGAACGAACTCATGATGTCCTACACCGTCGCAGACATCCGGCGCGCGAAGAAGCAGAAGAAGATCGCCGCGCTGATGGGCATTGAAGGCGGCCACGCGATTGAAAATTCGCTCTTTGCCCTGCGCGACTTCTATCGCCTCGGCATCCGCTACATGACCCTCACGCACAACAACACGAACGACTGGGCAGATGCTTGCTGCGATCAGTCGAAGCACAACGGCCTGTCTGACTTCGGCAAGGAAGTCGTGCGCGAGATGAACCGCATCGGGATGCTCGTGGACATCTCGCATGTCTCGGACAAAACCATGTCGGACGTGCTCGACATCTCGACCGCGCCCGTCATCGCCTCGCACTCTTCGGCGCGCGCCTTAGCTGCCCGCCCGCGCAACATCCCGGACGATCTGCTCCGCCGCATCGCGAAGAACGGCGGCGTCGTCATGATCAACTTCTTCCCCAACTTCATTGATCAAAAAGTGATTGACGCGAGCGCGGCGCGCGACGCGCGGCTCAAACCGGAGCGCGACCGGATCAACGAGCAGTATAAAAACGACGCCAAGCGGCGCGGGGAGGAGTTGGACAAGTTGAACGCGGCGAACCCGCTGCCGCCGACGCCTCTGTCCGTCCTCGTGGATCACTTCGACCACGTGGCGAAGGTGGCCGGGATCGATCACGTCGGCATCGGCTCGGACTTCGACGGCGTGTCCTCACTGCCCGAAGGCATGAAAGACATCGCGCAACTGCCGAACCTCACCTACGAACTGCTGCGGCGCGGATACAGCGAGCGCGACGTGCGTAAAGTGCTCGGCGAGAATTTCCTGCGCGCCTTCGCGGAGGCCGAACGCGTGGCGGCGCGCGCCTCCGGCGGCCACGTCAGCCGCGACGCCAGCGTGCGGCGGATAAATTAAGGGATGAGGGCGGAGGGATGAAGAAAAGCAGTGAATGGTGAATGGTCAATGGTGAATAGCAGAAAGCGGTTGTCTCTATTCACCATTGACTATTCACCACTTACTTGTCTTTGTTCATCCCTCATCACTTTGCTTTCCCTGACACAACAATGCGGCGTTGATCTCGTGTAGATCAACGCCGCGTCAATTTTAAGTGCGAGGGTTTAGTTCGCGGTTAGCGTGTGGGACTCTGTGGAGAGTTCCGGCGTTAACTAGCTGCCGGAGCCGCCGCCCGAACCGCTGCCGCCACCGCTGCCCCCAGAGCCACTACCGCCCCCAGAGCCGCTGCCGCCGCCGGATGAGCCGCCGGAGCCGCTTCCACCACCGGAGCCGCTACCAGAGCCGCCGCCCGACGAGCCGCCGCTGCCAGAGCCACCGCCACTGCCGGAGCCGCCGCCTTCGCTGCCGCCACCGCCCGAACCGCTGCCGCCGCCAGAGCCGCCACTGCTGCCGCCGCTACCGCCACCCGAACCGCCGGTGGAACCGCCACCGCCGCCGGAGGAGCCACCGCTGCCGGAGCCGCCGCCGCTGCCGCCTGAACCGCTTCCGCCGCCGCTGCCGCCAGAGCCGCTTCCGCCGCCCGAACCGCTGCCGCCACCGGAGCCGCTACCGCCGCCTGATCCTGATTCGTCAATCATCGCAATCTATCCTCCCTATTTGTTTGTCGAGGGTTTGCGTTTATTGATGAACGCACGGGCATCCGAGATGTGGAAGCCGTACCGCATTCATCCGAAATATCTTCTGCTAAACCTCTAACTCATCAATCCTCGTGCCGTGTATTGAAGTCACATCACCCCGCGAAACTTTCTCGATCTTTGCCCGACGATGCGACGCAAAACACGTTCAACTTTTATCGCGTTGCACAGAGACTCATGTATAAAGTCGTACACACGATTTTAAAAATAATACATGGCGCAGGTCGTCGTCGTGATCAATTCTGTTTGTGTCTCGATTGCACACGCCGCCCCGCTTAGTCGTGCGAGCGCGTGCTATAATTTTCGCTCCCAATGAAGCGCGCCGGAATTTACATACACATCCCCTTCTGCCGTTCGCGTTGCTCCTACTGCGACTTCGCCACCGGCGCATACGAAGGCCAACTCGCGGAACGCTACGTCTCCGCCCTGACCACGGAAATTTCAACTTTCAAACTCGCGCCCGCACACGACTCGCACGACGCCGCCGGAGTGACGTGCGACATCAACGCGCACGCATCACTCAACAATCAATCCGCGCGCGCGTTTGAGGTCTGCGACGTTGACACGATCTACTTCGGCGGCGGCACGCCTTCGCTGCTCACGCACGCGCAGGTCGCGCGCATCATGCGCGCCGTCGGCGAGCGTTTCCGCGTCGCCAACGGCGCGGAAGTGACGCTGGAAATGAACCCCGGCACGATCACGCCGGAGAGCGTCGCAGGTTATCGCGCAGCGGGCGTCAACCGCGCGAGCTTCGGTCTGCAAACGTTCGATGACGAACAACTGCGCCGCTTGGGGCGCACGCACACCGCAGACGACGCGCGGCGCACGCTACGCATCCTCAAAGATGCCGGGTTCGACAACGTGAGTTTCGATCTCATCGCGGGGCTGCCCGGTCAGACGCTCTCAGAGTGGGCGCGCAACATGGACGACGCGCTCGCGCTCCGTCCCGCGCACCTCTCGCTCTACCTGCTCGAAGTCCACGAAGGCACGCCGCTCGCCGATCAACTCCGTCAAGGCCGCTGGCCGCAGCCCGACCCGGACGTGGCCGCCGCGATGTATCAACTGCTCATCGAACGCACGCGCGCCGCCGGTTACGAGCATTACGAGATTTCCAACTTCTGCCTCCCCGGACGCGAAGCGCGCCACAACTTGAAATACTGGACGAACGCCCCTTACTACGGCTTCGGTTCGTCCGCGCATTCATACGACGGCGCGCGCACGCGCTGGTCGAACGAACGCGACGCCGCGCGCTACGTCGAACTGATCGAAGAGCGCGGCGCGGCCGTCGTCGAAACGAACGAACTGACGGCGCGCGACGCGGGCGCGGAAGCGCTCTTCCTCGGCCTGCGCCTCATGCGCGGCGTTGACCTGCGGGCGCACCAAACCCGATTCGGCACGGACATACGCAGCGAGTACGCCGACGACCTCTCGCGCTTCCGCGAGGCCGACCTCATCGAACTCGACGGCGACCTGCTGCGTCTCACGCGCCACGGCGTGCTGCTCTCGAACGAAGTCTTCGCCGCGTTCGTGTGAAGGGGCAGCGGCGTAGATGAAAATTATGTCGAGGTGCGGGAGGGTTTCGTTGTTGCTGCCGGCCTTGGCCGCGTCTGCGCTTTTATCTACGGGGTGCGCGGCGGGCGGGGAAGTCTTTCAGTAGAGCCGAGGCGGAAAAGTTAAACTTAGTAGCAGCCGGTGAATTTATTATGATCGATCTACGCAGCGATACGGTGACGAAGCCGACGCCCGCGATGCGGCGCGCGATGAGCGAGGCCGAAGTGGGCGACGACGTGTACGGCGAAGACCCGACGGTCAACCGCTTGCAGGAGCGCGCGGCCGAACTGTTCGACAAAGAGGCCGCGCTCTTCGTGCCGACGGGTTCGATGGGCAACCAGATCGCCGTCAAGTTGCACACGCGGCCGGGCATGGAAGTCGTCATCGAGGAGCGCGGCCACATCTACAACTACGAGATGGCCGCGATGTCGGCCGTCTCCGGCACGCTCGCACGCCCCGTCAAGAGCGCGGACGGCAGCGGCATCATGAGTTGGGACGACATCAAGGCGGCCGTCCACGCGAACGACGCGCCCTACTACGTCGCGCCGACCGGCCTCGTCGCGCTCGAAAATTCGCACAACCTCGCGGGCGGCACGCTGCTCACGAGAGAGCGCACCGGCGAGATTTGCGCGGGCGCGCACGCGCTCGGCATCCCCGTCCACCTCGACGGCGCGCGCATCTTCAACGCCGCCGCCGCGCTTTCGGAGACGGTCGCCGCGCTCGCCGCGCCCTGCGACTCGGTGATGTTCTGTCTGTCGAAAGGCTTGGGCGCGCCTGTCGGCTCGATGCTCTTGGGCAGCCGCGCGTTCGTCGAAGAGGCGAGAGCGTGGCGCAAACTCCTCGGCGGCGGGATGCGACAGGTGGGCGTCATCGCCGCCGCCGGACTCGTCGCGCTCGAAGAGTCGCCCAAGTTGTTGCACGCGGATCACGCCAACGCGCGCCGCCTCGCCGAAGGCGTCGCCGAACTGCCGGGCGTCGAGATCGATCCCGCACGCGTCGTCACCAACATCGTCATCTTCGACGTAGCGGGCACGCGTCGCGCGGCCGACCGAATCTGCGCGCGCCTCCAACACGCGCACGGCGTCCTCGCCTCTGGCTTCGGCACGTCCATCCGCATGGTCACGCACTACGACGTTTCGACGGCCGACATAGACGCCGCAGTCCGTGCCCTCGGCGAAGTGCTGCGCGGGGAGTAGTCAGTTGTCAGTTGTCAGTTGCATGTGGTTGACAAGTACGCTACCGAAGATTGAACGACTGACAGAGCACAAAGAACAACGGACAACTGACCACGGACAACCGACTACTGACAGCCCTTTATGAAACCTTTGATCATCGCCATTGATGGGCCTTCGGGCGCAGGCAAGTCCACGCTGGGGCGCAGGCTCGCGCGCGAACTCAACTTGCTCTACGTGGACACGGGCGCGATGTACCGCGCCGCCGCGCTCGCCGTCGTCGCGGCGAACGTGAACGCCACGGACGCCGACGAAGTGGCGCGCGTCGCCGCCCGCGCAGAGATCGAACTCGCGGGCGACCCCGACAGTTTGCGCGTCATGCTCGAAGGCCGCGACGTGTCCGCCGAGATTCGCACGGAGCAGATCACGCGCCTCTCTTCCGTCATCTCGGCGATCCCCGCCGTGCGCCGCGACCTCGTGCGCCGCCAGCGCGAGATGGGCGCGCGCGGGCGCGGCGTCGTGCTCGACGGGCGCGACATCGGCACGGTCGTCTTCCCCGCGGCGGACGTGAAATTCTTCCTCACCGCCGTCCCCGAAGAACGCGCCAAGCGGCGTTTTGAAGAAGACCACACGCGCGCGCCCGACCTGACTTTTCAAGACACCCTCGCCGACATCAACACGCGCGACGAGCGCGACTCCACGCGCGCCGACTCACCGCTCGCCATCGCCGAAGACGCCGTGGTCATAGACACCACCGAACTCTCCGTCGAACAAGTCTTCGCGCGCATGCTCGACACGATCCGCGAGCGGCAAGAGGATTTTTAAGTGTGCGACATGTGAAGTTGCTTGCGTCACTGCTCCTCATCGTCACCGCCTGCGCTTCGTGCGCGCGGCACGACTCGAAGCGAGCGGCCGTCGTCGCCGCCGACGCAAACGCCCAGAGCGTGGCGACCACCACCCCTAGCCCGACGCCCACGCCGTCGAACGATTACACGCCCGATCAATTCGGGGAGGGAATCGCCGCCGCCGAGAACATCGAATACACAGGGGAGGGCGCGCTGAGCGAGCAGGGTTATGAAGTGGAAAAGAGGGTCAGGAAGTACGGCGCGACCGGCTACCGGACGGAGATCGAGTACGCGGTGCTGAAACGGAACGGGCGCATCGTTTTCAGGTTCGACGACGATTCGGTCGAGCAGATTAACGAGGTGCGCTTCGGCCTGTGCAACTTTCTCAGAGAGGAACACCGGCAACTCGTCGTCGAAGAAACGTCGAACAAATTCTGGCGCTACTGGGTCTTGCGCCTCTCGCCGAAGTTGGAAGTGGTTTACGACAGCGGCCGTTATGATCTCGTCTACCCTTTGAGAAGCGTTGATCTGGATGGCGACGGGCGTTTAGAGATCGTGCAGAACCTCGGCTCGTTCTGGTATCGGCTCGGCGACAACGTCTCTTCACCGCGCCCCGAAATGATCTTCAAGTACGACGACAGGGCGCGCCGCTACGTCCCCGCCAACCCGGAATTTCAGGCCGTCGTGCTCAAGGACATCGGTCACAGAGTTGAGAAGGTGCGCGCGCTGAACGAACGCAACCAGTCCGGCGTCACAGACCTCCAACTCCAATCCGGCGTGGGCGACATCGTGATCCGCTACCTCTACGCCGGGCGCGAGCGCGAGGCGTGGAACTTCTTCGAGCGGGGTTATCGAGACTCCGAGATCAAGAAATCCGCGCGGGCGACCTTGAAAGAGGTGTTGGGCGGGGACGCGCTCTACAGTGAGGTCGTGCGGCGGCAGAGAAAGCGCTGAAAAATTATGTTCACAGGCATCATCGAAGAGTTGGGGCGCGTGCGCGCGTTGGAGCGGCGCGGCGAGGGCGTGCGGATGACGGTCGAGGCGCGGGTGGTCACCGAAGGGACGCGCGAGGGCGATTCCATCTCGGTCAACGGCGTGTGCCTGACCGCGCTCGAAGTCGGGCGCGACTCGTTCGCGGCCGACGGCTCGCGCGAGACTTTGCAGCGTTCGACTCTGGGGAGTCTGCGTGCCGGATCGCCAGTCAACCTTGAGCGCGCCGTGACGCCCGCGACAAGGCTCGGCGGCCACATCGTGCAGGGGCACGTTGACGGGCGCGGGCGTTTCCTCTCGGCCGAGGAGCACGGCGGCTCTTGGACAATTCGCATCGGCTACCCGCCGGAACTCGCGCGCTATCTGGTCTTCAAAGGGTCGGTCACGGTCGAGGGCATCAGCCTGACGGTGGCTGCGCTCGCCGAAGACTACTTCGAGATCGCCGTCATCCCGAAGACGTGGGCGGTGACGAATTTCTCGCACCTGCGACCCGGCGACGCCGTGAACCTTGAGGCCGACATCATCGCCAAGTACGTCGAGCGCATACTGACGGTCGGCGCGCGACAGCAGCAGGGCGACACGGCACAAACGCCGGGGCTGACCGCAGAGAAACTCGCCGACCTCGGTTACAAATAAGACTGACCCCGGTGACAAGTAAGTCGGAGCGCGTGCGACTCTCTTCACTACGGGTCACGGCGGCGACGCAGCGACGAAGCCGCCGGAATTTTCTATCAAGTGGCGCGGCGTCGCGGCGTCTCAACGGTCGCGCCTGTGTCTCTCCTCTCACGCTTTCCAAACATTCCTGCGGGGCATCAGGCTTGCAATAAAATTGTGAGTCGCAAAATTGATCGCTTTCGGGTAACATAAACGGCGGTACAACCACTCCCCCCGATCACACAGTTTGCCGGATAGGAATTTCGATGCCTTTTTCCTCCATAGAAGAAGCTGCCGCCGACATCCGCGATGGCCGCATGGTCATCATCGTGGACGACGAAGACCGCGAGAACGAGGGCGATCTCGTGTGCGCCGCCGAAAAGGTGACGCCCGAGATCATCAACTTCATGGCGACGCACGCCCGCGGTCTCATCTGCATGCCTTTGACGGAAGAACGCTGCGACGAACTACACCTCACGATGCAGGTCGCCGATAACACCTCTTTCCTCGGCACGGCCTTCACCGTCTCAATCGAAGCTAGACGGGGCGTTACGACCGGCATTTCCGCCGCCGACCGCGCGACGACGATCCTGACGGCGGTTGATCCGAAAACTAAGCCGTCTGACCTCGCGCGCCCCGGCCACATCTTCCCGCTGCGCGCGCGCAAGGGCGGCGTGCTCGTGCGCCCCGGCCAGACCGAGGCGAGCGTGGACATGGCGCGCATCGCTGGACTCTACCCGGCGGGCGTCATCTGCGAGATCATGAACCCCGACGGCACGATGGCGCGCCTGCCCGAACTGCGCGAGTTCGCACGCCAGCACGATTTGAAGATCATCTCCGTGGCCGACCTCGTGCGTTACCGCATGCGCAAGGAGACGCTCGTGCGCCGCGCCGCCGAGGCCGAGATCAAAACGGTCTATGGCCGCTTTAGCGCCATCGCCTTCGAGAACGTGATGAGCGCGGAAGTGCATCTCGCGATGGTCATGGGCGACGTCAAGACCGACGAGCCGGTGCTGGTCAGAGTCCACACGGCGAACATCACGGGCGACGTGTTCGGCTCGCTCATGGACGACACGAATTTTCAGTTGCACACGGCCTTAGAGAAGATCGCCGCCGGGGGGCGCGGCGTCGTGCTCTATTTGAAACAGCACCAGCACGGCCTCGATCTCATGCACCAACTGCGCACCTACGCCCTGATGCACGAACGCGGGCTGACCTTCGAGGAGGCGAGTGTGGAGACGGGCTACGGCGCGAACCGCGACTACGGCGTCGGCGCGCAAATCCTGCACGATCTGGGGCTGCGCCGCATCATGCTGTTGACCAATCACCCCCCCAAAGTGACCGCGCTCGAAGGCTTCGAGTTGGAAGTCGTCGGCCACGTGCCGCTCGGTTCGCCGGCGCAAGAAACAATGAATGAGACAGTGACGAGTGACGAGTGACAAGTAACAAGTTAAAGATCATCTCTTGTTTTAACTTGTCACTTGTTACCTGTCACTCGTCACTAATGCCATATGCCTGTTGACGACAGGGACGAACGTTCCACCGGGTCATCACCTGAGACAGACGAGACTGCGCCCCCGCCGCCGCGAAGCGACGCCAGCGACGCGGTGGGCGCGTCCGCGTCCGGCGGCGAGGGCGAGCCGCCAGCCGCCGCGACCCCGGCCGAGCGACGGCGTTGGCGTCGCTACATCAACCGGCGCAACGCGACGATCACGGCCGCGGCAATCGTCGCGCTCGTCGTGCTCATCGTCGTCCTTGCGTTTCTTCTCTATCGCACGGGTCGCGTTGATAATCTGATCGCGCAGCAGATCGTCTCGACGCTCAGGGAGTACAACATCCGCGCCGAGATCGGGGAGTTTCACACCAAGTTCGGGCCGCGCACGGTCGAGATGCAGCGCATTGATCTCTACGACCAGACGACGGGCGAGAAACTCGGCCGCGTCGAGCGCGTGCTCGCCACCGTCCGCATCGAAGACCTCTACGCGCTCAACCTGCGGCGCAACATCAACCTCGAATCGTTGCAGATCGAAGGACTCGAAGCGTGGGTCAAGTTCGACGCGGAGGGGCGTTCCAACTTCCGCAATATCACGCTGCCGCCGCCCGCCGAAAATCAGCGCATCACCTTCTCCTATTCCACCGCGCGCATCGAACTCAGAAACAGCGTCGTCCACTACGGCGACGAGCGACACGAAATCTCCGGCGAGGCGCGCAACCTGCGCGCGACCGTCGAGCCGGACGACCCGAACGCGCCCGCCGAGAGCCGCATGAACAAAGTCTACGTCGCGCTCTCCGATTCCACGTTCGTTTACGACGGCAAGCCCGTTGACAAGATTGACATCGAAGCCCGCGCACGCATCAACCAGACGCGCGCCGAGATTCAGGAGTTGACCTTGCGCTCGCCCGTCGCCGAAGCGCGTCTCGAAGGCACGTTGGACGACTGGCGCAACCTACGCTACCGGATGAAAGTCGCCTCCACGGTTGACCTCACGCAAATCTCGAACACGTTCCAGACGGCGACCCCCTTGCGCGGCGCGGGCAAGTTCGAGGGCACGCTCGAAGGCGAGGGCGACAAGTTTCAGGTTGACGGTCAGGTGCAATCGGACGCGCTCGCCGCCGGTAACATTCGCCTGAAAGGTTTGAACGCGACGGCGCACGGCACGGCGCAAGGGTTGGAGAACTACGAGGCGCAGGGGCGCGCCGTGGCCGAGATGCTGACGGCGGGCAACTTCACTTTGAATCTCATACAGGTGCGCGGCGGCGTGATCGGCACGGGCAGCGACTTCCGTTTCCTCGGCGAACTCCGCGCGGCCGCCGCACGCTCCGGCGCGACTTCAATCGCCAACCTGATCTTGAGTGACGCCGCCGCCGAATACCGCGACGGCCGCATCAACGGCAACGTCCCGCGCCTCGCGGCGGGCAACATCAAAACGCCCGACGTGACCATCGCGGGCGCGCAAGCCTCGGACGTGCGCTTCAACGCGTCGGAAGACGGGCGTGAGTTCACAGGCTCGGCGGCGACCGTCAACGCGGGCGCGCTCACGGCCAGGGGTGCGCGCGTTAATGGTGTCACGGCGAATGGCATCACGGCGACGGGGCAGAACGGCGTGACGAATATCCTCGCGCGCAGCGTCGTCGTGCGCGGCGGCACGGCCGAGGGCGCGACGCTCGGCCAGATCAACATCGCGGGCGTGCGTCTCTCCATTCAAGACAACGGCCGCGTCGAGGGGTCTTCGGGCGACATCAACGTCGGCACGGTCGCCTTCAAGAACGGCGCGCAGGCCGGACGCGCGGAGAACGTCAGGCTCGCGCGCCCCGCCTTCGTGCTCGAACCTTCCGGGCGTTACCGCGCGAGCGCGGACTTGAGTCTCGGCGGCGGCGTGCTCGGCGACATCGCGCTCGGCGCGGCGCGAAGCAACGTGGTCGCCACCAACAGCGAAATCCAACTCAACAATTTCACCGCCGAAGCCTTGAATGGACGCGCCAACGGCAACGCGCGGATCAGCACGGCGCGCGGCGGCACGTCGCGCGTCGAGGCCGCGTTCGAGGGTCTCGATGTGGGCGGACTCCTCGCGGTGCTGACCGGCCGCGCCGTGCCGATTGCGGGCGCGGCGACGGGCACGGTCAACCTCACGATGCCCGGCACAAACTTCGAGGCCGCGAGCGGCACGCTCGACGCGCGCTTCGCGGGCGAGACGGGCAGCGACGCGGTCGGGCGCACGCCGCTCACTGGCGAACTCGCCGTGCGTGCCGAACGCGGTCAGTTCCGCCTCGACCGCGCGAACCTGCGCACGGGCGCGAGCGAGTTGACGGCGACCGGCGACTTCTCCTTCAAAGGCGACTCGAACCTCAACGTCAAACTCGCCTCCGCCGACGCGGCCGAACTACAGCGCGTGCTCGTCGCTTCCAACTTGATCCCCGCGCTCGAAGAGACGCTCACGGATTACGGCGTCGGCCTCGCCGGTCGGCTCGATTTCGACGGCACGGTGCGCGGCTCGCTCGATGCGCCGACAATCAACGGCCGCGTCGCGCTCGCCACGCTGCTCGTCAACGGCCGCGACCTCGGCGCGCTCACCGCCTCGGTCGAATCAACGCCTGCTGAGGTGCGCGTGCCCGACGGACGCCTCGTGCAGCCTGACGGCGGCAACGCGCAGTTCGCGCTCACGTACCCGCTCGACGGCTCGAACAACGGCACGCTCGAAGCGACGCTCGAACGCGTTGACATCGGCAGTCTCCTGGCCGCGCTGCCCACGAACAAGCAGTCGAGTTTCAATTCGCAACTCGCCACGGTCGGCCCCACTTCGGGGCGCGTCAGCGTGCGCGGACTGCCGTCCGCCCTGAGCGGCAGCGCGGACGTGCGCTCCGGCCCCGGCCAGATCAACGGCGAACCGTTCGACGAGATCATCGCGAAGGCAACTTTCAGCGGCACGACCGTCACGCTCGAAAATCTCGATGCGCGTTTCCGCGCCGGGCGCGTTACGGCCAAAGGCACGATTGACACGCAGACGCAGGCGTTCGACTTGCAGGCCGAAGGGCGCGGCGTCAACCTCGGCGTGCTCGCGGGACTCGCGGCGGGCGGCGCGTCGCCGCAACTTTCCGGCACGGCCGATTTCACCGCCACGGCCAAAGGCGTCTTCAGCGACCCGCGCAGTTTCAACGTGCAGATTGACGGGCAGGGGCGCGACGTGTTGATCAACGGGCAGAGCGCGGGCACGCTCGCCATCGTCGGGCGCACCGAGAATCAGAAGTTCAATTTGCAACTGACGACCGGCATCCTCGGCCAGCCGCAAGTCGTCAACGCCGTCGTTGACCTCAGCAACGACGACTTGAACACGACGATTGAAACCACGCTCACGAATCAAGACTTGACCCAACTCTTCGCCACGCTCCTTCCGAACTCGAACGTGCGCGTCACGGGGCGCGCGACCGGCACGCTCAAGGCGAGCGGCAAACTCTTCGGCGAGGACGCAGAGGGCGTGCGCGCCTTCTCCTTCGGGGGCTTACGAGGGAGGGCGGAGTTCTCGCAACTCGTCTTGCAGATCGCCGACGTGCAACTCGCCGCCGCCGACCCGCTCATCGTGCAGTTTTCGCCCAACGAGATCGTCTTCGACAAGACGCAGTTCACGGGGCCGGGCACAAACGTCGTCTTCGGCGGCTCGGCCGCGCTCGGCGCGGGCGGCCGACAGAATTTCACCGTCGTCGGCGATCTCAACTTGCGCGTCTTGAACGGCGTCTCGCCCGACGTTTTCTTCGCGGGCACGTCGCATCTCGAAGTGCGCGTCGCCGGGACGTTTGAAGACCCGCGCCTGACGGGCACGGCCTCGCTCACGGGCGCGTCCTTCTCCACGCTCCTCACGGACGAACGCCTGACCGTGCAGAACGTTCAAGGCAGCGTGCGCTTCACGGCCGACCGCGCGCAGATTGATTCGCTGACCGGCACGCTCGGCGGCGGCCGCGTCAGCGTCACGGGCGGCGCGCTTCTCGCCGGTTTCTCGCCGACAGATTTCCGCTTCAACGTGCGCGCCGAGAACGTCACCGTGCCGCTGCCCGAAGACATCCGCGCCACGGCCGACGCCGACCTCGTGCTGCAAGGCCGCGCGCAGGCGCAGATTCTCTCCGGCGTCGTCAACCTGCGCCGCGCCGAATACACAGAGGACATCGAGATCGCGGACTTCATCAACGGCCGACGCGACCCCACCATCAGCGAGAGCGGCGGCGACGGCGGCGATGGCGGCGGCTTCACCTCGAACCTCCGGCTCGACCTCCGCGTCGAAGGGCGCGACGCTTTGGTCGTCCGCAACAACCTCGCGGACATCGTCGGCTCGGTTAACTTACAGGTGCGCGGTTCGGTCGAAGAGCCGGTCATCGGCGGCCGCATCACGGTCGCGCGCGGCACGCTCAACTTCCGCAACGACCGTTACGAACTGACGCGCGCCTTCATAGATTTGCCCGCGCGCCGCGGGGCTGACCCCATCCTGAGCATTCAGGCCGAAGCCGAGATCAAAGGCTACCGCGTCATCGTCAGTCTCACAGGGCCGCTCTCCGCGCCGACCGCCGTCGTCAGAAGCGATCCCGCGCTCCCGCAGTCGGACGTGGTCGCGCTGATCACGACGGGCGACTTGAACCGCAGCGAAGAGGGCGGCGCGACGCTCGCGCAGACCGGCTTCGGCACGGCGACGAGTTTGTTGACCGACACGCTCATCAACAACCCCGTGCAGAAGGCGACGGACAAATTGTTCGGCCTCAACCGCTTCGAGATTGATCCGCTGATCGCGGGGCGCGGCGGCGCGAGTCCGACGGCGCGGCTCACGGTCGGGCGGCAGATCAACCGCAACCTGAGCCTGACCTATTCGACCAACGTGACGACGGATCAGAATCAGGTGCTCGCGCTCGAATACCGCGTCTCGGACAGGCTCTCGTTCATCGCGCAATACGAACAAGGCGCGACCAACACGCTGCGCTCGGCACGCGACAATTTTAGTTTCGAGATTCGTTTCAGGAAGAGATTTTAAAGCGTCCGTTGTCCGTCGCCAGTTGTCAGTTGCTTGCGGCTGTAAGAGCGGCGAATTGAAAATAAAAGTTTGAGCTTGAGTAGAAGAAAACAACTGACCACTGGCAACGGACTATAAACCACGGACTACGGACAACTGACCGCTGACTACTGACAACGGACAACCGATTACATTAGTGCTTTACCGTCGTTTCATCTTCGTTTTGCTTTTGCTCGTCGCGTGCGGCGTGCGTGTGAGTGGTGCGCCTGCTGCCGCCGCCGTCGTTGTTGCGGCCAAGGGCGTGAATGATCTGAGCCGCTACGAGGGGCGCATGGTGGCGTCGGTGGAGGTGGTGTACGAGGGCGCGGCGCGCAACGCGACGGGCGAGGGCGAGTTGCGTCGCCTGTTGACGGTTGCGCCAAACGCGCCCTTCGCGGCGTTGCGCGTGCGCGAGTCTTTGCAGGCGTTGTTCGATTCGGGGCGCGTGGAGAACGCGCGCGTGGAGGCCACCGAGGCGCGCGCCGCAGTGGGCTTGGGCGGCGAGGCCGTGCCCATCGCCTTGCGCTTCTTCGTCCGGCCGCAGGTGCGCGTCACCGACGTGCGGCTCGACCTCGTGGGTACGGCCGCCGCCACGACGCCGACCGGCGGCGCGCCCGTCACCGCCGACGACCTGCGCGCGCGTCTCAACCTGCTCGATCCCGGCGCGCGCGTCTCCGATCAATCGCTGCGCGCAGGGGCGGACGCCATCCAGATTTACCTGCGCGACCGCGGCTACTTCCGCGCCGACGTGACCTACACGCGCACGCTCGATGCGGCGGGCACGGGCGCAATCGTCGCCTACACGGTCAACCCCGGCGAGCAGGCGCGCGTCGAGGCTTTCAACATTCAGATCACGGGCTTCGACGTGGCGACCGTGCGCCCCGACCTGCGCCTCGCGGCCGGTGTGCCGTTCACGCGCACCGCGCTCGGCGAAGACGTGGGGCGCATCCGTCGCGCGATCATGGCGCAGGGCTTTCTCGCGCCGCAACTCGGCGAGGCGCAGACCGTCATTGACTCGGCGCGCAACACGATCACGGTTAACCTGACGGGCGGCATCGGCCCGCGCGTCAACGTCGAAGTGACGGGCTTCGAGGTCAGCGACAAGAAGCGCGAGCAACTGTTGCCCGTCCAGCGCGAGGGCAGCATTGATCAGGCGGCCATCACCGAGGGCGCGCGGCGACTGAAAAATCACCTGCAAGAGCAGGGCTACTTTTTCGCCGACGTGATCTCGACCTGCGCCGTTGATCGCCCCGCGCCGCCCGCCTCGACTGTCGCCGTCGCGGCCGCCGCCGGCAACGCGAACACGTCCGCCACGCCGCCCGCGAACACAGACCCGAACGCGCCCGCCACGCCCGCAACGACGGCGAACGCAAACGTTGTCACGCCGAACGCAAATCCATCCAACCCGCCGCCTGCGGCGACGATGACGAACGCCGCAACTCCCACGTCGCCCGCGAACCCGAACGTCGTCGTGTCCGACCCGCTCGCGCAGCCGATCATCGGCCTGCCCGTCGCGGCGGGCGCGTGCGACAATTTGAACCCGCGCGAGTTGAGCGGTCGCACCGTCAACATCAACTACACGGTCGAGCAGGGGCGTCGTTTCAAACTCTCGGAGATTCGCATCGAGGGCACGGAGAAGTTGACCTACGACGACCTCGCCGACGAACTGCGCTCCGAACCCGCCAGCGGCCTGCTCGGCATCATCCCGTTTCTCGGCTCGCGCCGCGGCTACACGAGCCGCGAGTTGCTGGTGCGCGACCGCCGGACGGTCGAGGCGCGGATGCGCGACCTCGGTTATCGCAAGGCGACGGTCGAGGTGCGGCAGGGCGTCGCGCTCGACAGCGAAGATTTGATCATCACGTTCGCCGTTACCGAAGGCCCTTTGACGCGCGTGGCGGGCGTGGACTTTCGCGGCAACCAGCTTTACACGACCGAGCGTTTGCGCGAAGAGCCGTGCCGCGCCGCCAACTTCCGCAGCGAACCCTGCACCATCGTCGCCGGGCCGTTCGCGCGCACGCTCGCACGCGCCGATGCCGAACGCATCCGCTCGCTCTACACGCGCAACGGCTACATTGACGCAGAGGTGCGCGTGGATGTCGTCGAACTCCCGAAGAAGGGCGACGACGAGCAGGTGCGGCTCGTCTACAACGTCACAGAGGGCGGCAAGGTCTTCATCAACCGCATCATCATCAACGGCAACGAAGGCACGACGCCAGACGCCCGCATGCGCACGAAGCGCGAGGCCATCCTCGAAGCCATCCCGCTCAAAGAGGGCGAGGTCTTGCGCTCCGACCGTCTCGCCGAAGCCGAGCGCGTGCTCTACGAGACGAACGCCTTTCGTCAGGTCATCATCCGCACCGAGGCGGCGGGCGAGACGGCCGCGGGCTTCCGCCGCCGCGACGTGATCATTGATCTCGAAGAACTCAAGCCGCGCCGCTTGGACTACGGCGGCGGCTACTCGACCGACAGCGGGCCGCTCGGACTCTTCGAGCTACGCAACAACAACCTCTTCGGCCAACTGCGTCAAGGCGCACTGCGCACGCGCGCCAGTCGCCGCCAGCAACTCTTCCGTCTCGAATATTTCGACCCGCGCTTCCGCACCTACGGCCGTCAGCGTTTCTCGCCCCTCACCGTCTCGGCGCAGTACCAGCGCGACATCAACGTCACGCGCTTCTTCCGCTCGACGATTGATCGCGGCAACTTCGGCATCGTCCAGCGGCTCGACGAAGAGGGGCGGCCGATTGACGAGTTCGGCATGCGCACGGGCGAGCCGACCATCAACCGCTTCACCTTCAACATCGAGACGCAGCGCGTCATTCAGCCGCGTTCGCGCACCATCCTCTTCCTGCGCTACAACTACGAGGACGTGCGCCTCTTCAACATCCAGAGCCTCCTCGTCGCGCCCATCCTCAGACCCGACAAGGCCGTGCGTCTCTCGCGTTTCGGCGCGACACTCGCGCGCGACACGCGCGACCGACAGTTCGACCCCTCCCGCGGCGAGTTCCTGACCGTGGACTACGCCGTCGCCATCAAACAACTCGGCGGCAATTTGTCGTTCACCAAGTTGCTCGCCACCTATCGCCGCTACTTCCGCTTCGGCGGCCCTCCCGACCCGTTACTTCTCGCCAGCGAGCGCGGCGGGTTGCTCGGCGGTTTGCAGAGCCGCGTGCGCGGCACGGTCTTCGCCGTCAATCTCAACCTCGGCGTCGCCAGTCTCTTCAACCCGACCGACCGCAACGGCGACGGCACGATTGACGACGTTGACCAGACGCTCCCCATTAGCGAGAGGTTCTTTACCGGCGGCTCGACCACGCTGCGCGGCTTCGCCTTCGAGGAGGCCGGGCCTCGCCTCGCCGTCTGCCCGACGGGTTCGGACGCGGGCAGCCAGATCAACGTCCCCTTCTGCACGGGCGGCGTCTTCCGCAACACGAACGGCGACCCCGTGACGCTCAACCCGTTCACCGTGCCCGTCGGCGGCAACGCGATGGCGGTCGTCAATCTGGAAGCGCGCGTGCCGCTGACGAAGACCTTCCAGATCGTGCCGTTCTACGACGGCGGCAACGTCTTCCGCCGCATCGGCGACATCTTCGGGCGCAACGACCGACGCCCCGGCGACACCATCAACATGCGTAACCTGCGCGTTCAGTGGGCGCACACGGTCGGCCTCGGCCTGCGCTTCCGCACGCCCATCGGCGCGCTCGGCATAGACTACGGCTTCCTCGTCAACCCGCCGGAGTTTGAACTGCCGCAAGCCTTCCCGTCGCCGCCCGCGACCGTGCGCCTCCGCCGCGCCCAGTTGCACTTCCGCTTCGGGCAGGCGTTCTAAGACACGGGGAAAAGGGAAAGGGGGAAAGGGTAAAGGAGATGACTAAGAGCAGCACAAAGGTTTCGTGGAAGCGACTCGGCAGGGGCGCGCGTGCGCTGCTGCTTGCCCTTGCCCTTTACCCTTTACCCTTTACCCTTTTCTCTGCGCCCGCTTCGGCGCAAGAGATCGTGGATCGTTGGGTGGCGACGATCAATCACCGCGAGTTGATCACTTACACGGACTTGCTCTGGCAGTTGGCCTTGCAGCCGGACACGCCGATTGACGAGCCGCGCTCCGAAGACTTGCAGCGCGTCCTCAACCTACTCATTGATCAACGGCTCATCTCGCAGGAGGCCGGGAAGCTGCCGACCATCACGCCTTCGGACGCCGACGTTGATAAGGCGACGAACGAACTCGTCAAACGCTTTCCCTCGCAGGCGGCCTTCTACGAACGACTCGCGCGCGTCGGCCTGACGGGCGAGGGCTTGCGCGAGATCGTCCGCCAGCGCGTCGAGATCGAAAACTATCTCAACTTCCGTTTCCGCTCTTTCACCATCATCTCCACGCAGGAGATCGCGGCCTACTACCGCGACGTGTACGTGCCGCGCCACCGCCGCCAGTCGCCCGGCCGCATCGTCCCCACGCTCGAACAGGCCACCGCCGAGATCGAACGCACGCTCACCGAAGACAAGATCGAATCCGACACCGACGCCTTCCTCGAAGACGCACGCACCCGCGCCGAGATCGTCATCCTCAGTCCCGTCTAACAGACGCGGGGCGCGCGTATCGTTGCGTGTCTCGACTCACACATTACACAGTGAACAATTGAGGACGGCGACGCGCCGTTTGTCTCCGTTCATTCATCCCGGCACGCGGCGCATACGCCGTTTGCGGTCGGATCGTTGCAAACACGACCGGGCATAGCGATTGCTGATCAAAGAGGCAGACATGAAAGGAGCGTCATGCGCCTCACAAAATCCGTCCTCACTTCGCTGCCCCTGCTGGCAGTTTGTTTGCTGTCTTCTTTGCCGCCCGGAGTCGTCACCACCACCGCCCACGCCCACCAGCAGGACACGCTGTCGTGCCTGAAGTTCGGCGAGTGCGATTTGATCACCTGCAACCCCGACGGCACTTACACCTACACCTTCGCCGTAACGAACCTCTCGAACTTCCCCGCGACCGAGGCCGAGTTTCGTTTCGTTACCCCGTCCGGCACGAACATCAGCGTGAACCCCTACCCGCTGACGCCCGCGCTGCCGCCGAACGCCACGCGGCAGATCACCGTCACCATCGCGCCGGGCATGCCCGCCGGAACGACCGTCTGTTTCACGCTCAGCGTCCACGACAAGGACGACCTGAACTGTTGTAGCGGTCTTAAAAAATGCATCACGCTGCCCGCATGCGGCGCGCCCCCGGCGCAGACGTGCGCGACCGGCAAGTGTTGCGGCGGCGCGCCCCGCATCCATGATCAGGCGTTCATCCCGTTCGTCGGCAAGCGTCTGGCCGTGACCACCTCGCGCGCCACGCAGCCGACCAACCCGCTCTTCCCGCCGATTCAGTCGGAGGCCGTGCTGCGCGTCGTTGATCTGACCGAGACGAGTTTTGTAACCAACACCAACGTCCCCGCGCCGATGTACTACGGCCCCGCGTCAAGCCCGTGGACGAGAAAGAACCTCGGCACGATCTTCGGCGTCACGCTCGACCAGAACGGCAACATCTTCGTCGCGGCCACCTCGGCCTACAACGGCGACTATTACCCGTCCGGCCCCGGCACGGTCTACCGGATTGACGGCTCGACGGGCGCGATCTCGATCTTCGCGCAACTGCCCAACTTCCAAGACCCGCTCCTCAATATCCAGAACTACCAGAACGAGGCGTGGCCTGCGCTCGGCGATGTAGCCTACGATTGCCGGTACGATCAGTTCTTCGTCACCGACCTCGAAGACGGAAAAATCTATCGCCTGAAAGGCAACACGCTGAACAACGTGACGGGCACAACCCTCAACACCTTCGACCCGTTTGCCGCCGACAACGGCGCACCCGGCTTCGCGCCGCGCGGCGAGCGTCTGGTGGCCGTGGAGACGCACAACGGCCGCGTCTACTACAGCGTGTGGAAAGAAGATTGCGGCAACGGAAACTCGAACAACACGGACAGCAATGAGATTTGGTCGGTCGCGCTCGACGGCACGGGCAACTTCGTCCCCACAGACAACCGGCGCGAGTTGTCACTCCCAGACCTGCCCGGTAAGAACTTCTCGAACCCCGTCTTCGACATTAGCTTCTCGCGCGAAGGCCGTATGCTGCTCGGCGAGCGCACCATGCGTTGTAACCCCTTCACCGGCCCCAGCATTCCCGCCAACGAGCACTGCGACAGCAACATGCTCACCGCCTACGCCGCCTCGACGCTGGCGGCGGCTCACGCCTCGCGCGCTCTGGAATACGTCTGCGTCGGCGACACCAACGAGTGGAGGTTGAGTCCTCCCACCGCGCCGCTCCCGTGGAAGTTCAACATCGGCAACGTCATCAACTCGTCGAGCCAGTGCCAGCTAGGGGCGGCCGGTCTACCGGCCAACGCGGCGGGCGGCGTTGATTACGACTACTCCAACGCGCAGTACACGGTCTGGACGACGGGCGACTCGCTGCTGCCGAGCAGCGTGCCGATCCCTTACGGCCTGCAAGGCTTCCTGCCGACGGGCGGCGGGATGACGACCGCCATCTCCATTGACCTGAACGGCATCTTGTTGCCGGGAACGTTCACCGACAAAGCACAGATCGGCGACGTGGAGATCGTCTGCCCCCCGCTTGGCCTCTCCCGTTAGCAGTCACCGGATCGGCGCAAGCCGCCCGCACCCCAACGCCGTCTCTCGCCGTGAGCCGTAAACTACGCGCCGCCGTTGACGTTCCATCAAACGTCAACGGCGGCGCGTTCATGTTTTCTTCGCCGCGCATTCGTTGCGGCATCCCGCGCCGCGCGTTCGCCATCGCCGCGACGTTTCGACTTTGCGCGGCCGATGTGTCTTCGCGTGCGTTATGGTAAATTTTCCCGGCGACTTTAATCCGTCGGTTTTCGTATGATCGTTTATGAAGCGTAAGAAAGTAAGAGATGAAAACTTGAGGCTGCGCGTGGGGCTGGCGTTGTCGGGCGGCGCGGCGCGTGGCGCGGCGCACGTCGGCGTGTTGAAGGTTTTGTTGGAGGCGGGCATCACGGTGGACACGGTGGCGGGCACGTCTGCGGGCGCGCTCGTCGGCGGGGCGTTCGCCGCCGGGATGACCGTCGCGGAACTCGAACGTCTTGGACGTGAGATGCGCTGGCGCAACTTCGGGCGGGTGACGCTCTCGCGGCTCGGCGTGCAGTCGAACGCGCGTATGGAGGAGTACATCCGCGCGCGCTTCCCCGTCACGCGTTTCGAGGAGATGCCGATCCCCTTCGCCGCCGTCGCCACGAACTTGCACACGGGGCAGGCCGTCGTCATGCGCGACGAGGGCGACGTGGCGTTCGCCATCCGCGCGAGTTGCGCCGTGCCCGGCTGGTACGTGCCCGTGACGGACGCGGAGGGGCGGCAACTCGTGGACGGCGGACTCGTCGCCAATCTGCCCGCGGCCGCCGCGCGCTCGCTCAACCCCGACATCGTGATCGCCGTTGACGTGAACTTCGAGGGCGCGAAGTTTCTAGGGCCGCCGCAGTCGGCCATCGGCGTGCTCTTTCAGTCAATGATGGTCGTGCAGCGCACCGTCTCGACGCACGAGGGACGCAACGCAGACATCGTGATCCGCCCGAAGGTCGGCCACATCCGCTGGGACGAGATGACGCGCGCCGCCGAACTGATCGCGCTCGGCGAAGAGGCCGCGCGCGCCGCGCTCGACGACATCAAGTTGCTGCTCACGCCGCGCGTCGTAGAACAGCCGACGTGGATTCAACGCCTCCTCCACCGGCCGCACGCGAACGACTCCAACGCCGCCTCCAACGCACTCGAACGTCGCGGCTCGACGCCGCAGACGCGCGCCCCGCACGAGACACGCGCCCCGCACGCGGGCGAAGAGAACACGCACCGACCGTCGCCCCGTTAATCGAGTCGTTGTTAATCGAATCGTTGTTAATCGAATCGTTTTCAGACAGCGACGCGCGCCGCGTCTCTCCCGGCGGTGTATCGAAAAACGACGCGCCCCGCCCCGGCCACACCCGCGACGCCCCTCCGAAGCCGCCGCCGCAAACTCCTAAACTCTAAGCAAGACAAGGCATATCGGGCTGCTCGCGCTCTCTGCCGGTCTCGTTCTGCCTGCTGGCACAAACGTTGCTCAACAGTGGTGGCAGCAGAAGACCTACCTAGTGAAGGGGAGCGAACATGAAAGAATTAGGCAACAGTCTCGCGCAACTAATTTTCGTCATCATGGTCATGATCACGCTCGCCGTCTCGACGGCGGCTCTCTCCCAGTGGGCAAGTCCCGAAGAGCAGGGCAACACTTCCTCCCCAACTCTGAGCGCGTCCGCCAACCCTTGAAGCAGGCGCATCCCCGGACGGCAAACTCGTTCAAAGAATTCGCCGCCGATTAGTCGTTTACATAGCACATCACACAGTCGAGAACTCAACGGTACGGGCGAGAGCGTCCCGAAGCAGAGGGATACGTGTGTCTAAAAGCTGGTCAGTAGTCCGTGGTCAGTTGCCAGTTGTTCAAATCAATCTTTAGCGGCGTGTGTGGTGATCACAAACAACTGACGACTGACAAAAAACAACTTCTTATCATGGCAATCGAAATCACATCGGAGCAGCGGGAAGCACGGCGGCTGCCGCGACTGTTGAAGGCGCGGCGGGATGCGTCTGGGTCAAGAGGGACGCGCGAGAGGAAAACGCGCGACTGGCCGCGACGCCTGCGCTACGCCGGCGTGGCCGCGCTCGCGCTGTGTGCCGTCGTCGTCGCATCGCTCGTCTATTGCTACTGGAACGCTGCGGAGACGATTGACCGACGTCTTGCCTCCGGCTACCTGACGAGCCGCGCGGGCATCTACGCCGCGCCGCGCGTGCTGCGCGCCGGGCAAAATGTTTCGCGCGAGCGTCTCGTGGAAACTCTGCGCCGCGCCGGTTACGTAGAAGAGTCTGCGAGCGACGTGTGGAGCGGCGCGTTTCGCGTCGCGCCGGAAGGCGCAATCGAGATCAGCCCGCGTCGCCTGTCGCGCGCGGAAGATGCTGTAGCAGCGGAAGGCTTCACGCCCGAAGTCGTGCGCGTCGCATTTGATCGCAAGGGGCGCATCGGCGAGATCACGGGCGACGGCGTGACGCTCGAAGCGTTCGCGCTTGAGCCGGAAGCCCTCACGAACGACGCCGCGACGAAGACCGGCACGCGCGCCACGCTCGCCTACTCGGACATCCCGCCCGTCCTCGCCAACGCCATCCGCGCCATCGAAGACCGTCGCTTCTTCGAGCACCACGGACTCGACGCAACAGGGATCGGCCGCGCGCTGTTGAGTTGGACGGGAGGTGGTGGCGACGTCGCGCGTGGCGCGAGTGCGCCGGAGCATCAGGGCGGCTCGACCATCACGCAGCAACTCGTCAAGAACACTTATCTCACCCCGGAGCGCACGCTCACGCGCAAGTTCAACGAAGCGCTCCTCGCCGCCGCGCTCGAACGCCGTCTGTCGAAAGAGGACATCTTCGCGCTCTATTGCAACGAAATTTATCTCGGCCAGCGCGGCGCGTTCGCCGTGCGCGGCGTCAAGCAAGCGGCGCGCGTCTACTTCGGCAAAGAGTTAAGAGACCTCTCGCTCGGCGAGGCCGCGACCATCGCCGGGATGATTCAAAGCCCCGCGCGCTACGCCCCCGACCGCCACGCCGAAGCCTCGCGCGCGCGCCGCGACGCCGTGCTCGCCGCGATGCTCCGCGACAACTCGATCAATGCCGACGACGCGCGCGCCGCCATGAGCGAGGCGACGGCGGTCGCGCCCGTCGATCCGTCTGCCCGCGCGACCGCGCCCTACTTCATTGATTACGTGAGCCGCGCCGTCGAGACGCAGTTGCGCACAGGCAGCGCGGACGAGCGCACCCTGCGCGTCTACACCACCATTGATCTCGACTTGCAACAACTGGCGGAACAAGCCGTAGCGCGTCAACTCGCGCAACTCGAAAAAGTTTACAAACAGGGCGACGCCCGCCCGCAGGCCGCTCTCGTCGCGCTCGACCCGCAGACCGGCCACGTGCTCGCCATGGTCGGCGGTCAGAACTACGCCGCGTCGCAACTCAACCGCGCCACCGACGCGCGGCGGCAGCCCGGTTCGGTCTTCAAACCTTTCGTCTACGCGGCGGCGTTGGAGAGCGGCATCTCGCCCGCGCGCATGTTCGCGGACGCCCCGCGCGCCTTCCAGTTCGACCGCTACAGCCCCGCCTATCGTCCGGCCAACTACGGCGGCGGCTACTCGATGCACGACGTAACGATGCGCGCCGCGCTGACGAACTCGTTGAACGTCGTGACGGTTGACATCGCCATGCAGACGGGCTTGCCGCGTGTCGCCGCGCTGGCCGAAAGTTTCGGGCTGCCGAAACCCGAAGCCTACCCGTCGCTCGCGCTCGGCACGACCGAGGCGACGCCGCTTGAGATCGCGTCGGCCTACACCGCATTTGTGAACGGCGGCGCACGCGTGCGCCCGTCGTCCGTCACGCGTGCCGTTGACGGCGACGGCGTGAGGCTCTTTGAAGAGTTTCTTCCTTCGACGGCGCAGGTCGTCAATCCTTCGACGGCCTACATGATCACGGACATGTTGACGAACGTCATCGAGGAAGGAACGGCGCGCGCGGCGCGCGGGATGTTGAAAGTCTCGGCGGTCGCGGGCAAGACCGGCACGTCGCGCGACGGCTGGTTCGTCGGCTACACGCCGCGCCTCGTCTGCGTCGTCTGGATCGGTTTTGACGACAACCGCCAACTCGGACTGACGGGCGCGGAGAGCGCACTGCCCGTCTGGACTGAGTTTGTGCGCGGCGCGGTCGAACTTCGACCGGAACTCGGCGGCGCGGCCTTCCTCAGACCGGCGGGCGTGATGTCCGTCGAGATCGATCCGGCGACCGGGCAACTCGCCTCGTCAGCCTGCCCCGCGCGCGAACGCATCGCCGTCACGCCCGCGCTCGCCCCGGCCACCGAGTGCCTGCTGCACCGGCCGCTCTTCCCACTCCTCGCAGACTACGACGCGCAGCAAGTTGATTCTCCGTTAACCGTCGTCGTGCCCGATGATGCGACGCGCCCCGCCACCATCTCGCGGACACACGTCGCCCACGGCGAATTAAATAACGCGCCCGTCGAACTCCCCGCGCCTTCGATTCAGACGACGCGCATCGAGGCGAGTCGCAACGGACGCGCCCGTCTCACAAACGATCTGCAAGTCATCGCCGACCGCGCCGCCCAACCCTGATCGCCGCAGATGATGCGGAGCAACAGAAAGCGACCGCCGCCGAATAACGGCAGCGGTCGCTTTCTATCGCTCTACGGCTTTAACTCGTCGGCGTGTGCGTTACAATTCCCGTGTCGCCGTCTCTGCAACGTCGCGGCGTTCGAGGACGACTTGGGCGATGGCGTGTTCGGTGGTGTGTGAGATGGAGAGGTGCGCCGCGGTCGCGCCGGAGCGCGTGAAGAGTTCGAGCGCGAGTTGGTGGAAGACGACGGAGGGCGCGCCCGACGCGTGTGAGACGACTTCGATGTCCTGCCACGCGAGGCCGCCGCTCCAACCCGTGCCGAGCGCCTTGAGCGCGGCCTCTTTCGCGGCGAAGCGCGCGGCGTAGTGCTGCGGCGCGACCACGCCCCGCCGCTCGCAATAGTCGCGCTCGCCGCGTGTGAAGACGCGCTCGGCGAAACGTGGCGTGCGGCGCAACACCGCGCGCACGCGCGCCACTTCGATGATGTCTATGCCGATTGAAATGATCACAGAAGATTCGGAATCTCTTTCTCTCGCAGGCTTCCACTGGCGCGAGCAAGAAGGCGGCGGTGTGCGCGTCATCTCCTGCGCGCCGCTCGAAGCGGAAGGCTTCGCCAACGGCTTCTCGACGCGCGCGGGAGGTTGCAGCCACATCCCGCCGCGGGGCGGCGCGCTCAACCTCGCGGGCTTCGACGAAGACGACGCCGCCAACATACACGAAAACCGTCGCCGCTTCCTCAAACTCTTTCGCGGCGACTGGCGACTCGCCACCTGCCGTCAAGTGCACGGCGCGGACGTTCGCGTCATCCGCGGCGACACACCGGGCGCGCTCGACACCGGCAACGAACGCTGCGACGCGCTGACGACGAATGCCCCGCACATTCTCCTCGGTGTCCAGACCGCCGACTGCGTGCCCGTCCTGCTCGGCGACGCACGCACGGGCGCGTGTGCGGCCGTCCACGCGGGCTGGCGCGGCACGGCGGCGGAAGTCGTCCTCGCCGCACTCGCGCGGATGCGCGCCGAGTATGGCACGCGCGCGACGGACGTGCGCGCGGCAATCGGCCCCGCCGCGCTCGGTTGCTGCTACGAAGTCGGCGCGGAAGTGATTGACGCGTTCCGCGCGCGCTTCGCCTACGCCGGAGAACTTCTCGCGCCCACGCGCGAAGAACACGCGCGCATTGACCTGCATGAAGCCAACCGCCGCCAACTCACGGACGCGGGCGTCGCACCCGCGCGCATCCACGCCGCGCCCCTCTGCACCATCTGCCGCGAAGACCTCTTCTTCTCCTACCGCCGCGACAAAAAACTCCACGGGCGCACCGGCCGCCTGCTCGCAGTCATTGGAAGAAGTGACGAGTGACGAGTGACGAGTTGAAGACAAGTGAATCGTGAATTGTCAATCGTGAATAGAGAACACCTGTCTTCGTCTATTCACGATTTACGGCTTTATCTCGTCACTCGTCACTTGTCACTTGTCACTTCCTCCCGAAGTATTGCCCGTTGATGCGTTTGACGGATTCGTTCGCGTTGACGACGTTGATGCCGAGTTTGACTTCGCGCGTGGTCGGCGGGAAGCATACTTCGTCGTTGCAACTCTGGTAGGTCACTTTCGCGCGCAGTTCCGTCAGCCCCGTCTGGTAGTTGGCGGGGACGATGATGTTGAAGCGCATCACGGCGCGGCCTTCGTAGAGCGCGAGTGCCTCTTTCGAGAAACCGAGGCGGCGCACCACGGCGCGCGGGTAAGAGACCGCGCCGACGCGCAAGCCCTTCGGCGCGTCAATCTTCAACACGGTCGGGATGGAGAACTTGGCGGCCTTGTTCGCGTTGACGTGAAAGCCGCGCGGGATGTCGAGCACGACGGCGGCCGCGACGCTGCGCCCGCGCTGCGCTTTGTCGGCCGCGAAGAAACCGTTGACGCCGATGTTCGCCCCCTGCGCGACGGGCGCGGCGATGGTCGGCGCAGCGAGATTGGTTGACGCCGTGGCGAGACGCACGTGCGGCGTCGCGGCGACGAGCAGTGAAGCGGCGGCGAGAAAAAGTGCGATGCGCGTGATAAATATTTTTCGGATCATTTCAGGTTTCGTTTAAGTTCGATTTTTGGTTTTGTTAATTTGTGAACCGGGCGTTCAGCCCGTTAGTTGATGCAAAATTTGCGGGTTCAGGTTGTTCACGGCGGGGCGGCGCGCGGCGAGTTGGCCGCAGGCGGCATAGATGTCGCGGCCGCGCGGGCGGCGCACGTAGGCGCGCACGCCTTTCGCTTCGAGGATGCCCTTGAAACGTTCGACCTGCGCCAACGGCGTCGGGAGATAGGGCAGCGGGTCGGCCGGGTTGTGCGGGATCAAGTTGACCTTCGCGCGCAGTTGGTGGCGGTTGAGCAAATTCGCCAACTGGCGCGCGTGCTCGTCCGAGTCGTTCACGCCGTCGAGCATCACGTACTCGAAGGTGAAACGCTCGCCCGGCTTCAACGAGACCTCGAACTCTTTGCACGCCGCGAGCAACTCCGCGAGCGGCCACTTCTTGTTAATAGGCATCAACACGTCGCGCTGCTCGTCGGTCGGGGCGGCGAGCGAGATGGCGAGGTGCGGGCGATCCGGAATGCGCGCGAGTTCGAGTATGCGCGGGACGACGCCGGCCGTCGAGACGGTGACGCGGTTCGGCACGATGTGGAGTCCGTTGGGGTCGGCCATGACGCGGAGGGCTTTCATCAGCGAGTCGAAGGCGAGGAAGGGTTCGCCCGCGCCCATCGCGACGAGGTTCGTGCCGCGCGGTGTCTTCGTGCCCGCGCCGTAAGCGTCGTTGAGGGCGATCACGATCTGCTCGACGATCTCGCCCGCCGTGAGCGTGCGCAGCAAGCCGAGTTTCGCCGTCAGGCAAAAGCTGCACTGCAAGGGGCAGCCCGACTGCGACGAGAAACAGATCGTGTCGCGCCGCTCTTCCGGGATGAACACGGTTTCGACGGGTAGGCCGTCGTGGGTCTTCAACAGGTAACGCCGCGTGCCGTCTTCGGAGATGTAGCGCGACTCGACCGTCAGGGTCGAAGCGGTCACGCGTTCGGCGAGCGCGGCGCGGAAATTTTTGGGCAGGTCGGACATCTCCTCGAACGAACGCAGACGCCTACGGAAGAGCGCGCCGAACAACTGCCGCCCGCGGTAAGCCGGTTCGCCGAAACTCTCGACCAGCGCCGACAGTTCGGCCGCGTCCAACCCCGTGAGATGTGTAGCTTGATTCATTGCCCCCGTATTTTAACATCGCGCCACGCCAACTCACAGTTGCAGCCCGCGTGGATAAAGTTAACGTGCGGAGATATACTGCGACGCGTTTCCCCGCGCCGCCCGACGAACTACCCATTGAGAAATAGCGGAGTCGAATGACATGAGAAAACTTCTTTCCCTGTTCCTCCTGTGTGCCCTGTGCCTCGTCGCTAATGCCGCCGGAGAGGTTTTGCCACAACAACAGACGCCGCGGGCGACGACCCAAACTCCACCGCCGCCGCTGCCCGCCAGTACTTGCGCCGCGCCCGACTTCCGCGCGTTCGACTTCTGGCTTGGGACGTGGGTGGTGAAAGATCAAAAGGGCAATGACCTCGGCAAAAGCGAGATCACGAAAGTCTCCGGCGGGTGCGCCATACGCGAAAATTGGAGCGGCGGCGTCGGCCAGAACACCGGGACGAGTCTCAACTACTTCGACCGGAGCGACGGCAAGTGGCATCAACTCTGGGTCGGCAGCGGCGGCGGGGTGTTGCACCTGAGCGGGTCGTTTGAAAAACAGAAGATGACTTTAACGGGCGAGCGCGACTCGTCGAAGGGACGCATCCGCGACCGCATCGAATGGAGGGCTTTACCCGACGGGCGGGTGCAGCAGGAGTGGAACATCTCGACGGACGACGGCCAAACGTGGGCGACATCGTTTCTAGGATTTTATTCCCGCCGGTGAGGTCGAAGCGATGGCCGAACATACAAACGAAAAATTGATCCAGCCCGAGTTTGCTGAACGACCGGGGCAAGTCGAAGCGTCGGGCGCGTTGTCTGTCAACGTCATCGAAACGGAGCGTCTGAATCTTCGCCAACTGAACGCGGGCGACGCCGGGTTCATCCTCGAACTATTGAATGATCCGTCCTTCCTGCACAACATCGGCGACAAGGGCGTGCGGACAGTTGAAGATGCGGAGCGGTATATCCTGACGGGGCCGGTTGAGAGCTACGCGCGGCACGGGTTCGGGCTGTGGGTGGTCGAGTTGAAGGAGTCCGGCGTGCCCGCCGGAATCTGCGGGCTGGTGAAGCGCGACACGCTGCCCGACGCGGACATCGGCTATGCCTTCCTCCCGCGCTTCTGGTCGCGCGGCTACGCGCGCGAAGCGGCGGCGGCCGTGATAAGTTACGCGCGCGAACCGCTCGGCCTGCCGCGCGTACTGGCGATTGTCCAGCCCGGCAACGCCGGTTCGATCAAGGTGCTGGAAAAGATCGGGCTGAAATTCGACCGGCTCGTCAGGTTGTCGGCCGACGCGCCGGAGATTATGTTGTTCGCGTCCGACGCGTAGAAGTGAGACAGGGCGGAGACTGGCAAGCGTCTGCGGGAAGTGTGGGAGTGAAGGATTGAAAGTCATGGGCGAGCGAGACACGGAGCGTTTCATCTTCTCCGATCTGAATTTGGCGCGGCGTCTGGAAAGGACGGAGGCGCACACGAACGCGGAGTTCGTCGAGACGCGCGCGCGTCTGTCTCCCGCGAGCGGCGCGCGTTGGATCGAAGTGGCGGGCGCGTATGCGATGTTCGACGGCGCGGCGTCTCTCATCACGCAGACGTTCGGCCTCGGCCTGTTCGGTGAGATCACGAACGTCGAGATGGACACACTCGAAAGTTTCTTCCGAGAGCGCGGCGCGCCCGTGATGCACGAAGTCAGCCCGCTGGCCGACGCAGGGTTGCCGGCTTTGCTTAACGGGCGTGGCTATCAGCCCGTCGAGTTTACGAGCGTGATGTATCGCCCGCTCAGTAGCGATGGAGATGACTTGCCCGCGCCGGGCAACGACAAGATCACAGTGCGCGTGGTCGGGGAAGACGAGCACGAACTGTGGGCGCGGACGGCGACGCGCGGGTGGAGCGAGTTTGCGGAGTTCGCGGATCAGATACACGAGTTGTCGGTCATCGGCGCGAAGCGTGCGGGCGCGCACTCGTTCCTCGCGGAACTCGGAGGGCAGCCCGTCGCCACGGGCGGCATGGGCATGCACGAAGGCGTGGTCTTGCTGGCGGGGGCGAGCACCGTGCCGGAAGGTCGCAGGCAGGGCGCGCAACTCGCGCTCTTAGGCAGTCGTCTCCGCTTCGCCGCCGCGCGGGGCTGCGACATCGCCATGATGTGCGCCCAGCCCGGCAGCACCTCGCAACGCAATGCCGAGCGACACGGCTTTCGCATCGCCTACACGCGCATCAAGTGGCGTCTCGCCTGATGGCGGTTGATTGGTTCGAGTAGACATTTCGATAATTCATAAGGTGACACATTGAGCGAAGAATTGATTTTGAGTCCCGAAGAGGTGCGCGTCGTCGGAGCGTTGATTGAGAAGCAGGTGACGACGCCGGAGTATTACCCGCTGACGTTGAACGCGCTGAGGCAGGCGTGCAACCAGTTGTCGAACCGCGAGCCGGTGGTGTCGTTTGACGAGCGGACGGTGGTGTGGGCGTTGGAGAGTTTGCGCGACCGGAAGTTGGTGCGGGCGGTGACGACGGCCGACGGGCGCGTGCCGAAGTACCGGCACGTGTTGGACGAGGCGTTGGGGTTGAAGTCGCCGGAGATGGCGGTGATGTGCGTGTTGATGCTGCGCGGGGCGCAGACGGTGGGCGAGATACGCACGCGCACGGAGCGTCTGTACCCGTTCTCGGCACTGTCGTTCGTCGAGACGACGCTGGAAGATTTGATGACGCGCGAGGGCGCGCCGCTCGTGGTGAAGTTGCCGCGACAGTCGGGGCAGAAGGAGTCGCGTTACGCGCATCTGCTCGGCGGCGAGGTGCAGGTGGTGGAAGACGCGGAGGCGGAGCAGCCGCGTGAGGCGCGCGGCGAGGCGGGACGGGTGGCGCGTCTGGAGGAAGAGTTGCGACAGGTGCGCGCGGAGTTGGCGGAGTTGCGCGAGCAGTTCGGAGAGTTTAAGAAACAGTTTGAGTAGGAACTGGAAGCGGGACGGAAAACAGTATGGACATTGAATCGCTCAGACGTTTCTGCCTGTCGCTGCCGCACGCGACGGAGGGCGTGCAGTGGGATAACGATCTGGTGTTCCGCGTCGGGGGCAAGATGTTCGCGGTGGCGAGTCTGGACGTGACGCCGACGCGCGTGTCGTTCAAGTGCACGCCGGAGAAGTTTGCTGAACTCGTCGAGCAGGAGGGCATCACGCCCGCAGCCTACATGGCGCGCATCTACTGGGTGACGCTCCACCGGCTCGACGCGCTTGAAGAGGCGGAGACGGAGAGTTTGATCCGCGAGTCGTACGGGATGGTGTGGGAGAAGTTGACGAAGAAGCTGCGGGCGGAATTGGAAGCGGGCACAAATTGATGACGGGGACGAGACGCATGAGAAAGATCGAAGCGGTCGAGGGGATCGAGGCGCGCAAATCGCCCATTGACGGGACGGGATGTTTCGCGACGGCGGCGTTTCGCAAGGGGCGGAAGATCGCGGAGTTGACGGGCGAGCGCGTGTCGCGCGTGGAGGCGGCGCGGCGGATGCGCGGCAAGGAGCGTCTGCACATCTGCGCCATTGATCCTTACTGGGGCATAGACAGCAGCGTCGGCGGCAACGCCGCGCAGTTCATCAACCACTCGTGCCAGCCGAACAGCTTCGTGCGCATCATGCACGGCCACATCATCTTCTTCGCCCTGCGCGACATCGCCCCCGGCGAAGAGATCACGCTCGATTACGTCGAGTCCTACCACTCCGACGACAAACGCTGCGACTGCGGCGCGCCCAAGTGTCGCGGCACGATCAACCTCATCAAGCGCTAGCCCTTAGTGGCAATAGACTCGTTGGAGAAACATATGGCAAGGACTGATTTTAGGTATAAGGACGTTGATGCCGACGAGGCAAAATATGGTAAAGGCTTTGGATTTAATTCATTGTCCAAAGCGGAGTTCGCGTCTTTCAATCCTTCTATTTTAGGATTAGGTGATATTTCCAAAGAGGGCAAGTATGTTCAAGCTCTTGCAGCCTTTTACGATTTAGAAGGATTTACGTCATTTAGCAATCAGGTTGACTCTCACTTGGTGATCCCCGAATTCCTTACACGCTACATTGATTGGCTGTTTAGAGTATTAGCTGAAAAGTTTAAGGAAGATGAAACTGAAGACAGGATAACTATTTGGGGTAGTTTGCCTTTCTATGCCAAATTCCTTGGAGATGGCATTCTTTTTCTTTGGGATACGGAGTATAGCAGGAGCGCTAGCGGTATCCGGGAGATAGTCAAGTTTCTTCATGAAATTTCTAAGGAGTATCGTTCTGATTTTCTCAAGGATATAAGAAAGCACGTAAGCAAACCTCCAAACAAACTCCGGTGTGGGGTAGCGAGAGGCCAAATTATTTCAATAGGAGATGGCAACGATTATGTAGGGTCATGCATAAATATTGCCTCTCGTTTGCAAAAGCTAAGCCAATTATCGTTTGCAATTTCTCGTAGAGGGTTTGATTTATCTCAAATTCCGGAAGTCAAATACTGGCAAAGATTCATCTTGAAAAAGGTCGAGCTTAGAGGCATTGGGGATGAAGAGCTAGTTTACGTTGATCAACAAGAATTTGAGAATCTACCGGCAACTCAACGCAGAGCCTTTAAAGACCCATAATTATTAAATTCTGAGGTCGGCCTAACAACTCATTCAACCAGACGCGTAATCAGCTTGGCCTTCAGCGAGAACTTGGCTGGTTTCGGCGGCCTGTGCGCCCGCTAAATTCTGGCGTTAAGCCGCGCACGCGAGAGACGAAAGTTAACGTGAGTTTGATTTAAGCAGTTGCCATGTTTAAGGCCGCGCCGGAAGTTGAGAACTTCCGGCGCGGCCTTGTTGCGTGTGTGTGGTCTAACGGTCGCTACCTGTTACCGCCGCCTTCGCCAGAGGCGACGGGGCGGCCTTCGGCGTCGAGGTAGGTGATGCCTTCGCCGATGCCGAGCGAGCGGAGGCCGGGTTCGACGGCCTTGCGGTCGCCGACGACGAGGATTGCCATGCGCGACGGGTCGAGGTAGCGGTTGGCGACGCGCGTGATGTCGGCGAGCGTGACGGCGCGCACGCGCGCGCTGTAGCTGTTGAAGTAGTCGTCGGGCAGGTTGTAGAGCACGACCGTGCCGAGGCGTCCGGCGATCTGATCGGGCGTCTCGAAGCCGCGCGGGAAGCCGCGCAGGATGCCCTGCTTGGCATATTCGAGTTCGCGCTCGGTGACGGGAATCTCGCCGCGGATGCCGCGTAACTCTTTCAGAAATTCGCTGACCGACTCTTTCGTGACGTTGGTGAACACGCCGCCGGAGGCCGCGAACGGCCCCGCGCCGCGACGGTAGTCGAAGTTCGAGCGCGCGCCGTAGGTGTAGCCCTTGTCCTCACGCAGGTTCAGGTTGATGCGCGAGACGAATTGGCCGCCGAGCATCGAGTTGAGGACGAGCAGCGGGAAGTAGTCGGGCGTCGAGCGCGCGACGCCGACCTGTCCGATCTGGATGACGGACTGCGCCGCTCCCGGCTTGTCAACGAGATAAATCCCGGCGCGTTCGCGCGCGGGCGGCGTCGCCGAAACGTCGGCCGCAGGGACTTGGGCGGGCTTCCACGCGGCGAAGGCGCGTTCGAGTTTGGGCAGGAGCGTGGCCGCCGTCACGTCGCCCGCGACGATGAGCGCGGCGTTGTTCGGGCGGTAATAAGTTTCGTAGAAGCGGCGCACGTCCGCGTCTGTGATGGCGTTGAGCGAAGCCTCGTTGCCGGAGAGCGGGCGGCCGTAAGGGTGCTTGCTGCCGTAGAGGATTGACGAGTAGACGACGCCGGCGATGGCGTCGGCGTTGTCGCGCTGCTGTTGCAGCGAGGCGAGCCGCGAGCCGCGCAGTCGTTTGAGATCGGTGTCGGGAAAGGCCGGGTTGAGTAAAACGTCCGCGTAGACTTCGAGCGCGCGGTCGAGGTGACGCGTGAGGGTGAGCAGTTCGGCGTTGGTCGAGTCCCAACCAGCGCCGACGCTCATGCGCGCGCCGACGCTGGCGAGCGCGTTCGAGATGTCGAGCGCGTTGCGCGTCTTCGTCCCCTCGTCGAGCAGGTCGGCGGTAAGGCTGGCCGCGCCCGGCAAGTTCTCCGGGTCTGCCGCCGCGCCCGAACGGATGATCAGATTCATGTTGACGACGGGCAGTTCGGAGTGACGGACGAGGAACACTTCGAGACCGTTTGAGAGGCGATGACGTTCGACTTTAGGCAAGACGAGACGCGGTTCGGGGCCGGGCTTCGGCAAGACGGCCGCGCTCGCCGCCGCTTGTTGCGGGTCGCGTTTGGCGTTGGCGGGTTTGGCCGGTTCGCCCTTGGCGGGCGCGGTGCTCGCGGGCGGCGCGGCTCCGGCCGGGGCGGTCGCGGCGGATTCGGTCTTGCTGCGTTCGGTCGCGCCCGTGGGCTTGTCGGCGGGGGCTTGCGCCGTCGCGGCTGTGGTTGCTCCGGCGGCGGTCGTCGTGCCGGGCGCGGGCGTCTGCGCCGCCGCAGCGGCGGCCTTCGCGGGACTCTCGGCCACGGGTTCGCCCGCCGAACGTCCGCGCGCGCGGGGCGTCACGTTGACGATGAGACGCTTGTCGGTCAGGTATTGATTGGCGACGCGCTTCACGTCCTCGGCGGTCACGCGGCGATAGCGCGCGAGGTCTTCGTTGAAGTAGTCGGGGCGGTTCAGGAAAGTCGCGTACTGGCTCAACTGATCGTTCTTACCGCCGAAGCCGCCGACGTTTTGCAGGCTGTAGATGAAAGACGCCTCGCGCGCGTTGTAGGCGCGTTCGATCTCTTCGGGGGTGGGCGGCATCTGTTTGATGCGTTCGAGTTCTTCGCCGATTGCGCCTTCGAGTTCGGCGAGCGTCTTGCCGGGTTTGGCCGTCGCCACGATCTGAAACTGACCGGCGATCTCGGCGGCGTTGTTGAAGGCCGACACGTCCTGCGCGATCTGGCGTTCATAGACGAGCGTCTTGTAGAGGCGCGAACTCTTGCCGCCCGCGAGGATGGTGGCGAGCGCGTCGAGCGCGGCCTCGTCGGGCGTGTACTGCGGCGGCACAGGCCAGACCGTGTAGACGCGCGGCAACGCAACGCGATCTTCGAGGTTGATGCGCTTCAACTCGCCGATGGTCGCCATCTGCATCGGGACGGGCGTGGCCTCCGGGCCACGCGGGACGGGGCCGAAATATTTTTCCACCAGCCGTCGCGCCTCGGCCGGGTTGAAGTCGCCCGCGAGCGTGAGCGTGGCGTTGTTCGGCGTGTAGTAGCGGCGGAAGAAGCCTTTCACGTCTTCGAGCGACGCGGCGGAGAGATCGTCGAGCGAGCCGATGGTGAGCCAGTGGTAAGGATGATTTTTGGGGTAGAGCGTTTCGTTGATCTTCGCGCCGACGAGGCCGTAGGGACGGTTGTCGTAGTTCTGCCGCTTCTCGTTCTTGACGACCTCGCGCTGGTTAGCGAGCTTGGCTTCGTTGAGCACGTCGGGGAGACCACCGAGGCGGTCGGCTTCCATGAAGAGGGCGAGTTCGAGGAAGTTCGACGGCACGACCTCCCAGTAGTTCGTGCGGTCGGGGTTGGTCGAGCCGTTGAGGTTGCCGCCCGCCTCTTGAATGGGCTTGAAATAGTCGTCGTCGTAATTCTTCGAGCCTTGAAACATCATGTGCTCGAAGAGATGCGCGAAGCCCGTCTTGCCCGGCACTTCGTTCTTCGAGCCGACGTGATACCAGAGGTTGACGCCGACGATGGGCGTCGAGTGGTCTTCGTGGAGGATCACGCGCAGGCCGTTCGCCAGACGAAACTCCGTGAACTTGATCGGTGGCAGCACGCCGTTTGACTGCCCCGCGCCCGTGGACGCGGCGGCGGTCTTCTGTGTTTGCGCTACTTTGTTCTGCGCCGATGCGCCGCTCGACGCGACGAGCGCGGCGGCGAGCACGAACGCCGCGAAACGATTTCTTCTGAGCATGTGGGTCTCCTCCGTGGAAGTGTGGCCGGGCGCGTGGGCGTCATCGCGGTGACAAGAGCCTCCGCGCGCTCGCGCGCCACACGGCGAAAATTCAAAAAATAATTAAAGGGGAAGGGAACTGTGGCCGCCATTCTAGCGCGCGTCGCGAAACTCTCGCAACGTGGGACGCGCTTTGTTGAAGGGGGCGGGCGAAGGCGCATTGCCCGATGGCGCGCGCGCTTGCTAGAATCGCGCCCGACTTTAACGTACACACACATGGTTCAAGAGACAGACTTCATCGTCGTCGGCAGCGGGATCGCCGGACTGCGTGCCGCGCTCGAAATCGCCGCCACGGGGGCGCGCGTCGTCGTGCTCACGAAGGAGCGCGCCAGCGAGTCGAACACCGAGTACGCGCAGGGCGGCGTGGCCGTCGCGCTCTCGGAGGACGACGAGACCTCTCTGCACGATGACGACACGCAGGCGGCGGGCGCGGGGCTATGCGACGAGCGCGCCGTGCGCGTGCTGGTGGAAGACGGCCGTCGCTACATGCGCGAGTTGATCGAGTGGGGCGCGGAGTTCGACCGAGAGGGCGGCCGTCTCCTCTTCACGCAGGAGGCCGCGCATTCGCGTCGTCGCATACTTCATGCCGGGGGCGACGCGACGGGACACGAGATCGTCCGCGCCCTGCTCGCGCGCGCACGCGCCGACGCGCGCGTCGAGTTTCTCGCGCACGCGGCGACCGAAGGGTTGATCGTTGAAGACGGCCGCTGTCGCGGCGTGCGCTATCTCGATCCGCTGGTGCGCGTGTCGCGGAGTTTGCGCGCGCGCGCCGTGGTGCTGGCGTCGGGCGGGGCGGGGCAGTTGTATTTGCACACGACTAACCCGCAGGTCGCCACCGGCGACGGCATGGCGATGGCCTACACGGCGGGCGCGGACTTGGCCGACATGGAGTTTGTGCAGTTTCACCCGACGGCCTTGAACGTGGAGGGCGCGCCGCGCTTCCTCCTTTCCGAGGCGATGCGCGGCGAGGGCGGCGTACTCCGCAACGCCGAGGGCAAACGCTTCATGCCGCGCTACCACGAGCGCGCCGAACTCGCGCCGCGCGACATCGTGAGCCGCGCCATCGTCGCCGAACTCGAACGCACCGCCACGCGCACCGCCTTTATTGACATGACCGCGCTCGACGCGCGCTACCTTCGCCGCCGCTTCCCGAAAATTGACGAGACCTGTCTGCGTCACGGCCTAGACATCACGCGCGAACTCATCCCCGTCTCGCCCGCCGCGCACTACATCATGGGCGGCGTCCGCACAGACCTCGACGGGCGCACCACCCTTGCGGGACTCTACGCGGCGGGCGAAGTGGCCTGCACCGGCGTCCACGGCGCGAACCGGCTCGCGTCAAACTCGCTGTTGGAAGGTCTCGTCTTCGGCGCGCGTGCGGGTCGTGCCGCCGCCGCAGACCACGCGAAGGACGCGCCCGCCGCCGCGCCGCGCGACGAAGAGGCGACCGGAGACGGCGCGGGGCGGGCGGTTGTGTCGGACGCGCGGGCGGGCGAGATCGCGCTCGCCGTGTGCAAGCGCGTGCGCCGATTGATGTGGGAGCGCGTGGGGATACTGCGCTCGCGCCAGTCTCTCTTGCGCGCGCTCCGCGAGTTTGAACAGATCGAGCGGGCGCGGAGTTTGCGCGCGGCCTCGCGCAACTTCGTCACGGTCGCACTGCTCGTCGCACGCGCCGCGCTCTGGCGCGAAGAGTCGCGCGGCGCGCACTTCCGCCACGACTTCCCCGAACGCGACGATGCCCGCTGGCGCGTCCATTCAATCGCGCGCAAAGGCGCGGAGATAACCGCGAGCGAGACGATTGATTTTTCCCCCGCCGAAAAAACTGTGGCGTGAATCGCCTTGAACCTCTTGAGCCGCGCGCAGCACGGCGACTGACTGCGGCGGCAAAACTTCGTTAACACTGGAGTCCGACGATGGCTCACTACGAACAATTACACGACTGGCAGATGACGCCGCGCGAGGCGGTCGAGTTGCAGAAGCGCATGCGCGAGCAGGTGCGCGTCGTGCCGCACCGAGGCAAGATCGAGACGGTGGCGGGCGCGGACATCTCGTTCAATAAATTCTCGCCGGTGATGTACACGGGGATCGTGGTGCTCGCTTTGCCGTCGCTCGAAGTGTTGGAAGAGGTGGGGCTGGTTAGCGAGACCACGTTCCCCTACGTGCCGGGGCTGCTGTCGTTTCGGGAAGCGCCGTCGGTGTTGGAGGCGTGGGCGAAGTTGAAGACCGAGCCTGACGCCGTGATGTTCGACGGGCAGGGCATCGCGCACCCGCGCCGCGTCGGCATCGCCTCGCACGTCGGCCTGTTCCTGAACCGCCCGACGCTCGGCTGCGCCAAGTCGGTGCTGGTCGGCCGTCACGCCGAGTTGGATGAGGAGCGCGGCAGTTGGCAGCCGCTCGTTGATCCGAAGAACGACGAGACGGTCGGCGCGGCCGTGCGGACGAAGACACGCGTCCAGCCGATCTACGTCTCGCCCGGCCACCTGCTCGATCTCGCGGGCGCGATTGAACTCACACTGCGCGCAGACGGCGGCTACCGCCAACCCGAACCGACCCGCCGCGCACACCACCTCGTCAACGCGTTGCGGCGCGGCGAACGTCAAGCAGGTTGAAACGTCGTGGCAACGCCCCGGCGACAGTAGAGTCACACCAACTTCGCAAAGCGAGCGCGTCGCGCCAACTCGCGCGGCAGCTTCGTTCCGCCGTGAGGCCACATCCACTCAAGTCAACCGTGAGGAGGAAACACACATGATTGTCAAGAGCCTGATTCTGATCGAAGGCAGCAGCGTAACCAAAGCGAGCCTGAACATTTCTCTAACGAACGCGCTGCAAGTGGTGATCGGACGAGCGCCCGCGATGGGCTGGCTCGTGCACGTCGCCGCGAACTCCAACGCCGATCTCGGCAAAGCCCTGCTCAAGTTCGCGCAAGTTACGAACGTCACGGGAGTGACGACTCTACTGATTCGGAACTAGCGCGACGTTCGTTTGACTGTCGGGCAGAACACCAAAAGGCGGCGGCAAGTTTCAAACTTGCCGCCGCCTTTTATGTTCGAGTCGCGCCGTTGCTACTGGACGATGGTGAACTTCTCCGAGGGCGAGAGCGATTGGCCGTTGACGCGATCTTTGATGCGCACTATGAGTTCGTATTCGCCGGGGGCGAGTTGGTCGCTGGTGATCATGCGGGCGAGCGTCAGGCGTTGACCGGCGTCGCTCATGCCGCGCCAGTCTTCGGGCATCTTGCCGAGTTCCTTGCCGTCCTTCAAGAGCACGTAGTCCACGTCCACCGAGGGGCGCAGCGTCGTCTGGTCAATGCCCGCGTTATAAACTTGCAGGTAGATGCCGACGGGTTCGCCCTTGCGGTACGTGCGCGCGACGTTCGGGATCACCTTGAACTGGCCGATGGTGAACTGGCCGACGGCGGGCGCGTCCGACATGCTCTGCAACTTGGCCGCGAGCACGAGCGTCGAGGTCGAGAGTTGCTTGGCGTCGTAGCGCGGCACGGTGAAGCCGAGGTGTTTGACCTGCGTCGCGCCGGAGTTGGTGTCGCGCACGATCACGTCCACGCGGTAAGTGCCGGGCGCGAGCGGGACGGTCTTGCCGTAGGCCGACTTGCGGTTCTTCAAGTCGAGCAGATCGGAGGCGCTGGCGGTGGCCGTCACGGCGTCCTCGAAGACGCCGACGCGGCGACCTGCAACCGAGGTGATGCGGCCGAAGATGTTCATCCGCGCCGTCTGCACGCCGCCCACGTCCGAGAAGGTCAGTTCCTTGTTGTCGGTCTGGATGGTGAAGGCCGTCACGACGCGCTCGTCCGACTGGCGGTAGAAGTCAATCCGCATGTCGAAGTTGAGCGGGTTGTCTTCAATCGTGCCTGAGCCGGTCAGGAGCGAGGCGAGTTCCGGGTTCTTGATGACGGGCGGGCGCGCGAGGTCTGCGAGCAACTGGAGGCGCGCGAAGGGGCTGTCCTGCTGCCGCTGGTAATCGTTGCCGTAGCCGCGGTCGGCCTTGCTGGTGCGACCGAGTTGTTCGCTCAAAGTGAGTCCCGCGCCGGGAACCATCGCGAGCGCGTCCTTCTCGTCGGGCGAGCGCGCGATGCGGTATTCGCCCGTGCCGGTCGGGTCAACGAACTCGATCTCGATGCCTGAGCCGACGCCTTCGAGATAGCGGTAGAACCACGTCTCGAACGGGTAGGTCGTCGTCGAGCCGCCGCCCTGATAGCTCGGACGGTCGTAAGCTCCGCCCGACGGGTGCGACTCAATGGAGTCGGGCTTGCCGAAGGTGATGTAGATGCGGCCGCGATCCGTCTTCCAACCGGGGATGCCTGAGGCGTAGTGCTCGTTGGCGTAGGCGATGCGCTCGTAATACTGTTCTTTGTACTCGTTCTCGTCCGTGTCGGGGTCGGGGTCGCGCCGCTGCCAGAAGCCCTCGATGAACTGCTCGCGCTCCTCGTCTGTGGCGAGCCGCTTGAAGGCGGAGCGTTCGGCGTCCGTGATGATGTAAGCCACGTCCTTGTCCGGCCACTCGCGGTAAATCTTCTTGACCTCTTCCTTCTGCTTGCGCGGGCGTTCCAACACGTCCTGCGTGTCGGTGTTCTTCTTCTTATCCTTTTGCGCGAAGGCGACGGGCGATGCGGCGAGCGCGTAGACGAAGAGGGCGAGGATGAGCGCGTTTCGTAGACTAATGGTACGAGCCATCGTTTTACTACTCCTGTTGCTTATGCTGACGAAAAAAATTGTTTCGCGTTCCCGCGCCCAACTGCCGGGCGCGTGCGAGTTTGAAAGATAAACCCTTTGATAGTTTCGACCGGAAGTCACGAAAAGGGCGACGCCGAAAGGTCAACACCGCCTTCCCGACCGGGGCTTGACCGCTGAGCATCGCCAAACTTTCTGAGCGTGATTGTAGAGCCTCGGCCTGAGTAGGTCAAGATGCGCCAAACCGGGCGAAAAGTTGCCTGAAAGGGCGTCCATGGCCGACTTCGGGCGTGGGCATAGGCGCGGCGGGATAAAAGTGTAGGGCGGAAATTCTGACGGGAGGTTTGCGCGGTTTTTCGCGAACGAGAGGTTCAACTCCTGACCGGCTTCAGGTCACACCTCACTGAACAACTTACTTCGCTCCTTACTGAGTAAGGAACTGTAGTCCTCTTCGTCCACGATGACGACTTCCGAGCCGAAGCCGCTTAACTTCTTGGCGGAAACTTTTCTGTAGTTAAGCACTTCCAGGTGGTCGTAATCGATCCCGATCCGCGCCGAAGCCATCAGGCCGAGTCCCCTGCAATAGCTCTGCAAGCGGCTGGCGAGGTTAATGGGAAAGCCGATGTACTCGATCCGGTTAGGATTTCCCGCTTTCAACTTACACACTTCGCCGGTGGCGATGCCGAAGCGGATTTTATTAGGCAATGAGGAGATTCCAAACTCGTCCTGACATTCATCAAGTAAGTCTTTATAGCTGGTTTTGACAATATATAAGTGGTTTAGTAGTTCAATAAAGGTCGAGACCTTTTTCGGCGAATCAGTGGGCATTTTCCAAATTAATAAAGCGCCGTCGCCGAGGAACTTAATATGCACGGGCAATGCCCCGCCGAGCGGAAATCTTAAACGCGCCTCGTTGAAAGAGTCGTCAATTACCAGCGCAGACGAAATCAGGTGAAATACCCGGTTGAGGAATCTGGGGATGTATCGTTCGATCTGAGGCTTCGTACAAAACTGCGTGAAGCCTTCCAGATCGAATATCAAAACGAGGGCTTCGAAACGCGACGGAATAGTCGTTTCAAAGCAGCCGAAGGTTTCGCCCGGAGCCTTTTTCACTTTAACGGTCTTAGTGTTGCCCAATGAGGTTTGGAGATAATCTGTCGGAAACGCCGTCAGGTCGCTTTGCTGAGAGTGTTGCGCGACCTTTGAATTGCCACTGAGAGTAATTTAAATTCTTGCGGATATTGCGAGGGGATGGTTGCCAGATTGTCCCATAGCGTCATGAAGAATTGCCGATCCACCTCGGTGGAAAATTCTCTCTGCCGCTTCCCGATTTTTCTGGAGATTTTTCTTTTACGGTCGCGGAGTTTCTTTAATTCCGCCTTCCGATGCGCGCGATTAACCGGCGTTGAACCGTCGATCAAATTCCACTTCACATAAATCTCTTGAAATTTAATCAACTGCTCACGCAGAATGGGTTTGGCGAACCCCTTGTCGGGACACTTGTCGAACTCTTGGATGATCGACCGTAAGCATTTCTGCACCAACTCACATTGTTCGGGCTTGAGACCGGCTGCTTCCAAACGCGCCAAGTCTTCTAGAAGTTTGTCGAGCAAAAACGAACGAAAAGTATTAATGCCCCACATCACCGAACCTTGTCGCGCCGTGAAAGTTTCTTCGTAGGCCATCAATATGCAATCCCTTCCATAAAATGTCAGGTGATTTTACGCATTTTGATTATAAATGCAAGTTATTTTGCAATTAACATTAGATATATTGTTGGTCGGCGATTAGCCGTTTACGCCTCTGCCGTTGTCGTGCGGGGGCGGCCGAAAATCCACGCGACGAAGATGGAGATGACGTAGAGGACGATCATGGGGGCGGCGAAGAGCATCATGTTGGGCACGTCGCTCGTCGGCGAGATGATGGCGGCGGCGACGAGGATGACGACGAGCGAGGTCTTCCAGATGCGCAGCAGCAGCCCGGCCGTGACGAGTCCGATGCGCGCGAGGATGTAGGTGATGGCGGGCATCTGGAAGACGAGTCCCATGCCGAGCATGACGAAGATGATGAAGTCGAAATAGTCGTCGGCCTTCAAGAGCAGTCGAAAGTCCTGTCCGAGTCCGAGCAGGTAGGCGGCGGCCGGGGGGAAGATGACGTAGTAGGCGAAGGCCGCGCCCATCACGAAAAAGAGCGACGCGAGGATGACGAAGGGCAGGGCGTAGCCGCGTTCGTGCGGGTAGAGGCCGGGCGCGACGAACGCCCAGATTTGCCACAGCAGGAACGGCACGGACAGGCACACCGCCGCGTAGAGCGAAACTTTGACGTAGAGCGAGAAGGGTTCGAGGGCGGTGTTGACGACGAGGCGGTCGTCTATGCCGGGCAACGCTCCGGGCTGCGCGTTCAGGTCGAAGGGCAGGCGCACGCCTTTGGGGATGATCGTGCCCACGGCGTAGAGCGGCTCGTCCGTGAAGAGGCCGAGTCTCCCTTCGGCATCGCGCGCGACGCGCGCCGTCACGCTTGCGCCGACGGGGATCACGCTCGCGCCGAGTTTCGTCGTGTCGGCGAAGACGTAGCGGCCGGTGTCGCCCTCTGCGGCGGAACTGAGCGGCAGCGCGGCCTCGTTGCCGGTGATGCCGCCCAAGGGGAGTTGACGCCGCTGCGCGTCAGCGAGCGCGGCGCGCACGGGCAGCGCGAGAAAGTTGTAGATGTAATCGGAGACGAACCAGCAGGCCATAAAGACGACGAAGACGAAGATGACCGAGCGGACGAGGCGGCGGCGCAGTTCGTCTAGGTGGTCGAGGAAAGACATCTGGCCGCCGAGCCGCGAATCTTGCTCGTCGCCGTCGGTGTCGCCGGAGTCTAAGAGTGTGGATGCCATCGCAGTTCGGGCGGGCTGACTGTGACCAGTGCGGCTCTACAGCCAGTCGGTCTTGCGCGAGGGCTGCTGCTCCGCCGTCGCTACTTCCGTCGCTTCCGTTTGAGGGGCGGGGTTGTCATCATCGAACGTCGCGGCCGCGGCAGTTTCCGCGCGTGCGCCGCGCGCGACGTTTGCGCCCTGCACGGGAGCGAACGCGGCCTCGGTGATGTCGCGCGGTTGCGGCGTCGCGGTCGCGGCGTCGTTCGAGTTGGCCGCAACTTGCGCCGCGTCGGGCGCGTCGGCGACCATCGCGCGATCAACGGCGGCCTCGCGCTCCACGCTCTCCAACGCCACCTCGCGCTCCCACGTCCGCTTGAACTCGTCGCCCGCGCGCTTGAACTCGTTCAGACTCTTGCCGAGCGAGCGGCTCAACTCCGGTAGCTTGCGCGGCCCGAACAGGACGAGCGCGACCACCAGAATGACGAGCAACTCCGTCGTGCCGAGCGATTCGAGAAATAAGAAGAACATGGTTTCGAGTTTCAGGCCGAATAGGTTTCAGGTTTCAAATCTCAGGTCTGAGGATTTCAAGTTTCAAGTTTCAAATTCTAGGTCTGAGGGGTTCAGGTTTCAGGTTTCAAGGCTGAGCCTTCTTAAGTTCTTAACTTGAAATTTGAAACTTGAAATCCATCCCTGAAACCTGAAACTAACTACCGTAATCCGGCGGGTAGTAGATGACTTCGATGACCTGCCCGCCGACGCCTTTGGTGTAGAAGGAGACGGTGCGGTCGCGGTGTTCCTTGAGCGGGCGGCCTTCGCGTGCGGCGGCCTGTTCGAGTTCCTCGCGCGTCTCGACGCGCAAGCCCAAGTGCGGCGGGTGCTTCGAGTCGGGCGGCAGGAGCGCGACGCCGAAGCCGCGCCCGTCGCGCATCATCGCCCAGTCCTCGTACATCGTCTCCACGCGAAACCCGATGCGCTCATACTCGCGCACGTCGCGCCCCAAATCCTCGCAGCGCACCGCGATGTGATCCACCACCCCGCCGAAACGCGCCTCTTCGGGCTGTTGCTCGCTCATAACTCAACTCCGGGGACAGTAGTCAGTAGCCGTCTTGCTTCGCGCCACGGACGTTGATGTCAACTCGCTCAAGAACCACTGTCGAAGGGTCTCTCTACCGACTACTCCGATTCGCTTTTCCACGCCTCGCCGTAACGCTCGCTGTAGACGACGCGTTCGAGGGGGAAGCGGCCGGGGTAAACTTTGTCGGGCGGCGCGGCGCGGCCGATGGCTAAGAGCGCGACCACCTCGGCCTCTTCCGGCAGGCCGAACTCGCGTTTGACGCCCGCCGCGTCGAAGCCTTCCATCGGCGCGGTGTCGAAGCCGTAGACCTCCGCCGCGTACATCAGTGTGGTGAAGGCGATCATCGTGTGGCGGTTCACCCACACGGCGGGCGGCATGCTCGACACGAATTGAACCGCGCCCTGCATGTACTCTTGATACTTGTTCACGTCGCCCGCGCCGCGCTCCGCGCCGTCGCGAAAGACCTCATCCGCCGTCTCCTTCCACTCTTCTTTCATCCCGACGGCGATGACGACGACCGGCGCTTGCCCGACCTTCGGCTGGTTGTAGGCGACCGTTTGCAGACGCTTCCTGTTCTCCGCGTCGCGCACGACGATGAACCGCCACGGCTGTAGGTTGTAGCCCGAAGGAGCTTGCAGGCCGAGACGCAGGATGGCGTTCAGAGACTCTTCCGGCACTTCATCCGGCAAAAAATTGGTGGTGGCGCGGCGTTCGACAACCGCCTGTGTGAAAGGTTTCAACGGCTCGCCGCCGGGCTGCGTCGCCGGCAGGTTGGTCGGTTTGTCTTGCATCGCAAGTGTGCTCCCTCTGGTCGCGTTCGGTAAATGTCGTTAACGGCGCGATTGTAGCGCGTGTGGCGGGCAAAGGGAAAAGGCGGCGGGGCGTGAAAGATTCTTGACAGCGGCGACCTCCGCGCGCGACCCTCTCAGGCGAAGATAACTCCGACGCGACACGTCAACAGGGAAGATAATTTTTGATGAGCACACCACGCACGCCGCGCATCGTCTCGCTGCTGCCCTCGGCCACGGAGATCGTCTGCGCGCTCGGACTCGAAGACGCGCTCGTCGGCGTCACGCACGAATGCGACTACCCGGCGGGCGTCGTCGGCAAGCCGCAACTCACCGCCAGCCGCATCTCGCACCTGACCATGACGAGCGCGGAGATCGATCACGCCGTTCGCTCCCAACTCGACGGCCACGGCTCGATCTACGACCTCGACGAAGTGGCCTTGCGCGCGCTTCGCCCCGACCTCGTGATCACGCAGGAACTCTGCGATGTGTGCGCCGTCAGTTACAAGCGTGTCGAGCAGGCCGCGCGCCTCCTCGATGCGGGCGTGCGCGTCGTCTCGCTCGAACCGAACACCATCGCCGACATCTTCGCCAACATCCGCACCGTCGGCGCGTTGACGGGGAGAGAAGCCGAGGCCGAACAAGTCGTCGGCGAACTCGCCACGCGTCTCGACGCGCTCGCGCTCGCGCTCTCGGACGTGGCGACGCGCCCGCGCACCTTCGTGCTCGAATGGCTCGAACCCGCTTTCGCCCCCGGCCACTGGGTTCCCGAACAGGTCGCGCTCGCGGGCGGCGACCACGCCTTCGGCCACGCCGGTCAACCTTCGACCACCACGACCGCCGAGGCCATACGCGACTACGCGCCCGAAGTTGTCGTGCTCGCGCCCTGCGGCTATTACAAGGAAGACACGCTCGCCGCGCTCGCGTCGGCACGACTGCCGGCGGGTTGGCACGAACTCCCGGCGGTCGTGCGCGGCGAAGTGTGGGCGGTTGACGCGACGGCATATTTCAGTCGCCCCGGCCCGCGCGTCGTGCGCGGCGCGGAGATTCTCGCGCGCATCATTCACCCCGAACTGTTCGCTGCGCCCGAAGAGCACGAAGCGGTGCGCGTGCCCGCCGAGTTGATGAGAACCTAGCGAAGCGATGAGAACGTTGTGAAGCGATGACAGTTTAGTGAAGCGATGAGAACGTAGAGACATGCCACGCACGAAGAAGCAGAACACGGAACAACCGCCCGTCGCCCTCGCAAACTCAACCAAAGGCGACGACGGCGACAACACAGTCGCGAGTTCGCTCGGCGGCGAGGGCGCGCTCGCGAGTTTCGCGCGGACGGCCGAGGCCGTGGCCGCGACGACGAAGAAACTTGAGAAGGCCGCAGTGCTCGGTGCGTACTTCCACACGCTCGACGACGCAGACCTCGTGCGCGCCGCGCGCTACTTCGCCGGACACCAGTTCGCCTTAAACGACGCGCGCACCACGAACGTCGGCACGAATCTCTTGCGCGACGTGATCTCGGACGTGACCGGCCTCGACACGGAAAATTTGCGCCCGCGCTACGTGCGCCTCGGCGACTCCGGCGAAGTCGCCTACGAAGCGTTCCGCGAAGCCGGGCGCGACGAGGTGAACCGACCCGCATTCACGCTCGCCGCCGTCGAGAGTCTCATCACGCTTTTGAGCGACACGCGCGGCACGAAGAACAAGCGCACTATCCTCGTCGAAAATTTCGCGCGTGCGACCGCGCTCGAAGCGAAGTATCTCGTCAAGCTGCTCGTCGGCGATCTGCGCATCGGTTTGAAAGAGGGCTTGGTGGAAGACGCGCTGGCGCGTGCGTTCGAGCGCACGCTGGCGGACGTGGCGCGCGTCAACATGCTGACGGGCGACATCGGCGAGACGGCCGTGCGCGCGCGCCGCGACGAACTCGCGGGCGTCTCGATGCGCCTCTTCCACCCGATCAAGTTCATGCTCGCCACGGCGGGCGAAGACCTCGCCGACATCGCGCGCACGATGCCCGCGGAGTTTTACGTCGAAGACAAATTCGACGGCATCCGCGCGCAGGCGCACGTCGAGGCGCGTCGCGTCGCGCTCTACACGCGCACGCTAGACGAGGTGACGCACCGCTTCCCCGAACTCGTCGCGCCGCTCGCCGCGCTCGACACGGACGCGATCATGGACGGCGAGATCGTGCCCGCGCGCGGCGCGCAGATTCTGCCCTTCGCCGAGTTGCAGAAACGTCTGGGGCGCAAGACCGTCGGCGACGAACTGCTCGCTTCAACGCCCGTCGTCTTCATCGCCTACGATCTGCTCTACGCGCACGGGCGCGTGATGTTCGACGAGCCGCTCGCGGAGCGTCGCCGCGTGCTCGAAAGTTTGGTGACGAATAACGTTGCGGGCGACGACGCGACGGCGGCGACGCCGGTCAGGCTCTCGGAGGCGAAGCGCGTGACGGACGCCGCCACGCTCGACGCAGAGTTCGACGCGGCGCGCGCACGCGGCAACGAGGGCTTGATGATCAAAGACCCGCGCTCGTCCTACAAACCGGGCAAGCGCGGGCGCGAGTGGTTGAAGTTGAAGCGCGCGCTCGCCACGCTCGATGTCGTCGTGACGGCGGTCGAAGTCGGTCACGGTAAGCGGCGCAAGCTGCTGTCGGATTACACGTTCGCCGTCCGGCGTTCGGCCGACGACGCCGAACTCTTGAACGTCGGCAAAGCCTATTCCGGCCTGACGGACGTGGAACTGGCGGAACTGACCGAGTGGTTTCGCGCGCACACCATACAGGAGTTCGCACACGGGCGCGTGCGCACGGTCGAACCTAAAATTATTCTCGAAGTCACCTTCGACCGCGTGCAAATCTCGAAGCGGCACAAGAGCGGTTACGCGCTGCGCTTCCCGCGCATCCTGCGCCTGCGCACAGACAAGAGCGTGGACGAGATTGATACCTTAGAGACCGTGAGCAAACTGGTGAGCGAGGGCGACGCGGAGGAAGTTATAAATTGAAATAACGATGAACGCGGAACGATGAAGTGAAAGCAGCCGGTTGTCAGTTGTCCGTGGTCAGTTGTTCAAGCCAATCTTCAGCGACTCGTGCGACAGGCACAAGCAACTGACCACTGACCACGGACAAAGCTCATTCTTTCACTTCATCGTTCCTACTTCATCGTTTCTTCTCTGCGCCACCTCAAGACGTCAGTCGTCACAACACGAAATACTGAATCCAATCATACTTCGCGTAGATCGGCGTGCCCGGATACGTGAACGGCCCAAGCCAGCTATCCACGCCCGTTCCCGCCCACATGTTCGCCATGATCTTGCCCGGCAGACTCGGCAGCGGGTTGCCGGTCGAGGCGTACTCCGTGTGGACGATGATGTCGTCAACTATCCATTCGATCTTGTCCGCCTTCCAGACGAACGCGTAGTTGTGATAACCCTCGGCCGCGTCGAACCACAAGTTGACCAACGTCTCGTGCCCGCCCACACCGTTGACGAAATAGTTGGTCTGCATCTTGGTCGTGTCTTTGCCGAGAATTTCGATGTCAATCTCGTGGTGTTGCGTGCCGTCGGACGGGCCGGTGTAGGTGAAGAACCCGGTGACGAGTCCGCTCCCCTTCGCGGCTTTGAAGCGGGTCTCGTATTTACCGTAGCCGTAGTAATCGTTGGTGCGATACTCGCCCGCGGCGTAAGGCTTACCGCTGCACCCCGAAGGGCACGGCGTGGTGTCGAGCCGCTGGCTCATGAAGCCGCCTGAGAAGGTGACGTGATCGGCGCGCCAGCCGACGTTGAAAGGATTACCGTTAGTCCACCCGTCGGCCTTGTGCCAGCGCGCGGTATTGAACGTGTCGAGGCCGTCGAAGAAAGTGCCGCCCGTGGCGTAAGCAGGCTGCACGGTCAGAGAAAGTAAGAGCAGTCCGAGTAAAGCGACGTGTGAACGCGACGCAGCGCGCCCGCCGCGGCGGTGGTGAGACTTTTTGTGCAACACGAGGTGTCCTCCATTGGTGAAGTTGTAAGTGAGGGGAGCGAACGGAAACACGTGAGGGATGACGCGTGACGCACAGGCATGGCGAACAGTGTGCCAGAGCGTTGCAGGGTGAGTGTCGGGCGGCTAAAGGGCTGGAAATGTGATGCCGGTCGCCAAGTCGGCGACTGGCAGGTGAAGCAGTCTCAGCATCGCTTCACTACAGTTCGGATTAAAAACCTACACCCGCGACGAATGAGCGACGCAGACCTTCACGGCACGACAAACTTTATCGCGTTTAGCCAAGAATGAGACGAGGCCGTGTCGCTGAACATGACACTCAGCGGCACGGCCTCGTTTGTGTGGCGACCCGGTTTGTCTCTCGCGTCCTTACGCGCCCTGCGCGGCGGTGGCGGCGACGTTCGTCGGCCGCTCTTCGGCAAGCAGGCTGCGGAGCATCCACGCGGTCTTCTCGTGGACTTGCAGACGCTCGGTCAAGAGGTCTGCGGTCGGCGCGTCGCCGGCCTTCTCGGCGGTGTTGATGACGGAGCGCGCGGTGCGCGCGGCGGTCTCGTGGCCTTCGACGAGTTGGCGCACCATCTGCGTCGCGGCGGGCACGCCGTCCTCCTCCGCGACGGAGGTGAGGCGCGCGAACTCTTTGTAGGTGGCGGGCGCGAAGACGCCGAGCGCGCGGATGCGTTCGGCCAAGAGGTCGTTGGCCGTCCAGAGTTCGTTGTATTGCTCCTCGAACATCAGGTGGAGCGTTTGAAACATCGGCCCCGTGACGTTCCAGTGAAAGTTGTGCGTCTTTAAGTAGAGCGTGAAAGTGTCTGCGAGCAAGCGCGACAGACCTTCGGCGATCTCGCGCCGGTCGGGTTCTTCGATGCCGATATTGATCGCCATCGGTTGCGCTTCGACTCTCGGTTTGGTTGACATGAAAATTTCTCCTTCTGCCGCAGACACTACACCCAACTCTTGTCGGTCATTTGTCAAAACTCTGCATACTTTCCACGCAATGAAGTTGATGAAAAGGACGCTATTCAAGCGTCAATGTTGCGCCTGAAAAGTCAATCCCGCAGTTTCACGCGGTAGATGATGTGGCGGTTGACGCGCTCGCCCGCGTCGCGTTCGTACCAGCGGTCGAGAGGCGCGAGGTTGAACGGTTGATCCACCTGTGCGACGACGTAGGCGAGCGTGGGCGCGGCGGCGCGTTCGCGGTTGAACCCGGCGTGGAAGTCTGCGTAGTTCTGTTTCTCGGCGTCAATTTCGGCCTGCGTGATGGGGCGGTAGTTGACGGTCAGCCGCGGGTTGGCGCGCTCCCAGCCGAAGATGGCGAAATAGATGAAGCCCTGCGTGCGATAGATGGTCTCGAAGTCGTTCGCGGCGACGCCCGAATAATAGAGGTACTTGAAAAAGCGTTCCTTGTTTTCCGCCACGGAGACGCCGGAGAAGACGAACATGTGCGGCGCCCAGACGGTGGCGAGCGGCGCGTAGGTCGGGAGGTTGTCAATGCGGTAGACGCTCGGATTGAAGACGACCGGGTGCGGGTCTGACTGCTCAACCCGCGCGCGCTCCTTGAGTCGCAGTGCGACCTGCGCCCACTCGTCCTTCAACTGATTGCCGACCGAGCCGCGTCTGGTGATGATCAAAGTTTCGCCCGCGCCCCACGCGAGCGCGGCGAGCGCGACGGGCAGCCACACGCGATGTGGAATCAAACGCCGCGCGGGCGTGGAGTTAACGACTTGATTGTGCGTGACACTCACGACTTGTTCGTCCGCGACTCCTGAACTTTCAACGCGCGCGACTCTCGCGCTTTCACCGTCAGCGACTTTAAAAGTTTTCCATCCCTGCCAGAGCAAGCCCGCGGCGAGCGCGGCGGCCAAGAGCGCGACATAGTTGCCTATGTATTGCTCGTAGTGCATCGGTTGGAGCGAACGCCCCGTGATGATCTGTTGATTGAAGATGGCGAGCACGCACAGGGCGAGCGCAACGTTGAAGAGCACGGCGGGCGCGCGTGCGTCGAGCCAACGCCGCCACACGCCGAAGGCGAGCGCGACGAGCGCGAGCACAGCGACGAGGATCACGCCGCGCCAGAGGTCGGGCATGCGCGAGTAAGTCAACGCCTGCACCGTGTCCATCGTCGGCGCGCGGCGCGAGAGCAGGATGAAGTAAGGGACGAGCGCGACGGCGGCGCAGAGCGACGTGACGGCGAGTGGCGCGATGGCGCGTCGCCACCCGTCGGGGCGCGCGACAAGCCAGACGAGGGCGAGACAGCCGACGAGCGCGGCGGCGGTCGTCCAGTGATAAAAGTAGGAATAGACCATGAGCGCGAACAGCACGCCCGCGCTCACGGCGGAGACGAGACGCGTGCGGCGCGCGTTCGCGTTAAGCGCGCGCCAGATGAAGCCGCAGAAGAAGAAGAAGAAGGCGAAGGGCACGCCCGGCACGTAGCGTCGCAGGAAGGGGAGAAAGACGTAAGCCGTCTGATACCCGAACAAGTTCAAAATTAATCCCTGACCGGCGACGAGGATGCCGAGGCAGAGCACGACGGGGACTCCGGCGGCGGCGATGCGTTCGTCGCGCGTCAGCATCGAGAGCAGCCAGAAGACCGCGAGCGCACTCGATGCGGCGACGAGCGGCATGAGCAGGATGAACATCGTCGAGGTGGTGAGATTGAACGCGCGCGCCGGGAGCGAGAGCATGTAGGCGGGCACGAACTGGATCGAAAAGAGCGATTCGGGCGGTCGCACCCCGGCGCGTTCGTCGAGTCCGGTGTAGGGGTCGTTCAGGCGCGGGCGGCCGTCAACGAGCGCGTTGACGTAGGCGGCGTAAGCCGGTTCGTCGCTGTAGAAATGCGCGAACGAGCCTTGCCAGTCGCCCCCGCGTTTGTAGCAGAGGTGCGCCTGCGGGAAGAGCGAGAGCAGCACGAGGGCGAGCGCGGCGAGCAAGCCCCAACGCCAGCGAAGGGGCGTTTCGCGTTCGAGCGGATTGGTCATAACGGGCGGCGAACAGTTGTCTGTAACGGCAGCGGCGGACGAGTCGGAAGAACGCCTGATACTAAGTTTTCGAGATCGCATCCGGCAAGCCTTCAAGGGCGCAGGCGCACGCGATAGATCGTGTAGAGGCCGACGCGCACGCCCGCGTCGCGCTCGTACCAGCGTTCGAGCTGCGTGAGATCGTGCGGGCGTTCCGGCGACGCGATGACATAGGAGAGCAAGGGGCGCACGGCCTCGGCGCGCGTGAACGCGGCGACGTAAGCGGCGTAAGCGCGCGCCTCGCGGTCGAAGTCTTCGTCGGTCAAAGGCGCGTGCCCGATCGTCAGTCGCGGCAGCACGCGCTCCGCGCCGAAGAGCATGTATGCGAGGTTCGGATTCGAGTCTAGGTAGGCGCGGAAGTTTTCCGGCGCGACGCCCGTGTAATAGAGAAATTGAAACATGCGTTCCCGGTGCGCGTCGGCGTCGAGTCCCGAATTGACGTGCATGTGCGGCGACCAGAGGACGGCCGTGTGCGGCGCGACGGCGGGCAGATTGTCGGCCAGCATGAAACTCGTCGCGAGGACGACGGGGAGCGCGTTCAACGTTTCGCTCGCGCCTGCCACTGCCGGTTCGCCCACGCTTGCCCCGGCCGGTTCGCCCGCGCGCATCATCTCGACCAGACGCTTGGCGACGCGCGCCTGTTCGTCGCGCGCGCGGTTGACGGGCGCGAACCGGCGCGTCGTGGCGACCAACTCGAACGCCGCCCAGACGTAAGCGGCGAGCGCGACGCAGAGGAACGCGCGCGTGGCAGTGCGTCCTAACGGCGACAAGAAGTGTTGCGCCGTCTGTTCGTTACTGTCTCGCGCGCGCCCGGCGCTTTCGTCTCGCCGCCGGATGGAGAGCGCGACAGCGAGCGTGAGCGCGAGGAGCGCGAGATAGTTCAAGACGTAATCCGCGTAGTGGACGGGTTGGAGCGAACGCCCGGTGACGATCTGTTGATTGAAGACGACGAACGGCGTGACGGCGAACGACGCGGCGAAGAGAAACGGCGCGTCGCGCGCGTCTAGACGCCTGCGCCACAGGCCGTAGGCGAGCACGGCGAGCGCGACGAGCGCGACGAGTTCCGGCACGCGCGAGAGATCGGGCGCGCGCGTGAACTTCAACGCCTGCACCTTGTCCATCGTCGCGGCGCGGCGCGCGAGCAACACGGCGTAGGGCGCGAGCGACGCGCAGGCGAGCGCGGCCGTGGTCAGAAAAACTTTCGCGGCATGCGATTTATTGCTGCGAGTGGCGTCGTTGTGCGTTGCGTCGTGCGATGAGTTGTTGTGCGAAGTGTTGCCGCGTGTTTCGTCGTGCGTTGCGTCGTTGTGTTTTTCGTCGTGCGTTGCGTCGTTCCCACGGCGCGCGATGAGCCAGAGTAGTGCGAGGCAGGCGAGCCACGCGGCGGCGGTCGTCCAGAGATAAAAGTAGGAGTAGACGAGCAGGGCGAACGTTGCGCCCGCGGCGACGGCGTATGACAAGGCCGCGCGCCGCGATGCTCCGGCGGCAAGCGCGCGCCGGACGAGCGCGCCGAAGACGAAGAGTAAGGGGAAGGGCAGCGCGGGCACGTAGCGGCGCAGGAACGGCAGGTAAGCGTGAGAGGCGCGCAAGTTGAGAAGCGGGATGAGACTCGCGCCGCCGGATGCGAGCGCGCCGAGGCACAGGATGGAGATCGCGCCGCACGCCGCGAGTCGCGCGTCCGCGAGCAAGAGCGCGAGCAACCAGAAGAGCGCGAGCGTGGCGGCGAAGGCGACGAGCGGAGTGAGTGCGATGAAGACGGTGGAAGCGTCGAGCGAGAGCGCGCGTGCGGGCAGCGCGAGCGCGTAAGCGGGGACGAACTGGATCGAGAAGAGCGACTCGGAGAGCGGCGCGGCGGCCGTGTGGTCGAGTCCGGCGTAGGGGTCGTTCAGGCGCGGGCGTCCCGCGATGAGCGCGGCGAGATAGGCGGCGTAGGCCGTCTCGTCGCCGTCGAAGGAGGCGTATGCGCCCTGCCAGTCGCCGCCGCGCGTGTACCACAGGTGCGCTTGCGGGAGCAGTGCGAGCAGCGTCATGGCGACGGCGGCCAGCACGCCGGGACGCCAGCGAAAGTTTCTACGCATCGTCGGGCAAAGTCTCGCTTCCGAAGTGTCGGCTATGAACTCAAGGCGGGTGATTATAACTGCTCCCGGCGCACATGCGAGGGGCGCGCGCGTCGGAGGCGAGAGGACACGCGTCGCGCGCGTAGGTAAATGTTGACAAGTAGGGTGGCGCAAGCGAAGATGCCGGACACCTTGCCGGGCTACAGCTTCAATCGCGCGCCCTTGAACCTCGTCCGGTTTCTCCGGTTCGGGATACTTCGTCGCTCAAACACGAACGCCCCGAAACGCTGACTCCGACACAATGACGAGAAGGATGATGAGAAAGCCGCTATTGCTTTGTTGCCTGATCGTGCTGGCAAACTTCTTCGACGCCGGTCAAATAGTCGCCGTCCACAAAATTTATAGTGATTGGCGACTGGACGAAACTCAAGTCAACGCTCGCTGCGCCCGCTCTGCAACTCTCGTTGTCTCTGCGTCGAGTGTTAGTGAATCAAACATTCGACGCAGAGGCGCAGAGAAGTCGCAGCGCGGGCGCGGAGAGTTTCACCCGACAATATATCCGCTATACTGACGTCCTCTTTATGTCAACTACTGTTTACGGAGACGACACTTCGGCCGCGCAGCCTTCCGCGCGCCTCGCCGCGACGTGCGCGTGCCTGTTGATGCTCGTCGCGCTGGTTGATTCGCAAGTCGTCGCCGCCATCACGCCGCAGATCGCCGCGGGACTCGGCAGCGCGAAGACGAGCGTGGCGGCGAGCGTGATGGTCTACGCTTTGGCGGCGGCGGCGGTCGCGCTCGTGCTCGGCCGCCGCGCGGGGCGCGTGAACCCGGTGCGCTGGTTGCCCGCGGCCGCCGGAATCTTCGTCGCGGCAAACGCGCTCGCGGCCTTCGCGCCGCACGTCGCACTCTTCTGGACGGCGCGCGCGCTTGCCGGACTCGCGGGCGGTCTGGTGAGCGCGCTCGTCATCGCCGCGCTCGCAGACGCTTCGAGCTACGCGCGGCGCGGCAGGCAGATGAGCGGCGTGGCCGTCGCCTATTTTCTCGCGCCCGTGCTCGGCGTGCCCGTGGGTGCGTGGCTCGCGGGGCGTTACGGCTGGCGCGTGGTCTTCGCCGCGTCGGCCGTGCTCGTCGCCGTCGCCGGTCTGCTCGTGCGACAGTTTCCCCTGCCGCGCTCGAACGAGACGACGGGCGGCGACGCGACAGACGACGCGCGCGCGTTTGACGACAGACGCACACAGGTTGACGACCGACGGGCGACAGTTGAAGAAGCGGCGACGGGTCGCACGTTGTCACCGGCGACAGTGGGCGCGTCTTCGACGACGGGGCGCAAGACTTTGGAGACGGGGCGCGCGTCCTTGTGGCAACTGGCGATGCGTTCGCGTTCGACGCGGCGCGGCATCACGAGCGCGTTCTTTATCTCCGGCGGGCTGGTCGGGCTGACCACTTACCTCGGCACTTGGCTCTCGGACGCGTTCCGCGCGGGCGCGCGCGAAGTCGGTTTGATCTACGCGCTGGCCGGGGCGGGCGCGGTCGCGGGCGGCGCGCTCGGCGGAGTGCTCGCAGACCGCTACGGCAAGCGTCGCGTCGCCATCGTCAGCAGCGCGTTGATGATCTTTCTGGTGCTCGTGCTGCCGACGTTCAGTTGGGGCGCGCGGCTCTGGGCGATCATCTGCGCGACGGCCTTTCTCGCCGCCCTGCGCGTCGCGCCGCTGCAAGCGCTCGTCACCGAACTCGTCGCCGCCTCGGAGCGCGCCACCTACGTCGCCCTGCGCAACGGCGCGTCGCAACTCGGCATCGCGCTCGCGGTCGCGGCGGGCGCGCGCCTCTACCCGCGCTACGGGCTGGCGGGCGTCGGCGCGATGTGCGCCGCCCTCACGCTCGGCGCGACGCTCAGCATGCGCAAACTCGCAGACCCGCACGACGCCGCCAAGCAAGCGCGCGCAGGCGACGACCCCGCAACCGTAGTTGATGAACAAGATGAACGCACAACCGACGTGGTTGATGAGAAAGGCGCGAGCACGACTGTCGCAGTTGATGACAAAGATGTGAGCACGCGTCGCCGTCGTTTCAGCGGCCGGGGCATCGCGCGCAAACTCGCCGCCGTCATCGTCGCGCTCGTCCTGCTCGTCACCATCGGCTTCCCGTGGCTCTTGAGTTTTGCGATCACGAAGGCCGGGACGCGCCCCGACGAACGCAGGCGCACCGACACGCCCGCCGATCACGGCGCGACCTTTGAAACGGTCTCTTTCGCTTCGACGGACGGCAACACACTCTCCGGTTGGTATCTCCCCGCGCGCGGCGACGCGCGGCAGCGGCGCGTGACGTTCGTCCTGACGCACGGGCTGTTCCGCTCGCGCTACGAGATGCTCGAACGCGGCCTCGCACTCTGGCGCGAAGGCTACGGCGTCCTGCTCTACGATCTACGGCGGCACGGCGCGAGTGCGGCGGAGTTCTCTACCATCGGCTACGACGAGCGGCACGACGTGGCCGCCGCCTTCGCGTTCGTGCGTGCGCGCGAACCACAGAACCGCGTCGTGTTGATGGGCGTCTCGATGGGCGCGGCGGCGACGCTCTTGGCGGCCTCAGAGATTAGTGACGGGCAACTGCTCGGCGTCGTCGCCGAGTCGAGCTTCCTGTCGTTCGCCGACACGGTGCGTCACCACGTACGCCTGATCGGCCTCCCCACTTTTCCTTTCGCGACGCTCTTGATAAAGTTCACCTCGTGGCGTTTGAACTTCGCGGCGGACGACTACGATCTGCTGCGGGCGGTCGGCAGAATCTCGCGCCCCGTCCTCTTCATCGGCGGGACGCGTGACGTACGCATGCCGACGGCCACCGTGCTCGAACCGCTCTACGCGGCGGCGCAAAGCGCGGGCAAACGCAAGTTCATCGTCGAAGGTGCGACGCACGGTCACGCCTACGACGAGTCGCCGGAAAGTTACGTCAAAGCCGTGAATGAATTTGTCGAGTCAATCGAATAAACGTGCGCGCCGCGCTGAAACTGCGAAGGCGGCGCGCACGTATCAACTGCTATCCAAGCGGAAACCATTCACACTTTGACGAAAAGGAAATACAAAATTATGAACACTCTCAAAAACACTCGCGCGCGTTCGCTCGTCGCGGCTTTCGCGTTCGTCGCATTGATGTCGCTCGGCGGCAGCGTCTTCGCTCAAGACGGAATGAGCGGGATGGCGCAGGAGAAGAAAGTTGACAAGCGCAAGTTGACGACGATCCAGACGACGAGCGTTGACGTGGGCAAAACGAAGCACGCCGTCGAGGTGCGCTATCTCGATTTGCCTTGGGGCAAGGCGACCTTCGGCTACATCGAGACCGGCGTTGACCCGCGCAACGGTCAGTATTACGCGAAACGGACGTGGCCGATCGCGCACCTGCGCCTCGCCGCGCCCGCCAAGTATCAGGGCAAGACGCTCGCCCCCGGCGACTACGCGATGATCATCACGCCGAAGAACCCGGAGACCAAAGCGGGCATGAAACTCTCGTTCGCCTCCTTCAAACCCGCCGAAGCGAACGGCACGTTCCTCGTCCCCGGCAACGTCTTCGTCGAGACGCCGAAGGACGCTGCGGTCGTCGCGGAAAAAGAGATCGCCTTCGCAGAGGGCGCGCCGCTCGTCGAGCAACTGTCAATCTGGACGGGCAAGGAAGGCAAGACCGTCTCGATCAAAATCCACTACGGCGACCGCACGCTGACAGAGAAACTCACGCTCCAATAGATCGCTTGCGCGTGAGTTGCCGACAGGAGAATCAACATGAGTGAAAAGAACCCGGCGGAGGCGAGCAGTAGTAGCAGCACCGGCATCGCCTCCGCCACGACGACGACGGCGACGGGCGCGAACGGCGCGAACAACGCCGCCGCGCCCGTCGCCGAACTGCACGACACGGCGGCCGACGCCGAAGGCGTCACGCTCGACAAAGAGCAGTTGATCCCGGTGGCCGAGGACGAGGCGACGAACTCTTACTCCATGCTCGAACCGCGCATGAAGAAGGTCTACGGCGCGTACTACAAAGAGTTGTACTACACGCCGGAGCGGCGCATCCTCGACCCGAAGGTGCAGGAGTTGATCTCAATCGCCGCCTCGCTCGTGGCGAAGTGCGACGGCTGCATTGACGGCCACATGAAAAAGGCGCTCGCCCTCGGCGTGACCAAGGAAGAGATCAGCGAGACGATCTGCATCGCCGCCGCCATCAACGCCGCCGCGATGATTGACCTGAGCGACCGCACGGCCGCGCGCCTCGGCCTGAACCATTTTCCGTCGAAGCCCGGCGAGAAGGGCTGACGGCGGAGGATTAGCCATGAACGACGGGTTGAGAAGCATAAAACATCGTCGGGTGAACACGGGCGTGGCATCATCGCCGACGTCGTTGTCACATCAATGGTCGCTGCGCCAGTCGCCGTGCGCGTCACGCGCGACGCGTGGCGGCGCGTTGATGATCGTCGCGTGCGCGTTGCTGCTGTCGGCGTCGCCCGCGTGTCTCGCGCAGGACGCGAAAGCCCCCGCGGCGGCGACGGCAAGTGCGCCCGCCGAGAAGCAGCGCACGACGAACGCGTTCGCCGGGCGCATCGAGTATGCCGAGTTCCCGTCGGCGAGTCTCGGACGAAACGTGCGCTACGCCGTCTCGCTGCCGCCCTCTTACGACAAAAAAAGTTCGCAGCGTTACCCGCTCGTGATCTTCCTGCACGGGCTGAACAACGACGAGCGCGACTGGGAATCGCGCTGCATCGAGACGAAACTCGAAGGGCTGCGCGCGGCCTCGAAGGTGGGCGAGTTCATCGTCGCTATCCCCTACGGCGCGAACAGTTTTTACCTCAACGCGCGCGACGGCACGCGCTACGAAGACGCCATCGTCAAAGATTTTCTGCCCTTCATAGATAAGACTTACCGCACGCTCTCCGCGCCGCGCTCGCGTCTCATCGAAGGCATCTCGATGGGCGGCTACGGCGCGCTCCTGATCGCTTTCAAGCACCCCGAACTCTTCGCGGGTGTGGCCGCGCACAGCGCCGCGCTCTTTGACGAACTGCCGCAACCGCCGAAGTCTACGGAAGATCGCGGCGGGAAGTATCGTTACGATCTCGCCACCAAACTCTTCGGCACGCCGCCCGACCCCGCGTTCTTTCAGGCCAACAACCCGCTCCACCTCGCGCGCACGAACGCTTCGGCCATCAAGCGTCTGAAAATTTATTTCGACATCGGCGAGAGCGACCGGTACGGCTTCGAGAAGGGTAACGCGCAACTCTCCGCCGTGCTCAAGGAGGGCGGCGTGGCGCACGAGTACACGCTCGCGCCCGGCGCGCACGGCTGGTCGTTTCTCTCCGACCGCAGCGAACCCGCCTTCACTTTCGTCTGGAACACCGTGCGCTGAACAAACGACGGCAAACGTTCGCGCGCGAACAACTGTCGGCGGGCGCGTGAGTCTCCCGCGTCCGCGCGGCAAAGGAACTTTCGCATGAACCGGACTCCCTGCATCGTCCTCTCGCTTCTGCTCTCGGCGTTTGCTCTCGTCGTCGCTTCCTCCGCGCAACAACTCGGCTACACGCCTGCGCTCGTCTCGCTCGTCGAGGCCGAGCGCGCGTTCTCGCGCACGAGCGTCGAGCGCGGCGTGCGCGAATCGTTCCTCGCCTTCTTCGCCGACGACGGCATCAACTTTCAGCCGCACCCCACGAACACCAGAGAAGCATTCCTCAAACGCCCCGCGCCCGCCACGCGTCCGCCCGTCACGCTCTACTGGGAGCCGGTCTTTGCGGACGTGTCGCGCGCGGGCGACCTCGGCTACACGACCGGCCCTTACCGCCTGAGCGACCAGAGCGCGGAGCGCAGGCCGACGCAGCACGGCTACTACTTTTCGATCTGGAAACGACAATCGGACGGCGCGTGGAAGGTGGCCGTTGATGTCGGCATCCAGACGCCCGCGCCCGACGAAGCCGAACGCCGCATCCGCTTCCAGGCCGCGCCGCAACCGCCCCCCTTGAAGAAGACGTCGGGCGCGAACTTCGATCTCGAACGCGAGCGCGCCGCCCTGTTGCAAACGGATCGCGACTTCATCGGCGCGGCCTCCACGCGCGGCACGCTCAAAGCGTTTCAAGCGCACCTCGACGCGGACGCTCGCCTGCATCGCGACGGCATCTTCCCTTTGACGACGCGAGACGCTATCCGCGCATACCTCTCGCGGAAACAGTCTGTGCTTTCGGGCGAACCGTTGAAGGCCGACGTGGCGCAGTCGAACGATCTCGGCTACACCTACGGACGTTACGAGTTGAAGGAAGTCGTCGCGGGCGGCGCACAAGCGGCTGCGACGACGGCGGAGAAGGGTTATTACGTGCGCGTCTGGAAGCGCGAACGCGCCGGAGGCCGCTGGAAGATCGTGCTCGACACGACGCACCCGCTGCCGCCGGAAGGGAAATAACTTTTGAACGAGAGATAGTGAATGTGGAAAGGCGTTCACCACACAGGCACGCAGGACGCAGCGCGGGCACAGAGAAAGACAATTTCAAATTTCAAATCTCGAACTTCAAATCTCGAATTTGAGATGATGAATGCTTTTCTTCGTGCCCCCGCCGTGCTCTCTGTGCCTCTGTAGGTAAACGCCTCGCCCGACACTCGTCCACGAATCATTTATCGCCCGTCTCACACCATCGGCATCAGACTCTCCTCGCGCGGCGCGTCCCGTTCGTGCCGGGACTTGAGACTCGCGGCCAGCCGTTTGATCCCTTCCTCGATCTTGTCCGCGGTCTGGCTCGCAAAGCAGAGGCGCAGTTCGTGCGCCCCGGCCTCGTCCGCGTAGAAAATCTCGCCGTTGGCGAAGACGACGCCCGCACGGATCGCCTGCTCCA
>JAVEDE010000096.1 GCA_030841105.1 Pyrinomonadaceae bacterium
GCTGCAACTAATCGCAGCGCCCCGCTTCTCTTGTCTTCAACCTTTACCCCTTCCCCTTTTCCCCTTACCCGTTCCTACCGCCGTTGGCAGCGCGGGCAGAAGTAGGTCGAGCGTCCGGCGTGGGTGATGCGGCGGATGGGGGCGCGGCAGTCGAGACAGGGTTCGCCCTCGCGGTCGTAGACGCGCCAGCGGCCGTTGAAGCCGCCGTCGTAGTAGCTGCCGTCAATGTTCTCAGGGTCAACGTTCATGGTCGAGCCGTGCGCGATTGCTTCGTTAAAGATGTCGAGGATGGCGCGATGAAGGCGTGGCAGGCGGCGCGCGGAAATTTCGGCGGCGACGCGGAAGGGGTTGATGCGTGCGAGAAAGAGCGCCTCGGCGGCGTAGATGTTGCCGAGACCGGTCACCTTCGTCTGATCGAGCAAGGTCTCTTTCAAAGTGCGACGCGTGCGTGCGAAGGTGGCGCGCAGGTAGGCGGGCGTGAAGTCGCCGGAGAAGGGTTCGGGGGCGAGCAGGCGCAGTTCCTTGGCGTCGGCGAGTTCGGCCGCGCGTGTGAGTTTCATCATCCCGAAATGCCGCTGGTCGGAGAAGACCAGCCGCCGCTCGTCGTCGAGGTAAAAGACGGCGTGGGTGTGCTTCGGCAGAGGGGCTTCGGGCGGCAGGAGCATGAATCTCCCGGTCATGCGCAGGTGCGCGATGAGCACGCGCGCGCCCTCCAACTCGAAGAGGATGTGCTTGCCGCGACGCGCCACGCGCTCGATACGCCGACCGCGCAAGGCGCGTGCGAAGACGGCTGGCGGCGTGTCCGGCGCGAGACCCGCGCGCAACAGCCGCGCCGCCACGACGCGGCGCGAACTGACGAGGCCGTCGAGTGCGCGCGCAACGAGTTCAACTTCCGGTAGCTCAGGCATAAAGGCAGAGATCAGAGGTTAGAGGTCAATGAAAAGCAGTTGAAGGACGTCGTTAGATTCGCCAGGAGGTGGTAGTTGAAACAGTCCTCTACTAACCTCTGGCCTCTGCTTGTAACGCCAACGCGCTGCCCGCGTCGAGCAGTTCGTTCATCTTGGCGAGGGAGGTGGCTTCGGCGTAGATGCGGAGCACGGGTTCCGTGCCGGACTGTCGGAAGAGAAGCCACGATTCGTCGCCGAAAGTGAGCTTCGTCCCGTCGAGATGCGAGAAGCCGTGAACGGTCTGACCCGCCAACGCTTCGGGTGGAGCGGCGGAAAGCGTCTGGACGAAGTTCAGCCCGCGCGCCACTTCGAGGTGCAGGTCGCGCCGCCCGAAGTAGAACTCGCCGAACTCGCGGTGCATCTCCCTGACCAACTCCGAAGGCGGCTTGCCCGCCGCGACGATTGCTTCGAGAAAGAGCAGCGAATTGAGGATGCCGTCGCGCTCCGGGATGTGCCCTTTGACGCCGACGCCGCCCGACTCTTCCGCGCCGATCAAGATGTCCTCGCGCAGCATCAGGTCTGCGACGTACTTGAAGCCGATGGGCGTCTCGTAAAGTTTCAAATCGTGCGCGGCGGCGATACGTTTCGTCAACACTGACTGCGAGAAGGTGCGGACGACGCCGCCCGTCATCCCGCGTCGGCGCGCGAGATGCAAGAGCAGGAGCGGGACGACTTCGTGCATCGTCATCGTCTCGCCGAGTTCGTTGACCGCGCCCACGCGGTCGGCGTCGCCGTCCGTCGCCAGACCGACGAGCGCGTCCGCTCCGGCGACACGCGCGCGCAAAGGTGCGAGGTTGCGTTCAATCGGTTCGGGGTTGACGCCGCCAAACTCCGTGTCGCGTTCGGCGCGAATCGTCTCCACGTCGAGCGCGCCGCCTTTGAGAAAACTCTCCACCCAACGACCGCCCGACCCGTGCATCGGATCAACGACGACTCGCGCACGCGCCGCCCTTAGACGTTCGAGATCAACGTAAGACGCAACCTGCGCGCGGTAACTTTCCAACGCCTCGTCCAACCCGCCGCGCATCGCTTCCGTAAGGTCGCCGCGCCGCGGCGTCTGTGCGTCAACGAGTGCTTCGACGGCGGCCGTCGTCTCGCGCGTCGCGCTCCCGCCCCAGGGGGCTTTGATCTTGAAGCCGTTGAACTCCGCCGGGTTGTGCGAGGCCGTGATGACCACGCCGCCCGCCGCGCCGCGCTCGCGCACCGCCCAAGAGACGAGCGGCGTCGGCACGTCGCCTTCAAACATCGCGACGCGGATTCCGTTGCCCGCCAACACCTCGGCCGCGCGCGCGGCAAACTTCTCCGACAGGAAACGCCGGTCGTAGCCGACGACGATGTGCGGCGTCTCCGTCGCATCCTCTGCGCGTTCCGCCAGAGACGTTTGGTGTGCGGCGTTGAGAAAGTCTGCGTAAGCCTGCGCCACGCGTTCGAGGTTGGCGAAGGTGAACGCGTCGGCGATGACCGCGCGCCAGCCGTCCGTGCCGAAGAGGATCGGCGTGCGCGGGATGCGTTCGTGGACGGTGCGCCCACTCATAGCGCGCCGCCCGTCTGCGTGTAATCGCTGAGAGAGGTTTCGTCGCCGAGCGTCGCGCCCGCGCCGACCCGCGCCGCGCGCCCGACGTGGCAGCCGCGCCCGATGATCGCGCCGGAGACGTTCGCGCCCGCGCACACGCGCGTATGCGACCAGATGACGGAATCTTCTACGACCGCATTAGCTTCGACGTGGCAGCCCTCGCCGAGCACGGAGTTGACGACGCGCGCGCCCGCTTCAATCGTGCAGTCACGCGCGACGAGCGAGAGGGCATCAATCTCTGCCCCGGCGGTTGACATGAACTCGCCGCGCCGTCCGTCGAGGTTGACGTGGCCGACGCGCCCTGCGAGCAGGTCTTGATGCACTTGCAGGTAGCGCGCGGTCGTGCCGATGTCAATCCAGTAGGCGTGGCCGGGGATGTGCGCGTAGAAGGGTTCGCCGCGCGCGAGCAGGTCGGGGAAGAGTTGATACTCGAAGGAATAATTCTCGCCCGCCGGGATAAGATCGAGCACGCGCGGTTCGAGGACGTAAGTGCCCGCGTTGATCGTGTTGACGCTGATCTCGTCCGGCTTCGGCTTCTCCAGAAAGCGACGCACGCGCCCGTCCCGTTCGGTTTCGACGAGGCCGTAGGCGCTGGGGTTCTCGACGGGCGCGAGCACAAGGGTCGCCGCCGCGCGCCGTGCGTTGTGTTCGCGGATGACGCGTTCGAGGTCGAGGTCGGTCAGGATGTCGCCGTTGAAGACGACCGTCGGTTCGCGGATCAACTCTTCGGCAAACTTGTATGCCCCGGCCGTGCCCATCGGCTGCGGCTCGACCGTGTACTTGATCTTGACGCCGTGCGCCGAGCCGTCGCCGATGAGTTGCTCGATCTTGTGCGGCTGGTACGAGAGCGAGAGCGTGATGTCGGTGATCCCTGCGTCGCGCAGCGTGTCAATCTGGTAGAGCAGGAACGAGCGGTTGCAGATGGGAACGATGGGCTTCGGCGTGTGAACCGTGAGCGGGCGGAGTCGTGTGCCTTGGCCGCCTGCGAGAATGAGTGCCTGCATGAAATTTAAAAGGGACGAGAAATGAAATAGCCCGCTTGCGCTACGGCTTCGGGCGCGTCGGAGTCTAACACCGGCGCGCGGCCGTTGCCAATTCGACGCCCCACGCCGCACCGAACCGTTGCTTGACTCTCCAAAGTGCCAACGTATAATCATTGTTATAGTGACAAATGACGAGTGACAAGTGACCTGCAAGTCGCTTTCTTTAACTCGTCACTTGTCACTCGTCACTTGTCACTTTTTAAGGAGCTATCATGCCGGACAATACAGAGGCAGTCATCATCAGCGCGGCGCGGACGCCGACGGGGAAGTTTCAGGGTGCGTTGAAGGATTTTTCGGCGACCGATCTGGGCGCGCTCGTCGTGCGCGAGAGCGTGCGGCGCGCAGGCGTCGCCGTGGAGGACGTGGACGAAGTGATCATGGGGAACGTGGTGCAGGCGGGCGTCGGGCAGAACCCGGCGCGGCAGGCCGCGCTCAAAGGCGGGATTCCGTTCGGCGTCTCGGCCGTGACGATCAACAAGGTCTGCGGTTCGGGGTTGAAGTCCGTGATGATGGCGGCGCAGGAGGTGAAACTCGGCGATGCGGAGATCGTCGTCGCGGGCGGGATGGAAAGCATGTCTAACGCGCCTTATCTTTTGCCGAAGGCGCGCGAGGGCTACCGGCTCGGCAACGGCACGCTCGTTGACGCGATGATTCACGACGGGCTGTGGTGCGCCTTCGAGAATTACCACATGGGCAACACGGGCGAGGTCGTCGCCGAACGCTACCACGTGACACGCGCCGAGCAGGACGAGTACGCCTTGAACTCGCACCGCAAGGCCGCGGCGGCGATCAAGGCGGGCAAGTTCAAGGACGAGATCGTGCCCGTGGAGATTCCGAACAAGAAGGGCGCGCCCACCATGTTCGACACGGACGAGGCCGTGCGCGAAGACACTTCGCTCGAAGCTCTCGCCAAGCTCAAGCCCGCGTTCAAGAAGGAAGGCGGGACGGTGACGGCGGGCAACGCGCCGGGCGTCAACGACGGCGCGTCGGCCGTGGTCGTCACGTCGCTCGAACGCGCGCGTGCTTTGGGCGTCGAGCCCTTGGCGCGCATCGCGGCGCAGGCCACTTCGGGCATCCAGCCGGAACTCGTGATGATGGCTCCGGTCGAGGCGATCCGCAAAGTCTTGAAGAAGGCCGGGTGGACGCTGAACGAAGTGGATTTGATCGAACTCAACGAGGCGTTCTCCGTGCAGGCCGTCGCCATCATCCGCGAACTCGAACTCGACCCGGCGAAGGTCAACGTCAACGGCGGCGCGGTCGCGCTCGGGCACGCCATCGGCCAGTCGGGATCGAGACTCTTGACGACGATCCTCTACGAGATGAAACGACGCAACGCGCGCCGCGGGTTGTGCGCGCTGTGTCTCGGCGGCGGCAACGCCGTGGCGATGGCGGTGGAGCGATAAATGACGCCTGAAGACCACAACAAGGCTCTCGGCATCTGTCATCTCGCCTACGGCGGGTTGAGCGCGTTGATGATGCTCGTGATGCTCTTTTTTTTCAGCGCGGTCATGTTCGCCATACCCGGCGACGATGCGCCCGTCGGCATCTTCATGCTCGTCATGACCTTCATCCTGTTCCTATCTTTCATCATCACGCTGCCCTCGTTCATCGCGGGCTACGCGATCCTGAAACATAAGTCATGGGCGAAACCGGCGAGCATCGTCGCGGCCGTGCTTGAAGCGATGAGCTTCCCGCTGGGGACGGCCATCGCGGTCTACTCTTTCTGGTTCATGTTCAGCGACGCGGGCAGAGCCATGTACGACAAAACCTACACCAGCCCGCAGCGGCCTTACGCGCTCGGCGACACGCCCCCGCCGCCGTCCGCTTCAGAGTGGAACGCGCGGACGAGTCAGGGGCGCGAGCGCGAGTACGTGCCACCGGCGCAGCCGCCGGACTGGCGCAGTTAATAAATTTACGTGGAGACGAGAAAAGTGACAGAGACAATCGGGGTGATCGGCGCGGGGACGATGGGCAACGGCATCGCGCAGGTGGCGGCGCGCGCGGGCTACACGGTCGTCATGCGCGACGTGAAGGACGAATTTTTGGAGCGCGGCCTCAAGAGCATTGACCGCAGCCTGCAACGCGACGTGGACAAGGCGCGACTCGCCGAGGAAGAGAAGCGCGCCATCGTCGGCCGCATCACGGCGACGACCGAGTTGGGCGCGCTCGAAGGCGCGGCGTTCGTCGTCGAAGCCGTGACGGAAAATTTCGCGGTCAAGTCGGAAATCTTCCGCGCGCTCGACGAACTCTGCCGACCCGAAGCCATCCTCGCCTCGAACACTTCCTCCATCTCGATCACGAAACTCGGCGGGGCGACGCGCCGACCCGACCGCGTGATCGGCATGCACTTCAGGAACCCCGTGCCCGTGATGAAACTCGTGGAAGTGATCCGCGGCATCGCCACTTCCGATGAGACCTACGCGCGCACGCACGCGCTGACCGAGAGACTCGAAAAGATTCCGCTCGAATGCAACGACTCGCCGGGCTTCGTCTCCAACCGCGTCCTGATGCCGATGATCAACGAGGCGATCTTCGCGCTCCACGAATCGGTGGCCACGCGCGAAGCGATAGACGGCATCATGAAACTCGGCATGAATCACCCGATGGGGCCGCTCACGCTCGCCGACTTCATCGGCCTCGACGTGTGCCTCGCCATTCTCAACGTCCTGCACGAAGAACTCGGCGACCCCAAGTATCGCCCCTGCCCACTGCTCAAGCGTTACGTTGACGCCGGTTGGCTCGGCCGCAAATCGGGGCGCGGGTTTTATGAATACAGTGACAAGTGAATAAAACAGTGACAAGTGACAGGTGACAAGTGACAAGTTAATAAGACAGTGACAAGTGACGAGTGACAGGTGACAAGTTAAGGCAAAGAAACTTGTTTTCAACTTGTCACTTGTCACCTGTCACTCGTCACTTAAAAAAGATGCGTAGAAGTTTTCAAGAGATACGTTGCCAGAGATGCCGCGCGGCGAACCCGCTGGGCGAGGAGTTGTGCGGGCGTTGCGGGACGCGTCTGATGCTGGTGGTCGAGCCTTCGACGTTGCGTTTCGAGGAAGAGGCGGCGGCCGACGCGCAGCACGCCGAAGGGTTGATGGAGCGCGTGTCGCTGTTGGAAAACAACCTGCTGCGCTTCGCCGAACGACTCGAAAAGGGTTTTGAACTGCTGTTGAAGCAGTCGCAGATCGCGCTCTCGGATCACACGCTGCTCGAAAGTTTGATTGACTTGCTGGTTGAGGCCGGGAAGATTGACCGCCAGAGGTTGAACACTCTGTATCGCGCCGCGCTCGCGGGCGAGAAGACGCCGGGCAAGGAACTGAGCGACGTGGAATTCTTGCGCGCGAACATCGTGGACGATTACGAGGGCAAGGACGGAGAGGTGTTCGCGGGGTTCGTCGGCCGCGGGTTGGAGTTGTTGGGCGCGGGGAAGACTGCGCGCGCCAAACGCGAGTTGGAACGCGCCTCCGCGCTTGCGCCCGCGCACGCGACGCTGAATTTCATCCTCGGCCTGCAATTCTTCCGCGAGGGTAAGTACGCGCTCGCCCGCGCCTACCTGCAAAGGGCGCACGAGTCGCAGCCAGCCAGCACGCACGTCTACCTGCTGCTCGGCATCGCTTGCGGCGACGAGGGCGAGGTCGAAGCGGCGCGCAAGCTGTTGCACGACTCGCTTGAGAAGCGCGGCGCGTCCTACGCCGCGCACTACGCGCTCGGACGCTTCGACGCAGAGGAGGACAACTGGGCGGGCGCGCACGCGCACTTCAAGCAGGCGCTCGCCGCGCGTTCGTGCGCCGAGGGACATTACCTGTTGAGTCTCGCGTCGGCGCAGTTGGGGCGTCTGCGCACCGCGCTCAGGCACGCGGGTAAGGCCGTGGAGTTGGACGAAAACTACGCGGCGGCGTTCTTGTTGCTGGGTCATATTCAGTCGCAACTGGGCGAGGCCGCGGCGGCGCGAAAAGCCTTTGCCACCGCGCGCTCGCTCGGCGCGGAGACGAACGCCGGGCGCGGGGCGAAAAGGGGGCGGGGCGCGGTCTCCGTCGAGACGCTGTTGCACTCTTTTTTCGGCGCGGGGCGGCATCGGCGGAAACGCCTGCTGTCGGGGGGGGATAAACGTCTCGCCGACTTGCTGCGCAAGGACGCGCTGGCAAAAGTCGGCTTCGGCACGTTGACACCCGCGCGCTGACCGCTATAATTGCTCCTTTTGCGCGCGGCCGAGATTTGCGGCTGTGCGCGCCTCGCGGGGACGAGCCATGCGGATTGAGGTCGAAAAACTGAACGAGGCGGGCGCACCGTTCGCCGCAGTTTACGCGCCCGACGAGTTACCACTCGAAGACGAACTGACGCGTCTCGTCTCGGAGGCGAGGCTTGAAGGGCGCGCGAGCAAGTGGCGCGAGCAGGTTCGTCTGCGGGGCAAGATCAACGCCTCGGTCGAGGTTCGCTGCGACCGCTGCGTCGCTCCCGTGGTCTTCCCGGTCAACGCGGAGTTCGACGTGACTTACGTGCCGGAGGAAGTGTTAACGACCGACGCGGAGGCGACGGAGTTACAGGAAGACGACCTGACCTTCGCCACCTACGAAGGCGACGAGCTTGACCTCGACGAACTGGCGCGCGAGCAGCTTGTGTTGGCTTTGCCGACGCGCCATCTCTGCCGCGAAGATTGCAAGGGCTTGTGCCCCACGTGCGGCGAGGATTTGAACACGCAAGAATGCCACTGCGAGCGGCAGGAGATAGACCCGCGCTGGGCTGCCCTCGCGGCTTTGAAAAAGAGTGACAAGTGAGGTGTGACAAGTGACAAGTTAAACTGCTTGTCCTGTCTCGTCGCTCGTCACTCGTCACATTTAACTTTGTAAGTAACTTTGTAAGTAACTTTGTAAGGAATCATTATGCCTAATCCCAAACGACGACATTCCAAAGCGCGCACGGGCAAACGCCGCGCGCATGACGCGCTGCGTGCCCCGCAGACGCAGACCTGCCCGAACTGCCAGGAGCCGCGCATGCCCCACCGCGTCTGCCCGAAGTGCGGCCATTACAAAGGCCGTGAAGTGGTTCGCGTCAACACCGAAGTCTAAGCCAGCAGTAGTCTAGCGGCGGTCACTCCCGACGCGCGCCTCAAGATGAAGCAAGGACGCCAACTGACGGGTAAAGTCGTGGTGGATGCGATGGGCAGCGACCGCGCCCCGCACCCGGAAATTGACGGCGCGCTGGCGGCGGCGCGCGACTTCCAAATCGGCGTTATCCTCGTCGGCCAGCCTGAGAAGGTTGTGCCGGAGTTGCGTCGCTGCGGCTGGCGCAGGGACGGCGATCAGGGCATCGAGTTCGTCGAGGCGGCGGAAGTGATCGGCATGGACGAGTCGGTCGCCGTCGCCGTCCGGCGCAAGAAGAAAAGCTCACTCCGCATCGGCGCGAAACTCGTCTCCGAAGGCTTGGCCGACGGGTTCATCTCGGCGGGCAACACCGGCGCGGCGATGGCGACGGCCAAGATGGTCATCGGCATGCTGCCCGGCGTGGATCGCCCCGCGCTCGCCGCCCTGATTCCGACGAAGGCGGGCAAGCCCGTCCTCTTGTTGGACGTGGGCGCGAACTCGGATTGCAAGCCGCACCAGATGGCGCAGTTTGCTATCATGGGCGATGCTTACTCGCGCTCGGTGCTCGGCACGAACCGCCCTTGCGTCGGCCTGATGAGCATCGGCGAGGAAGAGGCGAAGGGGAACGAACTGACGAAGGAAGCCTTCCCGCTCCTGCGCGAGTTGAGCAGTCTGAATTTTGTCGGGAACGTCGAAGGGCGCGACGTGTTCACGGGCGCGGTTGACGTGATCGTCACGGACGGCTTCACCGGCAACGTGATGCTCAAACTCTCAGAGGGTTTGCAGGACGCCGTCATCTCGCTCATCAAACGCGAACTGTCGGCTTCGGCCATCACGAAGGCCGGAGCGATGCTGGCGCGTCCGGCTTTCCAACGTTTGAAAAAGAAACTTGACTACTCGGAATACGGCGGCGCGCCGCTCCTCGGCGTGCGACGCCTCGTCGTCGTCGGCCACGGCAGTTCCAACGCGCGCGCCATCCGCAACGCCGTGCGCATCGTCAAGGAGTTTGCCGAGCGCGGCGCGAGCGAACGCATCGAAGAGGGCATCGCCCGGACACACGCGCGCGAGTTGGAACTGGCGGACGTGCGCTTTCAAGTGTCGAAAGCTGGAGATTAAAGATGGCGAACACGAACGCCCGCATTCTGAGCACGGGGCGCGCTTACCCCGAAGGCGTGTTGACGAACGCCGACCTCGAAAAGTTGGTCGAAACGTCTGACGAGTGGATCATTTCGCGCACGGGCATCAAGGAGCGACACAAAGCTGCGGACGGCGAGTACACGTCGCAGTTTGCCGTCCGCGCCGCGCAGCAGGCCATCGAGCGCGCGCGCATTGACCCGTCCGAGATAGACCTGCTCATCTGCGCCACCGTCACGCCCGACCAGATACTTCCTTCAACCGGCTGCTTGATTCAGGCCGAACTCGGAGCGCACCGCGCCGCCGCCTTCGATCTGGCCGCAGCCTGCTCCGGCTTCCTCTACGGTTTGACGCTCGCCAACCAGATGATCCGCGGAGGCCAAGCGCGCTACGCGCTCGTCATCGGCGCGGAAGTCTTGACGCGCTACGTTGATTACACGGATCGTTCGACCTGCGTCATCTTCGGCGACGGCGCGGGCGCGGCTCTCGTCGGCGCGTCCGAAGGCGACGAGCGAGGCATTCTCGGCACGCGCATCCGCTCCGACGGCCGCTACGCCGAACAACTCTACGCGCCCGGCGGCGGTACGCGCCTCGGCATCACTGCCGACAACGTTAATTCGGGGCAGCACTACTTCCGCATGAAGGGCAACGAGCTATTCAAGGTGGCCGTGCGTTCGATGGCCGACGTGTCGCGCGAGGTGCTGGAAGAGGCGGGCTACAAGGGCGAAGACGTGAAACTCTTCATCCCGCATCAGGCCAACCAGCGCATCACGGACGCCGTGGCAAACAACTTGAAAGTTGACAGCGGGATCGTCTATTCCAACATCGCCATGCACGGCAACACTTCATCTGCCTCGATCCCGATTGCGCTCGACGAGTGCGTCGAACAGGGTCGCATCAGCGAAGGCGACCTCGTCTTGCTCGCCTCCTTCGGCGGCGGCGTCACGTGGGGCTCGGTCTTGATGCGCTGGTAAGTTAAGAAGAAGGGGTAAAGGGTAAAGGGAAAGGGGGAAAGGAAGAAGTCTGTTTTCCACCTCCACCCTTTTCCCTTACCCTTTCACCCAGATTTCAAATGACTGTCGCATACATTTTTCCGGGGCAAGGCTCGCAATTCGCAGGGATGGGGCGCGAGTTGGCCGAACACTCCGCAGCGGCGCGCGCGGTGTTCGCGGAGGCCGACGACGCGCTCGGCTTCTCGCTCTCCGAACTCTGTTTCGAGGGGCCGGAAGCGGCGTTGCAGTTGACGGAGAACACGCAGCCCGCGATTCTCACTGCCTCCGTCGCGGCCTTGCGCGCGATGGAAGCCGAAGGGTTGCCGTCGCCCGCCTTTGTCGCCGGTCACAGTCTGGGCGAATACTCCGCGCTCGTCGCATCCGGCGCGTTGACGCTCAAGGACGCGGTGCGGACGGTGCGCGCGCGCGGACGCTACATGCAGGAGGCCGTGCCCGTCGGCGTCGGCGCGATGGCGGCGATACTCGGCGCGGACGCGGAGACGGTGGCAGACGCCTGTCGCGAAGCCGCGCAAGGGGAAGTGTGCAGCCCCGCGAACGTCAATTCGCCGAAGCAGATCGTGATCGCCGGACACGCGGCGGCGGTCGAGCGCGCGATGGAGATTTTGAAAGTGCGCGGGGCGAAACGCGCGGTCAAGTTGCAGGTCAGCGCGCCGTTCCACTGTGCGCTGATGCAGCCCGCGCAGGATCGCTTGAGCGCGGATTTGGAGCAGGTTGAGTTTGCGGATTTGAGCGTGCCGCTCGTCTGCAACGTTGACGCGATTGCCATTCGCGGTGGCGACGAGGCGCGACAGTCGCTCGTGCGGCAGGTCTCGTCGCCGGTGCGCTGGCTGGAGTCGGTGCAGTTTCTGGCGACTGCTGGCGTCGAGACGTTCGTGGAAGTCGGCCCCGGCAAAGTTCTCGCCGGGCTGGTGCGCCAGACGCTACCGGATGCGCGCTGCCTGAACGTCGCCGACGCGGCGAGTCTGGAGGCCGCGGCGACTGCGCTCGGCGAGAGTCAGGCCGCGAGCGGTGGCAATTAACGTGCGGGCGTGTTTTAATTTGCGCTTAACAACCGAGACAAGTTTTTCTATTTTTTAAGCAGACCGAAGGAGCAGAACTACGATGCCCGATCAAGCAGAGATCGAGAATAAAGTGAAACAGATCATTGTGGACGAACTCGGCGCGGACGAAAATGAAGTGACGCCGAACGCCCGCTTCATTGACGATCTCGGAGCCGACTCGCTCGACACCGTCGAACTCGTCATGCGTTTCGAGGAGGAGTTCGGCATCGAAATCCCCGACGAGGACGCCGAGAAAATTCAGAGCGTGCGCGACGCCTACAACTACATAGACCAGCATTTGAACAAGGCGTAAGACGGGCGCGACGGGTCGCCGCGCCGCCCCTTTTGCGGCGGCATCACCCGCGCGACTCGCCCGTCGCCGCTTTACTCCGGCAGGAAATTTTCCGTCGCCTCGGAAGTTGTGCGCGCCCCGTCGGGCGCACCCGTAGAAGAGGCGACGGCCGCGAGCAATCCCTCGGAGGGAGGAGCAGTAATTTGAAACGTCGCGTCGTGGTTACGGGACTCGGCCTCGTCACTCCCGTCGGTTTGACAGTTGAATCCACGTGGGCTGCCC
>JAVEDE010000127.1 GCA_030841105.1 Pyrinomonadaceae bacterium
CCCCTTTACCCCTTCCCTCACTTCTTTCTATACTCTCAGGCGCAATCACTCGAACAACTCAGGAGGCACGTCCATGAAACTTCCCGCACGTCTCTTTTTGCCCTACGCGCTTTGCGTCCTCGCGGCCATCGCCCTCGTTGCCTCGTCCGGCTGCACGGCCACCGACAACACGAACGGCAACACGACCGCGACGACCGCCGTCACGCCCCCGGCCTCTTCGCCCTCGCCGCTGAATCTGACCGTCGCCGAACGCCCGCAGAAGATCAAAGATCAGATGACGGCGCGCGGCGAGCAGGATGAGGCCGCGCCCGTCCTGCGCTTCGTCGAGCCGCGCGACGGCGCGACCGTCACGGGTTCGACCGTCAACGTCAAACTCGCGCTCGCCGGTGAACTCAAAGGCTACAAGCCCGGCAAAGATCCGCAGACGAACATGGGCAACCACATCCACGTCATCCTCGACAACCAACCCTACGAAGCCTATTACAATCTCGACGAACCGTTCGAGCTACGCAACGTGACCGAGGGCAAGCACACCTTGCGCGTCTTCGCCTCGCGCCCGTGGCATGAGAGCTACAAGAACGAAGGCTCGTTCCAGATGGTTGCCTTCAACGTCAAAGGCGGCGGCGACGGGTCGAAGCCGACGACCACCGCCAGCGGCCAGACGATGGCCGACAACAAGAATGCGAACGCCGCCAAACCCGCGAACGCCAACTCGGCCAACGCCAACGCCGCAAATGCTAATGCCGCGAACGCGAACGCCGCCGTGCCGCCCGCGCGTGAGGGCAAAGAGATGGCGTCGAGTCAGGCCGGGGAGATTGACCGGACGAAGCCGCTGCTGACCTACAGCCGTCCGAAGGGCGACTACAAGGGCGCGGACGCCGACGCCATCATGATTGACTTCTGGCTCACGAACGCCAAGCTGCAAGGCGACGGCGGCGCGTACCGCGTGCGCTACACGGTGGACGGCGGCGACGCGAAGTTCATAGACAAGTGGGAGCCGATCTGGCTGGCGGGTTGGACGGCAGGCAAGCACACCGTCAAAGTCGAACTCGTGGACAAGGACGGCAACGTCGTCGAAAACGGCAACTACAATTCGACCTCGCGCGACATCAACGTCAGCAAGTGACAGCAAGTGACAGGGAGTAATAGGGAACGTTCTTTAATCACGAAGGCGCAAAGACACGGAGAGCCATGCCGCTTCTTCGTGTCTTTGTCTCTCTGTGTTTAAATTTCCTCTGATGAATTCAGTCGAGCAGAAGCAACAACTCTTCGCCGCGCTCGCCGCCGAGGCCGCCGCGTGCCGCCGCTGCGAGGCGATGTGCGGGCGCACGGCGGTCTTGAGCGAACTGAACGGCAGCGTCGCGGCGCGCGTCATGTTCATCGGCGAAGCGCCGGGGCGACAGGGCGGCGACCGCACGCGCGTGCCTTTTTCGGGCGACCAGTCGGGGCAGAACTTCACGCGCTATCTCGCCTCGATCAAACTCGCGCGCGAAGCGATCTTCATCACCAACTCCGTGCTCTGCAACCCGCGCAAAGAGTCGGGCGCGAACCGCAAGCCGAGCACGAAAGAGTCTCTGAACTGCGCCGGGTTTCTGCGTCGGCAGATCGAACTCGTCGCGCCGCGCGTCGTCGTCACGCTCGGAGCAGTCGCGCTTGCCGCCCTCAGTCGCATTGAGTATCATCAATTCACACTCAAAGATTCGGCCGGTCGCGTGTGCGCTTGGGACGGGCGGTTGCTCGTGCCGCTGTATCATCCGAGTCCGCAGGTGCTCGCCTCGCACCGGCGCGAGGACGCACAACTGCGAGACTACGCCGCCGTCGCACGCGCCATCCGCGAGAGCGCGCGGCGCGCGACGGCCGGGGAGCAGGCGCACTAAAGATTTGCCGGGACGGTTTGCGAAGAACAAGCATGGACGAGACGGTCGAACAATTGACGATTCACACGCTGCCGCTCGCGGAGACGCACCGGCGGCACGGAGCGACTTTCGCTGAGCGCGACGGCCACCTGCTGCCCGCCGCCTACGGCGACACGAGCGCGGAGTACGAAGCCGTGCGCGGCGGCGACGGCGCGGGGCTGATTGATCTTTCGACGCGCGCGCGCATCAAGGTGAGCGGCGCGGAGTCGGTGCAATTCTTGAATGGCCTCGTCACGAACGACGTGAAGACGCTCGCGTCGGGCGCGTGGATGCTCGCCGCCTTTCCCAACGTGCAGGGGCGTCTGCTCGCGCACGCGCGCGTCGCGCGCCCCGGCGCGGAGGTCGGTTTCCTGATTGACACCGAGACGGCCACGCACGAAAAAGTTTTCCAGACGCTCCAACGCTTCACCCTCGCAGGGGATTTCCATGTTAAAGACGTGACCGGCGAGACGGCGCAGTTCTCCGTGCAAGGCGCGCGCGCAGGCGCGATCATCGCCTCGGTTCTGGGCGGCGCGTTCACGCCGGAAATTGAATCGCAACGGCAGAGCGCGTCCGTCGTCCAGTGGCGCGAGAGCGGACAGGTCACAGTCATGCACGCCACGCACACGGGCGAAGACGGCTACGACCTCGTTTGCGCGGCCGATGCGGCGGCGGATTTGTGGGAGGCTCTCGCGGCGGCGGGCGCGCGCCCCGTCGGCTTCGACGCCTTTGAAGTGTTACGCGTCGAGGCGGGCGTGCCGCGCTACGGCGTTGACGTGTCGGACGCGAACGTCGTGCTCGAAGCGGGGCGCGACGAAGCCGTCAGTTACACGAAGGGTTGTTACATCGGCCAGGAGATCATCGCGCGCATTCACTGGCGCGGCCACGTCGCCAAGCGGCTTGCCGGACTCGTCCTCGAAGACGACGCTGCACCCGGCGCGGACGCGAAAGTCAGGACGACGGAGGGAAAAGAGATCGGGCGCGTCACTTCTCAAATCTTCTCGCCGCGACTCGCGCGCCGCATCGCCCTCGCCGTCATCAAGTACGATTACCTAAAGCCGGACACACAGGTCTCAATCGTCGCGGGCGAAGCTGAACACGCCGCGCACGTCTCCGAGTTGCCCTTCGTGCGGGGCAGTTGGTACGCGGCAACTGCCGCTGCTGTCGCGGGCGCGTCCGGCGACAAAGGTGAGGCGACGCCGTGAGCGAACAGACGCCGCCGCCGGCAGCAGACGCCGACTCTCCCGACGCCGCCGACAACGCGCCGCGCGATCTCGACTTCGCGCAGGCGCGTCTCGCCTATTCGATCATCGAATCGCTCCTCGAACACACCGCCGTCCTGAGCGATCTCGTCGCCCTCATGGCGCAAGTCATTGACGCGGACACCACGCGCGCCCTCACGCAGACGCCCAACTGGGCTGCCTACCTCGAAAGCCGCCGCCGCATGGAAGCGACGCGCGCCGACGTGGAAAAGTTTACCGAAATAATGAAGGAGCTTGGCGAAGGTGATTAGTCGTCGTGGGAATTGCGACGCGGCGCGCGAGAGGTGTACGGTAGATCGAAGGGGCAACTAGCTAGGTCGGTCGTTTGCCAGGGACTCTTAGCCGCTCGATGTGTTGTTCACTTTCCCTCTCCTCACGTTTCGACCACCGTTTCGAAATATTCTCAACTTCGATCCAGAGCGCCGCGATGCCTGTTGCTTGGCGTCTCGCTTTGACGAGCGGCTCCGCCCATAGCCAAGATTGTTTGACAATAATTCTAGAATGGTCATAGCAAATGTTCTCATCCAAAATACTATTCTTCATTCCGATACATAAAGCTTCTATATAATTTAGAAGTTGTACCGTGTGATATTGCATTTTGCGTCGAGCCTCATCATCCGTCAGTTTTGCTTCGGCATCGGTATATGTTTGAGAAGTACTTGGTTCCATACTAAAGTCGAGGACAAGAATCCGCAAAGTTTCAGCAATATGTCCGGTAACAAATTCGTTCAGCGTGTCGTGGCTCGCCTTCCGACGATTCCATTCATGAGTCTTACGCATTTGCAGATAAACGAGAAAGATACTGACAACGCCGATTAGGAAACCAACGATACTTAAACCTACTTTTATTAGCTCAAGGGTTTGTGCTGAGATCACTTCCGGTGTTTGCATGGAAACTCCTTTTGTGAGAATGCGCTTCTCCTAACGTTGGAGTGAGGCGTTGATCCGACTGCGCGGCACACGACGCCACAATTCTATCCTAGATTTGCAGCATAAGTGGGGAAGAAAATTTGCATTGAGGGGTCAAGTTTAAAATAGGGACGGCTGGTTTTCGAGGTCGGCGGGGGAGGTGGTGGGTTGGCGGAGGAGGCGTTTGAGTTTGTTGGCGGAGGCGGGGGCGTGGCCTTCGTAGTAGTTGCTGAAGTAGGCAAGGACGCGCGGGGCACGGGCGCAGAGGCGTGTGATGGCTTCGTGCCAGAGGCGCAGGTTGTCGTCCTGCGGGCGTTGGATGTGGGCGAAGCGTGTGAGGTCGCGCGCGCCCATGAAGCGGATGTAGGCGAAGTCGGCGTCCATGTGTTCGACGGTGCGGAAGAGTGTGCGGCGCGCGATCCACTGGCCTTCGACGAGGGCGACGGGGACGCGGTGCGCGGCGAGCAGGTTCGACGTCTCGTCTGTGATCCAAGCGGGGTGGCGGAACTCGACGGTGAAGGGCAAGTCGCGCGGCAGGCGCGGGAGGAAGGTTTCGAGCGCGCGCTGGTTTTCGGGCGTGGGTTCAAACTGCGGCGGGAGTTGGATGAGGACGGCGGCGAGTTTGTCGTGGAGGAGTCGCGCGTGGTCGCAGAACTCTGCGAGGAGATCGCTCGCGCCTTTGCGGAGTCCGAACTCGTGCGTGATCTGTTGGGGCAGTTTGAGGGCGAAGGTGAAGCGCGGGGGCGTGCGCTTGTGCCAGCCGTCCACGGTGGCGGCGGAGGGGACAGCGTAGAAGGTGGAGTCAATTTCGACGGTGTCGTAGGCGCGCGTGTAGAGGTCGAGCATCTGCGCGGGGCGCGTGCCGCGCGGGTAGAAGACCGTCTCGTCCGCGGCGGGGCCGGTCACCCAGTCTTCGTAGTTCCAGCCCTGACAGCCGACGTGGGCGCAGGAGGAGGAGGCGGCGTTGGTGCTGTTGTCGTCGCGTGGTGAGTTCGTCTGGTCGTTGGTCGTCATGCGCTCGGTTGCTCCGTTGATGTCGAGGATAAATTAAACACAAAGGCGCGCAGACATAAAGGCGGTTCAGACTTCGCAGACGATGAGTTGGACGATGCCGAGGGCGTGCGGTTCGACGCGGAGGAGTCTGAGTCCAGCGCGTTCGGCGTCGGCGGCGGTGCGGCGGTTGAAGTGGTCGTCGAAGAGTCGGACGGTGAAGAAGCTGAGGGCGTCGAAGGCGTGACCGAGCAGGAGTCCGGAAGGGCGGACGTGTTCGAGCAGCACGACGCGGCCGCCCGCGCGCACGACGCGGCGCAGTTCGGCGAAGGCGTGCGTGGGCGAGGCGACGGAGCAGAAGACGAGTGTGGCGAAGGCCGCGTCGAAAGTGTCGTCGGCGAAGGGCAAGGCTTCCGCGCGGTTCTGCACGAGGCGGACACCCGCGGGCGGCGGCTTCGTGCGTGCAAGGCGCAGCATCTCGCGGCTCGGTTCGGTGGCCGCGCCGTGCGCGCCGGGCGGGTAGTGCTGAAAGTTGAGACCCGTGCCCGCGCCGATTTCGAGGAGGCGACCGTTGAAGCGTTGATGGCCGTCGCCGTGACTGCCTCCGCCGTCACTGTTGTTGCTGTCGTCATTGTTGTCGCTGTTGTTGTCGTTACTGTTGCCGTCGCCAACGTTGTGAGTGTCGCCGTCGTTCGTCAACGCGCGGAGTGTGGCGGCGCGCAGGCGTGTGAGGAGGAGGCGTTCGAGCGGGCGCAGCGCGCGTTCGTAGTGCGGCGCGAAGGCGTCGTAGACGGGCGGCTGTGTGTGCGGCGTGCGGGTGGTCATAAGTAGCGCGGCCTTCGTCATTCGTGCGGGCGGCAGTTTGAGACGCGGGGCGCGCGTCGCGCCGTTCTGCATAATATTGAAGGGGCGGCGTTCAAAAATATGGATCAGGCGGGCTACGCGTCCCACGACTTGGTTAGATAATCCACACTAATGCGCGCTTGCCATAGGCGGGCATAAGGTTTGCGTAAAAATAACCTGTTAGACGCGCCTGCACAGGGCTTCTCGCCGCCCGTTAAGAGTAACAGAAGAATTTAAGCCTTGAACGCCTCGCCGGAATCGCTTCGAGCCTCGACGAAGTTTTCCCGTTCAAGGGCGAGCCGTATCGTTCGGATGACGACAGCGGACGCGCTCCAGTCAACGCTCGCGACGGCGGCCAGTTTAACTCAACCTTCAACAGCTTCTCCGCAACCTTAGCCAAAAGGAGTAAAGAAATGTCGAGAGTAGGCAGACAGTTTCTTGTGTTGCTCGTCTTGCTGCTGGTCGCGGCCTATCCCGCGTCGGCGCAGACCACCGGCTCGATTTCCGGCACCGTTCAGGACGAGAAAGATGCCGCCATCCCCAACGCGACCGTGACGGCGCGCAACGTCCAGACCGGCACTGTGCGCACCGCCCAGACCAGCGACGAAGGCCGTTACAGTTTCACCAACATGCCCGTCGGCGCATATGAAGTCACGGTCGAAGCGTCCAACTTCTCGAAGTACGTGCAGACCGGCATCACGCTCGCGCTGAACCAACCGGCCGTCGTTGATGTGACGTTGAAACTCGGCGGGGTGAGCGAGGTCGTCACCGTTACGGAGAACGCCGCGCTGTTGAATACGACGAACGCCGAGGTCGGCACGCGCTTCGACGAGCGACGCCTCTCGGAGTTGCCGCTCTCGACGAACCGCAACGTCTACAACGTCGCGCTCTCCGCGCCGGGCGTCAGCCAGTTGCAGTCGAACCAGTCGGGCTTCACCGCAGGCGTCAACTACTCGGCCAACGGCGGCCGCCTGCGCTCGAACAACTTTCTCATTGACGGGCAGGACAACAACGACTTCGGCGTCGGCGGCGGCGCGGTCGGCTTGAACAACCCCGATCTGGTTCAGGAAGTGCGTCTGGTGACGAACCAGTTTACGGCCGAGTTCGGGCGCAACAGCAGTTCCGTCTTCAACGCCATCACCAAGAGCGGCACGAACGAGTATCACGGCTCCGGCTTCTGGTTCCACAACGACAACGCTTTGAATGCGTGCAGCAACGTGAACAAGAACGCGGGCTTCTGCCGCGAGCGCGGCACGGCCGGATTCCAGAGCGACAAAGCACCGTTCCGCGTAGAGAATCAACTCGGCGGAACCATCGGCGGCCCGCTCCACCTGCCGCGCTTCGGCGAGGGCGGCCCCTCTTACATCAGCGGGCGCGACCGCACCTTCTTCTTCTTCTCCATCCAACGCTGGTGGGATCGCCGCCTCGGTCAGGGCGTGACGGTTGACGGCATCCCGACGGCCGAGGGGCGGCAAGTCCTGCAAACGTTCGCGGGCAACCGCCCGCAGGTGCAAGCCCTCTTGAACTTCCTGCCCGTGGCGCAGACGGCCGGGGGGCGCGCACGCACGTTCACCATCAACAACGTCACGCGCAGCGTCGCCGTCGGCTCGCTGACCGGCTCAAGCTCCTTCGTCTTCGACGACTGGCAGACTTCCTTCCGCGTGGATCACCGCTTCAACAACAACCACATCTTGAACGCGCGTTACATCTATCAGGATCAGAACACTTCGGGGTCGGGGCAGTCCACGCCGCCGGGCTACGAGTCGTCGAACGTCTCGCGTAATCAGGGCATGAACCTCGCACTCAACAGCGTGCTCAGCCGGCGCATGGTCAACGAGGCGCGCGCCGCTTACCTGCGCGCCGCCAGCGCCACGGTCGCATCCGACCTGCGCGCCGAGGCCATTCCCTCCATTCAGATCACAGACCTCGGCCTGCTCGGATTGAACGCGGGCGCGACGCGCACCGGCATCGGCCTCGCCGCCAACCTGCCGCAGTTCTCCTTCCGCAACACGTACCAACTTCAAGATAACCTCTCCGTCACGCGCGGCAACCACGCGTTGAAGTTCGGCGGCGACATCCGCCGCAACCAACTCGCGCAACTCTTCAAACCGACGACGCGCGGCCACCTCGTCTACGCCGACCTGAACAACTTCGTCAACGATCTGGGCAACGTGCAGATCAACCGCAACCTGCCCGGCGTTGCACAGGTGCTTCATCTCGACTGGCACGACTTCTTCTTCTACGGTCAGGACGAGTGGAAGATCAGGCCGAACTTCACGCTCACCTTCGGGCTGCGCTACGAGAACCCGGGACAGCCCATCGCCGACTTGTTGCACGAGAACGACGCCGTGTTCGCCGCCGCCGGTAACGACCCGCGCTACCGCGTTACGCCGATCCCGCCGCGCGACAAAGACAACTTCGAGCCGCGCCTCGGCTTCAACTGGAATCCGCGCACCTCGACCGGCGGCGTGCTCGGCTTCATCACCGGCGGCGACAAACTGGTCTTGCGCGGCGGCTACACGCGCACGCACGACTACGCCTTCACCAACATCGCGCTCAACATCTGGAGTTCGTTCCCCTTCGTCGCGGCCTTCAACCAGACGAACGTCGCGAACGCCTTCGCCACCTACCAGAACTTGCCCGTCAACCCAGCCGTCTTCACGCGCACCGAGGTCACGCCCGACTTTAGTTCGCCGCAGTACGACTCGTTCAACCTCGAAGTGCAGCGCGAACTGACGCGCGACATCGTGGTGCGCGTCGGCTACGTCGGCTCGAAGGGCACGGGACTCTTCGAGAGCATTGACGGCAACCCCGTGGTCTTCCGCAACGACCCGGTCAGCGCCGCGAACCCGGCCGTGCGCACCGACCCGACGCGCGGCCCCGTGCGCCTGCGCGCCAACTCCGGCAACTCCATCTATCACTCGATGCAGGCCAGCCTTGAGAAACGCCTGACGAGCGGTTTCAGCGCGGGCGTCCACTTCACCTACAGTTCGTTCATTGACACGATGTCGGAGATTTTCAACAACTCGAACTCCGAGATCGCGCTCGCCCAAGACCCCTACAACCGCAACCTCGAACGCGGCCGCTCATCCTACGACCGCCCGTTGCGTCTGGCGGGCAACGCCGTCTACGAACTCCCTTTCTTCCGCGAACAGAACGGCGTCATCGGCCACATCCTCGGCGGTTGGCAGATGAACGCCTTCGTCAACTTCCAGAGCGGCGCGCCGTTCTCGCCCTTGAACGGGACAGACCCGACCGGCACGCTCGGCGGCCTCGCTTCCGCCGTCGGCATCGCCACGCGCACGAACATCTACACCCAACTCGACATCTCGCGGATGTCGGTGCAGGAACTCTACGCTGCCGACCAGCGGCTCAGGGCACAGGCTCAGGCGGAGGCCAACGCTGCGCTCGCAGCGATACTTGCGACAAACCCCAACCCCACGCCGGGGCCGCTGAACGCAACGCTCACCAACACGTTGTTCAGCGTGTCGCAGGGGGTGATTGTTCGCGCTCCCAACAACGGCCCGTATAGCGCGCAGGTTAATTTTGTCGGGCTGCCCAAAGGTCGCGTCGGCTCGGCGGGGCGCAACATCCTGCGCGCCGACGGCATCAACAACCTCGACTTCGGCATCCTGAAGAACACGCGCATCAGCGAGACGCAAAAAATCCAACTGCGCGCAGACTTCTTCAACGCCACCAACACGCGCGACTTCGGCACGCCGAACTCGATTGTGAGTTCCAACGGTTTCCTCAACCAGTGGGGGACTGACGGCGGCAACCGTCGCATCGTCGTCGGCGTCAGGTACATCTTCTAAACCTGACCGCTACCCGGCGGCCGACACGTTCAACGTCAGCCGTCACATCACCGGAGAGGGGCGCGGGAATGATCCCCGCGCCCCTCTTCACCTTTTGCTGAACGGCTCGCGCGCGGCGAACTCCGGTTGCGCGACGCTGCGCGGGCGGCAAACTCTTGTCGCGCGTCCGGCTCTTGACCGGACAACCGCGCGGGCATAATGTGTGGGCATCAAAAACACGCAAGCGAACTTTTTCAAGCGGCCTCTCGACGGAAGAAGGAGGGTGCGTTATGAAGTCTCTCAGCCTGTGCCTCGTCATCTCGGCGATGTTCTTCTGCGCGCCGTCCGGTGTCCATGCGCAGACGACGCCCGCGCCCGTCGTCCCCGCATCGGCGTCGTCAACGGCAACACCGTCAACTGCATCAACGGCATCGTCAACGGCGGCGGGAGTTGCGGCCGAGTCGAACCCGCCCGATCTGGTCGTGGTCAAATTCAGTTGGAGCAAGGAGCGTCTGGGGTGGGAGCGCGACCCGTTCAGCGGGCCGGTCGAGAACTTCGACGAGATGCGCGTGCGCTCGCGCAACGAGAAGCGTATTGACGACGCCAAGCGCGGCAGTGCGCCCGAAGTGGATCGCATCAAGCGCGAGGCCAAGGCCGACTCGGCCAACCTCGAACAACTCCGACGCCAGCGGCAGCCGCCGCGCTACGGCTTCATGTACAAAGTCTCGCTCAGGAACACCGGCGCGAAGGCCATCAAGTCGCTCGACTGGGATCACGTCTTCTTCGACGCCGACACGAAGGCCGAGACCGGCCGCCACCAATTCACCAGCGACGAAAAGATCGCCCCCGGCAAGCAGAAGGAGTTTACGGTCTTCGCCTCTTCGCCGCCGACCAGCACGATCAGCGTGCACAAGTTGGAGAAGCGCGAGCGCGAGATCGTGGGCGAGACGGTCGTCGTCGTGCGCGTCGAGTACGCCGACGGCTCGGTATGGCGACGCCCGTAACCACCCGCCGCCCTCCAAGTCACAACCCTCCCGCGCGGGAACAAATGCCCGCCGCGCGCGTCTAACTTCAAAGACTGATGATTACATCCGAGGCGGCGTCAACATCTTCTTCTGCCGACGCTGATTCACTTCGGGCGCGGGGGGTTGGCGATGGGCTACGTGTGCAAGACGAAACTTGAGAAGGCTTGGATCATCGCGAGCGTGCTCATCCTCGCCGCGCACCGGCTGCTGCAATCCGCCGCGCCCGACTTTTACGCCGACGCCACCCCGCTCCGGCTCTGGCTCGAAGTGGTGATCTTCATCTCCTCGTTTCCGCTCGGCGTCACGGCGGTGTACGTCGTGCATGACGCCACGTACTGGTGCGACGGGTGCAGGGCGGTGACGTGGATGCTCGATTGGTCAACGCTTCTCTTCGGCGGTTACATCCAGTGGTTCTGGGTACTGCCCGAATTTTTGCGCGGCAGACAACTGACCCTCCTCGATCTCAAACGCACGCCGCAAACCGTCGCGCCGAACGCCTCCTCGATCATCGCCGCAGAGACGCCCGCCCCGTTAGCAACGGCGACACCCGACCCGTTAACTGTCGCGCCGCCCGCGTCGTTAGCCGCGCCGCCCGCGTCGTTAGCAGCCACGCCGCCGGATGTTTGCGCCGCTGCGCCGCCCAACGTCTTTGACACAGCCGCCTGCTGCGCGCCTGCGTTCAGAGAGTTTGACGAAGCGGGTCTCAGCGCGCTCGACAGAGTTTTTCAAGCGCACGCCGCGCCGACCGCCGTGCCACCCGCGTCGCAGGTCGAAGCGATTTTTCCGCGCGTGAGTTGAAGCGTGTGAAAGTCGCCGTCCGCGGCGCGTGCGGCCACGCCCCGGCGCGTGCCCCGCTTGACCTTGTTCGCCGGGGATGCTAGGTTGTTCGTCCGCGCTGCGCATAATCTAAAAGACTGGGAGATGAACAGCAGCACGCGGCGCGAGGCGCGCGGGCAAGTCCCGCGTCTTGATCTTTGTCACTCGAATAATTTGTATCGCTATTCGACAGGGGCACACGCAACTGGCTTCGGCCAACTCTGCGCGCGCCCCGGTTGACCGTCGCAGGTGTGACCCGCGCTAACTGTTTGCGCGGGCGACAAGGGAAGTCGGGTGCAAAGCCCGCACGGTTCCCGCCACTGTAGACCGGCGATTGTGTCGCACGCCACTTCGGAAGTTTTAGGTCACTCGTCCCGACGCGGGACGGGGAAGGCCGCGCAAGCGACGCGTCTGAGCCGGGAGTCAGGAAACCTTGCCTGCATCGAGAGACGGAGGCGACCGCTGACGCTCCGGGAAAGGGCGAGTGGCTTGGCTCAAAAGTACGTGCGACGTTCAAACTCCGGCGCGCGCCCCTGTTCAAGTTTTCTTGACCCAGAGGCCGCCCCGGTTTTGTTCCGATTTCGATTTTGACGCGCCCTCGATCCTGCCACGGCAGGATCGAGGGCGCGTCTTTTTTTTGCATCGGGCACGGTCGTGCGCGTGCGTGCTTTGTCGGCCTCTTAATCCACGACGCACGCGTCGTCAGTGTCCGCCCTCCGCCGTTCCGAAGAGAGGATGCGAGAGGAAATGTCCAACACACAATTTAATAGAGATTCGCCGGTTAATAAAAGATCGTTAACCGATAAACTTTTACGCGCGCGAAAATTTTTACTCATCGTCGCACTCGTCGCCGTGTGCGCGCCCTGCGCGCTCGCGCAGGAGGCGTCAGCGTCAGGGACGACGACAACGACTGCGACTATCAACGGGCGCGTGACCGACGCGCAGGGCGCGGGCGTCGCGGGCGCAGTCGTGACGCTCTACGCGCGGGCGCCGCAACTCCGGCGTCTGACCGCCGTCGCCGACGCGGGCGGCGTGTACAGCTTCGAGGACCTCGCCGCCGGGGAGTATCTGATCGAGGCGGACGCGCGCGGGTTCGCGCCCGCCGTCGCGCAGAAAGTCAGGGTCGAGCGCGTGCGCGTGACGACGCTCGATCTCGCGTTGGAGGTGGCGGGCGTGCGCGCGCAGGTCGTCGTCACCGCGGCCGACACGCCGCAGCCCGTGGACGAAGTCTCAAAGGCCGTCACGACCATCGGCGCGGGCGAGTTGGAAGAGCGCGACGAGTATGCGCTCTCGGAAGCCCTGCGCGCCGTGCCCGGCCTCCGCGTGCAGCAACTCGGCGGCCCCGGTGCGTTCGTCACGATCAAAACGCGCGGCCTGCGCAATCAGGACACGGCCGTCCTGATTGACGGCCTGCGCTTTCGCGACCCCGCCTCGGAGCGTGGCGACGCGTCCGGCTACCTGAGCGATCTCCACGCGACGAACGTGAGCCGCATCGAAGTGTTGCGCGGATCGGGTTCGTCGCTCTATGGCACGAACGCCATCGGCGGCGTCGTCAACATCATCACGGACGAGGGCGGCGCGCCGTTGCGCGGCAGTCTCCTCGCGGAAGGCGGCGGCCTCGGACTCTTCCGCGGGCGCGCGCAACTCGCGGGCGGCACAACTGCTAACCGCGTCGTCTACAGCGCGGGCGTCTCGCACCTGAACGCCGCGCGCGGCATAGACGGCGACGACGCGGCGCGCACGACGAGCGGGCAGGGGCGCGTCCGCTTTCAGTTGACCCCGAACGCACAACTCGGCGCGCGCTTCTACGCGGCCGACTCTTTCATCCAACTCAACGAAGACGCGCGACCCGTCGCCGCCGCTCTGCCCGCAGGGATCGTGCGCGCCGTGCCGCTCGCGCGCGCCGAGTTACGCCGCTTTGAAAACGGCACGAACGCCGCCGCGTTGACGAACGGCGCGGCCACCTTCATCCCCTCGACGAACGACCCCGACGCATCGCGCGCCACGCGCTTCTTCTCCGGCGCGCTCGTGTTCACGCAGCGCGTCACGGACAGTTTCGGCTACACCGTCTCCTATCAGGGCAACAAGACGGACGGCGCATTTTACGACGGCCCGGCGGGCACGGGCTTCGAGCCGTTCGGCACGACGCGCGCCGACTTCGACGGGCGCGCCCACACCTTGAACGCGCGCGCAGACTTTCGTCTCGGACGCGCCAATCTCATCACCGCCGGTTACGAGTTCGAGCGCGAACGCTTCCTCAACCGCTCGCTCTCTTCGTTCGCGCCCGCCGACGATTCTTCAGTGGACGTGGCCGAGCGCAGCCACGCCTTCTTCATACAGGATCAGGTGCGCTTGCTTGACGACCGCCTGCAACTCTCCGCCGCCTTCCGCACGCAACGCTTCGCCCTCTCGCGCCCAGACCTCGCGCCCCTCGCCACGTCGCCCTTCGCCGGGTTCGACTTCGACTCGCCCGCGAACGCCTACACCGGCGACGGCTCAATCGCCTATTCGTTCCGCACGACGGGCACGAAGTTGCGCGCCCACGTCGGCAACGGCTACCGCGCGCCCTCGCTCTACGAACGCTTCGGCAGCTTCTACGACCCGCGCCCCTTCGGCGGCGGCTCGCCGCAGTTCGCCGCCTTCGGCGACCCGCGCCTGCGCCCCGAACGCTCCGTCGCCTTCGACGCCGGGCTCGATCAAAACTTCGCGGGCACGCGCGCACGCGCCTCCGCCACCTACTTCTACACGCGCTTGCAGGAAGTGATCGCGTTCGACTTCAACGGCCTCGTCGTGCAGCCCGATCCGTTTGGACGTTTCGGCGGCTACGTCAACACGCGCGGCGGTCTGGCGCGCGGCGTCGAGTTGAGTTTCGACGCCGCCCCCGCTCGCACACTCGATGTGCGCGCCGCGTACACCTACACGAACGCCGACGAGCGCACGCCGCGCGCCGAAGGCGTGATCCGCTCCTTCGCCACCCCCGTCCACCAGTTCAACCTGACGGCGACGCAGCGCGTCGGTCGTCGCCTGTTGTTCAACTTCGACCTCACAACTTCGAGCAACTACCTCGCGCCCGTCTTCAACCCTTCAACTTTCGCGAGCGTCGTCTATCGCTTCGACGGCATCCGCAAAGCCGACGCGGGCGCAAACTACACGCTGCCGCTCGGCGAGTCGCGCAGTTTGCGCTTCTTCGGCTACGTGGAGAATCTGTTCGGGCGCGAGTATTTCGAGAACGGCTTCCGCACGCCGGGGCGCACGGGCAAGGCGGGCGCGCAGTTCAGTTTTTAGTGAAGATGAGCGATTCAGTTTTTAGCGAAGATGAGTGCTGAACCGAACAAGCCGCCGCTCGTCGAAGGCGAAGATTTTTACCGGGAGGGCGCGGCGATGGTCTTCACGGCGCGCTTCCTGTTGCGTCGCGGTTATTGCTGCCGCAGCGGGTGTCGGCATTGCCCGTATGACTTTGAGAGGGAGGGGCGTGGGGATGAAGTGTCGGAGAGATCAGAGGCGAGTTGAACGGCGACGCGCATCGCGCGTCGCACTCGTCGCGCTCATCACGCTCGTTGCGCTGGCCTTCGTCGCGTGCGGCGGCGCAGTTAAGGTTGAGACTAACAAGAGCGCGAAGGATGCGTCCGCTTCGTCCGCGCAATCGCCGCAGCGGATCATCTCGCTCAGTCCGAGCACGACCGAGGTGCTCTACGGCGTCGGCGCGTTCGAGCGCGTGGTGGCCGTGTCGGACTACGACAAGTTTCCGCCGGAGGTCGCCAAGCTGCCGAAGATCGGCGGGTGGAGCAACACGAATCTCGAACAGGTCGCCACGCTCAAGCCCGACCTCGTGATCATGACTTCCTCGCAAGCTCCGCTCATCAAGGATAAACTCGACGCGCTCGGCGTGCGTACCGTCACTGTGCCGAGTTTCACGGTGGCCGACGCGCTCGCAGGCATCGAGCAGATCGGCGCGGTGACGGGACGGGAAGAGGCCGCGCGCCGACTCGTCGCCGAGACGCAAGCGAAACTCGACGACGTGCGCGCGCGCACGCGCGAACTCCCGCGCTTGCGCGTGCTGTGCATCGTGGATCGCGTGCCCGGCACGCTGCGCGGTTTGTACACGGCGACGCGCGGCAGTTTCTTCGCCGAGTTGATCGAGATCGCGGGCGGCGAATCAATCGCGCCGCCCGCCTCGAACGGATTCGGGCAGATCAGCAAAGAGGCCGTCGTCTCTTTGAACCCGGACATCATCTTCGACATGCTGCAAAGCGGCGAGGGCAAGCTGGCCGAGGACACGCAGGAGGTCTGGCGTGAACTCGGCAGCGTGCGCGCGGTGCGCGAAGGGCGCGTCTACAGGTTGAACGACGAATCCATGTTGCACCCTTCGCAGTTCGTCGGCGACACGGCGCGCAAGTTCGCCGCGTTGATCCACCCGCAGGCGTTCGGCGGGAAGTGAGAGAAAGGATGCAACACGCATACGCGAAGAAACTAAAGACACGCAGACGCAAAGCAAACTCGACGAGTTAACTTCGTCTCCTTGTACCTTTGTGTTGAGACTTGCTGACCGGACATGGAGCACGCGACACAGTTGAGAAGCGCGACGGCGGGCGCGGGCGTCTTGCTCGAAGCGCGCGAGTTATCTTTCGCTTACGCGGCGGGGCTGCCGGAGGTGGTGCGCGGCGCGTCGCTCGCGCTCAGGCGCGGGGTGCTCGCCGCCCTCATCGGCGCGAACGGTTCGGGGAAGTCTTCGCTCATCCGCCTGCTCGGCGGCATCGCGCGGCCGTCGCGCGGCGAAGTGCTCTTCGACGGCGTGCCGCTCCGCTCGATCGAACCGCGCGCCCGCGCGCGTCGCATCGCCTACGTGCCGCAGGCGTCGGCGGGCGTCTTCCCGCTGACCGCGCTCGAAGTGGTGTTGATGGGGCGCAGCCCTTACACGTCGCGTTTTCGTTTCGAGAACGAGCGCGACATCACGGTGGCGCGCGATGCACTCGCGGCCGTGGACGCCGCGCATCTGGCCGGGCGCAGCGTGACGGAACTGTCGGGTGGCGAGCGACAACTCGTCGCACTCGCCCGCGCGCTCGCGCAAGAGCCGGAATGCTTGCTGCTCGATGAGCCTTCGGCCGCGCTCGATCTGAAACACCGCGCGGGACTCGTCCGACACCTCGGCCGCCTGCGCGACGAACGCGGCATCACCGCGCTCATCGTGACGCACGATCTGCAACTGCTCGACCCGGCCTTCGATCAAGTGTTCGCGATGCGCGACGGCGCGGTCGTGGCCGCGGGCACGCCCGCCGAAGTCTTGCGCGACGAGGTGCTCGCCGCAGTCTACGCCGACGAGCACGTGCGCGCGCGCCAAGCGTTCGGGCGCACGTTCGTCTGGTCGGAATAGTTTGCGGGAGAGGCGAGAGGGAAGGGCGAGAGAGACGCGGGTCGCGGTTGGTGGAGACTAGGTTGACTTCAACTCAGGAATCGAAAGTTAAAGATCGCAAATCGTCTGCGGGGCGTTTGCCGCGCGCGTTGTTGCTGCTGGCGTTGGTGCTCGCCGTCTCGACCGTGGTCGCGCTGTGGGCGGGCTACGCGCCGATAGCGTTCGCCGATCTCAGCGGCGACGAGATGGCGCGGCTGCTCTTTTTCCGTTTGCGTTTGCCGCGCGTGTTGATGGCGGGGATGGTGGGGGCGTCTTTGGCGATGGTGGGAGCGTCTCTGCAAGCGCTGTTTCGCAACCCGCTCGCAGAGCCTCTGACGCTCGGCGTGTCGGGCGGCGGTGCGCTCGGCGCGAGCATCGCCATCGCCTTCGGGTTCGGCGCAAAGGTGGCGGGCGTGCCGTTCATCTTCCTCGCGGCGTTCGCGGGTTCGGGCGCGGCGATGCTCGTCGTCTACCGGCTCGCGCGCACGGGCGCGGTCGTGATGCCGGGCGCGCTGCTCTTGGCGGGCGTCGTCTTGAACTTCGTCGCCGCCTCTTTCGTCGTCATCATTCAATACTTCACAGACTACTCGCGCGCGCTGCAAATTCTGCGTTGGACAATCGGCAGCCTCGACGTGGTGGGCTTCGACCTCATCTGGCGCATGCTGCTGTTTCTCGTGCCCGGCTGGATCACGCTCGCGCTGATGGCGCGCGACCTGCATTTGATCGCGTTGGACGAAGAGACTGCGGAGAGTCTCGGCGTCAACGTGCGCCGCAGCGAGCGACTGGTGTACGCGGCGAGTTCTTTGATCGTGGGCGTGACGGTGGCGGTCGGCGGCACGATCGGGTTCGTCGGCTTGATCGTGCCGCACGCGGTGCGCCTCTTGTTCGGCGAAGACGTGCGCGTGATCCTGCCGTGCTCGTTTCTGCTCGGCGCGGCGTTCCTCATGCTGGCCGACGCGGTGGCGCGCACGGTCTTGGGCGTCGGCGAACTCCCGGTCGGCGCGATCACCGCGCTCGCGGGCGGCCCCGTCTTCCTCTGGCTGCTCAGACGACAGCAACGTCTGGCGGCGATGTGAAAATTTATCCGTTGTCCGTTGTCAGTCGTCCGTTGTATGTGGCAGTCACGCAAGTTGCCAAAGTTTTGATCGAACAACTGACTGCTGACCACGGCAACGGGCAAAGATAGTTTTTGGAGGCTCTATGAGTATAGCGACGAAGGCGGGCGACAAAGGGCAGACCGGGCTGATCGGCGGCGAGCGTGTGTCGAAGGCAGACCTGCGGGTCGAGGCTTACGGCACGATTGACGAGTTAGGTTCGACGATGGGCTTCGCGCGTTCGATCTGCGACGACGCGGAGGTGCGCGCGTTGACGAAGGAGATACAGCGCGAGTTGTTCGCGGTGAGCGGCGGGGTGGCGAACCCTGCGGCGGCGCAGAAAGAGCCGCCTTACGTGTCGGAGGCGATGGTCGAGGCGTTGACCGCGCACGTCAATCGCATCGAGGGGATAGAGGGCATCTTGTCGGACTGGTCTCTGCCGGGCGAGCACGCGGCGGCGGCGGCCTATGACGTGGCGCGCACCGTCTGTCGCCGCGCCGAGCGCGCAGTGGTGCGTCTCGTCGAGTCGGGCGAGGAAGTCCCGCCGCAGGCGGTGGCCTACCTCAACCGCCTCTCCGACCTGCTCTGGCTCTTCGGCCGATTGCTCGAACTACGCGCGGGCGTTGACGCGCGCCTGCGCGACGACGAACACACGGGGCCGCGCTGGTCGCGCGCATGGTAAGACAGTGACAAGTGATGAGTGACGAGTGACAAGTTGAAGATACTTAAATGATGAATCGTTAATCGTAAATAGGAAGGAACAACTGTCCCTTCCTATTTACGATTAACGTCCTTTCAACTCGTCACTCGTCACTTGTCACTCATCACTTGCATGATGACTTGGCGTTCGCGCGCGCCGTCGAACTCGCAGAGGAAGATTCCCTGCCAGCGTCCGAGGAGGAGTTCGCCGTCGTGGAAGGGGATGGTGACGCTCGTGCCGACGAGAGTCGTTTTGATGTGCGCGTCGGAGTTCTCTTCATTGTGGCGGAAGCCCATGCCGTGTTGCGGGATGAGGGTGCGGAGGGCGTGGAGCATGTCGCGGGGCACGTCCGGGTCTGCGTTCTCGTTGACGGTCAGCCCCGCCGTGGTGTGCTGCACGTAGAGCACGCAGACGCCCGCACGCGCGCCCGACGCCGCGAGCCTGCGGCGCACCTCGTCCGTGAACTCGACCAACTGCTCGCGCTCGCGCGAACGCACTTTGATGATCTCCATTGGGCGTCACTCCTGCCGCGACGATGAACTGAAAAAATTAAGTTTGGGCGGGCGAGAGTTTGCCGCGCGCGCTTTTCCCGCGGGAGCTTTTGGTAGTCGTCGCCCCGGCCTTCCGTGGCGCGCGGCGGATGAGCGGGAGGCGGATGCGGAAGGTCGCGCCCGTGCCCGCGCCCTCGCTTTCGGCCGCGACCGTGCCGCCGTGCAGTTCGACGAGGCGGCGGACGATTGCCAAGCCGAGTCCGAGTCCGCCGTGCTTGCGCGTGCTGGTGCTGTCGGCCTGCCGGAAGTGCTCGAAGACGTGCGGCAGAAACTCAGGATTGATCCCCGCGCCGTCGTCCGTGACGACGATCTCGGCCTGCGCGCCCGCCGTGCGCCTGAGCGAGACTTCGACGCGCCCGCCTTCGGGCGTGAACTTGACGGCGTTCGACAACAAGTTCCAGATGATCTGCTGCATGCGGTCGGGGTCGCCCGAGACCATGCCGACGCCCGGAGCGATGCGCGTGATGAGCCGGATAGACTTCGCCTCGGCCGCCGGGTGCACCACGTCCGTCGCCGCCGCGATGACGGGCGCGAGTTCGAGCGGCTGCACGTCCAGACGCAGCTTGCCGGAGATGATGCGCGAGATGTCGAGGAGGTCGCCGATCAGTTGCGCCTGCGAGCGCGCGCTGGATTCGATCACGTCGAGGGCGTGGCGCTGCCCCTTCTCGTCGAGCATGCCGAGTTTGAGTAGTTCCGCCCAACCCATCATCGAGGTGAGCGGCGTGCGCAGTTCGTGCGAGACGGTGGCGAGGAAAGTGTCTTTGGCGCGGTTGGCCTCCTCGGCGAGACGATAGAGGCGTTTCTGATCGTCAATGTCCGTGTTCGTGCCGAACCAGCGGATGATGCGCCCCGACGCGTCGCGCATGGGCAGCGCGCGCCCCAGATGCCAGCGATAGTCGCCATCCGACCCGCGCCGCAAGCGAAACTCCACTTCATAAACTTCGCCCGTCGCGAGCGACCTCTGCCAGCGTGCGAGACACGCTTCCAGATCGTCCGGGTGGATGACTTGCTGCCAGTTGTCGCCGACGATCTCCGCGCCGGTGCGCGCGAAGTAATCAACCGTCTGCCGGTTGACGTAATCGAGCGCGCCGTCGGGCTGCGCCGTCCAGACCTGTTGCGGGATCGACTCGGCGAGGAAGCGGTAACGCTGCTCGTTGGCTTCGGCCGTGGCGCGCACCTCCTGTTCGCGCGCCAGCAGTTCCTCGCGCTCGCGTTCGGCGCGCGTGCGCTCGACGATTTCACGGTCGAGCTTTTGATTGAGTTCGGCCAGCGCGTTTGAATTGCGGCGTAGTTGGATTTGCGTCATGGTCTGGCGCGCAAGCACATTCAACGCCTCGTGCTGTTCGGCGTTGAGCGTGCGCGGCGTATGGTCAATGACGCAGAGCACGCCGAGCGCGTGCCCGTCGGGGGTGACGAGCGGAATCGCCGCGTAGAAGCGGACGTGCGGCTCCGACATGACGTAAGGATTGTTGGCGAAACGCTTGTCTGACGAAGCGTCTTCGATGATGAAGGGTTCGGGCTTGAGAATGGCCTGCGTACAGAAGGTGGACTCGCGCGGCAACTCGTCGAGCGGGAATCCGACTTTCGCTTTGAACCACAAGCGCGCTGTGTCCACCAGACTGACGAGCGCGATAGGCGTCTGGCAGATGTAGGCGGCGAGGCGCACGATGTCGTCGAAAGACTCTTCGGCTTCCGTGTCGAGGATGGCGCACTCGCGCAACGCGGCTATCCGCTCCGCCTCTTTGTGAGGTGCGACGGCTTTCACTTTCGCCACGGCTTTTTTACTTGCTTGCTTCACGGAACGAGGCAACCAGGGATGAATGAAAACAAGTGAATCGTAGATCGTGAATCGTAAATAGAGAAAACGGGTTCTTTCTATTTACGATTCACGATTCACGGCTTTTCCTCATTCCTTTCTTCTCAGCAGCGCCCAGCCGGAAGGCAGCGCGGCGGCGGCGAGCGCGATCTTCAAGAGGTCGCCGACGATGAACGGCGCGACGCCGAGCGCGAACGCCTGTCCCGCCGAATAGAAGCGCAGGAGTCCGAGCCACCCGCCGAACAGGACGACGATCGAGCCGAGCGCGATGGCCGCCGCCGCCGTCAGAAATTTCCTGTCCCAGCCGCGCTCCGCGAGCCAGCCCGTCAGGAACGCGGCCAGCGGGTAGGCCAGCAGATAACCGGCCGTCGGGCTGACGGCGAGATAGAGCCAGCCGCCGTTCCCGCCGCGGAAGAACGGCAAGCCCACTGCGCCTTCTGCGATGTAGAGCATCAACGCCGCCGCGCCGAGACGCGATCCCAACAGCGCGCCCGTCAGCAACACGGCGAACGTCTGCAACGTGATAGGGACGGGCGTGAACGGCAGCGGGATGACCACCTGCGCCGAGAGCGCGACGAACAAACTGAACGCCACGACGAGCGCGGCCGACTTCGCCCAATCCAAAGGCGCGAGCCACGCGCCCGTTAAAGTTTCCGCTTTTGCGTAAGTATGCATATGAACCTCAAGTGACAAGTGACGAGTGACAAGTGACGAGTGACAAGTTTAAGAGGAGTGGTTTTGCTTATCACTTGTCACTCGTCACTTGTCACTGTAGTTAAATAAACAACGGCGCGAGCACAAGGGTAATGGTCGAGAGCGATTTGATCAAGGCATCCCGGCGGCCGCTCCCGCGCTTTCCTGCGAGAGCGCGCCGGAGACGTAGCGCGAAAGAAATTCAGCCGTCGTTTGCATCAACAAACGACGGCTGAAAAGAGCGAGCGATTGACCGGGGAAGTTGAATTGAACCGCTAACGGCATCGCAGCGGACGACCCGCTCCAGTGTTAATCGCCGGCGGCGACGCCTTCCCTGTCCGCGCCCATCTTGCCCACGGCTGCCGGGAGTTCCGCGACGATCCGCATGCCGTAGAAGGAACGCCAGACGAAGAACATCGAGATGATGAAGAAGACTGCGGCCATGATGTGCGTGACCATCGCGCCGTTTTCGCCGAGCCGCCCGTTGCGGTTGGCGAGCGAGACCGCCAGTTCGACCGCCAGCAATCCGAACAGCGTCGTGAACTTGATGACCGGGTTCAAGGCGACCGACGAAGTGTCTTTGAACGGATCGCCCACCGTGTCGCCCACCACCGCCGCGTCGTGCAGCGGCGTGCCCTTGGCCTTGAGTTCCACCTCGACGATCTTCTTGGCGTTGTCCCACGCGCCGCCCGCGTTCGCCATGAAGATGGCCTGATAGAGACCGAAGATGGCGATGGACATGAGATAGCCGATGAAGAAGAACGGCTCGACGAAGGCGAAAGCGAGCGTCGAGAAGAAGACCGTCAGGAAGATATTGAACATGCCCTTCTGCGCGTACTTCGTGCAGATTTCCACGACCTTCTTGCTGTCTTCGGCCGACGCCTTCTCGACACCTTCGAGCCGGATGTTGGCCTTGATGAACTCGACCGCGCGATACGCGCCCGTCGTCACTGCCTGAATCGAAGCGCCCGTGAACCAGTAGATGATCGCGCCGCCCGTGATCAGGCCGAGCACGAACGGGGCGTGCAAGAGCGAAAGGCTCTGGACGTTTTCGGTCAGACCCGAAGTGAGCGCGATGATGATCGAGAAGATCATCGTCGTCGCGCCGACCACCGCCGTGCCGATCAAGACGGGCTTGGCCGTCGCCTTGAAGGTGTTGCCCGCGCCGTCGTTCTCTTCGAGCAGGTGCTTGGCGCGCTCGAAGTTCACGTCCACGTTGTAATCGCGTTTGATGTCCGCGATGATGTTCGGCTCGGTCTCGATGAGCGAGAGTTCGTAGACCGACTGCGCGTTGTCCGTGACGGGGCCGTAGGAGTCAACGGCGATGGTCACAGGCCCCATGCCGAGGAAGCCGAAGGCGACGAGGCCGAAGGCGAAGACGGCGGGGGCGATCATAAGCGCGCCGAGTCCCATCAGGCTGAAGTAGTAGGCGATGGACATCAAAGCGACGATGCTGATGCCGAGCCAGTAGCCGGAGAAGTTGCCCGCCACGAGTCCCGACAAGATGTTGAGCGACGCGCCGCCCTCGCGCGACGACGTGACGACTTCCTTGACGTGGCCTGATTCGGTCGAGGTGAAGACCTTGACGAGCTCGGGGATGATCGCGCCCGCGAGCGTGCCGCAGGAGATGATCGTCGCCAGTTTCCACCACAGGCTGCCGTCGGCCGACGGGCCGAGGACGGGCACGATCAGGTACGAGACGACGTAAGTGAGCACGACCGAGATGAGCGACGTGATCCAGACGAGCGACGTGAGCGGAGCCTCGAAGTTCATCTTATCGGCCTTGCCGTAGCGCGACTTGGCGACCGCCTCGTTGATGAAGTAGGAGAGAGCCGAAGCGACGATCATCATCACGCGCATGACGAAAATCCAGACGAGCAGTTGCACTTGCACGGTCGCGTCGGGCACGGCGAGCAGGATGAAGGTGATGAGCGCGACGCCCGTCACGCCGTAGGTCTCGAAGCCGTCGGCCGAAGGGCCGACCGAGTCGCCCGCGTTGTCGCCCGTGCAGTCGGCGATGACGCCGGGGTTGCGCGCGTCGTCTTCCTTGATCTTGAAAGCGATCTTCATCAGGTCTGCGCCGATGTCGGCGATCTTGGTGAAGATGCCGCCCGCGATGCGGAGCGCGGCCGCGCCCAAAGATTCGCCGATGGCGAAGCCGATGAAGCAGGGACCGGCGTAGTCGGCCGGGATGAACAGCAAGATGCAGAGCATGATCAAAAGCTCGACCGAGATCAGCATCATGCCGATGCTCATGCCCGCCCGAAGCGGAATCGCGTAGATCGGGTAGGGCTTGCCGCCGAGGCTGGCGAAGGCCGTGCGCGAGTTGGCGAAGGTGTTGACGCGGATGCCGAACCACGCCACGCCGTAGCTGCCCGCGATGCCGATCAGACTGAACAGCAGGATGACGATGACGCGGACGCCCGTGCTCGTCGTCGCGTTCGCGGGCGGCGGCGAGAGGAAGCCGAAGTACAACACGATGATGACTGCGATGAACGCCTCCAAGATCATGATGAACTTGCCCTGCGTGACGAGATATGTCTGACAGGTCGAATAGATGAGTTCGGAAATCTCCCGCATGGACTTGTGGACGGGCAGGTTCTTCAACTGCTTGTAGATGACGAGGCCGAACAGGAGTCCGAGCGCGCAGACGATGAGGCCGAGCAGCAAGAGCGTGTGGCCGTCTATCGCGCCGTTGAGGAAACTGACGCGCGACAGGTCGGGCAGGACGAGGTTGGCCTCGCCGCCCGAATGGTGCTGCGGCGCGACGGCCTGTGCCGATGCCCCGCTCCCGCGCGACTCCGGCGGGGCAGCGTGCGACTGCGCCGACACGGCCGCCGTCAACATAAAGACGATGGCGACGACGCCCGCGGCCTGCGACGCGAGGCGTCCGGCGGCCGATGCATGGGTGGATAAAAATTTGATCAGAAAATAGGCCGCGACGAGCAGCAGCACACCTGTGGCAGCGAGCAATATTGATTCCACGTCTAAACGATCTCCTGTTTGTTTTAAAAAGTGTTCGGAAAATTCCGGCGCGCGGGCAAAAGTAGTCGCGGGAGGAAGCTCCGTCAGTGACGGCTTCCTGCCACACGTCAGCTAGTCGCGCTGGAAGTCGGCCATTATGGCCGATTTTTGCCCGAACTGTCCACCTGAGAGCAGTGACAAGAGAGCAGTGACAAGTGACGAGTGACAAGTGACAAGAGAAGCAAGTAAATCGCGAATCGTAAATCGTGAATAGAGCAAACCTACCTTCTTCTATTCACGATTCACGATTCGCGATTCACGGCTTTTTCTTGTCACCTGTCACTTCGTCACTTGTCACTGCCTTCACGCGTTTTCGGGGACGAGGGAACTCTTGCGTTCGCCGCGCAGTTTGACGAGGGCGGTGATGGCGAGGTAGGTGGCGAGGATCACGAGGGCGGCGGAGGCCAGCGCGTTGATGAGTTTGATGTCGAAGCCGGTGGAGGCGCGCAGGTTTCCGTAGACGAGTTTGCAGAGCGCCCAGAGCGTGATGGTGAGCACGAAGAGCATGGGGTAGAGCGTGAAGGCGATGCGCTGTCTGGCCTGATAGAGCCAGACGGTGATGGCGAGCAGGGTGAGGGCGGCGAGCAGTTGGTTCGACGCGCCGAAGAGCGTCCAGAATTCCGTCCACATGCCTTCGCGGGCGAAGATGATGAAGTAGAAGGGGAGCGCGACGGTGAGGAGCGTGCCGGTGAGCGCGCCGAAATGGCCGCGCCAGCCGAAGAGTTCCTGCACGATGTAGCGGCCGAGGCGCGTGCAGACGTCGAGCGTGTCGAAGACGAAGGTGGAGAAGGCCATCGCGCCGAAAGTGACGGCGAACTTGAGGTTGTCCGCGCCGATGATGAGCGTCATGAACTGGCCGATGCCGTTACCGTAGATCGTCCCCGGCGCTTTGCCTTTGAGGTCAACGGGCGCGGCGATCATCACGGTGACGAGCGCAATGAGCGCGACGAACCCTTCGGCCAGCATCGCGCCGTAGCCGACCGCCTTGATGTCGGATTCGCGGTTGACCTGTTTTGAGGTCGTGCCGGAACAGACGAGGCCGTGGAAGCCGGAGCACGCGCCGCACGCAATCGTCACGAAGAGGAAGGGAAAGAGCGTGCCAGTCAGGCCGCCCACGTCCCAAGACTTGAACGCCGGTTGCAGAATTTGATAGCGGCCGGAGAGTCCGCCGAACAGCACGCCGATCAGCCCTAGCGCGAGCGCGCTGTAGAGGATGAAGCCGCCGAGGTAGCCGCGCGGCTGAAGCAGCGCCCAGACGGGCACGACCGAGGCGACGCAGCAGTAGATGAGGATCAGCACGCCCCAAGTTTTGTGGTCGAGCAGTAAAGTGGTCGAGACTTTCGTGCCGAGCCACGAGAGCGCGAAGGTGGCGGGCACGAAGATAACCGTGACGAGCCAGAGCGGCGGGTTCAAATAACGCTGCACCACGCCGAGCAGGATCGAGAGCACAAGATACATGACGCTCGCCGCCGCCACCGCGCCGCCCGCGTTGAAGGCCAGCGCGCCGCCCTGCTGTTGCAACTCTTCCGTCCCGCTCTTGAAAGTGCCCGCCGTGATGTCGGCGAAGGCGACGATGACGTAGACGAGCGCGATCCACATGAAGGCCATCATGGCCGCGCCCGCGCGGTTGCCCAAGTGTTCGCGCGTGATCTCGGCGATGGAGCACGCGCCGTGACGCACGCTCGCGGCGAGACTCGTGAAGTCGTGTACCGCGCCGATGAGCACGACGCCGAGGCCGATCCACAACAGGCACGGCAGCCAGCCGAACGCCTGACAGGCGAGGATGGGCCCGGCAATCGGCCCTGCGGCGGCGATGGCCGAGAAGTGTTGCGCGAAAAGATAGAAGGGGCGCGTGGGGACGAAGTCCACGCCGTCGTTGACCGTGTTGGCGGGCGTGGCGCGCGTGTCGTCGAGGACGAACTGGCGTGCGATCCAGTTGCCGTAAAACCTGTAAGCGGTCACGAGCAGCAGCATGAATCCGAGCGCGATCAAGGTCAGGCTCATCGGCGAATCTCCAAGTTCGATAGATGAAAGCGGCGGGACGGAAGGCGTTTAAAGTCGCGGCCTTCCGCAAGCGGGCGGGATTATAGAACGAATCTTTAAAGCCACGCTATCAGCGGGCGGCCGTGCGAAGCCTGTAGGAAGAGCAGCGAGAAGATCATGAAGTAGACGAGGCCGAGCGCGAACACGAAGGCCACGGCGCGGCGGCGCACGGCTTCGCTGCGCCAACGACTGAAAACGTAGCCCGCGAGCGGCAGAATTTGCAGCGCGTGGAAGCCGAGAAAGTGCGCGACGCGCAGGTCGCCAGCGCGCGTGCTCCAGTTGACGACGGGTAAGCCCGCTCCGCCGTCCGGCTGCCCGACCGTGTGCCCCATGTTGTTAATCATCGCCATGCCTTCGATGCTGGCGAGTAAGAAGAGGAGCACGCCGAGGCGTATGCCCCACAGGCAGGCGGGCGGGAGCGGCGCGGTCTTGCCGAAGAAGAAGAGCAGGAGCGTGATGAGGACGAGCAACGTGTTGAAGGCGATGAGCATGCCCATCATGCCGAACACGCTCGCGTCGTAAGCCGTAGAGATGTTGAAGTGCGACGGCACGCCGCGCGCCGCCTGCGAGATGATGCAGCACATCTCGCCGACGAAGACGAAGGCCGTGCCCCACGCGATGAATCTTACCGTGCGCCGGTAGTGCGACAGGTAAGCGACGAACCAAGCGAGCGTGAGCGTGTAGACGGCAATCGAGACGGCAAACTTCGCGGGCTTGAGCCAAGGGTTGACGCCCGTCACCGTGCGCCCGTCGAGTAAGGCGAAGACGACGAACAGGACGAGCAGCGCGACGTGCAGCCAGCCCGTCCACGCCAGCACCGCATTGCGCCGGTTAACTTCCCGTATCAACTCACGCGCGTTCATGTGTCACGCCTCCGACGAGAAACTCGCGCTTGATGGCGAAGCGCAGCACGAAGTAGAGCAGCAACCCGATGGGGCCTAAGAGAAATGTGAGCACGAGGCAGGGCACGACGAGCAGGTGATGAATCCCTAAGCGTCGCGCGTCGCGCACCTCCCACGCCCCGATGAAAAGATCGAAGGCGAGATAGTGTATCCAACCGGCGAGCAAGGCGTGCGGGTTGCGAAACAGGAGACCGACGGCAGCGAGCGAGCCGAAGCCGCCCTCAGACCCTCCGAAGTGCGTGACGACGATCAGCAGATAGACGAGCGCGAGCGCGAGCGGCAGCACGCACGCCGCGACGAAGCGCGACGTCCACTTCCAGCGCGGCAGGAAGATAAGGAACAGCCAGCCGAGTAGGGCGACGTTGTTGCAGACGGCGAAGATGGTTTCGGGGGACATGGCAATTCGCTCCGGCAGTCAAACCTTAGAACGTCGAAAGGGCGCGCGAGGTTTTGGGTAAATGCAGCCTGAGGGTGTTGAACGTCTCGATTAAAAATCAATCCGTGACGCAAGGGGTGACGTCATCACTGATGCTCGCTGATGTGTATGTCGCGCGCGGCGAGGGCGGCGATGAAATCGTCGGGCGGGACGACGAGTTCCTGCGGGCGCGCGCCGCGTTCGGTGGTCTCGCCGCGCGCCATCATCTGCGCGATGATGGAAGCGGGGAAGGCGGTGGTGCGCATCATCGCGCTCAAGCCCGTGCGCTCGTCGAAGCGGTCAATGATGTCGTAGCGCAGCCGCGCGTCGCGCCCGTTCCTGCGCCCGCGGAAGGCGAGGCGGATGAGCACCACATCGGGTTCGTCGGCGGGCAGGTGGCGCGTGAGCATCTCGCCGAGCAGGCGACGCGGGCGCACGCGCGTGCCGTCGAGATCGATCTCTTCACTCGCCGCGAGTCCGAGTTCGACGAGTAGTTTGAACTGTTCGCAGTGGCCGGGGTAGCGGATGGTCTTGTAGTCGAGTTCTTGCAGTCGGCCGTGGAAAGTGTCTGGGAGCGTGGACGTGCCGCCGGAGGTCTGGAAGGCTTCCATACGTTCGAACGGCGCGGGGAACGACAGCGCCTCTACCTCGGAGAGCGATTCGACCTCAACGATCTGCCCGCCGCGAATCACACGCGCCCGCTCGACGTACTCGTTGATCAGACCTTCGACCGAGAAGACGATCTGGTAATTGAGCGGCGGGCGCGGCTGTTGCGGCAGGCCGCCGACGCGGATGTGGACGGCTTCGAGTTCGTCGAAGCGCGCCGCGCCGTGCATGGCTAGGACGGAGACCATGCCGGGCGCGAGGCCGCAGTCGGGGATGATGTTGACGCCTGCGGCTTGCGCCTCCGCGTCGAGCGCGAGTTCCGAGGCGACGACCGCGTTGTTGCCGCCGAGGTCGCAGAAGTTGGCGCGCGCCTCGATGGCCGCGCGCGCGAGTTGCAGGTTGTGGAAGTAGGTGACGCAGCTAATCACTGCGTCGTGGCCGCGCATCAGCGCGATTGTCTGCGCGTGATCGCTCACGTCAACGGCGGCGGGCGTGAGTTTCTCGCTACGCACGGCCGCGACGACGGAGCGGGCGCGCTCCGCGTCGAGGTCGGCGACGGTGACGGCCGTGACTTCGGGTGAGCTGTGCGCGAGGTCGTAGGCCGCGCCGAGTCCCATGCGCCCCGCGCCGAGTACGAGAATCTTCATGCGTGTGAGCCTGCTGCTGCTGCTGCTGCCCGCCGGGCGAACTTACTGGGTCGCGCTCGTCGTCGCGGCGGGGTGGCTGAGTTTGCTGTGGCCGAAGCCGTACAGGAAATAGAGGACGAGGCCGACGATGAGCCAGAGGCCGAAGCGCGTCCAGTTGGTGATGCCGAGTTCGGTCATCAGGTAGGCGCAACTCATCAGCCCCAGCACCGGGATCAAAGAGAGCCGCCGCCGGAAACAGAAGTAGGCCATGAGAAAAGCGAGCACGATGTAGGCGTAGAGCGGAATCTTGTGGCGGAACACTTCCCACGCGCCGAGCGTCGGATCGCTTGGGTCGGTGAAACTGAAGAAGGCGCGCACGCCGTCGGCGTTGAAGTAGAGGAGCGCCGCCCACGCGATGATGAAGATCGCGGGCACGATGTACTGCGAGTTGATGTAGGGGACGAAGGTGCGCTCGTTCTCCACGCGTTCCAGCCCGCGCGTGTGCGCGCCGAGCAGCACGCCGCCGCAGACGAGCACGAAGGCGAACAGCGTGCCGATGCTGGAAAGATCGGTCACTTCCGTCAGGTTCATAAAGAGCGACGGGATGGCGACGACGAGGCCGGTGATGATCGTGGAGAACCAAGGCGTCTTGAAGCGCGGGTGGATGCTGGAAAAGATTGGGGGCAGCAGTCCGTCGCGCGACATCGCCATCCAGATGCGCGGTTGTCCGAGTTGGAACACCAAGAGCACGGTCGCAATGGCGATCACGGCGCTGACGGCGATGATGCCCGACATCCACGGCAGGTTCGCGCCTTCAGGGCCGAAGACGAAGGCGAGCGGGTCGCCCACCTGCAACTGCTTGTAACTGACCATGCCGGTCAGGACGAGCGCGAGGACGATGTAGAGAACGGTGCAGATGACGAGCGAGTAGATCATCGCGCGCGGCAAGTCGCGCGTCGGGTTCTTGCATTCCTCGGCGGTGGTGGAGAGCGCGTCGAAACCGATGAAGGCGAAGAAGACCGCGGCCACGCCCTTCAAGACTCCGCTCGCGCCGTTCGGCGCGAACGGCGACCAGTTCTTCGGGTTGACGTAGAACGAGCCGAGCACGATGACGAGGAAGATGACGGCGAGTTTCAAGGCGACCATCACGTTCCCCACGCGCTTCGATTCGCGGATGCCGACGTAGACGAGCGCGGTGATGACGAAGACGATGCCGAGCGCGGGCAGATCGCAAATGACGGGTATGCCGCCGACGCGCGGCGCAGTCGTCCACGCGGCGTAAGCCTCCTTCATCGCGTTCGTCACGTCCGGCATCGCGCGCACCGCTTCGAGCGTGTTGCCCTGCGTCACGAGTCCGTTGATCGCCGCGTAGCCGCGCGAGGCCGACAGGTAATCCATCGTCAGGTAGGCGGGCACGTTGATGCCGTAGCCGGAGAGCAGCCCCGTGAAGTAGTCGCTCCAAGAGATGGCGACGGCGATGTTGCCGATGGCGTACTCCATCAGCAAGTCCCAGCCGATGATCCACGCGATGAGTTCGCCGAACGAGGCGTAGGCGTAGGTGTAGGCCGACCCGGCGACCGGAATCTTCGACGCGAACTCGGCATAGCAGAGCGCGGAGAAGCCGCAGGCCATCGCCGTGAACATGAAGAGGAAGATGACGGCGGGGCCGCCGTTAAAAGCGGCGTTGCCGATCATGGCGAAGATGCCCGCGCCGACGATGGCCGCGATGCCGAGCGACGTGAGATCTAGCACGCCGAGCGTCTTACGCAGGTGCGGTTCGCCGTCCGCCCCCACGCCGCCGTGGGCGTCGCTGAAACCGAGTTCGGCGTCGCGCTTGATCTGCACGACGCTCTTTTTACGAAACAGGCTTGTGTAGCTCATCGAGTTTTCCGGTTGAGAAGCGCGCGAATGTTTAAGCGACCAGCGGGACTGGGAATTGCGCCGCGAAGTCTATCATAAACGCGGAGGGCGATGAGAAAACAACTTCCCTGTTTTCCCGTCCGCCTTTCACAATTGAAGAATCCGGGCGGCCCCATCGGCGCATTGTTTTTGTGATAATCATTCCAAAACATCCGAGCCTGTGATATAAGCCGTTCATTCTTTGGTACGAGATAACTCTTATGTCACGATTCAGAACTGCTGCGGTCACGACAATCGCCATCGTGCTTTTAAGTCTGGCCGTCTTGGTCTATACCAATGTTTGGCGTCCCGGCTATTCCATTCCCGCGCCTCCCCCTCCGCAAGACTTTTTGGCATGCAAACTGACTGCCTTCGGAGATACTTGCTTCACCAGATGCCCTCCCGTTCCCGGCTTTCCTCCTTTCACCAAATTCAGCCAAGCCATTTCAGACGGAACAGCAGATTACTGCTGCCCGGATGGCACCACCTTCGTGCTCGCCACAAAGAAATGTCATCCGACGAAATAGTAAATTTAGACTCGCCACGCTGCCCCCTGTGGCGACAGGTATAGCGACCCGAAGCACGCCCCGGTTCCCGCCGACAAACCCTAACTGGGTGCAACTCGGAAAAACAAATTCAAAGCAAATTAGGCCATCGAGGGAATCCACAATCCGAAATCCGCAATTGTGATAGACTCCAACGGCCGAATCTTGATGCCTGCACCCGATGCCTGACATGCCGGAAAGTCTTGGCGACAGAGGTCGCGCCCTGCACGAAAATCTCGACACAGCCTACGTCAATCTGGCGGCGCTCTTGCGCTACCTGCAACAGCGCGACTTCACGGGGCGCGTCCACGTCGAACTCGACGAGTACGACGGCGACATCTACCTGACGGCGCGCGAACCCATCGGCGCGCGCGAACGCGATCACGTCACGGGGCGCGAGGACACGGGGCAGTCGGCCTTGCAGCGCATCCTCGTGCGCGCGAGCGAGCCGGGCGGGCGCGTCAGCGTCTACGAAAGCGCGGGCGAGGCGGCGGCCGGTAACGCCGGACAGGCGCGCGCGTCGGGCGCGACGACGGCGACGACAACAGCGGGCGCAAGCACGCAGGACGAGATTGACCGGCGCAACGTCTTGCAGTTGAGCGGCGAGGTGATCGCGGCGGTAGAGCGCGGCGTGGCGGCGTCGTCTAACGAAAACTTCGCCGCGCACTTCCAGTCGGCGCGGCGCGAGATCGCGGACGACTTTCCTTTCATCGTCTCGCTCGGCCAGTGCGTGGAGTACGAGGCGGGCGAGGCGCGGCTCAGGCGCGGGACGGACGTGGAGAAGTTTGTGGCGGGCACGTGTGAGTCGCTGCGCCGCGTGGTGGAACGCGTGGCCGCGACGGGTGAACGCGCGCGCGGCGTGCGACGCGAAGTGGCGCGCGAACTCGCCGCCCTCGCAGAGCGTCGCCCGCGCGCCCTCACGCGCTTCGGCTTCACCCCCCAACTCGAACGCATCGCGGGCTTGCGTTGGACTTGAGAGAGCCGCTAAGTCGAACTCATAACATTAAGGAAGGGTTGCGGCGAGCAGCAACTCCATCCGTCAACCCGTCGTTCGTTTCACTTGGATTCACTTAGCTGTCGTCCGCTTCATTTAGAAAGCGGCCACGCCCGCCTCCGCCACTTCCTGATCCTGCTCGACCGTTCCGCCGCTGACGCCGATTGCGCCGACCACCGTGCCGCCGTCTTTGAGCGGGATGCCGCCCGCGAAGATGATGAGGCGGCCGCCGTTGCTCGCGTGGATGCCGAAGAGCGGCTCGCCCGGTTGCGACGCCTTGCCGAGCGTCTTCGTCTCCATGTCGAAGGCGCGCGCCGTGTAAGCCTTGCCCTGCGCGATGTCAATGCTGCCGAGCCACGCGCCGTCCATGCGCGCGAAGGCCGTCAGGTTGTTGCCCGCGTCCACGACGGCGATGTTCATCGGGACGCCGATCTCTTCGGCCTTCCGCCGCGCTGCCGCGACGACGGCCAACGCGCGTTCGAGCGTCACGCCGCTCGCCGCAGGTTGCGTCTCTTCACTTCCGAAAAGTGCCATTTCAGTTCTCCCTTTTTTAGTAGCGATACTTTCCCGTTATTAGTTTTAACCTTACCGCCGCGTTCGCCGCCATGCGCGCCGTCGCCAGACCGATGCCGGACGACGCGCCCGTAATCACCGACACCTGCTCTTCGAGTCTCTTCAAATTAATTCCCATCACTTGCCGATCTTTTTTCCTGCTGATCGTGTCCGTCGAAAAAATTGCTTTGTGGCTTGAAACGATAGAGACACCTGACGTCTTCGGTGTCTCGGAATTATGTTCGGGGTGAGAAATTAGTATTGAGGCGGGATGGTTTTGGGAGCGACTGCCGGATGCCGGAAAAGCGAACGGCAGTCGAAGACGAGTCTTCGACTGCCGTCATGGCCCCTGGTTAATTGACGTCGCCGACTTCTGTTATTGCGAGGACTCGACCGGGAGTTTCGCGGCCGTCCAGGCGTTCCAACCGCCGGTCATGGCGGCGGCGTTCTTGTTTCCTTTGGCGTTGAGCATCTGCACCGCACGGGCGCTGGTGTGTTCGCTCGGTCAAGCGCAGTAGGCGATGATCAACTTGCCCGCGGGCAACTCGCTCATGCGCTTGTCGAACTGCTGGAGCGGGAAGGACTGCGCGCCCTTGATGTGGCTGGTCTTGTAACTGGCCTCGTCGCGCACGTCAATGATGACGGCGTTGCCCGCCGCGATGGCCGCCTGCGTCTCCTCGATGGAGATGCGGCGCGTGTCGTCTGTGTGCGGCGCGGGCGTCTGCTTCGCCGTTTGTGTGGGGTCGCTCGTGCCGCCCGTCTTGCTCTTGGCGGCGGGCGCGCTCCCGTCCTGCGGGCTACAGGCCGCCAGCAGCAGCAGCGCGCAGACGCACAACGCGAGCGCGGCGGCCGTCGAAATAAATGAACGCATGTCCCTCAAACTCCCCTCGAAATAATTTTTCCGCCGCGCCCTGTTCGGCGCAAGCTTGCCGACAGCATCGCACAAAATCACTCCAAAGTGAAAGCGCAGGCGACGCGCGAAATGCGCCCCGCGCGGCCGTCAAAACTCTGCCGCCGCGGTCTTTTCCCGCCGCGCGTGTCTGAGCGAGAAGTAGACGGCGGCGAAGATGGCGAGCGTGCCCGCGACGCGGATGGCGGCGGCGATTTTGTAGGTTGAAGGCAGCAGCCCTGTGGCGGACAGCAGGTGATTCCAATCGTGGATCGAATCCTCGCCGCCGAGCAGCGGCAGTTGCAAGTCGAGCGCATCGCCCGCGTAGATTGAGACGTTCAGCAAACTCTCGCCCACCCAGAAGAGGACGAGCGCGGCCGAGTACCTTTGCCCGCGCCGGTAAAAATAGGCGACGAAGATGGCGGGCACAATAACTTGAAACAGCGAGCCGCCCGCGATCGTCAGGAACTCGCCGAACGGCATGAAGACGATGTGTCCCGCTTCGTGTATGACGAGGTTCACGCCGTCAATCAGATGCCACTGGCGCGGGTCGTAAGCGCACCACAAAAAGTAGAGGCTGACGACGGCGGCGACGGCGGTCTTGAACGTGTCTCTCTCTTCCTGATCCATGCGCAGGTTAAACCTTCTTCGTGTGTGCCGTCTGTGCGCGACCGAGTAGCGCGAGGGCGACGCCGCCGAGAATCGCCGCCGCCGCGAGCAACAGGCGCAACGAGACCCGCTCGGACATGAAGATCACGCCGCCCGCGGCCGCCAGCAACGGCACGGGCAACTGCACCGTCGCCGCGCGCGTCGCCGTCAAATTCCTGAGCGCGGCGTACCACACGACGTAGCCCATGCCCGAAGCCAACGCGCCCGACAGGACTGCGAGCACGACGCCCGCCGCGGAGACGTGTGCGCGCGCGCCGACGCCGAGCGTGAGTAAGTTGACGGCGCAGGCCAGCGGCAAGGCGAGCACGAAGTTACTCGTCGTGTCGGCGAGCGGGTCGCGCGCGCCGCGCCCGATGAGCGAGTACAGTCCCCAAGAGATGCCCGCCACGACCATCACAGCCGAACTCAAGAGCGGCGGCGCGCTCAGACCCGGAAACACCAGATACACCAGACCGCCGAGCGCGAGCGCCAGCCCCGCCCACTCGAACGCGTGCGGACGTTCGCCGGAACTGAGCGCGGCCAAGAGCATCGTCGCCTGCACCGAGCCGAACAGGAGCAACGCGCCCGTGCCCGTGCTCAGCTTGGTGTAGGCGAAGGAGAAGGCCGCCGCGTAAGAGAACAGCAGCAACGCCGGGACGAACCGGACGCGTCGCTGCGACGACGGCAGATTTTTTTTGACCAGCGTCGAGATGAGTAACAACGCTAACGCGCCGGAGACTAAACGGACGGTCGTGAAACTCGCCGCGTCAATCGTCGCGCCGCCGAGAGCCGCGCGGCACAGGACGGAGTTTGCGGCGAAGGCGACGAGCGCGAGTCCCGTCAACAGAAACGTCTTCATGCGGCTCGGCATCACCTCAGGGGCGTCGTTTAAGTCCCGACTGTCAAATGTTTCGTCGTCATGAAACTTCCTCTGCGGACGAATTTCCGGCGGGCGATTATACTGCCCCTCCCGGACAAGAGACGAGAGACTTGCAACGCCGCGACGCCCGCGTAGCGTCGCGGCGTGTTTTGTAAATCAATAATAATTATTGACTTTCGCGGTGGCCTAGTCCATGATGCGCGCAGATAGAAACGGGGTGAATAGCTTCCGGTGGCCGCCAAGAAAAAAATAAACGAGCGCGAAGCCCTGCGCCGCACGCTCCACGAGCGCGGTGTGCAACTCACGTCGCAGCGCGTCGCCGTCTACGAGTACCTGAGCGGCGTCGAACACCACCCGACGGCCGAGGAGATTTATCTGGCCGTCAAGCCGCGCCTGCCCCGTATCAGTCTGGCGACCGTCTACAAAAATCTGGAGGCGCTCATCAAGTGCGAGGTCGTCTCCAAACTCACTTACGGCGACGCCGCCGCGCGCTACGACATCCGCACCGATCATCATTACCACACGCGCTGTCTGGCGTGCGGGAAGGTGTGGGACTTGAACGCCGTCGAAGGCTCGGCGTGGCTCAAGCAGGTGAAGCCGCAGGCGGGCTTCGAGGTGAAGGATTACCGGCTGGAAATCTTAGGCCACTGCCGCGATTGCCGCCGGTAATTTTTTTTTGGCATCAGGACGATAATAATTATTGTTCTTAACTAGCGAAAGGAGAGATATTGTTAACATGAGCGATGAGAAACAGAACGGCCAGCCCGAAGCAGGAGAGGCGAGCGACGGCGCGCAGGCGGCGGGCGGGCAGCCCGTCCTGACGAACCGGCAAGGCCACCCCGTCTACGACAACCAGAACACGCGCACGGTGGGCGAGCGCGGCCCGACCGTGTTGGAGAACTACCAGTTCCTAGAGAAGATCACGCACTTCGACCGCGAGCGCATCCCCGAACGCGTCGTGCATGCGCGCGGAGCGGGCGCGCACGGCTACTTCGAGGCTTACGGGCGCATCGGCAGCGACCCGGCCAGCAAGTACACGCGCGCCAAACTGTTTCAGGAGAAGGGCAAGCGCACGCCCGTCTTCGTCCGCTTCTCGACCGTCATTCACGGCGGCCACTCGCCCGAAAATCTGCGCGACCCGCGCGGCTTCGCCGTCAAGTTCTACACCGAAGACGGCAACTGGGA
>JAVEDE010000015.1 GCA_030841105.1 Pyrinomonadaceae bacterium
CACACCGGCGAGTTCAAGTCGCTCTTCGACTTCTTTGACTACGAGCAGTTCATCAAGGACGTGGCGGTCATCACCGACACCGCGCGCGGCAAGAAGCTGACGATGGCGCAGCTCGCGATGGCCATCATGCGTAACTTCCAAGCGGAGCGTGCGCCCGAGGGCTTCCCCGTCTCGCAGATCATCAACCTGTTCAAGCCCTCCTCGACCAGCTCGAACAGTGACCGTAACGACCGCATGCAGCAGAAGTCGGATGACGCGGCCGACACGTGGCGCGTGCTCTGCGTCGAGGGCATGTGGTTCCAGGACCTCTTCAACTACGACTTCCGCCGCACCGAGATGTGCGTCATCCCGTACGGGACGCAGGAGGGCGAGATTAGTTTCTGCGCCTACAACACCGGGGTCGGCTGGCGGCAGATCATCGAGAACATGCACAAGACGGCCGGCCTCGCCGAGTGGTACGAAGAGAACGGCCGCCACGCCGTCTACGCCAAGGGCAAGGAAGTCCCCGGCATCCCCAAGAAGCACTCGCTCTCGCTCCCCATCGTGCAGGCCATCCTCGCCGAAGACGCGAACGAGAAGCCGGTCAAGGTGTCGCCTTACCTCGTCGAAGAAGAGGAAGCAGTAGTTTAAAATTTCCGCGGGCGAACCGGCGGTGTTCCTCAAAACACTGGCCGGTTCGCCCTGTCAAATCAAGCAATACCCGGCTCGACATAAATCCCCTGCGAACAGCTAGATCGTTCGCTCTCACCGTCCATCGAAAGGAAAAGCACCATAAAGCACCTTGCGTGGGTGAAGACTCTCGCCCTTTCCCTGTCCCGCTTCTAACCTTCTAGGGTACTTACTCCGTTCAATTCTGCGCTTCAGTTCTCTACTGAGGTGTTTGACCACCAACCCCGATCTCACGCTCCATCGAAAGGTAGTTCATGTTGAAAATACTCTCGCTGATACTCGTCTTCTCTTTAACTTTAGGCACAACAACCGCCTTCGCCAAATCCGACAGTGCCTCTTACTACGGTGGCACGATGGTCGCCTTCAAAGACGCCAAAAAGGAAGTAAAAGGTAAACTCATCACTACTGATGAAAAAGACCTGCAATTCCTCTACGGCAAAGGCCAAGTAGTGCGCATCCCTTACGCCAGCTTCCTTGATATAGAGTACGGGCAGAAGTCGGGTCGTAGAGTTGGGGCTGCCGTTGCTACCACCATCCTGCTCGGCCCCCTCGGACTGCTCACGCTCTTTTCAAAGAAGCAGAACCACTTCCTGACACTTGGATTCAAAGACGACGAGGGGAAAGAGCAGGTCGCCGTCTTCAAAATCAACAAGGACATGGTACGCACCATCCTGCCGATTCTCGAAGCCCGCTCAGGTAAAAAGGTCGAATACCAGAGTAAGGGAGCAGAGAAGAAGGCAACCGGTAAGTAGAACAAGCTTAAACGCATGAGGAGACTCGACCGTCCCCCGGTTCGAGTCTCCTTTTCGTCGCAACCCGCCAGTTCCAACCATCAGCCCGCGATTATCCTCCGGGGAGCACAGTTGACAACGCCCGCGCCTGCGCGTTAATTTTGTGCATCATCACTTGTTGGGAGATGGTGAAATGGTATCACACCTGACTCTGGATCAGGCTTTCGGGGTTCGAGTCCCTGTCTCCCAGTTCTCATAAATCAAACACTCCGAGGGGCGGCTCAAAATGGCCGCCCCTTTTGTTTTTCGCGCGCCCTTGCCGATGCGGTACAACTCCGGCCGCCGTCGAAAGTCCACCGTCTTGAAATCGAGTTCGTAGTCGAAGCTCATGCGCGCACGCCCCGCCTGTCGTAGATCAAACATGCTCATTGTGTCACGGGGAGTGACGTGATTTTATGGCGCAACTGACAACGATTTGTGCCCGCGCGCGTATCAGACAACGCGCCTCATGCCTTATAATGCCTCGCCCCCGTCAAACAGACAGAACATTTTGAGTCGGCTTCCGGCGCACGCGCGAGGGCGTTCCTGCGCCGGGTGAGTGAGAGTTAGTGGCTGAGCAACCAACTGTGCACCCAACCGTGATGAAGTTCGGCGGCACGTCCGTCGAGGACGCGCGTGCGTTCGCGCGCGTGGCGCGCATCATTGGCGCGCGCCGCGACGAGCGACCCGTCGTCGTGGTCTCCGCGATGAGCCGCGTGACGGACGCGCTCTTGGCGAGCGTCGAGACGGCCGCCGCGACGGGCGACGCCGAGGGCGCGCTACGCCCGCTCGAAGAACACTTTGAACGCCACACGTTCGTCGCGCGCACACTGCCCGCGGGCGCGCGCGACGAGTTGTTCCTCGAAGTCGAGATCGCGCGGCGCGAACTCGGCGAGTTGTTGCGGCGCGTCGCCACAGGTCAAGAGCCGCGCCCGCCGCTGCAAGACGAGATCGTCTCTTACGGCGAATGTCTCTCGGCGAAGTTGCTCGCCGCCGTGCTCGCCGAACGCGCCCTGCCCGCCGCCTACGTGGACGCGCGCCGCTGCGTCATCACGGACGACGCGCACGGCTGCGCCACGCCCGCGAACGAAGAGACCTACAAGCACACGCGCGCCGAACTCGCGCCGCTCGTCGCCGACGGGCGCATCCCCGTGCTCGGCGGCTTCCTCGGCTCGACCGCCGACGGCCGCACGACGACGCTCGGACGCGGCGGCTCGGACTACACAGCCGCGCTTATCGGCGCGGGGCTTGAGGCGCGCGAGATTCAAATCTGGACGGACGTGAACGGCGTGCTGACCGCCGACCCGCGTGTCGTCGCGCACGCGCGCACCATCCCCAGCCTCTCCTTTGCGGAGGCCGCCGAACTCGCCTACTTCGGCGCGAAGGTGCTCCACCCGAAGACGATCCTCCCGGCCGTCATCCGCAGCATCCCCGTGCGCATCTGCAACTCGCGCGACCCCGAACAACCGGGCACGGGCGTCTACTTCGACGCGGAGATGTCGCCGCGCACCGTCAAGGCCATCGCGCACAAAAAAGGCATCACGGTCTTGCACATCACCTCGGCGCGGATGCTCGGCGCATACGGTTTCCTGCGCGCGCTCTTCGAGGTCTTCGAGCGACACCAGACGATCATTGATATCGTGACCACCTCGGAAGTCTCCGTCTCGCTCTCGCTCGAAGACACGAGCCGGATGGAAGAGATCATCCGGGACTTGAAACCCATCGCGGCGGTTAAAGTCGAATCCAACCTCGCCGTCGTCTGCATCGTCGGCGAAGAACTGCGATACACGTCCGGCGTCGCCGCGCGCATCTTCAGCACCTTGCGCGACATCAACGTCCTTCTGATCTCGCAGGGCGCATCGAACGTCAACCTCACCTTCGTCGTGGCCGAGGCCGACGTGGAAGAGACCGTGCGGCGGCTGCACGCCTCGCTCTTCGAGTGCGACACGCAGGAACTCGCGCCGCTCTTCCGGCGCAAGGAGGGCGTCACGCGTTGAACCTCTACGCCCTCACGCGTCGCCTTATAGATATCCCCTCGCCGAGCGGCGACGAGTGGGAGGCCGCGCGTTTTCTCGCCGCGCACCTCGAAAGTCTGAACTACAAAGTCGAGTTGCAAGAGATCGCCCCGCGCCGCTCGAATGTGATCGCCACCGCGTCAGTCGCGCCGCGCCTGTTCTTCTCCACGCACGTTGACACCGTGCCGCCTTTCATCGCGTCGGGCGAAGACGACATGCACATCTACGGGCGCGGCTCGTGCGACGCGAAAGGCATCATCGCCGCGCAAATCTTCGCCGCCGAACGCCTGCGCGCGGAAGGCTCGAACGACATCGGCCTGCTCTTTACAGTTGACGAAGAACTCGGCAGTCTCGGCGCGCGCGCCGCCAACTCGCACGCGCTCGCCGCGTCCTGCGCCTATCTCATCAACGGCGAACCGACCGAAAGTAAACTCGCCGCCGGATCGAAAGGCTCTCTGCGCCTCAGACTCACGACGCGTGGACGCGCCGCGCACTCCGCCTATCCCGAACACGGCGACTCGGCCATCGAACACTTGCTCGACGTGCTCGCGGACATACGCCAACTCGCGTGGCCTGTTGACGACTTCTTCGGCCAGACCACCTGCAACATCGGCACGGTGAGCGGCGGCACGCGTCCGAACATCATCCCCGCCGAAGCCTCCGCCGAACTACAAATTCGCCTCGTCACCGAATCCGAGCGAGTTAAAGCTGAACTCGAACGCGCCGTCGCGGGTCGCGCCGAAATCGAATACCTGTCCGTCGCCGAACCCGTGCGCCTGCACGCGCCCGAAGGCTTCGCAAGCGAGGTCGTGCGCTTCACGACCGACATCCCCTATCTTCCGAACTGGGGCACGCCCCTCCTGCTCGGCCCCGGCTCGATCCTCGACGCGCACACCTCGCACGAGCGCATCCGCAAAGACGAACTGAACGAAGCCGTCGAACTCTACGCGCGACTCGCCGCCCGTCTGCTCGCGTGCGATTCACAGCCGGGCGACACAATCAGCGCGCACGACTCAACCACGGAGACGAACTCGGCGACGGAAGGAGTGCCTGTCAAGTGAAGCTCGCCATCATAGGCAACGGCGCGATGGGCAAACTCGTCCGCACGCTCGCGGCAGACGGCGGGCACGAAGTCGCGCGCGTCATCACTTCCGAAGACGCCGCGCGCGGCATGGACGATCTCGTCGAACTACTCCGCGGCCACGATGCCGCCGTTGACTTCTCCGTCGCCGCGGCCGTGCTCAAAAACATCGAAGCGGCGGCGCGCGCGGGCGTCCCACTCGTCGAAGGCACGACCGGCTGGAACGACGGCGCGCGTGAAGCGCGTCGCCTCGTCGAAGCGCATGCGGGCGCGCTCGTCTACGGCGCGAACTTCTCCGTCGGCGTCAATCTCTTCTATCGCGTCGTCGCGCGCGCCGCCGAACTCTTCGCAGCCACCGACTACGCGCCGTTCATCGAAGAGGCACACCACTCGCGCAAGCGCGACGCGCCTTCGGGCACGGCGATCAAACTCCGCGACGTGCTGGCCGCGCACATCACGCGCGACATCCCCGTCGCCTCGACGCGCGCCGGTCACATCCCCGGCACGCACCGCGTCGGCTTCGACTCGGCCGCCGATCAGATCACGCTGACGCACACCGCCCGCACGCGCGAAGGCTTCGCCTCAGGCGCGCTCCTCGCCGCGCGCTGGATCACGGGCAGGCGCGGCGTCTACGAATTTTCCGAAGTGATAGATGAGATGGTGACAGGTAACAGGTGACAGGTGACAGGATAAAAACTTTATTCTTGTTTTTCATCCTGTCACCTGTCACCTGTCACTCAAAAGAGGTGAGCGATGACACTCAAAGTTGAATGGCTGCGCGGGTGCGCGACGGCGTTGGTGACGCCGTTCAAATCGGACGGGTCGGTTGACGGGGAGCGTTTGACGGCTCTGGTCGAACGGCAGATCGAGGGCGGCGTGCGCCTGCTCGTGCCGTGCGGGACGACGGGCGAGAGCGCGACGTTGACGGAAGAAGAAGACCGTCTCGTCATTCGCCTGACGATTGAAGCGGCGCGGCGTCGCGAGGGCGCGCGCGTTATCGCGGGCACGGGCAGCAACTCGACGGCGGCGGCGGTCGAGTACGCGCGCGCGGCGCGGGACGCGGGCGCGGACGCCGTGCTCGTCGTCGCGCCGTTCTACAACAAGCCGACACAGGAAGGTCTCTACGCGCACTTTCGCGCGGTGGCCGAGTCAATCGCGGAATTGCCCGTCGTCATCTACAACGTGCCGGGTCGCACTTCGTCGAACATCGCGGCGGCGACCGCGCTGCGGCTCGCGCGCGACGTGGAAAATATCGTCGCCGTCAAAGAAGCCTCCGGCGACCTCTCGCAGATCATGTCGATCTTGCGCGGGCGGCCTGAGCACTTCCGCGTGCTCTCCGGCGACGACGCGTTGACGCTGCCGATGATCGCGCTCGGCGCGGACGGTCTCATCTCCGTCGCGTCGAACGAGACGCCCGAACTGATGTCGCGGCTGTGCGACCTCGCGCTCGCAGGCTCTTGGGACGAGGCGCGCGCGCTCCACTTCCGGCTGCTGCCGCTCATGGAAGTGAACTTCATCGAGTCGAGTCCGGGGCCGGTGAAGGCGGCGATGAAGATGTTGAACTTGCTGGAAGAAAATTTCAGATTGCCGCTCGTCCCCGTTCAGGAGCAGACGCGCGCGCGCTTGCGCGAGGTGTTGTCAGAACTCGGACTGCTCGAAGAACAGACGGCCAGAGGAAACGCTTGATGGCAAATTTGCAAGTGAGCATCGAAACGCTCGCGGCGAAGGCGGCGGGCAGTAGTTACACGGAAGAAGACTTCGCGCTCTTCGCCGAGTTCAAAGGCGCGCTCAACCGCGGCGAGGCGCGTGCCGCGACGCGCGACGCGGACGGCACGTGGCGCGTCAACGCGTGGGTCAAGCGCGGCATCCTCGCGGGCTTCCGCATGGGCGCGCTCGCCGACATGTCGCCGCCCGACCGCTCGCTCCAGTTCTTCGACAAAGACACTTACCCGATCCACAAGTTCACTACCGAGGATGGCGTGCGGCTCGTGCCCGGCGGGTCGAGCGTGCGCGACGGCGCGCATCTGGCGGCCGGCGTCGTGTGCATGCCGCCGATGTACGTCAACGTCGGCGCGTATGTTGACGAAGGCACGATGATTGACAGCCACGCGCTCGTCGGCTCGTGCGCGCAAGTGGGCAAGCGAGTCCACCTGTCGGCGGCGGCGCAGGTGGGCGGCGTGCTCGAACCCGTCGGCGCAACGCCAGTCTGTATCGAAGACGACGTGCTCGTCGGCGGCGGCTGCGGCATCTACGAAGGCACGATCGTGCGCGAGCGCGCAGTGCTCGCGGCGGGCACGATCCTCACCGGCTCGACGCCCGTCTACGATCTCGTGCGCGAACAAATCTATCGCCGCACGGACGACGCGCCGCTCGAAATTCCGGCGGGCGCGGTGGTCGTCCCCGGCTCGCGCGCCGTCACGAGCGAACGCGGGCGCGAGTGGGGGCTATCGCTCTACGCGCCCGTCATCGTCAAGTACCGCGACGAGAAGACCGACCGCGCGGTGCAGTTGGAGGACTACCTGCGTTGAGCGACTTCGAGCCGGCGCGGCGGCTGCGCGGCATCCAGAAGAGCATGATCCGGCAGGTCTTCGACCGCGCGCGGCCGGGGAGCATCAACCTCGGCCTGGGCGAGCCGGACCTGCCGACGCCCGACGTGGTGCGGCGCGAGGCCGCACGCGTCGTCGCCGAGGAGCAGAACGGCTACACGACGCACGCGGGGCTTCCCAGTCTGCGCGAGCGCATCGCCGACGACTACCCGCACCTCCGACTCACGCCCGCGCAGGTCGTCATCACTGCGGGCTCGCAGGAGGCGCTCTACCTCGCGCTGTTGACGCTCGTGGACGAGGGCGACGA
>JAVEDE010000058.1 GCA_030841105.1 Pyrinomonadaceae bacterium
GAGACTGACTCGTCTCGACGCGCCCCGGCGACTTTCAACCGTGCATGGCCGCCATGCGCTGTTCCATCTCTTCGGGCGACACGTCTTCCTTGTGCGTCGCCACCGCCCAGATGTGCCCGAAGGGGTCTTCGAATTTGCCCATGCGGTCGCCGTAGAATTTATCCTCCAACGGTTCGAGCATCTTCGCCCCGGCGGCGATGGCCTCGCCGACCACCGCGTCCACGTCCTCGACGTAGAGCAGCAGCCCCACGGCCGACCCGCCGATGGTCTGCGGGCTGCGCGCGTCCATCTCCGTGCACTCGTCGCCCAGCATCACCTGCGAATCGCCGATCTTGATCTCGGCGTGACCGATCTTCCCGCCCGGCGCGTCCATCCGAAATAATTCCGTCGCTCCGAACACCTTCCGGTAAAACTCGATCGCGCGCGCCGCGCCGTTGACGTACAAGTACGGGGTCACGGTGTGATAACCCTCCGGTATAAATTTCGTGCTGGCTGCCATAAATATTCTCCCTCTCCGGTCGGAAATTTTGTCTGTGCTTTGTCTGCGCGAGGCGTGTCGGCCGCAGCTTATATCACAACCCGGTTTCAGGTGCAACACTTTATTTCAAGTATGAAACAAACGTCGGCAACTAAATCTAGACGGTTGAATGAGTGGTTTGAAAGTTCGAGACGCGGGTTGAATTAGTTGAGTTGTGAATCGAGATTTAAGAGAAGAACTCGTCCGAGGCTGACTTGTCTTCGGGGTAGAACCACGCCTCCGTGATCTTACTGTCGCGAACGTGATAGACGGCGACCTCGCGGCCTTCCATCGTGCGCCCCTTGTGCGTGGACGACCAGTTGACGAGCGCGACGGCGTGCGCGTCGTTCGCCAGCACGTCGTGCAGCCACAGGCGCGTCGTCCCTCCGGTCAGTTCGGATGCGCGGTCGAAGATGTCTCGAAACACGGCCTCCGCGCCGCGCAGGTCGCCGCCGTGCGGCGGCGGGTAAGGGTCGTGCCACGCGACATCCTCGTCAAGTAACGCACTCAGAGTTTCCCTGTCGCCGCGTGCGCGTGCGTCATAAAACTTGCGGATCAACTCGACGTTAGGGTGTTCCATTCTTTCCACTCCGCTCAGTCTTCGATGTCTGGACAGTCCGTATCAACCTTGCCCAGACGCAACTCCTGTCTCGCGCGCTCCGCCAGCTTTTCGTAACCGGCGCGGATACGGTCGAGGTCTTTCTCTTCCAACTCTTCCAAGTCCAGCAGCACGTTATGCGCCCCCACGACGGCGCGAATCAATTCGTCCAACTTCACTTGCATGGCTTCAGAGTCGCGGTTCTGCGTGTTCTGGATGAGGAACACCATGAGGAATGTGACGATGGTCGTGCCCGTGTTAATCACCAACTGCCACGTGTCGCTATAACCGAACAAAGGGCCGGTCAACGCCCACGCGATGATGATGGCGACGGCGACGGCGAACGTGGCCGGTCGGCCTGTCGCGCGCGCAGTCAATTTTGCGAAGTGTGAAAACCAAGAAGTGGATTTCGTCGGTCTCATAATCTTTGCTCCTCAGTTGGAGAGTCGAAGCTCGTGCCGTTGCCGGCAAATTTCAAAGACCATGCCTCGCGGGCGTAAGCTGTCTGCGACGGCATGACGCCTGTGATTATATGACGAAACTCCGGCATCACTACGGGAGCGCGGGCACGGACGGCGCGCGGGCGGTGGGGCGCGTGTTGGCCGTAAGATTGCGCGCGGTGTTATGCTTTGGGGAGTCTCCTTCAATATTATCGAAACATGTCCCTGCGAAGATTCAAGCCAACATGTTGAAAAGTTTGCGGCAATTGCGGCGCGTCGTGATCACCGGGATGGGTTGCGTGACGCCCGTCGGCATCGGGCGCGAGGCGTTCTGGCGTGCGCTGTTGGCGGGCGAGAGCGGCGTCAGGCGCATCGAGAGTTTCGACGTGAGCGAGTCGCCGGTCAAGATCGCGGCAGAGGTGCGCGGCTTCGACTGGGAGGCGCAAATCAGTCCGAAGGATCGGCGGCATGTGCCGCGCACCGTGCCGCTCGCGCTCGCCGCCGCGCGCGAGGCCGTGGAAGATGCGGGTCTTCATTTTTCCGATCTGAGTTTGGATGAGCGGCGCGCCGTGGGCGTCGTGCTCGGCACGGGCGGCGGCGGACTCGCCTTCACCGAACAGCAGTACAAGCATTACTTCACGGGCGAGACGACGCGTGCGAGCGTCTACACGATCCCGGCTTCGACGCACGGCGGCCTCTCCTCCGAACTCTCGATGGCCTTCGGCCTGCGCGGTCTCTCGCACGTCATCTCGACCGGCTGCACGAGTTCGACCGACGCCATCGCCTACGCCAGCCAACACATCGCGCTCGGCCGACAGGATGCGATGCTCGCGGGCGGCGTGGACGCGCCCATCGCGCCGGGCATCCTCGCGGGCTTCAACCTGATGACCGTCCTGACGAAAGACTGGAACGACGCCCCACAGCGCGCCTCGCGCCCCTTCTCGCGCGACCGCTCCGGCATCGTGCTCGGCGAAGGCGCGTGGATTTACGTCCTCGAAGACTACGAGCGCGCACGCGCGCGCGGCGCACGCATCTACGCCGAAGTCGCGGGCTACGGCGCGACGTGCGACGCTTATCATCGCGTCCGGCTCGAAGACACGGGTGAAGAACCCGCGCGCGCCATGCGTCTCGCGCTCGCCGACGCCGGGCGCGCGCCGTCGGAAGTTGATTACGTCAACCTCCACGGCACTTCAACGCTGCTCAACGACCGCATCGAGACGCAAGCCCTCAAACTCGCCTTCGGCCAAGACGCGCAGCGCATCGCGATGTCCGCGACGAAATCGCAGATCGGCCACCCGCAGGGCGCGTCTGGCGCGGCCGGTCTCGCCGCCGCGCTCTGCGCCATGCACACGGGCATGATCCCGCCCACCATCAACCTCGATGAACCCGACCCCGCGTGCGATCTCGACTACGTGCCCAACCGCGCCCGCGCCGCCGACGTGCGCGTCGCCCTCTGCAACTGCATCGGCTTCGGCTCGAAGAACAGCGCGCTCGTGGTTGAGAAAACAGTGACGGGTGACGAGTGATAAGTGACGAGTTAAAACCACAAGCGACAGGTGACGAGTTAAAACCAATGACGCGCCGCGAGCCGCGGGTAAGGCAGGAAGTTTTCGTATCTAACTTGTCACCCGACACCCATCACTTATCACCCGTCGCTTATCATTCGTTACTTGTTACTCGTCACTCGTCACTCGTCACTCTCTTTTATGTTTAGCCAGCGCAGCTATGAGCTAGAGCATCTGGACAAGGGCGACTACACGCCTGAGGAATACGAGGTGTGTCTGGTCGAACTCAGGCGCGTCAACAAGTGGCTCGGCGACGCGCGCGCGTTGCGTCGTTCGCTCGTGCCGGAGTTGGAGCGTGCGGGGTTGCGGAGTTTTTCCTTACTCGACGTGGGCGCGGGGTCGGGCGAGTTGTTGCGTGTGGCGGCGGGCGCGGCGCGCGTGGGCGGGTGGCGCGCGGAGCGGCTCGTGGGGCTTGAGTTGAATGAACGTTCGGCGCGGGCGATCCTGGAAGAGTCGCGCGAGTTTGCGGAGATCGGCGCGGTGCGCGGCGACGCGTTTCATCTGCCGTTCGCCGACGGCGCGTTCGATTACGTCATGTGCTCTCTCTTCACGCACCATTTTCGGGACGAGGGCGTGGTCGAAATTTTGCGCGAGTTCAAACGCGTCGCGCGGCGTCGCCTGTTCGTCATAGACTTGCATCGTCACGCGCTCGCCTACTTCCTCTACACGACCGCCGGACGACTCTTCCTGCACAACCGTCTCATACGCGAAGACGGTGCGCTCTCCATCCGGCGCAGCTTTCGCGCCGACGAGTTGCGACGACTCGCCGAAGGGGCGGGGTTGTTGAACGTCGAGGTGCGGAGACGTTTTCCATTCCGTCTGGTGTTGAGCGCGGGCGCGCGAGTGAGTTGAAGATGTTGACGGGCGGCACGCAAGATTATGATGTGATCGTCGTGGGCGGCGGGCCTGCGGGGACGAGTGCGGCCGTGCATCTGGCGACGCGAGGGGCGCGCGTAGCATTGGTGGAGCGGGAGCGTTTCCCGCGCGCGAAGTTGTGCGGTGAGTTTATCTCGCCGGAGTGTCTCGCGCATTTCGCGCGGCTCGGCGTGTTGGATGAAATGAAGAGCGCGGGCGGGGCGCGCGTCGGCGAGACGATCTTTTTCGCGCGGAGCGGGCGGCGCGTGGGCGTGCCGAGCGCGTGGTTCGGCGCGGAGGCGACCGGAGATGTGGCGGCGGCGGGCGCGCTCGGTTTGAGTCGCGCGGAGATGGATCAGAGGTTGATGTTGCGTGCGCGTGCGTTGGGCGTGGAGGTTTTGGAAGAGACGCAGGTCACGGGGTTGTTGTTCGGTGACGGCGGGCGGCGCGCGTCGGTGAACGGCGTGCGCGTCGAACGGAGTGGCGTGGAGTCGGAACTGCGCGCGGGCGTCACGATTGACGCGACGGGGCGCGGTCGCGCTCTGGCGCGTCGCGTCGAGGGGTCTGTGACAGGAAACAGTGTGAACGGCGCGGACGGTGAAAGCGGCGTCAACGGGGAGAACGGGGCGAAGGCACGCAACGGTGAGAAGGCGCGTAACGCGGCGAAGGCGCGCGGCGCGTCGTCGTCGTCGAAGCGGATGCCGCTCGTGGCGTTCAAGGCGCATCTGGAAAATGTGGGGGGCGACGAGGGCGTCTGCGAGATATATTTTTATCGCGGCGGCTACGGCGGTTTGAGCCGGGTTGAGAACGGCTTGAGCAATCTCTGTTTCATCGTGGCGGCGCAGGACGTGCGTGCGCGCGCGAGCGACGCGGAGCGCGTGATGCGCGAGATCGTCATGTCGAACGCACGCGCGGCGGAGACTCTCTGCGGGGCGCGCGTGCGTTCGGAGTGGCTGGCGGTGGCGTTGGAGAGTTTCGGGCGGCGCGAGTTGGTTCCGTGCGAAGGGCTGTTGACGGTGGGCGACGCGGCCTCCTTCATCGATCCGTTCACGGGCAGCGGCATGTTGATGGCTTTGGAGAGCGGCGAACTGGCGGCCGCGTGCATCGAGCGCGCGCTACCGACTCTGCGTGCGGGCGGCACGTTCGCGCCGCTCGCCGAGGAATACCGCGCGCGTTATCGAGAGCGTTTCGCGTCGCGCCTGCGCGTGTGCTCGTGGCTCAGGCGCGCGGCCTTCGCGCCGCGTCTGGCGACTGAGGCAGGCATCTTTGCGCTCGGCGCAAGCGAACGCGTGCGGCGCGTCGTGGCGCGTGCGACGCGTCACGCGTGATGAAGCCACGCGTTATTCCCCGACCTCGAAGGTTTTGATCGGGGTGGGGATCGGGTTCGTGATCACGACCGGATTACTCGTGCTGCTGTTCAAAGACGGCGGCCACATCGGCCTCCGCTAATGAGACCTCGTAGCAGATAGACGTGCTATTCGCTTCCTCATCAACGCGGCATTGATTAACTCTTGCCACGCACACGTGTTTTGGGGTACAACGTCGGCGCGGTATTTGGTTTCGCACACGGCGCAAGCCTCGCGGGCGTTTCCGCTCCGGCGGAGTGTCCCGCCGACCCGGCTCTTGCCCGACCGTAACCCGTTCAAGCGACCGTCGTCCGACGGCGCACGATCTTTCGTCTCCCGCTGAAGCACAATTTACGTTTGAGGAGAATATAAACATGCGTGCATTCCCCGTGCGGCTGTGCCCGACCGCCATCCGCCTCGTCTTAGTCTGTGTGTTCGCGCTCGCCGGCGCGGGCGCGGCCTTCGCGCAAGCGCAGTCCAACGCCTCCGACCTGCAAGGCTTCGTGCGCGACGCCGCGGGCGGCCTCGTCGTCAACGCGACCGTCACCGCGCGCAACAAGGCGACCAACCTGACGCGCGACGCGCAGACCAACGACGAAGGCTTCTACCAGATCACCAACTTGCCGCCGGGCGAGTACGAGGTGACGGTGGAGGCGGCCAACTTCTCGCGCGCCAGCATCCCCTCGGTCGTCCTCACGGTCGGGCAGCGCGCAGACCTCGACGTGCCGCTCGCCGCCGGGCAAGTCAGCGAGACCGTGACCATCACGGGCGCGACCACCGAGATCGTGGAAACGTCACGCACCGCCGTCACCAACACCATCGAGTCAACGCGCATCGAGAACCTGCCCGTCAACCAGCGCGACTACCTCGGCATCTCCACGACGATCTCGACCGTCAACCGCGGCAACGACCGCCCCATCGGCCCCGCGCCGTCCTCCGGCCTGAACGTCGGCGGCCAGCGCGGCCGCTCCACGCTCGTACAGGTTGACGGCGCGGACAACACCGACAACTCCATCAACGCCTCGCGCTCCACCGTCTCGCAAGAGGCCGTGCAGGAGTTTCAGGTGGCGACCAACTCTTACGCGCCTGAGTTCGGACGCGCCACGGGCGGCATCGTCAACGTCGTCACCAAGAGCGGCTCGAACGAACTGCGCGGCAACCTCTTCGGCTTCCTGCGTCACAAGAGTTTTCAGGCGCGCAACGCCTTCGCGCCCATCGAAGACCCGCCCTTCACCCGCGCGCAGTACGGCGCGACGCTCGGCGGCCCCATCAAACGCGACCGCACATTTTTCTTCGCCGCCTTCGAGCAACGCCGACGACAGGAGTCGGCCTTCTTCAGTTCCGACGTGGTGGGCAACCTCACGTCGAGCCTCGCGGTCGGCCCCGGCACGGCCTTCCCGTTCGTGCCGCTGCCGAACACCTTCACTAACCTGACGCCCGCGCAGGTCACCTTCATCGCCAACCAACTCAACACGGGCGCGGCGACCGGCAACGCCGGACTGATTCAGGCGGCGTTGACCTACGCCACCTTCGCCTCTTCGGGCGGGCAGATCGGCCTGAACGGCGTGAGCAGCCTGCGCAGCATCGGCGGCGCAATCCCTGCGGGTCAGACCATCGGCGGCCGCTTCTTCATCTCCGGCGCGCCCGTCCCGACGGCCGCCAACAACGGCGCGACCCCCGGCTTCACGACCGTCAACGAAGCGGGTCAGCCCATCGGCTTCCGCCCGCTCAACAGTCTGGCGCGCATCTTCCCGATCTCGGAGGCCACCTCGTTCTTCTCCGTGCGCGCCGACCATCAAGTTAACCAGTCGAACCAACTGACGCTCCGCTTCGGTTTCAACCCCAGCGACCTGACGGGGATTCAAGACGAATCGCAAAATCAGGTGTTGGGGCAGAACGACTTTTCGCGCACCGGGCGGCAGGAGATCAGGGACACTTCGTTCGTCGCCTCCCTGACTTCGACGCTCTCCAGCCGCGTCGTCAATGAAGCACGCTTCAACTTCGGACGCCGTAAGGCCAAGTTCGACTCGCAAGTTCCCGGCGCGGCGATCCAGATTTCCGGCGCGGCCTTCATCGGCTCGAACCCCTTCTCGCCCGTTGACCGCACCGAGAAACGCTTTCAGTTCACAGACAACATCAGTTGGCTGCCCGGCAACCACAACTTCAAGTTCGGCGCGGACTTCAACTTCATTGACGTGGAAGCGATCTTCGAGTTGAACTTCCCCGGCCTCTTCAATTTCGGCGAAGTGTCGGGCGGCACGCTCGCCGCCGGTTTCATCCCCAACCTGCCGACGAACGCGCCCTCGCTCACCCCCGTGCAGGCTTACGGCGCGGGCATCCCCGGCGTCTTCATTCAGGGCTTCGGCAATCCGAACAGCACCTTGAAGAACAAGCCGCTCGCCTTCTTCGCGCAGGATTCCTGGAAGGCCAGAAAAAATCTGACGCTCAACTACGGCGTACGCTACGACGTTGAACTGACCGAGACCATCCCGACCATCGGCTTCACCGACCCGCTCTCGCACATCAACCTTTCGGCCGGAGACCTCGACGCGGCGCAGAACGTGCTCGCCGTCCAACAGGGCTTCCCGCGCGACACGAACAACTTCGCGCCCCGCGTCGGCCTCGCGTGGGATTTGACAAACGACGGGAAGACGGTCTTGCGCGCCGCCTACGGCCTCTTCTACGACCACCCGCTCTTAGCCATCGCCTTCAACTCCGACATCGCCGACGCCGCGCAGCAACAGCAGTTCACCACGGTCTTACCGGGCAGCCCCGCGCCGACCGCGACGCTCAACCTGCTCCAAATCTTTCAAGGCACGGTCGTCCCCGGCGTCACGCCCGGCGTCGCGTCGAGTGCAAACTACCTGCGCGGCCAACTGCGTTTCGACGACCAGACGTTTCCCGGCTTCGGCCCCATCCTGCCTTTCACGCTGGCCGTCGAGCAGGACTTCCAGTATGCCTACGCCAATCAAGCGAATCTCACGCTCGAACGCCAGTTGACTAAAAACATGTCCGTCTCGGCCAGTTACGTCTTCGTCGGTGCGCACCACCTGCCGCACCCGCGCGACGTGAACGCCCCGCAGACAGACCTGTTGGTGGAAAACTTCCGCCGCTTCGCCGTCGGCAACCCGGCGCTGTGCGGAACCAATGCGGCGTGCCTCGCCGGAGGGCGCGCGCCCACCAGTTTCGGCGAAGCGGTCTTGTTCCCCATCCCGACCACGAACAATCCGCTCTTCACCGTCCGCATCCCCGGCCTCGTCGCCGTCAACAATCTGACCGGGCAAACCATCGTCAGCCCGCTCGCGGCCAACTTCTTCCGGCCGAACGCGCCGAACTACTTCTTCGTCCAGTCGGTGACGGGCGGCGCGGTCACGCCCGCCGTCTTCAACGCGGCCATCGCCGGGTCAGTCCGCACGCCCGGCCTCATCTCGCCCTTCGGCGACGTGAGCGCGCAGGTCTCCGACGGCAACTCCAACTACAACGCGATGACGCTGGAAGCCAAGCGTCGCTTCTCGAACAACTTCCAATTCCTCGCCTCTTACACGTGGTCGCACTCGATTGACGACTCTTCGGATTTGCAGACCCTCTTGAAGCCGCAGGACAACCGCAACTTCCGCGCCGAGCGTTCCGACTCGCTGTTTGACCAGCGTCATCGCTTCGTCTTCAGCGGCGTCGCCACCTCGCCCGTCAGTTGGCGCGGTTCGGAGAGCGGCCTGCGTCGCTTCCTCGCAGACTTCACCATCGCCCCGATCCTAGAAATTTCTTCGGGTCGCCCCTTCAACATCATCACCGGCTCGGACGCCAACGCCGACCTGCAAAGCTCCAACGACCGTCCGAGCGTCGCCGCCGACGGCACGCTGTTCGTGCCGCCCTTCCTGTCCACCGGCAACTTGCGCCGCAACGCGGGCATCACGCACGGCTACGCCTCGCTCGACCTGCGCGTCGCGCGCGCCGTCCGCCTCGGCGAACGCCTGCGGCTCGACATCATCGCCGAGGGCTTCAACCTCTTCAACCGCTTCAACGAGGCGGCCGCCAACCCGTTCTTCGACGTCGTGAACTCGTTCGGCCAACGCCGCGGCGGCCTCTACTACAGCCGCCCGACCGCCGCCTACGACCCGCGGCAGTTCCAGTTCGGCCTGAAACTCAACTTTTAATGGGACTTAACGCAATAAGTTGCGGTTTCCGCAACTTATTGCGTTAAACTCTCATAAAGTTGATTCTCATTAACTTAGAAACGGGAGGGATATTGCTCATATGAGCAATATCCCTCCCGTTTCTCCGTTGCAGACTGTATTAGTCTTCCTCTATTGATTCATACCGAGCGCGCAAATTCTTCTTTGACTCGTAGGATCGTAGCCCAGACCTCCGGGAACTTCAAATGAGTTGTAGGAAGTAGCTCCAAAACTATATTCATAGAAGGAAGGATTCCACGTGCGATTAAATCCGAAACAACTACTCTGATTTTATTCCTTTCGATTTCCTTATTCTTCAAACATTGCTGCCGACGGAATTCAAGAAAGCGTGTCGAGAGCGCGCGGTGCTCTTCAGTGAAGTACTTTCTTAAGAATCCATCGGAAACCCCTATTCGCCGGAGTACGGCATTGAGGGTTGGTGGGGGTGTTTCAATAAACATTGCTTGAAGTGCAATCTCTATTCTTGATAGAAACTGATTCTTGGTATGTTCTTCATGTCGGTAGCGTATTTCGCGACATTCATTAGGAAACATTGTCCTTAAAACAGATGACGTTTTATAACCCAACTTCTCACTAATTGTGTTCAGTGATATCGGTGGATCGCTTTCGAGTGCCTGCCTCAATTCACCTTCAATCATAGCTCTTCTGGAAGAAATTAACTTCTGCCGCTTTTCTGTTAAGGCTTTACAGAGCTCTGGGAATCGCGACCTCAGAGCTTCAGACGACGCATAACCGAGTGATCTCCCTACTTGCGATAATGACGGTGGTGACTCCTCCTCTAAAGCAGATTCTAGTGCTGCCAGAATTGCCTCATTATTTTGCAGACGAGCTGTACTCCAGCCTCCTCTCCTTTTCCCTTGTGAGTGTGTAAGATAATTTGCTGTGATCTGAGAACATATTTGGGGAAAGTAGCGACGAAGTATATAGGGTTCGCTATATCCAAGACGTTCAGCCAGTTCATTGAGTGATGGCGCTGGCTTTTCCTCAACAGCCTCAAGAAGTGTTTTGAGCACATTCTCTTTCTTGAGGCGTGGTGATAACCGTTTGTTGGATATGGCTGATGAAGTTAAGGGATTAAAGTCCGCCAGAGCATTTTCATTAGTCAGTAAATTTAGAAGGGTAGTGCCAGCACGAAATGCGATCCTAGACAATAAATCCAAGTCAATAAATCTAGCCCTACTCTTGGTGAAGCAACTGATGACACCCTTTTTCATACCAAAATATCGGGCGAAAGCACACAGGTTTCCCTCAAAGAATTGGTCAACACATTTCGTTATTGATATCTCGGGTGCCTCTCGCCTAGCAAAGCAAGCTAAATTAGGAGCAACAGCGATAAGCTCTCCGATCTGTTCTGCAACAAACACTTCAAAAGCAGCATTGGCAGGATTTTGTTCTGCCAGAGGTAAGTTTAAGGTATTAGGATAATAACCCAACCAGCCTTTGCAATGTGAGCACAAGCCGGGTCGAGATTTCCCACAAAGGATCACAGGACTACTCTTACAGTGATGACACTCCGTTTCGAGTTGAACCTTATGTACAGGACACCTAAGTACAATCCTATGGGCCCAGAGTAACTGCTCGTGAATGGGTGTTCCTGCTACACGCTGATCTTCAAGGCATGAAGGACACCATGCATGGCTCCGCCGATGCATGGTTCTGTTGGAGAGAATATCCTTCCACGGAAGAAAGGTTAGGAAACGCAAATTATTTTGTTGCGTAAGTTCTTCGATGCTATATACCCATTTCTCTGCCGCTACTCCACTTCCATTAATCTGTTGAGTAGCGTTTGTATCAGTTGGGCTAATTAATCCATCCGTGTATCTATTCACGTCTTGACCTGCTACACGGCTATCCTTAGACATGCTATGTATAAAGAATGCTCTAGGCGGGCCATTAATGTATTTCAGAGTACTACTGGCAAATAATTGGTTAGAGCCTTCACAAAGGTATCTTAGTTTTTCCTTTACGGAAAACATCGTTATTGGTACCTAAGCATCGAGGTATTGCTTTCTTGTTCAGCATAACCCCTGTCCGATGAGTGATAGAAGCTATGAAGTAAAGCAAGCAATACTGCCAAGCCTGGTGAAAATTTTGATTTTGTGTTAAAGAATTAGCCGAACTTTAGATGTTATCTGTTTCTTCTAAGTATTCATCACTGTTTTGCACGTAAATCTATAGCTACCGGCATAGATAATGGCTTTGGCTGGACAGGACATCTGTTTTAGCGTTGTGCAACACCCTCAACGCTAACACCTCTAAGTCAAGGCAATTCTACCGACAAGTTATTTAGCGGTCAGCCAGAGGAACGTACATTCCTCTGGCGATGCTGCCTGGTCATGCCCTCAGCGTAAATGTATGTCAGGAAAAGAATTTATATTTTTGGTGTTCACAAACATCAGGCGTTCAAACTCTAACTCTGTCTTCACTACTCGGTAAATAATTATGGAACAAGACCCACAAGGAACGGACGAGAAAATCCGTCTGCGTTTAAAGGCCTGGTCAGAGAAAGATGCTGATTATTGGTCTTTCCGTGGTCGTTCTACCCGCAAGCACCTGCATGCCTACTTTCAGTATCCAGCCATGATGGTTCCTCAAATGCAAGGGGCGTTGATTGACGCTATCGTTGATATAGTTCCTGGAACAAAGAGCCTATATGAACCCTTTATTGGCTCGGGTACCGTTATGACTGAGGCTATGAAGTATGGGCTTGATATTTATGGGCAAGATATCAATCCGTTAGCAGTATTGTTATGCAGGACTAAAAGCGGGCCATTTTATAGCGAGGCAGCTAAGGATAGAATTGAGCAGCTGAAGAGTCGAATACAGAGTGATGGCAGGTGTCAGATTGAAGCTGATTTCCCAGGACTAAAAAAATGGTTCAAAGATGATGTGGCGTGCGAGCTTTCGAAAATTCGGCGCGCGATAAGAAGTGAAAGGTTCTTGTGGTGTAGAAGATTCTTCTGGGTCGCACTTGCTGAAACAATTCGTCTAACAAGTAATTCCAGAACTTCAACGTATAAACTTCATATCAGATCAGACGATGATATTCAGACACGATGTCTGTCGCCAATTGAGATGTTTACAGCCGTGCTGGAAAAGAACTTAGAATATCTTTCAGAAAAGAAGGGAATCCTGAAGGCTCGTCATCTCTTAAGGAGGGGGAAATATATAGGTAAGGTTGATATTCGTCTTAAAGATTCCTCATTACAATATGATGTGCAACAAGCAACCGGGCAGCAAACAAAGCAAGAACTCCATGACATTTTGGTCTCTTCGCCCCCATACGGAGACAACAGAACAACCATATCTTATGGGCAGAATGCATATCTTCCTTTACAGTGGATAGACTTAGAGGATATTGATGAAGGCTTAGGTGCAGAGTTGCTCACGTCATCATATGAAATTGACAGGCGAAGTCTTGGTGGGTCTCTAACTAAGAAGATTGTTAAAGAGGCAGAAGAACTCTTAGATGTATCAAAAAGTCTTAAGGAAACGATTGAAAACTTGAAAGGCGAGCCGGAAGATAGGCAGAATCGGGTGGCTGCCTTTTATCGTGACCTTTCACGCTGCATAGACCCCACCCTCAAAGCCCTTAAACCTCATGCATATATGATTTGGACTGTGGGCAACCGGAGAGTTGCAGGCCGCTTGGTTCCTATGGATAAGATTCTAGCGGAACTTATCACATATAAGGGCGCAGAATTTGTTGAAAGCTTCGAGCGTTTGATCCCGTCCAAGCGTATGGCAGTCAAGGCTGGAGACTACATGACGATTCGCGCGGAAACGATAATCGTAATGAGAAGAACGGAGTCAAAAGGGAATGCCAGCACCTGAACCGAATGATCAGAACACTGACGACCTACATTTTGATGTTCATGCTTCAGTAGTCTTCCAACTCGGCGAGAGCCTTATTAGTGATGTGGTACAGGCACTTGTTGAGTTGGTGAAAAATGCATATGACGCAGATGCAAAAAGTGTAAGAGTCATTGTAGATACAAAAGCGACGCCGGGTAAAGATTCTGCATATCCAAATGCCAAAGGATATATAGCTATTGATGATACGGGCGTCGGTATGGACTACAACACTATAAAGCGTGGCTGGTTAACTATTTCTAATTCACCTAAGCGGGAGATGAAGCGAGAGCATAAGGTTACTGTGCTGAAACGCACACCGTTAGGTGATAAAGGCTTAGGGCGGCTAGGAACACAGAGGCTCGGCAGCAACCTAGAAATTTACACTCGACCAGAAGGCAGTGACACTGAATACTATGTGGCATTTTCTTGGAAAGATTTTGCCTCGGCGACGAAGCTATCAGATGTCCCACTTAGAATTGAGCAATATCCTGCTAAGAGGAAAAAAGGTACGCGTCTAGTCATCTCTGATCTGTTGGACAAATCTTATTGGGGAGAGAATGCTGATGTAAAGCTTCAAGCTGATTTATCCCGCATGATCTCCCCATATAGGGACGTTCGAAAGTTTATTGTGACCGCTAAGGTTAACGGGAAGAGGCTTGATCTTATCCAGTTTGCTGATCAGATACGTAAGACGGCTCAGATTCACTATCGCATAGATTTTGATGGGGAGAACTTTCTCGTAAAGGGGCAAACCCGACTCGATTTCTTTAAGCCAGAAGTTCCTAAAGAATTGGAAGAATTTAAAGAGTTGGTCGAAAAAGATGAGGGGAAAGAATTCTATAAATTCCTAATAAATCAGACTAGGGCCAAAGATTACTATCTTAAAAAGTCGAAAGATGCCGGGTGGTTTGTCGAGTTTGAATATCGAAAGAAGTTTAGCGATTTTGATGATTTGCAAGAGGTATTAGTAAGTGACGAAGAGAGTGAAATAGCTAACCCAGGGCCTTTTAGTGGCGAAATTGATTCATTTGACTTAGGCATGGAATCCGTCGAGAGGCAAAATGTCTTCAATTCAGTTTCAGCATACCGGGAGCATATCAAGAACATCAGTGGCATTAGAGTTTATAGAGATGGATTTGGGGTAAGGGTAGACCCTGATTTTCTCCAACTTGGAAAACAGTGGACATCTGCAAAATCTTACTATGGTCTTAAGCCAGGTAGCACTATGGGCTACATATCTTTATCTGCTAAGGAAAATGCACAACTAGAAGAGAAAACAGACAGAGAAGGTTTTAAGATCACAGCGTACTATCTAAACTTCTATGAAATGATTACAGCATTTGCTGACTTTACACAAAACGTTCAAGGTTTCATACGTCGGGGATATGTTAAATTCCGGCGGCAAAATCAAGAGAAGCTTGCTAAGGTAGAAAGAGATGCGACGCCAGAAGAGGTCGCAAAGCATATCAACCAAAGATTATCGAGGGCCGCTTCGTACAAGGGCGATCTAGAAGGTCTGAGGGGTAAGCTAGAGGTGACAGCAAATGACGCTCAGGAAAAGCTTCATGATATAGAAACTACGCTATCAAAGAATTCTACCCAACAGCAAGAATTGAAAGCGGCAACCCTAACTCTCAAGCGCAGTTTGTTAGATGCGCAAAAGTCAGTTGCTAAAGTGGAACTATATCTAGCTGAAGTTGTTGATTCGAGTGCGGGCGTGAAAGTACTAGAGTCTCATATCCAAACTTTAAAAGATCAAGTCGTCCAATTTTATGACACCATGAGCTTAGGCTTAACAGCAGAGGCTCTTTCTCATGAAATCCATAACATCGCAGTTCAACTTGCTTATAGAACCGAACAGATAACTCAACACCTTGAAAGTTCAAAAGATTCAAAGCTTATTTCGTATACTGAATTTGTTAATACCAGTGTGAATGGCCTTCGTAAACAATTAAGGCATCTTGATCCTTCTCTTAGATACGTGCGAGAAAAAAGAGAGCCAGTTGTTCTAACGAATCTCTTTAAAGAAATATTAGATTATTTCCACTCCAGATTTGAAAAGAGAGATATAGAAGCACGCCTGAAGATTACTAATGCTAATGGCTTTGTGCTTGATATCAATAAGGGAAAGCTTGTTCAAATAATAGATAATTTATTCTTGAATAGTGAGTATTGGTTACGGGAGGATATAAGACTAGGGCGCATCAATCATGGTGTCATCACGATTGAGCTTGCTAGACCGTTCGTTAGAATCAGCGATAACGGTCGAGGCATTGAATCAACAGTAGAGACTTCACTTTTCGAACCATTTGTAACTACCAAGAGAAAGGGTAAGGGACGCGGGCTAGGGCTTTTTATCGTTCGACAACTCTTGGATTCAGAAGGTTGCGCAATCTCACTCCTGCCAAAGCGCAATGCAAACAATCGTCAGTACGTTTTTGAACTTAACTTCACAGGAGCTCTACATGGAAGCGAACAAACAGGCTCGAACGGCAATCAATAATCTGTTTCAGTTGATGAATGTTACGAAGGTTATTTGCGTTGATGATGTTTACGCGCGCCCGGTAGAACTCAACCGCATTATTGGGTTATGTAGTTGTATTGATGCAGAAATCGCTCAATCCGTGCCAGGGTTAGAGGCTATTCCCTTTGAGGAACATCGTGAAACATGGATAGAGGTCTTGACGATTGTATGGGACGGACTTGAGAGAAACGAGCAGGTGGAAATTAATAGGAAGTTGACCTATAAAGCTCTGTACAGTGCTCCTGCCGGACAGGAGGCTAGTGAGGCAGATCGTGATGCTTATATTGATAGGGATGTTAAAGCTGCGAATGTTCTAAACGATTTGTTGGACGAAAAGATATTTTCTGAATTGTCTTTAACTGAATGGAGACAACAGCGAAATCGCATTCTGGATGAAATTGAAAATGGAAAAACTTTATTTCTATTCGATGAAGATTTATCAGGAGATGGAGGCTCTGATACGGAAGGTATTAATCTTATACAAGATGTGTTGAGTGCTGCGGGGGAGCAGAATGCACTCTGCGGTTTATTAAGCCATAAATTCAGCTCGTCCCAGGAATTCAGGGTATGGGAAAGATTTAAGGGATTGGGGTTAGACCAAGATAGAGTAGTGCCATTATCTAAAGACCTTTTATATGGTGATCCTGTAAGCTTTGCTCGTAGGGTTAAATTGACAGTCTTAAATCCCGACTGTAAAAATCTGAGGCAAAGAGTATCAGGCATCATTAAAGCCGCCCAAGGTGCTGCACATGAGGCGGTAGATGAAATCAATATCTACGACTTTGACCATATTGTTTTTAAGGCTTCGAACAAGGAAGGGATTTGGGAGCCAGATACTCTATTCCGATTGTTTGGTCTGTTCCAAAGGAGAGAATCCCGGAAAATTGCTAAGTCCGATACGGACCTACATGACCTAGCTGCGAAGATACGCACTGTAAGTGGTATATCAACTGATTCAGATATTGAAGGCTTAGAAGGATGTTCAACAGAAATCGGCGGGCAAGACGAAGAAGCGTCGGACGTGGGAGAGATTCCTGAACCGGCGCATCTTAGCTCCTGGCAAATCCAACGCCTAGAATTTTATGAGGAAGGCGATTACATAAATAGTTACCATCTGCCTGTCGAACTTGGTGATATCTTTGAGAAGACTTCGGGTGAAAAGAGTGGCAGTAAATATTTCCTGTTAGGGCAGCCCTGTGATTTGATGGTGCGCACTACGTTAGGTGGTAAAAGGCGTCCGGCTATAACAGACGTTATTCTGGCAGAGATAGTTGATGAAATACCCCGGGATGAGAAGGGTAATATAAAACAGCCTGATGCTTATTTTGAATTGCCTTATTTCAATAAGTTTACAGGCGGTAGCCAGTATATCGACCTGCGTGAAACTCACCATGTAAGACTGTTCGTGCTTGACTTATGCGTGTTTAATAAGGCAGGGGCAGCAACCTTTTCGACGGACGATGCATGTGCTAACGATATTGTCGTAGCCTGGAAGTCTCATCACAGGAAAGTAAAGAGTACCGTGCGGGAGGCGGTAAATAAATATGGCAAACTGAATGAATGGAAGAGGAAAGCTCAGTTGTCAGATGACTATCTTAAACTAACCATCCCGAAGTCTTCGGATAAAGAGTTGTTTGAGGGCACTATTGATGTGGAAAAGAAAAGCCTTAGTTATGACTGTAAAAGGGTAGAAAGACTAGGGCAACTTCAGGCCGCCGCTGCTTTGCTAAAGTATTCAAACTTCAACTCGCGTCCGGCATTCGATCTTGATTTTGGAAAATAGAAATAACCAAAAGAGGGTGATGGGTAGGTACGGGGAATCTATTAATTGGGTTAAATTTGTACTAAGTGCCATTTATTGGGTTAAATCTTAAAGAGAAAACGCTCATTTACGCCTGTTTTGGTGAGGGCAGCATCTTAAAAATATGCCAATAATTGTGTGAAGTCCCATTTAAAGTCGGCTGAAAATTAAGACGGGCGCGTAAACTCAAGCGAGTTTACGCGCCTTTTTTTTGCCGCCTCAAGTTTTCGCACGCGTCTTCTTGCACGCTGACGCCGCGCGGAAGCGAACCACACGCCCCGCTCACACATCACACACCACACGGCGGCGCTTGAACCGCAGCCCCCGCATCGTCATACTCTTCCCGGTGCAAAATTTATTTGAGTCCCGAACTTGGAGACACCGATGAGAAAAAGTTTTTTCCGGCGCGGCCTTGCGCCCGTCGCACTTCTGTTGACACTCTCGGCCGCAAACTTCGCGCAGTCTGGAGCTACACGCCCGCGCCGCGTTGATCCTTCGACCAACCCCGTTCCGCCCGCCACGACGCAGACGCGCCCGACGACGACGAACCCGGCCGCGACCACTGCCGCCGGCGCGACGGGCGACACGGCGCGCGCCTTCTCTCTGTTGGAACAGAAGCAGTACGAGGCGGCGGCGCGAGAGGCGCACGCGGCGGCGGCAGTTGATCCGAAGAACAGCGAGGCGTGGAAGATCGCGGGCTTCGCCGAGTTGTACTTGAATCAATTTAAAGAAGCCGCGGCCGACTTGCAGCGCGCGCACGACCTCCAACGCGACGCCAAAGAAGAAGACCCGCGCACCGTGGACGCGCTCGCGCAGGCGCTCATCCGCTCGGACGAGTTTGAGCGTGCGCTGCCGCTGTTAACCACAGCCACCACGCGCGCGGGCGCGCCGCCCGACGCCACGATGCTCTATTATCGCGGCCTCGCCGAATACCGCACGAACAAACCGTTGGACGCCGAGCGTTCGTTCAACGCGGCGGTCAAGGCCGACCCGAAAAATTCCGCTTCGCTCTTCTACCTCGGCCGCATCAGTTACGAGCGCAACCAGACCGACGCCGCCATCACCGCACTCAACCGCGCCACGCTCGCCGACCCGCGTTTCAGCGAAGCGTGGACGCTGTTGACTTATGCCTACCTGCGCCGCGCCGCCGAGTCTGCGAACGTGCCCGCGAAGGCCGATGCCGACTACTTGAACGCCGTGCGTTCGAGCGACGCGCTCGTGCGCGTGCGCCCGAACGACGAAGCTTCGGCGGCCTTGAACGGTCAGGCTTTGGTCGGCGCGAAGCAGTTCGCACGCGCCGTCACGGTGCTCGAACGCGCGGGCGCGAACCCGAACGCGCGGGCGCAGACGCTCTACCTGCTCGGCGTCGCCTACTCGCGCGCCAAAAACTTACCCAAAGCCATCGCCACCTTCGAGCGCGCCGCCGCGAAGACCGCCGACGACCCGAACATCTACCGCGAACTCGGCTACGCCTACGAAGTCTCCAAGCAGTACGCCAAAGCTCTCACGGCTTACCAGAAAGGCGCGGAGTTGCTCCCCGAAGACGACGACTTCAAACAGTCGGTCGAACGCGTCCGGCCGTTCGCGAAATAATAGTTTCAGGTTTCAGGTTTCAAGTTTCAGGACTGATGGGTTTCAAGTTTCAGGTCTGAACGGTCTATGGTCTTCGGTTTTCAACTTGAAACCTGAAACTTGAAACTTGAAACCTTCCCCGGCAAGCGGTAGCATCCAACCATGAACAAACCAGACACTTCTCGCTTTCGCCGGACGGCCACATCGCGTGGTTTAACCGTCGTCGCCCTAGTCGCCTGTTTGCTCGCGGGCGGGCAGACGATACGTGCGGCGTCGTGGCACGGCATCGAGCCTTTGAAGTCGCGCCGCGCGGACGTGGAACGCGAACTCGGCCAGCCCGTCCAACAGGAGTTGAGCGCGACCAACTCGCTCAACTTCAAAGTCGCGGGCGGGATGGTGACGGTCACGTTCGTGGACGCGAAGTTCGTCCAGACGAAAAAGCTCGCGCCGGACGTGGAAGGCACGGTGCTGCTCATCGTCCTGCGGCACGACAACTCTTCCGACACGCCGGAGTCGCTCGCGCTGGCTAACAAGAGCGGCTTCTCGCGCGAAGAAAAGGCGGGCATCATCGTCTTCTACAACCAGAAGGACGGCATCACCTACACCTTCATCAACGGCCGACTCAAGACCACGCGCTACGCGGCCGCCACCGAACAATTACTGCGCGCGCAAAGGGGATAGAAGAGTGACAAGTGACGAGTGAAAGGTGACGAGCCGGAAAGGCGCTCTGATTTAACTCGTCACTTGTCACTCGTCACTTGTCACTGGTCGCCATGCTGTACCGGCCACATTTGAACGCGGAGTTGAGCGAGCGGCGCGAGGAGTTTGTACGCTTCGAGGCGGCGTGGGGCGCGTCGGTGGAGAGTTACGCGCGGCGTCTGCGCGAACTCGGCGGGCGCACGTCGGCCGAGATCAGGGACGCGGCGGCGGAGGCGATCAAAGCGGGCGCGGCGCGTGCGGCGGGCGCGTTGCCGACGGGCGAGTTGGACGGGGCGGGCGCGTTCGTCGTCCCGTTCGGCGAGCGTTGGCGTTCGCACGAAGAGGCGCGGCGTTGGGCGTTGGAAGTGTTGCGCGGGCGCGTGACGTGCGCGGCGGACGGCAGCCAGATTTTGCCGGGACGTGAGATCAGCCTGCCGGTCGCGGCGGTGCAGGCCGCGTGGTTCGAGAACCCGCACACGCCCGACGGGCAAGACAGTTATCGCAAGGAGTCGCGCTTCGCGCTCATCACGCCGGAAGAGTTGTTGCAGGCGGAAGGCGGCGGGGCGGCAACGGCCGCAGACCTCGTCAGCCTGCGCCGCTTCGAGTTGGAGATGGCCGCGCTCTCGGAGTTTCTCGAACGGCGGCGCGGGTGGCGCGCGCGCGGTGAACGCACGCCCGTCGCCCTCTTCGACGGCACGCTCCTGCTCTCGACGACGCGCACGCGCACGCAGTCCGTCGCGCCCGACTTCTCGCGCGGCTACGTCGAGACGGTTGTCGAGGCCGTCAAACTCTCGCGCGAGACGGAAGTGCCGCTCGTCGGCTACATTGATCAGTCTTACGCGCGCGACATCGTGCGGCTGCTCGATTTGCTCTCGGCCGACGCGCCGCCCGCCGCCACCGTCTTCGACGCGCGCCTGCTCTCGGCCGCCCGCAACGAAGCCGCGGCCGCGCCACTCTTCAACGCGTGGGGCGACCGCACAATCTTCTGCCATTGCGTGCGCGAAGGTCTGACGCAGGACTTCCAGGACGCGCAGGGCAACCCGCTCGTCGGCTTCGTCTACTTGCAGACGACGGGCGAGGGCGCGCCCGCCCGCCTCGACATCCCCGCGTGGGTTTACGACGCGAAGTTGCTCGACGAGGTGGTCAACACCGTGCGCGCCGAGTGCGTCGTCGGCAACGGCTATCCTTACGCGTTGGAGACGGCGGACGCGGCGGCCGTCATCACGGGTCACGACCGCGAACAATTCTTGCGCGCGATGCAGGAGTTTGCCGCCGAGCAGAATCTGGGCTTTCACGTCTCGCGCAAACCCGTCAGCAAGGCGCGCCGCCGTTAGTCGTTCTACTTTTATGCCGGTGCGAGATTTTATGAACCGCACGAACCGAGAGACGCACGGGGAATCGAATGTCGGCGGCGAGCCGTCCGCCGTGCTGAACTGCCCCGCGTGCGGTGCGGAGGCGCGACGCGAAAATGCGCGCTACTGCGCGACGTGCGGGCGCGGCCTCGGCGAGCGCGCTTACGCCCCGGCCGATTCGCTCCTCGCCTCGTATCACCAGCAACGCAGCCGCCCGGCGATGTTGTCCGAACTGACGACGGCCGCCGCTACTACAGGCGTCTCCGTCGGCGGCACGACGCGGGTGCTGGCGTTCGACAACGAGGGCAACACGTCGGCGGCCATCGCGTTCGTGCTGATCTGCTCGGCGCTCGTCCCCTTCATCGGCATCCTGTTCTGCCCGCTCGCCGTGTTCGCCGGGAGCGTCGGACTCTTCGAGGCGTGGCTCGTGCCGCGCGTGGGCGGCGCGCGGCTCGCCGCCTCGTGCATCGGCTTCGGCTTCCTGATCGCGGGCGCGCAGGTCTTACTTTTTCAACTCGTCTAAAGCGTCAATTGTCCGTCGTCAGTTGTCACTTGCCTGTGAGCATCACGCGAGTTTCTAAAGACTGACTTGAACAACTGACCACTGACTACGGACAACTCTTCAAATGACCAAGATCGCAAAAATCGTCAAGTCAAATTCGCATGTGGATTATGTCGGGCGCGTGATTGATCGCCTCGACGCGGACGCGCCGCCGGGGGTGGAAGATTACGGCTTCGCGCAGTTTGTGTCGCTGCCGGTGGCGGATAATTTCGAAGTCGTCGGCGTCGTCTACGACACGCTGCTGGTCAACCCGGAGTACGGGCAGTTCGGGCCGCGCCTGTCGCCCGCGGCCGACCTCGCCGTTTTAAGTCCCGACTACTTGAACGAGCAGGGCGTACTCGTCGGCATCCTGCTGCTCGGCTGGCGCGCGGGCGACGTGGAGCGGCGCATGGGCGTGCCGCGCCGCGTGATTCCCGTGGGGCAGGACGTGTACCGTTTGGATGAGACGCAGGTCGGCGCGTTTCACCGCGACGGTGAGGGGCGCGTCGGGTTGCACTACTATTCGCAGATCGTGGCGCACGCCGGGGCGTTCGCCGTGCCGCTCATCGAAGCCATCCTCGAACAACTCGAAACGGTCTGCACCGCGGAGGAGCGGCAGCGTTTTTGCGTGCTCAAAAGATCGCTCGCCTGGCAACGCACGCTCGGCGGCGTGCGTCTCTAAATAGCTCACCTGTGGGTAAGAAATTTCGCGGAGAAGGAAATCAACTATATGAAAAGAAAATATCAAACGTCGTCTATCGTGGCCTTGCTGTTGTTGACTTCACTCGCGCCCGGCGCGTCCGGGCAGCGCACGCGCACCGTCAGCGACCCGGCGGAGGCGAAGAAGCCCGCCGCCACCGCAGGCACGACGAACGTCAACGCGCCCGCGCCGCAGAACGTGAAGGCGAAATACGAGGGCGGCATCTTCGGTCATAACAAGAAACAGACCGGCACGCTCCACTTCGACGACGATGGCCGTCGCCTCGTCTTCCGCGACAAGACGCAGAAGGAATACATCTCGCTCCCTTACAAGGCCATCGCCGCCGCCTTCGCCGACACGCGTTCGCTCCGCCCGACGGCGGCCACCATTATTGGCAGCGCGAGTCTCTACACGCTGCCCGCGCTCTTGTTCAAAAAGAAATACCGCTACCTGACGATGCAGTTCAACGACCCGGACACGCAGGTGCAGGGCGTCACGAGCTTCAAGGTAGAGAACAAAGAGATGATGGCCTCGCTTCTCGAAGCCGTCGCGCGCAAAGCCGAACTCACGCCGCGCGGCGAAGCCTACATCCGTCTGAACAAGCCGAAGGATCAGGATCAGGATCAGGACAAATAGCAGCGAAGCAGCGACAGTTAAGGTTACGAAATAAGAGCCGGAAGCGACGCACGTTAAGGCGTGTCTTGCTTCCGGCTCTCTTTATCTTGCGGCGGGCGTTGGATGAAGCGGCCGCTATCGAGGATGAAGTCTTAACTCGCCTTGGAGTTTAACTCGCTTGCCCGGTCGCGGCCGGTTTCGACTTCGCGTCTTTCGCTTGGCGACAGGCGTTGGCGACCGTCTCGGCCACCTTGCGCGGGTTGCGTTCCCAAGCGCTCGTCTGCCAGTTGTCCACCACGTCGCGCTCGTGTATCCAAGGCGGGAGCGGCATCGCGAGATACTCGGCCAGAGACATCACGTAAGGCTCGTACATGCGCCTGAGTTCGGCGAGCCGCGCGTCTGCGTCCGCACCGTCGCGCAGCGGCACGCTGTCGGCCGCGAGGCTCACGCGCAGGCGCGTGAGTTCTAACGGCGGCAGCCGCGTCTCGTCCCACTCGCGTCTGCCGGAGTTGAAAATTTGCGAGAGGTCAACGACGGTGTGCCGCGCCATCGCGAAGGTGAGTTGCGCCTGCCACGTCGGCGCGCTGTCCACGCCGACCATCACGAGCGTGCACGAGTCGAGGATGGTGGTCAGCGACGAGAGCCACGATTGATTGTCGTGCTGCGAACGGAAAAAGCAGAGCACGGGGTAAGAGAGGTGGCTCTCCATCAAATCGGCCGACCACATTTCCCAGTCGCTCAAAAGTTTGTTGAGCGCGTCCATGTTCCCGGCGCGGCCGTGGCGGCGCAGGAGTTCGGCGGCGGTCGGCGGCGTACCCGCGCGCGCGTCGAGGAGCGAGATGTTGGCTTCGCGGCGCGAGAAGGCTTGATAGAGCACAGGAAGGTAGCCGATGACGATGGCAAGGACGCCGAAGCCCAGACCCGCTTCCAGCACGTCGAGGAAACGCCCGAAGCCGCTCACGGGCGTCACGTCGCCGAAGCCGAGCGTGAAGAAGACGACGCCGCTCATGTAGAGGTAAGTCGCGAGGTCGGCCGTGTCAGCCGCGATGTTGAGGGGTGTGCTGACCGACCAGTGGAGCATCCCGAAGGCGAAGACGAGGCCGATCGCCCAGAGCACGATCAGCAAGAGCAAAGAGAGCGGCCCGTAGATGCTCAAGACCATCTCGCGTCGCTTGCGCGAACCTATCAGCCGCGTGAGCCACAGCCACGGACGCCACGTCACGGCGTAGTAGAGCGTGGTCAGGCGCAGTCGCCGCGTCACGCGCCGGGGCAACACGATGGTCTCGAACGCATCCCACAGGACGACGACGATGAGGGCGAAACTCGCGATTGTGACAAGGACACGCATCATTAAGGAGTGCTCCCGCGAGGTGACGAACGAGGGCTGCGACGATCAACTAAACACGCCTTGCATCTTAAGCCATCCCCGCGCGAGACGGGAAACCCGGTTGCGTTCGCGCGCCGTCGCGCGGGCTTGTGAGCGGGCGCGGGCGCGTGGTATTTTCCTTCCCTTCCGCGAGAGGGGGAGTCGCCCGACTTGTCCGAAGCCGTCCCCGCGCGCGGTTATTCCTAAAGGTCAACCACCCGGCCGTCCCCGACATTATGCCGGGTCAAATTGTTCAACCCAACAATTGTAAGGAGTCGTTTATGTCGTACCTCGCTAAATCCCCCACTGCCGCCGCGGCGTGCCTGCTGCTCATCGCCGCACTCGCCTTCGCACCAGGCGGCGCGACGGTCGCTCGCGCGCAAGGCGCGTCGAAAGTTTCGTTGAAGGTGGCTCTCGTTGATCGTGAACTCAACGTCAAGCCCGTGCCGAAGCAGGTCTTGCTCGTGCAGAAACTCGGCGCGGACGGCGCGCCCGACGCGTCCTCGCCAGCGCAAGAGTTGACCACCGCGTTCGACGGCACGGCCACGCTCGCGCTCCCGGCGGGCGGCTATCAGATCAGCGCGCAGAAGCCCGTCGAGTTTGACGGCAAGAGTTACCAATGGTCGGCCAAGTTTCAGATCGCGGAGGGGCAGGAGACCGCGGTCGAGTTGAGCAACGACAACGCGACGGTGACGACGCTTGCTGCCGCCGCGCCCGCCGCCGCGTCAAGTCGCCGCCGCGTGACGGAGGAGGCGGAACTCTTCAAACAACTGCGCGACGGCGTCGTGACCGTCGAGGGCGAACTCGGACACGGCACGGGCTTCATCGTAGATGAGCGCGGGCTGATCCTGACCAACCAGCACGTCGTCAGCAACTCCAAAGAGTTGCGCGTGCAGTTCGACCGCACGCACAAGGTGCGCGCCGTGCTCGTCGCAGAGGATCGCGACCGAGACGTGGCCGTCTTGTGGGCGAACCTCTCGCCGTGTGCTTCGTGCAAGACGTTGAAGATCGCCGAAGTGCGCGCGAACGAGCCGGAGGTGATCGAAGGCGAGCGCGTCTTCGCCATCGGCAGCCCGCTCTCGCAGGAGAAGATTCTCACCTCCGGCATCGTCAGCAAGGTCGAGCAGCGCGCCATCATCTCCGATGTCAACATCAACCCCGGCAACTCCGGCGGGCCGCTCTTCAATTCGCTTGGCGAAGTGATCGGGCTGACGACCTTCGGCGAGAGCGCGGGCTTCGGCCCCGGCGTCTCCGGCATCGTCCGCATCGAAGAGGCCGCGCAACTTCTCGCCAAGGCCAAAGAGATCGCGCAGGCGAAAGACATGCCCTCCGCCGAACTCATGCCCACCGTGCCCGAAGACGTCTTCCCGCTCGACGCCATCAAGACGCGGCTCGACGTGAAGAAGTTCGAGACGAAACCCTACAAGGCCGAACTCGGCGACTATGACGTGATGATGCTCACGCCCGTCTACAAGTTTTACCTCTCCGAAAAGGATCGCCTCGAAGCCGTGCGCGAGCGCGAGAAGCGAAACCGCGGCGGGGGCGCAGAGGGCACGATGGACAAGTACCGCAACCTGCGCAACTGGGCGGAGTACGCGGGCGAGTTGCGGCCGGTCGTGCAGATACTCGCCATCCCTGAGATGAAGGCGACGGGCAAGTCGCTCTTGCTCGGCGCGATCCTCGTGGCCGGCGCGGGGATGATGACGCCGCCCGACATGAAGTTCAAAGCCGACTTCTACGAGATGTCTCTGATGTGCGACGGCGCGGCCATTACACCCATCCAGCGCGGCAAGAGCGAACTCGTCGTCCCGATGCCGAGCTACTACAAGATCAAAAACCGTTTCACCTACGCGGGCATCTACACCTTCCCGGTCACGCCGTTCGAGCCGGGCAAGTGCAAGCAACTCGCCTTGAACATCTACTCCGAAGAGAACCCGACCGTCCCGGCGAAGAAAATCCTGAGCCCGCAGATGGTGCAGCGCGTCTGGCAGGACTTCGCCGAGTATCACCAGCGCAAAGGACAAACGCCTTCGCCCCAGCAGACGGCAGAGAAGACGCAGAAATAACTTCTCACCCTTACACGCGGTCAAAATGAAAAGGGGAGACGGAAATCACTCCCGTCTCCCCTTTTCATCTGATAGCACTTCGGGAGCGGATACCGTATTTTCGTTCTTAATGATCTGGCACGTATGCTGTGTGACAATGAAATTATGATCTTGGGGTTGGCTACGACCATACAGGTAGATTGCTAAGCAAGCCAAAATACCTATGGCGATGACAAAAACAAGAAACCAGTCCAGTGTTGCCTTCATGTTGAAGGGAGGTAGTGCGTCCCAAATCAACAATATCCAAACGCCAGTCACAAAGAGACTCACTAGCTGATTAATTTTGGACACCGAAAACTTGCGCGGGCCTGTCAAAATATCCCCGAGCCACTCGTTCACACCCGCAGGTCTCGGACGTTCGGACACGGTCTTATATAACGGCCCGACTACGTCATCCTCCAAAATGGCAACGTGGTTTTCCCAGTTTTCTTGCCAGTATTTGCTGCCACGATTAACAGCCTGCCAAGCAAACGAGAATACAAACCCCAGCACACTCACGAGTACGGATAAGTGCTCTTTCTGCGCTATATCCTTGCTTGCTCGAATGACCCCATACGCAGCTAAGGCCGCAGCTATGAACGTCCAAAAGTAGTTGGCACGTTTCCAGTACAACTCGATTTCGAACTTCCGGGTTTCGAGGGCGAGTTCGAGTGCTTTCTCTTGCTTGTCGTCTTTATCGGAAAAAGCCTCCTTATATTTGGCGTATTCTAGTTGGTTGGGCATTAGCCTCCTTTCTGGTATACCTCTCCTCCCCTCGCCACAAACTCCGCCGCCTTCTCACGCATCCCCTCGGCGAGCGCGGCCGACTCTTCGAGTTCCTTCTTGGCCGCGAAGTCGCGCACCTCCTGCGTGATCTTCATCGAGCAGAAGTGAGGGCCGCACATCGAGCAGAAGTGCGCGAGCTTTGCGCCCTCTTGCGGCAGCGTCTCGTCGTGATACTCGCGCGCCACTTCGGGGTCGAGCGAGAGGTTGAACTGATCCTCCCAGCGAAACTCGAAGCGTGCTTTGGAGAGCGCGTTGTCGCGCAGTTGCGCGCCGGGATGACCCTTCGCGAGGTCGGCCGCGTGCGCCGCGATCTTGTAGGCGATGACGCCCTCTTTCACGTCCTTCTTGTCGGGCAGGCCGAGATGCTCTTTCGGCGTGACGTAGCAGAGCATGGCCGTGCCATACCAGCCGATCATCGCCGCGCCGATGGCCGAGGTGATGTGATCGTAGCCGGGCGCGATGTCGGTTGTGAGCGGGCCGAGCGTGTAGAAAGGCGCTTCGCCGCAAGTTTCAAGTTGCCTGTCCATGTTCTCTTTGATGAGATGCATGGGAACGTGACCGGGGCCTTCGATCATCGTCTGGCAGTCGTGCTCCCACGCGATCTTCGTCAACTCGCCGAGCGTGTCGAGTTCGGCGAACTGCGCCGCGTCGTTGGCGTCGGCGATTGAGCCGGGGCGCAGGCCGTCGCCGAGTGAGAACGACACGTCGTAGGCCGCCATGATCTCGCAGATGTCGCGGAAGCGCGTGTAGAGAAAACTCTCCTCGTGGTGCGCGAGACACCACTTCGCCATGATCGAGCCGCCGCGCGAGACGATGCCTGTGGTGCGCTTCGCCGTCAGAGGGATGTAGGGCAGTCGCACGCCCGCGTGAATGGTGAAGTAGTCAACGCCCTGCTCGGCCTGTTCGATGAGCGTGTCGCGGTAAATCTCCCACGTCAACTCTTCGGCCTTGCCGCCGACCTTTTCAAGCGCCTGATAGATCGGGACAGTGCCGATGGGCACGGGCGAGTTGCGCAGAATCCACTCGCGCGTGGCGTGGATGTTTTTGCCCGTGGACAGATCCATCACCGTGTCCGCGCCCCACTTCGTAGACCAGCGCATCTTCTCGACCTCTTCCTCGATCGAAGAAGCGACGGCCGAGTTGCCGATGTTGGCGTTGATCTTGACGAGGAAGTTGCGCCCGATGATCATCGGCTCGGCTTCGGGGTGATTGACGTTCGCAGGGATGATCGCGCGCCCGCGCGCCACCTCGTCGCGCACGAACTCCGGCGTGACGAACTCAGGGATCGCCGCGCCGAGGGAGTCGCCGCGATGCTCGTGGTAGAGCGAACTGCGGTCGTCGCGCGTGTGTTCGCGCATGGCGTGCAAGGCCAACTCGCGCCCCATGTTCTCGCGCAGCGCGACGAACTCCATCTCCGGCGTGACGATGCCGCGCCGCGCGTAGTGCATCTGCGTGACGCGTGCGCCCGCGCGTGCGCGCAACGGCGCGCGGCGCAGGCCGGGGAAATATTCGAGCCGCCCCTTCGTCTTCTGCTGCGCGTACTCGACCGCGCCCGCCGTCAGATAGCCGTCGTCCTCCGGTTTGACTTCGCGCCCCGCGTATTCTTCCACATCATTGCGCGCGACGATCCAGTCGCGGCGCAGGGGCGCGAGTCCCTCGCGCTCGTCGCACTTGACGGCGGGGTCGCCCCACGCGCCGCTCGTGTCGTAGACGCGCACGCTCCCGTTCTCTTCCAGCGTCCCGTCGGGGTGGCGCGTCGCGTTCAACGCGACCTCGCGGAAGGGGACGCGCACGCCCGCGCTCTCACCTTCGACGTAAATGCGCTCGGAGTTCGGCAGTCGCACCTCGTCGCTGCGAGGCTGTCCAAGTTGCTCCGTCGGTTCTTTAGTTGTACTCATGTGGCCTTTCCGTCCGGCCGCTTCCGGCCTGAAAAGAAAAACCGCTCGCGAAACGTGAAGGGTCGCAAGCGGTCTTCCGGCGTTTCTCCCTTCGGCGGTACTAACCGCATCAGGTTCTAGGGGTCTCACACGTTTGTGACTCTCAGCCGCGCCCGCGTGCGCGCAGCTCCCCCGAAAACTTTTCTCGACTATCAAAAAACGAACGGCGAATTATGAACTACCCGCGCGTCATTCAACAAACAGATCGTCAACCGCCATCATCCATCCCGGCACAGCCGGTTCGGCCTCCGCCGTCTCGCCGCGACGATAAACTGTCGCCAGTTCAGGCTCGCTCGCGCGATAGACGCGGACAACATCATCGCTCAACAGATCAACATCCCACACGACCTCAGTGCCCGCCGCGAAATACTCGGCGCGCTTTCGTGCCATCGCGCGCTCAGCCTTCGCACCGTAGTCGCCTTCGCTTCTCACTTCGACTGCGAAGATGGGCGCGCTATCCAAAAACTTCATGCCCGTCTTCGCGCCTATGTGGAACGCCGCGTCTGGACTAAAGGATTTACGATTCGGCAAGTTTACGCGGAAGGCTTTGTTATCGCCGACGGCTACGCCGCTCTTAGTCCGTTTAGCGTATTCACGGAGTGAGGCGAAAATTTCGTCACCGGCATACCCCGGCTCAAAACCTGTTGGTGACATGTGGACGATCTCCCCGTTGACGAGTTCCGCCTTGCCCTCAACTTTGTAGAGGTCTTCGATGGTCGCTTCGGTTTTAGTGCTCATGTCGTGTGTCTCGCTCGGATTAGCCGCCGATGAAACTCATCGTGCGCGCGGGCTGGAGAAAGTCGGGGTCGTTGATGTAGTGGCGCGGCTCTTTCTTGAGGACGACCGATTCGATGTACTCGACGGTCTCGGCGCGGGTCGCGCCGCGGCGGATCACGTCGCGCAGCGAGTGCTCGACGGTGGAGAAGAGGCACGTCCTGATCTGGCCGTCGGCGGTGAGGCGGATGCGTGAGCACGCGCCGCAGAAGGGTTCGGTGACGGGCGCGATGATGCCAATCTCGCCGGGCGCGCCGTCGGCGAAACGGTAACGCGCAGAGGTCTCCGCGCCGCGCCGGACGGGCAACGGCGCGAGCGGGAAATGCTCTTCAATCGCCGCGCGGATTTCACGGCCTGAGAACACGTCGGCGCGCGACCACTCGTGGCCGGAATCCAAAGGCATGAACTCGATGAAGCGCATCGAGAGGTCGTGCTCGCGCGCGAAGCGTGCGAAGTCTGCGACTTCCGCGTCATTGTGGCCGCGCACGATGACGGCGTTGATCTTGATGGGCGAGAGTCCGGCGTCGCGCGCCGCCTCGATGCCTTCGAGCACGCGCGCGAGCACGTCCACGCCGGTCATTTGGCGAAACGTTTCGGGGCGCAGGCTGTCGAGGCTGACGGTGATGCGGTCGAGTCCGGCGGCCTTGAGTGCGGCGGCGCGGCCGGGCAGGAAGTAGCCGTTCGTCGTCAAAGCGAGATCATGGAGCGCGGGCTTGAGCGCGGCGAGTTTACGGATGATCGTTTCGATGTCGCGGCGCATCATCGGCTCGCCGCCGGTGAGGCGGATTTTTTCGATGCCGAGGCTAACGAAGATGTCCGAGACGTACTCGATCTCTTCGTAGGAGAGCATCTGCTCTTTGGGCGCGATGGGCGGCTCGCCGTGCGGGAGACAGTAGAAGCAACGGAAGTTACACCTGTCGGTCAGCGACACGCGCAGGTCGCGGATCGCGCGCCCGTAGGAATCTTTGAGTAGGCCGGGGGTCACTTGAAGTTTTTTTCGCTCTCGTCTTTCGCCGTGTGCGCGCCGGAGAGATTCCGGCGCTGGGTTTAAAACCCTATCATACGCCGACGGCGGGGGTGTTCCAAGTCGCCCGTTCGGAGGCGGCGGGACGCGGGGAAGAGTGGGACGCGTCCCGCCGGTCGGGGAGAGGCGAAGGGCGGGTCAGGGCTTCTGCGGCTGGTCGGCGAGGGCGAGGAAGTGACGCACTTTGCCGCTGCGTTGGAAAAGTGCTTCGACCGCGGCGGCCTTCTGTTCCGCCAGCTCTTGCTTGAACGCCGCACGTTCCTCCGCGGTGGCTTCCGGGTCTATTTCATCGTCGTTGTCCGGCAGGTTGTTCGCGTAAAGATCGTGGTACTGGGCAGTCCTGCTGTAGCTCGCCGCGAACTTGATGAGCGTCTGGTCGCCGAGCGTGTGCGCGACGATCCGCATCATGTCTTCGGCCTCGTAGCGCGGCTTGTCGGCCGTCCGCGCGAGGTGCTTGAGCAAGAAGGGGACGAGCCGCTCATCCTTCCACGCGCCGACGAGACGGATGAGCAGTTGTTCGCCGTCGTTCAACTCTTCGGCGTTGAGCAGCGTCGTCATCAGACGCTCCTTCTGCGCGGGCGTGAGGAGCGCGGCGAAGTCTACGGGCGGGGCGGCCTGTGGATTCACCGGAAGGTCAATGACCACCTGCCCGTCCGCTCCGGCGTTAGCACTCTCGGCCACGCCCGCCGGTTCGGCCGAACTGTTACCGACGCTCTGGCCGCTGCCGTCCTCCGCCGTCTCCGGCGCAGCTGCTTCAACTTCGGACGACTCCGCGCCCGGCTCTTCTTCTTCCTCGCCTGCGGCTTCCTCCTCCTCGTCCGGCGGGTCTTCAAATCGCGACACGTTGAAGGCGAGGTCGTACGCGCCCTCCCAACGCGTGGCGGGTTCTTCGGCGCAACGCACGAGCCATTCGCCGAGCGCGGCTTCGTCCGGCTTCTCGCCCTGCATGATCGCGGCGAGTTCTTCGATGCGGCGGACGTAGACTTTCAAATCGCCTTCCGGCAACTTCTGGATGCCGCGCTCGCCGTCGGCGGATATGTAATCGTCGCCCTTCTCGACGCGCCGGAGAAAGACCAGCACCACGTCGTCCTTGGCATATTCGGTCGCTTGCACCTCGCTCGACGACCAGACGAGGTGTTGCAGGTTAACGACCTTCTCCTTGCCCTCTCCCTTCAAGCGTGAAGTGAGATGAAGTTCCGTACTCGCCAACGTCGCCTCGCTCTGTTTCCAGACGGCGACGGAATCGCCGACGCGCGCCACCGCCACGATGTCGCTATTCGTGAAGCGCGCGCGCAATGGGTTGGGCATAGCGATGGGACAGGCGGACGAGGCGGGCGGTTCGACGCAGATGAACCACGCGGCGAACACGGCGGCCAGCGCGAAGGCGACGGCCACGAAGCGGTTTGCAGACGGGCGAGCGGAGCGGCGGACACCAGGCATAGACGTACCCCTTTCGGCATTTACATGCGAGGTAAAATTGCCTACCGAAATCCAACTAGTAGTTTTATGAAACCGGCGAACTGTTTAGACGCAGGCACGCGCCAAAAGTTCCCGTTGAAGAACTACGCCGACGGTTGGTCTGGACATGAGAAGAGGTTTGCGGTGAAGAGAGTTGTCCCGGCGTTGGAAAAAAATTTATAAATTCGGATTGCGCGCGGCGTCCGCTGTCGCGCCCGGCGAGGTTCGTCTTGAGTCTCTTTCGGGTCGCGGCATAATAGAAACAACGCGACGCTCTTTTCCGTCTCAAAATAATCTTTGCAACACTATCATCGTCATGCCGACTTGGCGGCCGAAAAATTATTCTCGCCGCCGTTAGCGTTTTCACGTGCTATTCTCGCCTTAACAAGTGGGACGCAGTGAGCGGACGCCGGTACAAGAAACCCGCACTGCCCCGCTACCGACTCGCCGCCGCAACTGTTGGGGTCGCCGCGCGACCGCCACGCCGCCAATCGCTTTGTCACATGATAAGGAGCCTACCATGAAGAAAGATCGTATCACCGTGCTCGCGCTTAACGCCCTCTTGCTGATCACCCTCACCGCCGCCGTAGCCACGGCAGGCCGCCTCGATGACTCGAAATACAGGGTCTTCTGCGCCAACGGCAAGATGGAGGTTGAGCAACGGACGCTGGAGCAGGAGAAGAACGCACGCGGCTCGAACGTCTGCGTGCTGGCCGAGTTCGACTATCTCTCCGACGCCGAGAAGTATGCCGAAAACCACGGCGGCAAAGGCTCGGACTGCAACTGCCGATAGGACACACGCGTGCAAAACGGGCTTGCTCCGGCAGGCACCGGAGGAGAAGACAATGGCAAGATTCAAAGACCCTAACGTTCCCGCTGCGGCCTTCGCGCCCTACCTTGAGCCGGGCGAGCAACTACGCAATGTCGCCTTCGGCGTCAAGCAGCCGAACCTGCTGCTGATGCTCCCGCTCTTCGCGCTCGCCGTTCTGCCCGGCGCTATCGCCGTCGCGCTGCTGACGAAGGAGTACGTCATCGGCCTGACCGACCGTCGCCTGATCGTGCTGCGCTTCAAGGGCAAGAGCGTCAGCGTGCAAGAGGTGTTGGACTACCGCCTCGACAACGGCCAACGCCCGCACGTCAAGGCTTCGACCGGCCCGGTCTTCACCCACATCGAGATCGAAGACCCGGCCAAACCTTTCGTCGCCAAGTTTCACCGGATGGGGATGCCCGGCAACCGCGAGGGCGCGATGGCTATTGCGGCGGCGCTGACCGGGCAGCCCGCGATTGTTTAGACCTCGTGACGTTACACCCTCCACAGACGATGATGAAGGACGCGACGAAGCAGGCGTTGCCCCCCTGCCCCTACTGCCGTGAGCCGCTCGACTCCGGCCACTTGTATTGTGGGAGGTGCGGGAGAGACCCGTCAGCCCCGCGCCGCCCCTGCCCGAAGTGCGGGCGGGTAACGCCGACGGCCGAGCGCGCCTGCTGGAACTGCGGGGCGGCCTTCAAGAGCGACATGCGCTGGAAGGTCGCCCTCATCGTCGGCCTCTTCCTTCTGAGCTTCGTCCTGAGCATCGTACTCGCCCTCGTCAAAGTGCTTTTCAGTTGATCGGGCGTGGTCGTAGGTAGTGGTGTTACTGCGGAAGCTTTAAGCGACGAAGGAGATCGGTGAAGCGCGGGTCGCTGCGCAGCGAATCAAAACGCGGGTCAACTTGAAGATAAGCCATCCAGTGTTCGCGACGCTGATATGTCTTCTCCAGGTATTCAAGCGCCTTATCCTTGTCTCCCGCTTGGGCATAAAGACAGGCGAAGAAATATATCATTGGATTGAATTGATAACTCCTTTTGGCTTGCTCGCGCAAAACTCCCTGCCAGCCGGCGGTTTTGTAGGCGGTTTCAAAAATCCTGACGGTTTCCTCGTCCATGTTCGACAACTTTTGGAATCTCATCAGCCGTTCAAAATCTTCCGACTGTTTGCCCTGAAAGGCGACGCCGCCGACAAGCCAATAATAGGCGACGGCGCGCTGCGGATTTCTTTGACCGAGTCTCTCCAATTGTTGGGCAGCCTCGTCGTAGCGTCGGGCAAATGTCAAAGCGACCGTATAGACGATTTGATGATAAAAGGATGTCGGGTCGAGATCGATGGCGGTCTTGATTTCGGCAATCGCTTCGTCGAAACGCCTGCTCTGAGAAGAAAACAGAAGACGCGCATACGTATTGTGGGCGAGCGGAGAAGTCGGGTCTAACTCGATGGCTCGCCTGCACGCCGCTTCCGCGCCGCCGACATCGTATTCGTAATTCAATTTGTTCATGCAGAGCGCGTTGTATGCTTCGGATAAATTCGGGTCGAGTTCGAGTGCTTTCTTAACTGCTGCCATCGAGATTCGATGCTGTTCGTGGATATCTACATCTCCTCCCTGGTCCGACAACGAGCGGTGGGAAAATGCGACGCCCGCCCACGCCCGCGCGTAATTCGGGTCGAGCCGGACGGCTTGCTCAAAAAATTCGACTGCTTTCAAACCGTCCTGCTGGCTTCGTTTGTCGTTAAAATACACCCCTTGCAAATAAAGCCGGTATGCCTCTTCATTGTCCGTCCCGCGTTTTTTCGTTGGATTATTTTGTTTGAAGTTAAATCGCGTCAACAGAAGGTTTCCTAGTTCGCTCGCAATCTGGTCTTGCGTCGCAAAAACGTCGCCCGTGTTTGTTTCTCCGCTTTTATACGTTTCGACAATCTCGCCGCTCGCCACATTCAAAAGTTCCGAGGTGACGCGAATTTTCCCGCCCGCCAACTGGTAATTCGAGGCGAGAACATAATCAACCCCCTGCTCGCGTCCCGCCGCAATCGGGTCTTGATTGATGTCGGCATACTTGCGCATCGCGCTCAGCGGACGCACGACGAAACCCTTCATCGCGCCGAGTTTGTAAATCAACGAATCGGCAATGCCGATCTCGTAAATCTCGTCTCGGTTCGCCGCGCTGATTGGTCTTAACGGCAAGACGGCGATTGATTTTTTGTCGCCGATAGGAGGCGCGCTTCTTGCCCTGTAAAAATAAAGCCCCAGCCCGATAGAACAGACGAGAGTGAGCGCAATGAGAAAGGCGACGCTCGCGGCGAGTCTCGGGCGCGCGGATGGGATAGCCCCACCCGCGCCCCCGGCTTCGAGACGCTTCTGCAAACGCCGCAAGTCCGCGAACAGTTCTTCCGCCGACGGGTAACGCTCCTCGCGGTCTTTCTCAAGGCACTTCCCGACGACGCGCTGCAACTCGCCGGGCGTCCCCTTCGCGATCTGCGGGAGCGGCGCGGGTTCAGTCTTCAAAACAGCCGCGACCACGTCGCTCGCCGTCTCGCCCGTGAAGCATGGCACGCCCGCGAGCATCTCGTAGAGGACACAGCCCAGAGACCACACGTCGGTTCGCGCGTCCACCTCCTGACCGCGCGCCTGCTCCGGCGACATATAACGGTCTGTGCCCATGATGAGACCCGGCGTCGTCTTGATCGTCGAGCCGTTGTGCCCGTTTCCTTCGGCCGCAGCGGACTGACGCGGCGCGAGCTTGGCGATGCCGAAATCGAGAACTTTGACGTAGCCGTCCGGCCGGAGCATGACGTTCTCCGGCTTCACGTCGCGGTGAACGATACCCGCCTCGTGCGCGGCACGGAGCGCCGAGGCGATCTGCGCGGCGATGTCGAGCGCCTCGGCGGGCGGAATCGCTCCGCACGAAAGGCGCGCGCGTAAGGTCTCGCCCTCGATGTACTCGGAGGCGATGACGCTCGCACCGCCTGTCTCTTCGATGCCGTAGACGGTGATGATGTTCGGATGGTTCAAGGCGGAGGCCGCGCGCGCCTCTTGCCGGAAGCGGCGCACCTGCTCAGCGTCGTGCGTGAGGTGGTCGGGCAGGAACTTCAAGGCGACGCGGCGGCCGAGTTCCGCGTCCTCGGCCAGATAGACGCGCCCCATCCCGCCCGCGCCGAGCAGAGAGAGCACCCGGTAACGCCCCGCGAGCGTCTGCCCGATGACCTGCCCGGCCATGTCCTCGGCGAGGAGGCCAGCGGCAAAGGCGAGCGCCGGTTCGTCTATGACGCCCACGCCCCCCTCGTGCGAGCGGATGAGCGACTCGACCTCGTGGCGTAGCTCCGCATCGCTCGCGCACTCACGCTCTAAGAATGCGGCGCGCCCGTCCGCCTCCAACTCAAGCGTGGCGTGAAAGAGTTCCCCGATTTTGCGGTATCGCTCAGGCGTCATGAAAACAGTGACGAGTGACAAGTGACAAGTGACGGGTGACAGGTGACGAGCAAAGACAAGTTTTTAACTCGTCACCTGTCACTCGTCACTTGTCACTGTTTTTGAGAGTTCTTTCAGGAGCCACGCGCGGGCGAGCGTCCAGTCGCGCCTGACCGTGCCGACCGAAACGTTCAACACCTCGGCGCTCTCCGCGTCGCTCAAGCCGCCGAAGTAGCGCAGCTCCACGATGCGGGCTTGCCGCGCGTCGAGTTCGGCGAGCGCCTTGAGCGCCTCGTCGAGCGCGACCATCTCCGCGCCCCTGTCGTCGGCCACGACGTAGGCCGCCTCGTCGAGTTCGACGTGTCGCGCCCCGCCCCCTCGCTTCTGGTAGCCGCGAGAACGCGCGAAGTCCACAAGTATGCGGCGCATCAACTCGGCCGAGACTGCGAAGAAGTGCGCGCGGTTCTGCCAGCGCACGTTCTGCGAGTCAACGAGCCGCAGGTACGCCTCGTTGACCAGCGCGGTGGTTTGGAGGGTGTGTCCCGCGCGCTCCCCGCTCATGTAACGGTGGGCGCGGCGGCGCAGCTCCGCGTAAACCATTGGGGTCAGCGCGGCGAGCGCGGACTCGTCGCCCTCGCCCCATGCAAGCAGCAGCCGTGTGATCTCTTGCGGAGAGTGCGTCGTCATGCAAACCCGATGTGTGGGGTGAAAAATTTCTCTCGCCGCCGTTAGCGTTTTCGCATGCCGTTCCCGCCTTAACTGTGGAGACGACATGAAGGGCGGCCGTTTGAAGGCGGCCGGATTATATCCCGTGTCGCCCGAACGCATCAACGCTGACCGACAGCGGCAAGACCGCACGCCATCTGAAAGGAACAACAAGGTGAGGAAGCACATCTCAGTTGCACTCGTGTCCGTCGTCATCGCAGGTTTTTGTTATGGAACCGCCTCGGCGCAACAGCCCGGCAGCCCGAGGGGAGTGAAACCTAAAAAGCCGCAAACGACAACGACGTCATCGGCCGTAGCAACGCAGCCCGCGCGGCCGGGCGGGACGCAACCCGCCGCGCGGCCTCGGCCGGGCACGCCCGCCGCTGCCCCGTCCCCCCAAGCTTCGGCGAAAGGCAACGCGACCGGCTTCAAAGAGGTCTCGAAGGAGAAGTTCAAGGAGATCTATTTCCGGCTCGGAGGAGGCAAGCGAGCGGGTTGGACGGCCGACTACTGGCAGGAGTTTTTTGAGGACAAGGTCAAGCCGGGCTGGAAATTTATGGTCGAAGAACCGAGGAGTCCCAAGCACGTCAGGATGTTTATCGTCACGGACGCCAAGGCCAAAGAGTATCGGCTGTTCTTCATGACCGAGGAGTCTGAAGAAGAGTCCGAATGGCCTGGGAAGCGATGAGGACACGCGTCCCGCCCCGGAAGCATCCGACCGAACTCTGCAACGTGCCCGCGCGCGCGCTCGAACGCGCCGGAGCGTCAGGCCAAGCCCGCACTTATCTCTACTCGAAAGGAACTACAAGAAAAATGAGGAAGCACGTCTTACTCGCACTCGCGTCCGCCGTCATCGCAGCCTTCTGCTGCCAGAGCGTCCCGGCGCAACTCCCCGGCGGCCTGAAGATTCCGAAACTGAGCAAGCCCAAGCCGACACCGACCCCGGCCGAGACAGCGCAGCCCGCGCCGTCGAATGAGACGCGGACGGCCGCACAGCCGTCGCCGTCCGCGGCGCCCCCACAGCCTACGGCGGGCGACACCACACTCATCAACACTCGTATCCGGTTCTGGCCCGAAACGCTCACCTCCTACCAAGGGAACTATAACGATGTCTGGAGTTGGATACCCACGGTCAAGTTCACTACTCAGGGGCCGGGGCTGCCGAGCGGCGCGCACTACTACGTCGAGGTCGCGCAGCCCGGCGGCGCCCCTTGGGTGAAGCTCAAGTGCGTCGGCAACGCGGACGGGACGGGTTACGACTGCGGCAACAGCAACGACCTGGAGAAGGAAGGCACGCTGGCGACCGGGGTCTTCCCCTTCACCGTCAAGATGCGCAACCCGCTCGATGGAACCGACAAGATGCTCTTCACCGGCAGGGCGAAGGTGGAGAAGGTGCTCACGAGCGGAAACATCCCCCCGACCAGCAAGCAGTTCGTCTACTACACCAACCAGGATTGGAACCTGCCCATCGGGCAAGTTTATATCGCTAACGAACACCTCACCGTTAGGTTCTGGCTCCGCGGTGAGACCCCGGGGGTTGAAGCGCATCTGTTCTACCGGGGGCAGGAGGTAGGCATCTTCGAGAAGTACGGCTATCAGTACGGCGCGTCCCGTTGCTCACCCGACATCGAGTACCGTCCCACGAGGGACGCGGGCGCGGGGGCGCCGCAGGGGGCGAAGTGGGCGCGCATGAACTGTCCCTTTGAAACCATAAGAACCGAGCCGAATCCGAACAGCCCGGATTGGCACATCATCAGCGCGAACCCCGGGGAGTACGAGGTCAAGGTGCTGCGTAACAAAAGGCTGACGCGCGTGCTCAAGTTCAGTATCGGCTCTGACGGCCATATCGTGGATAACGGCATCGCCTCCGGCAACGGCATGGCGGGGGACAACTTCATCTTCGTGCCCGTCCTGGTCGTCGGCGACCTGGACGGGGTGTGGGACAGGAACGCGTGGAAGACCGACGCCTTCTACGGCCACGCGCTCAAAGGCTTCAACTGGCCGCCGCAGTAGGAGGAGGCGCGCTTCGAGAACAATGTCACACCTCTCGCACGTCTTTTCAAAACACGAAGGAGCGTCAGAATGAAAAAGCAGATGTTGGTCGTCGCCGCGTTGTTAATCTTGACCTGTCTCAGCCCGCAGGCGGCCTCTGCGCAGTTGCCCGGTGGCCTGAGGATTCCGAAAGTGAGTAAGCCGAAGCCTTCGCCGACGCCCGCGCCGACTGCGCCCGCGCCGACCGAGACCGCGCAGCCCGCCGCGCCGTCGAATCAGACGCGCCCCGCCGCACAGCCGCAACCGGCGAGTAGCGCGCCCGCGCAGCCTCAGGCAGCCGCCGGGTCGGGCGCACTGGCCGTCTTGAAAAATCTGGTCTCGGTGACCGCCAGAACGGTCACGTCCTACAAGGGAGACGGCAGCACGTATAGCTGGACGCCCGTCATCAAGTTCAACACCAGCGGGCCGATGCCGCGCGGCGCGCAATACTATGCCACGGTCTCGCTCCCCAATGGCTCTCCCTGGGTCGAGATGGACTGCAAGTGGGTGGATGGCTCGCAGAGCAACTACTTTCAGTGCGGCGGCCCGGACTTCCCGGAGGATAAAGGCACGACGGCGACGGGCGTCTTCCCCTTCGCCATCAAGCTGCGGAACGAGCTTCAGGGAACAGACCAGACGCTCTTCACCGGCAAGGTCAAGATCGAGAAAGCGCCGGGCGACAACGGCACGCCCGCCGAGCGCGCCAAAAAATCCTTCTTCTTCCCCAACATGGATTGGGCATTACCCGTCGGTTACGTCTACTACAGCCCCGCGGACAACCAACTCTACACAGCGTTCTGGGTGCGCGGCGGCACTTACGACGTAGAGCCGCACTTGTTCTATCAGGGTAAAGAGATAGGCTTGCAGGGAAAGCCGAGTTGCAATTCCAACATAGAGGTCGGGGATGCGTACATACGCTCGGTCAAGCCCGCCCCTTTATGGAAGTTCGTCGAGTGCAGGATGTCCACCTCCGTTATGATCAGGGACAAGGGAGAGAAGTTCGGCATCCCCATCCACTACCTGACGTCGAATCCCGGCGACTACGAGATCAAGGTGCTATGGAATGAAGATCTGTCGCGCTCGATCAAGTTCAACGTCGGCGCGGGCGGCGATTTCAACGGCGGCGTCCCGCTGCTCTACAAGGTGCGGGAGTTGGACGGGGAGCGGCTGCCCGGCGTCATCGTGCCCGTCCAGATCGTCGGCACGCAGGACGGGACGTGGAACAAAAACGCCTGGAAGACAGACGCCTTCTACGGCAACCCGCCGCAGGGCTTCACGCCCGCGCCTTAAGGCTCATTCAACGGTAGTGTTGCAAAAAATATTTTAGCCACAATTACTAGAGGCTGGAAGGTAGATATGACCTCAATATAAGGTGTGGTCAGAGATTTTTTGCAACACTACCAGATACGGTCTCGCTTATCGGTCAGGAGCGTGGAAGTGGCACGCGTTCTGCTTGAACCCTCGTAGTTAACGATTATTCGCATCGAAACCGCACACGAATCAGGCTTTTTACGAGTTACGGTGTGCCAGAGCCGTTCATCCAGCAAGGGGTGTCTATGTTTATCTCAAGCGGTCTGTCCGTCCTGCCGGTTGTGTCCTTCTTGCTGCTCGTCGCCGTCTTAATATTTTCACGCAAACGAAAATTTTTCGGTCAATTGCCCGGCGATATTCGCTATGAGGGTCGGCGCACGCGCGTCTATGCTCCGCTGGCGTCTAGGCTCTGCTGTCTCCGGTCTAGAGTTTGGCACTCTACCTGCTCAACGCGATTTTCAAGGCGTCTCTCAATCGTTAACAGGTGAAGCAGACGTTAAAACAAGGAAAGGGGTCAGTTTTATGCTTGCAATGAATTTTCGTGGGCCTCTGCGGGTTCGCATCGATCATAAACCCATGCCGGAGATACAGCATCCGCAGGATGCTATCGTCCGGGTCACGCGCTCTTGTATCTGCGGCTCCGACCTGCATTTATACAACGGGTCTGTGCCGGATACGCGTGTGGGGATGACGTTCGGCCACGAGGTCACAGGCGTGGTGGAAGAACTCGGCGCGGGGGTGGGTAACCTGAAGATTGGCGATCAAGTCCTCGTGCCTTTCAATATCGCCTGCGGCAAGTGTGTCTTCTGCCAGCAGGAACTTTACGGTAATTGTCATGAGTCCAATTCTCAGGCCACGGCGGTCGGCGGCATCTTCGGCTATTCGCATACCGGGGGCGGTTACGACGGTGGACAGGCGGAATACGTCCGCGTGCCTTACGCTGATGTGGGGCCGACGGTCATTCCCGAAGGCATGGATCCGGACGATGCCGTGATGCTCACAGACGTGGTGCCGACGGGCTATCAGGCCGCCGAGATGGGCGGCATTCAACCCGGCGACACGGTCGTGGTTTTCGGAGCCGGCCCTGTCGGGATCATGGCGGCCAGATGCGCGTGGCTCTTCGGCGCGGGTCGGGTCATCGTGATCGATCATGTGGATTACCGTCTGGAGTTTGTGAAGAACTATGCCCCTTGCGAAGCCTATAACTTCAAGTCGCTGGGAGACGTGGTGGTGTTCCTCAAACGCACTACCGACTGGATGGGGGCGGACGTGTGTATTGATGCCGTGGGCGCGGAAGCCGCAGGCCGTGTGATGCAGACCATACTCGGCAGAAAACTGCTGATGCAGGGCGGGTCTGCCACCGCGCTGCACTGGGCGATCAACTCTGTGAAGAAGGGCGGCATTGTCTCCATCGTCGGCGTCTACGGCCCGATTGACACGCTCGTCCCGATTGGCAACGTGGTGAACAAGGGCTTAACTCTCCGTGGGAATCAAGCATCTGTGAAGCGCCTGTTGCCGCGACTGATCGAGCATGTGCAGAACGGCATCCTCGATCCGAAAGCGCTGATCACACACCGCATCCCGCTTGAGGAAGTGTCGGATGCATATCGTATTTTTTCGGCGAAACTCGATAACTGCATCAAGCCAGTGCTCATCCCGCCGTCGGCCAGAAGCTAGAAAGGAAATTGTCATGGAAAATACAGCTATCGAAAATACAGTTCAGGACACTTCACAGATCAAGGGGTGGGGCGTGGACTCCGACACGGAAAACGACCCGACCTACCCGATGAAGCACCGCAACAACGGGGAGCACGCGGGCTACAGTTGGGAGCGTCCGCCGCAGCAGCAGACCGACGTGGAGATACTGCACTCCAACGAGCGGCCAAACGTCTCAGCCGTATTCGGGACTTCGACGCCGCCCGCCGGACTGAGCGGCATGATCCGCCGCTACGCTTTCAAATATAGCGAAAGCAGCTACGGACACTGGCTGCCGCTGATGCTGGCCGACCGTGTGGGCGTGGTGGAAGGCTACCTGGAAGACTTCTCGCGCGGCCACGTCCCCAACGTCTTCGCAGAGCGGGGCTGGAAGGCGGAGTGGAAACACAACCGCACAAGTTTGGTGAAGCGCGTTCTCGTCGGCGCGGTCGTCGCCACCGCCGCCGTCGCCTACCTGCGTAGCGGAAGCGATGATTCTTCAGCCAAGAAAGAACGCCGTCCCAGACGCGCTCGACGCTGATCTTCGCCGCGCACACATGGAGGGCGACGGCCTTCCCCACGGAAGGATTAAGAGGCGCAGGAGGTGAATGAGAGTCACCTCCTGCGCCTCAGCTATGAACAATTTGCGTGTCTGACTGCGGACTGAGTTAGCCTTTAGACTTTCGCTAAAACTTTCCCTGTGAGCCGGCCACGAACATTCGTTAAGTGCTCCTCTTCGTGTTGAAGAGCGCGCCGGAATTACGTCACCGGTTCATCGTGTCCCGGCGTACGATTGCGTACAGAGGTGAGCAGTTCTTCTTCGTTATAGTTGCCCGGTCTTCCGGCAATTTATCGTTCCCCCAGAAGTAGGTCTTCGTCTATTCAAGGAGACTTAATGAACCAACTCTGGCGATCAACGTCTTCGCTATCGCTACGTGTTCTTCTCTCCATACTGATTCTTTGTAGTCTCTCCCTCTCTCTCACCTCCTGTTCGCGTAATCCTGATCGTTCACGCAGCGTCCAAACGGCGCAGCCCGCCACGCAAATTTCACAGGCCGGACAAATCGCCGTGCCGCCGTTCGCCAACGTGGCCGAAGACGGGCAGTGGACGATGCCCGCGAAGGACTACGCGAGTACGCGCTACAGCGGACTCGACCAGATCAACACGCAGAACGTGCGCAACCTGAAAGTGGCCTGGACGTTTTCGACGGGTGTGAACCGGGGGCAGGAGGCCGCGCCCATCGTCGCGGGCGACACGATGTACGTCGTCTCGCCCTACCCGAACATTCTCTACGCGCTCGATCTCACGCGTCCGGGCGCGACGAAGTGGAAGTATGAACCGCAACCGGCGGCGGCCGCGCAGGGCGTCGCCTGTTGCGATGTCGTCAACCGCGGCGCGGTCTTTTCCAACGGCAAAATTTTCTACAACACGCTCGACAATTACACCGTCGCCGTTGACGCCGCGACGGGCAAGGAACTCTGGAAGACCAAACTCGGCGAGATCAATCGCGGCGAGACGATGACGATGGCTCCGCTCGTCGTCCGCGACAAAGTTCTCGTCGGAAATTCCGGCGGCGAGTTCGGCGTGCGCGGTTGGATCACGGCGGTTGATGCTGCGAGCGGAAAGATCGCCTGGCGCGCTTACAACACGGGGCCGGACAGAGACGTGCTCATCGGCGCGAACTTCCGCCCCTTCTACGCGATGGATCGCGGCACCGATCTGGGCGTCGCGACGTGGCCGCCCGACGCTTGGAAGATCGGCGGCGGAACGGTGTGGGGCTGGATTTCCTACGACCCCGAACTCAATCTCATCTATCACGGCACGGGCAACCCCGGCCCCTGGAATCCCGATCAGCGTCCCGGCGACAACAAGTGGACATCCGGTATCTTCGCGCGCAACCCCGACACGGGCGAAGCGTATTGGTACTATCAATGGTCGCCGCATGATCTGTTCGATCACGACGGCATCAACGAACAAATCCTGCTCGACATGAACGTGAACGGGCAGCCGCGCAAGGTGCTCGTCCGCCCCGAACGCACCGGCTACGTCTATGTCCTCGACCGCACGACGGGCGAAGTGCTCTCGGCCACGCCCTTTGTCCATATCACTTCGACGAAGGGCGTTGACTTGCAGAGCGGGCGACTCATCCCCAACGAAGAGAAGACGCCCGTGATGGGCAAAGTCATACGCGACATTTGCCCGCCCGCGCCCGGCGGCAAAGACTGGAATCCTTCGGCCTTTAGCCCTCGCACGGGTCTCATCTACATCCCGCACAACAATCTCTGCATGGACTTTGAAGGCGTCGAAGCGAACTACATCGCGGGCACGCCTTACGTCGGCGCGAACGTGAAGATGTACGCGGGGCCGGGCGGGCACAGGGGCGAGTTCACGGCTTGGGATGCGGTCACGGCGCGAGCGGTGTGGAAACTCAAAGAGAAATTTCCGCTGTGGAGCGGCGCGGCGGTGACGGCGGGCGACGTGGTCTTCTACGGCACGATGGACGGCTACTTCAAAGCCCTCGACGCGCGCAGCGGCGAACTTCTCTGGCAGTTCAAAGTTGATTCGGGAATCATCAGCCAGCCCGTGACGTATCGCGCACCGGACGGCAAACAGTACGTCGCGGTGCTGTCGGGCGTCGGCGGGTGGGCGGGAGCAATCGTCGCGGGCGATCTCGACCCACGCGATCAAAGCGCGGCGCTCGGCTTCGTCGGCGCGATGTCGGACTTGCCGGAGCACACGACGAAGGGAGGGACGCTCTATGTCTTCTCGCTCCCTTAAGCCCGCGCCGAACGTTTCAACGAAAACAGGTGCACGGCGTCAACTTGCAAAGACTCTCATCGCGTGCCTGATCGTCGTTGCGGCAAACGTTTCGTGTGGAAGGGCGGGGCAACGCGGCGAAACTGCCCCAGCAGCGCAAACGACACCGACGGCGCAGAGATCGCAAACTTTAACGGCAGGGCAACCGCCGCAGCAAGACGGCGCATTGCTGCGTGTTTGCGCCGACCCGAACAATCTGCCGTTCTCGAACGAGCGGCGCGAGGGTTTCGAGAATAAGATCGCCGATGTGTTGGCGCGCGAGATGCACAGGAAGGTCGAATACAAATGGTGGGCGCAGCGGCGCGGCTTCATACGCAACACGCTCAGGGCGGGCGAGTGCGATGTCGTCCTCGGCGTGCCCGCAAGTTTTGAACTCGCGCTCACCACGTCGCCCTATTATCGCTCGTCCTACGTCTTCGTCTCGCGCAAGGATCGCCATCTCGACATACGCTCGTTCGACGATCCCGTCTTGCGCAAACTAAAGATCGGCGTGCAACTCATCGGCGACGACTCGGCCAACACGCCGCCCGCGCACGCGCTGACGGCACGCCACATGGTCGAGAACGTCGTGGGCTATACAGTGTACGGCGATTACTCGAAGCCGAACCCGCCCGCGCGGATCGTCGAAGCGGTGGCGCGCGGCGAGGTGGATGTGGCCGTCGTGTGGGGGCCTCTCGCGGGCTACTTCGCGTCGCGGCAAAAGGTGTCGCTCGAAGTCGTCCCCGTGTCGCCTGAGATTGATCTTCCGTTTCTCCCGTTCGTCTATGACATCTCGATGGGTGTGAGGAGGGGCGACGATGCGCTCAGGGAAGAACTCGAACGAGTCATCGAACGAAGGCGCGCGGAGATCGAAACCATCCTCGACGACTACGGCGTGCCGCGCGTCGGACGCGAGCAACAATTGCAGGCGACTTCTTGAAGAGGACAACGCGCAAGTGAGAAGCAGGAGACAGAGTCGTTTGATGATCGCTGCGGTGTGCGGCGTCGTGTCGGCTTTGTGTCTCGTGGCGGCGTGCAAGCGGGAGGAGCGCGGCTTGCGTGTTGACCCGCCGTCGTCTGCGCGCGTCAACAGTAAAACTTTGAGCGAGTTGCGACCGGGCAATGTTCAGCCAATTTCCGCGCCGAACGAATTTGAACAGAACGCTTTTGCGATGAACGAAGGCAAGCGTCTGTACGAGTGGTACAACTGCGTGGGTTGCCACGCGCACGGCGGCGGAGGCATCGGGCCGCCGCTCATGGACGCGAAGTGGATTTACGGCGGCGCGCCCGAACAAATCTTCGCCACCATCGTCGAAGGTCGCCCGAACGGCATGCCTTCGTTTCGCGGCAAGATTCCGGACTATCAGGTGTGGCAACTCGCGGCCTACGTGCGCAGCATGAGCGGGCAAGTGTCGAAAGACGCCTCGCCCTCGCGCGACGACGACATGAATGTCAAGAAGCCCGAACAGTCCACCGAGCAGCAAGAGCCGCGCGGCACGGGCGGCGTGCCGAAGTCTGCGGAGAGACCGCAATGAGCGCGCCCGCGCGAAGCGGAATGAGCGCGCACGCGCGAAGGCTCGTTCGTGATGCGCTTCGCGCGTGCGCGCTCGCCTGCTACGCGCTCACGACGGCGGCTTGCACCGGCTCGCAATCAATCCTGAATCCGGCGGGGCCAAATGCGGGAAACGTCAGTCGCCTCTGGTGGCTGATGTTCTACGTTTGCGCCGCGGTCTTCCTGCTCGTCATCGCGTTCCTTGCCGCCGCGCTCGCCCGCACGCGACGTAGAACGAACAAACTTACGGATGCGCCCGACACCGAACCCGACGCGGGGCGCGAGCGACGCATGCGCGGAGTCGTGACGGGCGCGGTCGTCGTCACCGTGATCATCCTGTTCGTCTTTCTCGTCGCCAGTTTCACCACCAGCCGCTCGCTCTACGCGCTCTCAGACCCGAACAATTTACGCATCAAGGTGAACGGGCAGCAGTGGTGGTGGCAGGTCGAGTATGAGAACGACGTGGCGAGCCAGACTTTCAAGACGGCGAACGAGATACACATTCCCGTCGGGCAGACGGTGACGTTGCGACTCACTTCGAGCGACGTGATCCACAGCTTTTGGGTTCCGAATCTCGGCGGCAAGCGCGACCTGATTCCGGGACACGAGACGACGCTCTGGCTCAAGGCCGACAAGGCGGGCACTTATCGAGGGCAGTGCGCGGAGTATTGCGGCTTGCAACACGCGCACATGGCGTTCGTCGTCGTGGCCGAGCCGGTCGAGCAGTTCAACGCCTGGATGGAGGCGCAGAGACGCCCCGCCGCGCCGCCCGCGAACGCGGAGCAGCAACGCGGGCAGCAAGTTTTCCTCGCGTCGCCCTGCGTCATGTGCCACACGATTCGCGGGACGGATGCGGGCGCGAGCGTCGCGCCCGACCTCACGCATCTGGCGAGCCGGCAGACCATCGCCGCAGGGATGTTGCCGAACACGCGCGGCCATCTCGGCGGCTGGGTCAGCAATTCGCAGGAACTCAAACCCGGCAACCGCATGCCGCCGATCCCGCTCGCGCCTGAAGATTTGCAGGCATTGCTCAGCTACTTGGAGAGCCTCAAATGAAGGCCGAAGAGAATACGGCACAGAATGTTGAGACGACCACCGGGTCGCATGAGACGACAGCGACGACAGGTGCGGCGTCTGCTCAAGCCGTGCTCGCCTTGAGTCTCATGGAAGATCAAGAGCACGCCGAACTCGAACGGACTTGGAGCGACGAGCCGGGACTGTGGAATTGGCTGAGAAGCGTTGATCACAAGTCTATCGGCAAGCGTTACATCGTCACGGCCTTCATCTTCTTCCTGCTCGGCGGCCTACTCGCGCTCATCATGCGCCTGCAACTCTCGCGCCCGGAAAACACCCTGCTCGGCCCCGATCAGTACAACCAGATTTTCACGATGCACGGCACGACGATGATGTTCCTCTTCGCGATTCCGGTGATGGAAGCGATGGGGATTTATCTCGTCCCGCTCATGCTCGGCACGCGCAACATCGCCTTCCCGCGCCTCGCAGCCTTCAGCTACTGGATTTATCTCTTCGGCGGCATCACGCTCTACGTCTTCTTCTTTCTCAACATCGGGCCTGACACGGGCTGGTTCTCTTACGTGCCGCTCGCGGGGCCTGAGTTTTCGCCGGGCAAGCGCGTGGACATCTGGTCGCAACTGATCAACTTCACGGAGATCGCCGCGCTCGCCGCCTCGATCGAACTGATCGCGACGACCTTCAAACTGCGCGCGCCGGGAATGTCCGTCAACCGCATCCCGCTCTTCGTCTGGGCGATGCTCGTGATGTCGTTCATGGTGATCTTCGCGATGCCCGCCGTGATGACGAGCAGCCTGTTTTTGACGCTTGACCGACTCGTCGGGACGCACTTCTTCAATCAGGCGGAAGGCGGCGACCCGCTTCTCTGGCAACATCTCTTCTGGTTCTTCGGCCACCCGGAAGTCTATATCATCTTCATCCCCGCGCTCGGCTTCGTCTCCTCGATCATCCAGACCTTCTCGCGCCGCCCGAACTTCGGCTACCTCGCGCTCGTGCTCTCGATGATCGCGACCGGCTTCATCGGCTTCGGCCTGTGGGTGCATCACATGTTCGCGACGGGCTTGCCGCAACTCGGCGAGAGTTTCTTTACGGCGGCGACGATGATGATCGCCATTCCATCGGGCGTGCAAATCTTCTGCTGGATCGCGACGCTGTGGAGCGGGCGGCCACAGTTCAAGACGCCGCTTCTCTTTGTCCTCGGCTTCTTCTTCATCTTCGTGCTCGGCGGTCTGTCGGGCGTGATGCAGGCGAGCGTGCCCGTCAACCTGCAAGTCCACGACACGTTCTTCGTCGTCGCGCATTTTCATTACGTCCTGATCGGCGGCGCGGTCTTCCCGCTGTTCGGCGCGTTCTACTACTGGTTTCCGAAGATGACGGGGCGCATGCTCGGCGAGCGTCTGGGGCGGTGGAATTTCGCGCTCCTGTTCGTCGGCTTCAACCTGACTTTCTTCCCGATGCACCAACTCGGACTGCAAGGCATGCCGCGCCGCGTCTATACCTATTTGCCGGGGACGGGTTGGGGCAAACTGAATATGCTGGCGACGGCGGGCGGCGTGGTGATGACTGTGGGCGTCGCCCTCTTCATCTTGAACGCACTATGGAGCCGTCGGCGCGGGCGCGTGGCGGGCGATAACCCGTGGGGCGCGGACACGCTCGAATGGGCGACGAGTTCGCCGCCGCCGTCTTACAACTTCGACTATCTCCCGATCGTGCAGGGGCGCGAGGCGCTCTGGGCGCGCACGGATGATGCGCCCGTCGTGACGGGACTGAGGACGAACTGCCGCGACGTGCTGCTCACCAAGACGCTCGACGCCGAGCCGGACAACACGATGTCGCTGCCGAGTCCGTCCATCTGGCCGGTGGGCGTGGCGTTCTCTGCCGCCGTCACTTTTATCGGTTCGTGCTTTACGCCTTGGGCGTTGGTGTGGGGCGCGATTCCGGCGTTCATCTCGCTCGTCGGGTGGGGCTGGCCGAAGCCGAAAGATGACAAGTGCGACCTGACGCCGGTTGACGAGTGGAGCGAAGAGAAACGCAGGAAGGAGGCGCGTCGAGCGCAATGAAAAGGCGTGCAGGTATTGACGTGTCCGGCTTGCCGCAGTTCGCCTTCGGCAGTCGCGGCTTGATCTGGTGGGGCATCTGGGGCTTTCTCGCCATCGAGACGACGATGCTCTTGATCTGTCTCGTCAGCTACTTCTACCTGCAAGACCGCGCGACGGACTGGCCGCCTCCGCCGACGCAGTTGCCCGATCTCGGCATACCGACGGCGACGCTCGCCGTACTGCTTTTGAGCATCGTGCCGATGCATTTGTTGGAGCGCGCGGCGAAGCGTCTGGACACGCGGCGCACGATTCTCTGGACGTTCGTGTGCATCGCGCTCGGCATCGTCTTCTGCGTGCTGCGCGGCTTCGAGTTCTATTCGCTGAACGTGTTGTTCGACAGCAACGCTTACGGCTCGGTGGTGTGGACGATCATCGGCGTGCATTCGTTTCACCTCGTGACGGAAGTGTTGGAGACGTGCGTCATCGTCTCGTTTCTGTTGAGCGGGCACACCGAGCCGAAGTATTTCGTGGACTCGACCGACAACGCGCTCTACTGGTATTTCATCGTCGCGATCTGGATACCGTGTTACGCGGTGCTCTACCTCGCGCCGCGTTATCTCTGAACGGTGCGGGAGGGATGAGAGAGTTGACGGAGAAGGCGAAAAAAGAGTTGAGCACGCAACGCGGCGTCTGCTGGCTGCTGACGGGCTTGCTGGCCGCGCCGCTCGCCTTCCTCACGCAGTTGACAGTGAACTACGCGGTCGTGCCGCGCGCCTGTTCGAGCGGCCACTTCTACGCGCCGCACTTGGTGACGGCGCTGTTTCTCCTCGTCGCGCTCGCGGGCGGCTTCATCGCGTGGCGCAACTGGCGCGAGGCGGGACAAACGGAGCCGGGCGCGGGCGGCGACACACTTGAGCGCAGCCGCTTCATCGCCGTCGTCGGGCTGCTGCTCGCAGGTCTGGTCACGCTCATCTTCATCGCGCAGTGGATTCCGCAGTTCTTGATCAGTCCGTGCCAGAGGTGAGAGCTATGTGGGAAAGGGGGAAGGGGGAAGGGGGAAGGGGGAAGCGTGGCGAAGGCCGCGCTCTCTGTCACGCGCTCGTGAGAGTGTGCTTGCTGCTGGTGCTTCTCCTTTTTTCCTTTAGCCTTTCCCCCTTCTCCTTTCCCCTTGCGCTCGCGCACGAAGGCAAGCCGCATAAGTTTGCCGATCTGTGGTTCACCTGGGGGCGCGACCCTTTCATCATCGCAAGCCTCGCGTTGTCGGCTTGGTTGTACTGGCGCGGCATAAGGCGTCTGTGGCAGGGCAACGAAGCGACGGGGCGGGGCGTGCGTCGCTGGGAGGCGTGGGCTTTCGCGGGCGGGTGGTTCGCGCTCTTCGTCGCGCTCGTGTCGCCGCTGCACCCTTGGGGCGAGGTCTTGTTCTCGGCGCACATGACGCAACACGAGGTGTTGATGCTCGTGGCCGCGCCGCTCCTCGTGCTCGGTCGTCCGCTGCTCCCGATGCTGTGGGCTTTGCCCCTCAAGTGGCGACAGCGCGCGGGCGGTGTGGGGCGACGAAAGTGGTTTCAAAGCGGGTGGCGTGCTCTCACGAACCCGCTCGCGGCGTGGGCGATTCACACGGCGGCGCTGTGGGTGTGGCATGTGCCTGCGCTCTTTCAGGCGACGCTCAAAAGCGATCTCGTGCACACGCTCCAACACGTCAGCTTTCTCGGCTCGGCGTTGCTCTTCTGGTGGGCGCTCGTTCACGGGCGGCGCGGCTTGATGGGCTACGGCGCGGCGGCGCTCTACATGTTCACCACCTCCGTCCACAGCGGCGTGCTCGGCGCGCTCATCACCTTCGCGCGCAACGCTTGGTATCCGGCTTACGCGTCGAGCACGGGATCATGGGGACTCACGCCGCTCGAAGATCAACAACTCGGCGGCCTCATCATGTGGATTCCCGCCGGACTCGTCTATATCGTCGCGGGGCTGGCGCTCGTGGTCGGTTGGATGCGCGAGTCGGAGCGAAACGTGCTCAGGCGCGAGCGACAACAATTGCGCGTCGAGCGCGTTCGGGAGGAGGCGCGCGCAGATGCTTGAAGTGACGAAGGCGACCGACAGGTTGAAACTCGCCTGCGCCTGCGCGATGCTGGCGTTGACGTTCTTCTTGCTCGCATCGTGCAAAGGTTATTCGAGCCGCGCGGCAGTGGAAGAGATGACGGGCGGAAACGTCGCGCGCGGCGAGGCGGCGATCAACCGTTACGGCTGCGGCACATGCCACACAATTTCCGGCATCTCCGGCGCGCAGGGGCAAGTCGGGCCGCCGCTCACAGGCATCGCGAGCCGCACCTACATCGCGGGCGTGTTGGAGAACAACCCCGATAACATGCTGCGCTGGATACAGAACCCGCGCGGCGTGGACGAGAAGACCGCCATGCCCACGCTCGGCGTCTCGGAGCAGGACGCGCGCGACATCGCGAGTTTCCTCTACACGCTCAAATAGCAGAGCTTTCATACACTGCGGTTGAGCCGTTCGCGCGACGGAAGCAGGCGCGCAATCTGACAAGGGGACACATGGAAGACGAGGGGAAACAGAAGGCCGAGCAAGAGGAGTCAGACCAGCGCAGCTCTCCTAGCGGCAAAGTCGTCTACGGCGCGATCTTGAAAGAGGGTGAAGAGGAACTGCTACGCCCGTCTTCCGCGCTCTTCTGGTCGGGGCTGGCCGCAGGGCTTTCGATGGGTTTCTCGATGATCGCCGAAGGGCTGCTGATGGCCTACCTGCCGGACGCGCACTGGCGTCCGCTCGTGGCGAAGTTCGGCTACAGCGTGGGCTTTCTCATCGTCATACTCGGTCGCCAACAGTTGTTTACGGAAAACACGCTGACGCCCATGTTGCCGCTCCTCACACGCAAGGATGGCGAGACGGCAAAGAACGTGCTGCGACTCTGGGCGGTCGTGCTCGCCGCCAATCTCTTGGGCGCGCTCCTCGTCGCAATTGTGTGCGCGCGGACGAACGCCTTCGACCCGCACGTCCGCGAGGCGTTCGTCGAGATGGGGCACAAGGCTACGGAGCACGGCTTCTGGACGGTGCTGTTGCGCGCCGTCTTCGCGGGATGGCTCATTGCGCTGATGGTCTGGTTGCTCCCGTTCGCAGAGTCGGCGCGCGTGTGGGTGATCATCATCATCACATACGTCGTCGGCCTCGGCCATTTCAGTCACATCATCGCCGGAGCGGTCGAGACGTTTGCGCTCGCCGCGGCCGGGCAGGCATCTTGGATGACCGTGCTTGGCCGTTACATCGTCCCCACGCTCGCAGGCAACATACTCGGCGGCGTCATGCTCGTCGCCACGCTCAACCACGCGCAGATCGTCGCCGGAGGCAAAGGGCAAGACGTGTAAAGAGCAAGGACGTTGGAAGCCCGGCAAGACGTTTGCCCATAGGATGGAAATTATTGACAGCCGCCCTCTCCAGTTCTCGCTTGCGCCGCGCAGCCGGACGCGCGCCATTGCCGCTGATCCTGTTTGCGCTTCTGCTTTTCTGCGTCGCCTGCGGTGAGCGGCAACCGCAGGGCACGCTCGCCTACGTCAGCAACGAACGCGACGGCACGATCACAGTCATTGACACGAAAACCGATCAAGTTGTCTCGACGATCCAACTCGGCGCGGTCAGGGCGCGCGGCGTTCGTCTGAGTCCCGACGGCAGAATTTTATACGTCGCGTTGAGCACGCAGTCAGGAAAGTTATACGAGGACGCGGACAACCACATCGCGGCGATTGATACGTCGAGCGGGCAGGTCACACAGAAGTATGAAGTGGGGCGTGACCCGGAACAGTTGGCCGTCGGTAATGGCGGAAAGCTGCTCTACGCTTCAAACGAGGACGCGGGGACGGCGACCGTGACGGACGTTGAGACGCGACGCACGATCGCCACGCTCGTCGTTGGCATCGAACCGGAAGGCGTCTCGATTAGCCCCGACGGGCGTTGGGTCTATGTCACCGCCGAGACGAGCAACACGGTCTCGGTCATTGACACGCAGAAGAATGAAGTGGTGGCGAGTTTCACGGTCGCATCGCGCCCGCGCGACGCGGCGTTTTCGCCCGACGGCGCGCGCGCCTACATCACCACCGAGATCGGGCGCACGCTTGAGGTGGTTGACACGAACTCGCACACAATCTTGAAAACGATTCATCTTCCGCTCGCCGATAGTGTGAAGCCGATGGGCGTCGTCGTCTCGCGCGACGGCGGGCGCGTCTATGTGGCGAACGGGCGCGGCAACACCGTCTCGGTCGTTGATGCGAAGTCGCTCGAAGTGGTGCGCACGATTCCGGTCGGGCAGAGGGTGTGGGGCTTGGCCTTAACGCCCGACGGGCGAAAACTCTACGCGGCCAACAGTCTCTCCAACGACGTCTCCGTGATAGACACGACGACCGACGAGGTTGTCGCCACCGTCAAGGCGGGCGACGGCCCGTGGGGCATCGCGATCAAGCCATAGCGGAGCAAGGGATGCGGGCGGAGGGATGAGGGATGAATGAAAGACTCAAGCACCCGAATGCCGTTCTCCGTTTTCATGTCGTGCGCTTTCGATTATTAGTTCGTCATTTACTAAACGGCTTTGCGTTACTTCTGTTTAGTTGCGTCATCCTCTTCGCCATAAACTCACAAACAACGGTTGCGGCACAAACGACGGCGCAAGCGTCGCAAAGGATCGCGGGCGTCGTCCTTGATCAAGCAGACGCGCCCATCAACGGGGCTGAAGTCTCTCTGATGTCCGGCGCGTCCGAACTCGCCGGGACTGTCACGGACGAAGCGGGCGAGTTCTCGTTCGATGCGTTGGCCGCACGCGAAGCGTTGAGTGTCGTCGTGCGTGCGCGGGGTTTTCAAACGCTCGAACAGAGTTGGAGCGGGGAGAAGATAGGGGCGGCGGGCTTGCGTCTCGTGCTCGCGCCCGCGCCGCTCTCCGAAGAGTTGACTGTGACGGCGACGCGCACACAGACGCGCTTGAATGAGACGGCTGCAAGCGTCGTGACTTTATCCGCCGCCGAACTTGGGACGACCGCCGCCGTCGCGCTCGACGACGCGCTCCGTCAAGTCGCGGGCTTCCAATTGTTCAGACGCGCGGGCAGCCGCACGGCCAACCCGACGACGCAAGGCGTCTCCCTGCGCGCGACGGGCGCGAGCGGTGCGAGCCGCGCGCTCGTTTTGGCCGACGGCATTCCCTTGAACGATCCGTTCGGCGGCTGGATCAATTGGGGACGCGTGCCGCGCGAATCGGTGAGCCGCGTCGAGGTGTTGCGCGGCGGCTTCTCGCACCTCTACGGCAGCGGCGCGCTCGGCGGCGTGGTCAACATCCTCACGCGCCGCGCCGCCAGCGCGCCCGTCGTCTCGCTCGAAGCCTCCTACGGCAGCCAGCGCACGCCGGACGCTTCGCTCTTCATCGGAGGCCGACGTGGACGTTTCGGCGCGACGCTCGCGGCGGAAATTTTTCACACGGATGGTTACATCATCGTTGACGAAACGGCGCGCGGACGAGCAGACACTCCCGCCGCGTCGCGCCGCACGTCGCTCGATCTCATGCTCGACTATGAAAGCCACCCGGATGCCCGCCTTTTCTTTCGCGCGTCCTACTTCGGCGAGTCGCGCGCGAACGGTACGCCACAACAAACGAACCGCACGCACCTCCGCCAGTGGAGCGCGGGCGGCGATTGGACGCGCGCACGTCTCGGCAGTTTCAACGTGCGCGCTTACGGCGGCACGCAAGTTTATGATCAGGTTTTCTCCGCCGTCGCTGCCGACCGTAACAGCGAGACGCTAACGCGCGTGCAGCGCGTCCCTTCGCAATTCGCGGGGCTGTCCGCGCAGTGGACGCGGAGTTTCGCGGCGCGGCACACGCTCGTCGCCGGACTCGATGCGCGCGAGGTGCGCGGCGCGAGCGACGAGTTGGTCTTCGCGCAAGGTCGCGCCGCAAGTCTCGTCGGCGCAGGCGGGCGCGAGCGCAGCGCCGGGGTCTTCGTCGAAGAGATCGCGCAACTCACTTCGCGCCTCACGCTCGTGGGCGGCCTGCGCTTCGACCGCTGGCGCAACTATCGCGCGCAGAACGCGTCGCGGCCTCTCGCTGCAAGCGCGCAGACAAACGCGACGCCGTTTGCCGATCGCACGGAGACGGCTTTCAGCCCGCAAGCGTCTCTGCTCTACAAGCCGCACGAGAATTTTGCGCTCGTCGCCTCAGTCTATCGAGCCTTTCGCCAGCCGACGCTCAACGAGTTGTACCGGAGTTTCCGCGTCGGCGATGTCCTGACGCTGGCGAACGAAAACTTGCGCGCCGAACGCTTGACGGGCGGCGAGTTCGGAGTGAACGCCAACTCCTTCAAGCGACGACTCGACACGCGCGCGGTCTTCTTCTGGACGGAGATCGCGCGACCCGTCGCCAACGTGACGCTCAACACGACGCCCGCACTCATCACACGCCGGCGGCAGAACCTCGGTCGCACGCGCTCGCGCGGCATCGAACTCGAACTCGACGCGCGCCTTCGTGGACGCTGGGCGCTCAGCGGAAGCTACCTGTTTGCCGACGCGAGCGTCTTGAAGTTTCCGGCTGACGCAAAACTCGAAGGCTTGCGCCTGCCGCAGGTCGCGCGTCATCAACTCACGTTTCAATTACGCTACACGAACCCCGCGCGCTTCAACTTCGGCCTACAGGGACGCGTCGCGGGAGCACAGTTCGACGACGATCTCAATCGCTTCCGTCTCGAACGCTTCTTCACGCTCGACGCGCTCGTCTCACGCCGCCTCACACACGCCGTCGAACTCTTCGCGGCGGTAGAGAACCTGCTCGATGCGCGTTACAGCACCGGGCGGACGCCCGTCCGCACCGTCGCACCGCCCGCCTTTCTGCGTCTCGGCCTACGCTTTTGCCTTCCGGCAAACTGAAGCGCGCGGCACATTGCGCCCGCGCTGTCTGGAATCGTACAGACACTACTTTTTTCAAATTCTATAATCACAAATTCCTTTGACCTGTAATCCGTTCGGACGTTGCCCGATTGAATATCGTTGGCACGTTCGGATCGTTCAACCTCAACTCCCGCTCAATGATTTGAGAATGCGTTGATTGAACCTTGACCGGCGCAGTTTGCTGTCGGTGTACACGGCATCGTTGGCCGCTAGTGTTTGGAGAAAGTCAGATGCGTTTGGCGAAACCGAGAGGGCTACTCTTCATTATCGGGGGCGGCGAGGACAAGGAAGGCGACTGCACGATTCTGACGGAGTTCGTCAGGTTGGCCGGGGCTGACAGGTCGCGTGTCGTCGTGATGACGGCGGCGACCGATGAACCGGAAGAACTCGGCGCGGAATACATCGGGATATTTAAGCGGCTCGGCGCGGGGAGCGTGGGCGTCGTGGATGTTTCGACGCGTCAGGACGCGAGCGACGCGGATTCGCTGGCCGCGCTCAAGCAAGCAACGGGTGTCTTCTTCACGGGCGGCGACCAACTTCATGTCACCTCTCTCATCGGCGGGAGCCAAATGGACATGCTCCTGCATGAGCTTTACAAAAAAGGCGTCGTCATCGCCGGGACGAGCGCGGGCGCGGCCATGATGTCCGGTTCGATGTTCGTCAGAGGCCCCGCCGAGGAGAATCCGCGTCTGGAAAATCTGCAACTCGGGCCGGGCGCGGAGTTTCTCATGGGCGCGGTCATTGACACGCATTTCTCGCAGCGAGGCCGTCACGGGCGACTCATCTCCGCGATTGCACACTACCCGCACGCGCTCGGCATCGGCATTGACGAAGACACCGCGCTCGTCGCCAAAGACGGCATCTTTGAAGTGATCGGCAAAGGCGCGGTGACAGTCATTGACGCGGGCGAACTAAGTTATACGAACGTCCCCGACCTCAGAGAGGACGAGGGACTCGCGCTCTACAACATCAAGCTGCACATCCTCACCGCCGGGCACCGCTTCAACATGCACGAGCGCCAGCCCGTCATCGAGGAGCATTCGCGCAAAGAGATCAATTCGACGCGCCTCCGGCATACGCCGAAACCGAGAACGCCTTCGGCCACAAAGAAGAGTGCGAAGAAAACCGGCAAGAAAAGTTTGAAGAGAAGTCCAAGGAAACGCTCACAAGCGGCGGCGGGCGGCGACTAGAGAAGCTACAAGGGGAGACGAACATGAGGGTTGACAAAATCAGGACGCTGGCAGGCCCGAACATCTACAATCACAAGCCCGTGCTCGTGATGAAACTCGATCTGGAGGAACTGGCCGAGACGGAAAGCTCCGGCCTCTCCGGCTTTAACGAACGTCTCACTGCGCTCTTGCCCGGCCTCGCCGAGCATGGTTGCAGCAAAGGCCGCCCCGGCGGTTTCATCGAGCGTTTGGAGCGCGGCACGTATCTCGGCCACATCATCGAACACGTCGCGCTTGAGTTGTCGGAACTGGTGGGCGTGCCCGTCTACTACGGCAAAACGATCTACGCGGATGAGCCGGGCTGCTACAACGTCGTCGTGGCCTACAAGGCCGAACGCGGGATGCGTTTTCTGTTAGGGGTCGCGGTCGAACTCGTCGAGGCGTTGGTCAAAGGCGAGGCATATTCTCTAGCAGAGAAGTTGACGGAAGCGCGACGCCTCATCGCGCGCACGGAACTCGGCCCCAGCACGCGCGCCATTGTCGAGGCGGCGCGCCAGCGCGGCATTCCCACCTTTCGCGTCAATAACGACAGCCTCGTCCAACTCGGCTACGGCAAGAATCGCAAGTTCATACAGGCCGCGATGACCGGGCAGACGAGCGGCATCGCCGTCGAGATCGCGGGCGATAAGGAACTGACCAAAACCATCCTTGAGCAAGCCGATCTGCCCGTGCCGCGCGGGCAGATCGCCGAGACGCCGCAGGAAGCCATCGCGGCGATGCACGATCTCGGCGGCACGGTCGTCGCCAAACCGATGGACGGGCATCAAGGCAAAGGCGTTTCGCTCAACCTCTCGACTCCGGCGGAAGTGTCGGAAGCCTTCCGGATAGCGCAAGAGTATTCGCATGATGTGCTCGTCGAAGAACAGTTGACGGGGCGCGACTATCGTGTGCTCGTCGTGAACGGGAAACTCGTCGCCGCCAGCGAGCGGCTGCCCTGTCACGTCACAGGCGACGGGCGGCACACGCTCGCCGAGTTGATCGAGACGGCTAACCGCGACCCCTTGCGCGGCGACGGGCACGACAACGCTTTAACGAAGATCGTCGTGGATCAAGTCATGCTCGCCTGCCTGCACAAACGAGGTCTGAGCTTAGACTACGTCCCCGCCGAAGGTGAGCGCGTCTTCCTCCGCGAGACCGGAAACCTCTCGACGGGCGGCACGGCGACCGACGTGACCGACCTCGTTCATCCCGAAGTAAAACGGCAATGCGAGCGCGCCGCACGCGTCGTCGGCTTGGACATCTGCGGCCTCGATTTAGTCGCTGCGGACATCTCGCAACCTCTGCAAAAAGGCAACGGCTTCATCGAAGCCAACGCCGCGCCGGGACTGCGCATGCACACGACGCCGACCGTCGGGCAGCCACGCGATGTGGGCGGCGCGATCATAGACATGCTCTACCCGCAAGGCGAGAACGGGCGCATCCCCGTTATCTCCATCACGGGCACGAACGGCAAAACGACCGTCACGCGCATGATCGGCCACGTGCTGCAAGAGATGAACTGGTGCGTCGGCATGACGACCACGGACGGCATTCACATCGGCGGCGAGATCGTCTCGCGCGGCGACACCACGGGGCCGCACTCGGCGCGCGTCGTGCTCTCAGACCCGACCGTCGAAGTCGCCGTGCTTGAGACGGCGCGCGGCGGCATCACGCGTCGCGGTCTCGGCTACGACTGGTCGGACATCTCGGTCATCACCAACATCAGAGAAGATCACATCGGGCAGGACGGCATCCGCGACATCCAAGACTTGGTGCACATCAAATCGCTCATCGCGGAGCGCGTGCGCGAAGGCGGCACGCTCATCCTCAATGCCGACGACGAGCAGTGCGTCAGGCTAATCGAGAACGAGCGCGTGCGGCGCGTCAACAAACAGTTCGTCTATTTTTCGCTCAACGACAATCATCTGCTGATCAGAAAATATCTCGACATCGGCGGCGCGGCGTTTTTCGTGCGCGACGGTTGGATCATCGAAGCGATTGGACATGACGAGTATCCGGTGGTCGAAGTCTCCTCGATCCCCGTGACCATGAGCGGGACGGCGCACTTTCAAGTTGCCAACGCGCTCGCCGCCATCGCCGCTTGCCGTGCCTACGGCGCGACGAGAGATAACGTCGCCGCCGCGTTGCGGAGCTTTCGCAACGACGAGCACAATCCCGGACGCGCGAATCTCTATCAAGTGGGAGCGGGCTACGTGCTGGTTGATTACGGCCATAACACGGACGCCTTCGAGGCCGTCGCGCGCATGGCTGCGCGTTGGAGCGGGCGGCGCGTGACGGCCATCCTCGGCGTCCCCGGCGACAGGGATGATCGCCTGATCGAAGATGCGGGGCGCATCGCCGCGAAAGGTTTTCACCGCATCATTATCAAGGAAGACAAAGACCTGCGCGGGAGGCGAAGCGGCGAAGTGGCGGGCTTGCTCTGCCGCACCGTCAACGAGTCGGCTCCCGAACGCGAATGCCTCACGGTGCTCGATGAAGTTGAAGCCTTCTCGCAGCAGTTGACGGAGATGAAGCAAGGCGACGTGACGGTCATTTTCTACGATCAGCTCGAACCCGTGCTCGAAGTGCTCGCACAACGCGGCGCAGTCCCCGCGGTCGGCATCGGAGAATTTGCGCCGCAGTTCAGCATGGCGACGGGCTGAGAGACGTTCATGCTCACGCTCATCGAGAACGGTGAAATCTACGCGCCTGCCCCGCTCGGACGCCGCGACGTGTTGATTCTGAACAACCGCATCGCTCTGATCGGGGAAGTTGACGCCCGCGCCCTCACCTTGCTCGGACTCGAACTCGAACTCGTAGATGCGAGTGGTTGCATCATCACTCCCGGCCTCATAGACCCGCACCAACACCTGCTCGGCGGGAGCGGCGAGCAGGGCTTCAGCACGCAGACTCCCGAAATCTACGCGAGCGAACTCGCCCGTGCGGGAATCACGACGGTCGTCGGTTGTCTCGGCGTGGATACCACGACGAAGACGATGGCCGGACTCGTCGCCAAAGCCAAAGGCTTGAACGAGGAAGGTCTCACCGCCTACGCGTGGTCGGGCGGCTACACGCTGCCCCCGACCACGCTCATGCGCTCCGTGCGCGAAGACATTCTCTTTATCTCCGAAGTGATCGGCGCGGGCGAGGTGGCCGTCTCCGACGCTCGCTCAAACGGACACGACGCGCTCGAACTCTCCAAAGTCGTCAAAGACGCTTACGTCGCCGGAATCCTCAGCCGCAAGTGCGGCGTCACGCATTTTCATGTCGGGGAAGGGAAAGCGCGGCTCAAACTGCTACGAACGTTGATCGAAGATTATGAGATCAGCCCCGAACTCATCTACCCGACGCACGTCGAACGCAGCGAGGATTTGATGCGCGAGGCCATCGAACTCGCCGGGCGCGGCTCATACGTTGACATTGATACGGTGGAGCGGGATTTACCAAGGTGGTTGCGCTTCTACTTAGACCACGGCGGAAATCCCGCCCGCCTGACAGTCTCTTCGGATGCCTCCATCAATAGCCCGCACAGCCTGCTCGAACAGATACGCGCCTGCGTCCTTGAACACGACTTCTCGCTTGAGCAGACGCTTGCCCTCGTCACGAAGAACACCGCCGCCGTCTTGAAACTTGCCCGTAAAGGCCAACTCGAAGTCGGGCGCGATGCGGATGTGCTTGTCTTGCACGAAGACTCGTTTGAGATCAAGGATGTGATCGCGCAAGGCCGTTGCCTCGTGCGCGACGGCCAGCTTACTTTTAATGAAAAGTTCCTCTCGGAGAGCAACCGCCTGATCAGGCTCGAAGGAAAGTCGGCGCAACGCGGTGAGAGTGTTAACGAGCAGAAGACCTGACTGCGTCTTTTTCTCACGGTCGGAGGACTGAGAGGAGCAGACCGCGGTAGTGTTGCAGGAAATATTTAGGTCTCAATTAGTAATGCTTAAGAGCCATCCGCTGCCTCGATATCCTGTGTAGTCTGAAAGTTTTCGCAACACTACCGCTTTACCTTCGTTTTCGATATTATTCGGCTCACAAGGGGGAAACATGTGATGCAGAGATTGCAAGCGGGTGAACGTGCGGGCGCAGAATCCTTAAAGGCGGCCGGTGAGGAGTCGGCTGATGAGGTGTCCGGCGCGCAACCGGACGAGGCGATTGATCCGCGCATTACCTACCCGTGTTATAAGTCGTTCGACGAGTTCATTGACGTGGAAAGATTAAAGTCTCTGGACGACTACATCACTGAGCGCGTGAAACAGCACCTCCAGTCGCAGGCCGACTTACAGTTCTACACAGGCCCTTTCAAGCTCGATGATACAAGCCCGGAGAGGCCGGGTTCGCGTATGATCTATCTGGCACAGTCGCAGTTTCCTGACAGTTATTTCGATCTCGACCGGACGGACATCTGGGAGCCGACGTCGGCCTCCGGCGAGTTCTCGCTCTTGATGGATTTCATCGCGACGCTGCCCTTCAAGGCGACGGGCAGGATGCTCATCATGTACGACGACGTGCAGCGACCTGTCCCCGCCCACCGCGATCACGTGAGCACGGACGTGTGCCACGAGTTCATCTGGTTCAGGACGAATCTCAACAAACCGTTTTACATGCTCAATCACGAGACGGGCGAGAAACGCTACGTCGAATCTTACAGCGCGTGGTTCGACACGGTGAATCAGTTTCACGGGACGGACGCGGGCGTGGGACTCACGTGCAGCATCAGGGTGGACGGCAGCTTCACGGACGAATTCAGGAAGCGCATCCCGACGCCCGCCGTCAATCGCGCCTCGACGCCCGCCCTCTGGGCGAGCACCTCAGCTTAAAGCGGCAACGCGCGTGGCGGGGAATTAAAATCGAAGGAAATTAAATTCGTCTCAGGTCATCGCGAGGAGAACTTTCCTCGCGCCTGTGAATGGCATGCGCCCGTGACAGGCCAGCATGTTGTCCACGATGAGGATGTCGCCAGCGCGCCAGTCGAAGAACGCCGCCTCCGCGCGCGTCACCTCGCGTATGTGTTCGAGGGCTGAAAGGGAGAGCGCATTGCCGTCGCCGTGAAAGGCGTTCAGCCGGAGTTCGTCTTCTCTCACGGCGGAGTTGAGTTCTGCGTCTACAGCCGTCTCGCCCGACGCGCTTGGATGAAAGCTTTCCGCCTGATTGAACCAGACCTCTTCGCCCGTCAACGGGTGGACGGCGGTGGCGGGGCGCACTTCGGTTAGTCTCACGCCGCCGTCAGCCCTCCACGTCCAGTCAATGCAGGCCGCGCGACACAAATTTTCCAACACACTCCGATCTTCCGTCTCAAAAGCCTCCTGCCACGAGTAGCCTGTCCCCGACCCGCCTTGTAAATTTCGGACATACTTGATTTTTCTACTCTTGAATTGTTCGACGACCTCCGCGTCAATTTTTTTGAGCACGCGGCGGCTGTCCGCGAGTGGTGTTTCGCCGCCCTGCTCGGGCGCAATCGCGCAGTAAAAGAAAAGGTGTTGAGGCCAATGCGAGGTGTAGGACATTTCATTGTGGAGCGAGAGCGCGTAGTGACCGGGGTACTCGGTCGAGGTGTACACGCCGCCCCCCAAGTTGATGCGCGGAGATGCGCCCCCGGCGTAACTGAGCGGCGCACTGCCGGAAAATCGGCGCACGAACTCTGCGAAGGCGGGCGGATCGAGAGCGGGGAAGCCGCGCAGGAGCAGCGCGCCGTGTTCGAGAAGTTTGTCGCGCAGGTCGTCCTGTCTGAGACTGAGGCGGAAGATTTGCTCACGGCCGGAACGATTTTCGTCGCGCTCATCAGGCTCGACCAGGAGCGGGAGCATCTGCCGATTGATAAAGCTCGTCTTCATTTACTCTCCGTTGAAGTTACGCGTCCGCAAAGATTAAAAGGTTCTAAACCGGCTCAGTCTGTACATAGCCGTACAGACAATATGCCCGCGAGCCTGATATTTAAATATATTATCTTAAATTAGCGTTAGCAATTCGAGTCAAACCGGGTGCCTTTTCAGGTTTTACAAAGGTGCTCGCTGGTCAGTTGCCAGCAAAGTGCTGCGCGCTTCGACACTCGGCTACGCGGATTTGAAGGCGGGGGAGTGTCTGCCGGGCGCGTTAAAACCGACCACCCTCACTAACTTTTATCTTTAACCGGGCGAATATTCACGGCGGAGAGTCCGTGAGCCGTCGAAAAGCTGAGAGCGGCGAACTTTTGTTTGAACACACGACTTAATTGCGAGCGAAGAGAATATGAAAATTTACATCAGCGGTCTCTATAGCGGAACAAACCCGCAGCCGGGCATCGGGGTGGCGCGCTCGCTGCGCGCCGCCTATCCGGATGCCACTCTGGTCGGCGTGGAATACTCGAATCGCTGCTCAGGCATCCACTGGGCGGACTTCGACGAACTGTGGCTGCAAAGACCTTGGGACGAGTTGAACCTCGATGCTTACGCCGCCGAGATCAAAGAGGTGCTGGACGCAGGCGCTCTCTGGATTTCCGGCGTTGACCTCGAACTCATGTGGCTGGCGTCGGTCTTTCCCGAAGGGCATCGTAACCTGCTGACGCCTTCAACGATGGCTCTCAGAAAGATCAGCAAACCGGCGGTGGAAGCGCACGTGGGGTTGCCCGTCAGCATCCCCACTTACATCTCGACCGAAACTCCCGATTGGGAACTACACGCTTTCTGTCGCCAGCACGGCTGGAAAGTCTGGCTCAAAGGCCCTTACTACGAAGCCGTCCGCACGGCGAGTTGGGACGTTTTCGAGAGAGTGCGGACGCTGCTCGCACGCGCGTGGTCAACCGAGCGACTGTTTCTACAGACGCACGTTTCGGGCTACGAAGAGTCCGTCTGTTTCAGCGCGTATCGCGGCGAACTGGCCGGTGCGGTCTACATGCGCAAGCGCGAGTTGACGGAGGAGGGCAAAACGTGGGCAGGCGACGTGACGGAAGTGCCCGCGGAGTTCGTCGCGCCGCTCAAGCAGATGGTCAGAGATTTGAACTGGACGGGCGGCGCGGAACTGGAGATGGTGCGCGACACGGGCGGGCTGTTGTGGCTGCTGGAGTGCAACCCCAGATTCCCGGCGTGGATTTACGGCTCGACCATCGCGGGGCACAACCTGCCCGCGCTGCTGGTCGAGAGCGCGACGGGCGTTCCTCCCGCGAGGACACAGACGCCCGTCTCCGAAGAGTTCACGCGCGTCGTGCTGGAAGTGCCGGTGCGTTCGCAGTTTCCCCTGCCGAGTTTGCCGGAGCCGTACCCCGGCGGCATCGGCCATTCCTTGAAGCATCCGTCCGGCACGCTCGCTCTCGCCGAACGCCTGCACAAGCTGCACATCCTTGAGAGCAATGGGAACGGCAACGGTAACGGCAACGGGAATGGCAACGGGCATCACGCCGAACCTGACAACGTGACGGCCACGATTCCGACCGTGCCGTCTTCGTTCATCGCCGATCTCGGCGCGTTCGACTTCGCGGAGATGGAGACGCCTTCGTTTCTCTTTCTCGAAAGCACCGCCGCAGCCCTTTTCGCGCGCGCCGCAGGGCAGGCCGCGAAACTTACTTCTGAGACAACCAAAGTCACGAACGCTTACAGCATCAAGACCAACCCGGACGAGCGTTTGATCAAGCTGGCGTTGGAGTCGAACTTTCTGGCCGAAGCCATCAGTCTGCTCGAAGTGCAGAAAGCGCTCAAGACGGGATTCAAACCGGAGCAGGTAATCTTGAACGGCCCCGGCAAATGGTGGCCGCAAGGGTTGCTGCCCACATCGCCCATCCACGCCGTCTTCTGCGATTCGCTCGCAGACCTGCGGCGCGTGGTCGCAAGCGTTGAGCGAAAGGAACTGCAAGCGAAGATCGTCGGCGTGCGCCTGCGCACCCCCACGGTCGGCTCGCGTTTCGGCATCCCCGTCTATACGCCGGAGGAACTGGAAAAACTCGTCGCCGCCATCGGGACGCTGCCGACAGACTCCGCCTTCGGCATCCATTTTCACATGGCGAGCAGCAACATCGGCGTGCGCCAGTGGTGGCATCTCTACGAGTCAATGCTCAGGTGGTGTCGCTCCATCGAGACGCTTTCGGGGCGGCGCATCGAATGCCTCGACGTGGGCGGCGGTTGGTTTCCAGACGACTGGCAGACCGACTCCGGCGATCAGTTCGCCGCGGCCGTCGCGCGTGCGCGTCAATTCCTGCCGCACGTCGTGCAGGTTATCTCCGAACCCGGCAAGGCGATGGCGCAACCTTCGACGGCGCTGGCAATGCGTCTGCTGGAACTGGAGGAGTCGGCGGAAGGCGAGATCAAAGAGGCCGTCGTTGACGGCTCGATTGCCGAACTGCCGATGCACTTTTTCCAGCCGCACCGGATTCTGCACAGGGATTCGCAGACGGGCGAGTGGCGCGCGCTCGGACGCGGAAAGACGCCGCTACTCGGCAGGCTGTGTATGGAGCACGACATCGTGGCGTGGAACGTCGAATTGCCTGAGGGCGCGAGCGCGGGCGACCTTTTAGTTTTCTGTGATGCGGGAGCTTACGATAGGAGCATGTCTTATGTCTTTGGCCGAGGGTAACGAACTGCGGGAAGTGAACGAGACGGATTTGGTGGACGTGGGCGGCGCGATGGCGAAGTGGGAACACTTCCCCGCGTCGGCGATTTTGCATCACGGCAAGCCCTGCTGCCGCGTCGCACGCGAGTGGATTTTCTCAACCGACTACTCGCAGTTGAACGGTGAGAATCCGCTGACGGGGCCGCGCTGGCTCCGCTTGAAGTACAAGTGGGGGGCGAGCGTGTGGCCGATCAGTTGGTGCGAAGCGGTGCGGCAGAAGACGCTCGACTGCGGCGCGCTGGCTTCGATGGCGAACGAAGTGTTCGTCATGCGCGGCGTGAAAAGTTATCCCGCACAGTTCATCCAGCAGTACACGGAGGAAGCGACGCGGCACTGGCGCGAAAGCTGGACGGACGGCAACGCCTCCGACCACTGGATCAAAGATGATTTGATCTATCACGAAGGGTGCGCCGTCGTGGTGCGTGAAGGTGAGATCAGGTTGTGGGATGCGAGCGCCGGATGGTGGATGAACCCGAAACAGTTCGGCGGCTACGGCGGCCTCGTCGCCCTCCGCGTCTTCGCCCCGCAGGCTGAGTTCAGTTGGGGCGCGCACCGCATCGCGCCGGGCAGGTGGCAAAGGATTCAAAACGAGCGACAGGGTTTAGCCCTCGCAAGTGCCGGGTGAAACTTTGACACCTCCCGGAGTACCCGCGCGCCCTCGACGTGATAGAGGCGTTCAATCGTACCTGAACTCAGTCGCCGCGCCGGACGAGGCTTGAGGCGACGGCGACGAGTTCGGCCAACTCGACCGGCTTCGGCACGTGCATCTGGTAGCCTGCCCTCAGCGCGTGCATCCTGTCTTCCACGCGCGCGTATGCCGTCAGCGCAATGGCAGGCACCTTTCCCCCGCCGTCTGCGGGAAGCCCACGCACCCGCCGGATCAACTCATACCCGTCCTCGCCCGGCATCCCGATGTCGCTGATCAAGAGATCGGGCAGCCCCGCCCCGATAGCCTCCAGAGCCTCGGACGCCGAGCCGACGACCGTCACGTCGGCGCCGCATTGACCGAGACCCGCTTTCAGCAACTCACGCGTGTCAGCCTCGTCGTCCACCGCGAGAATTCTCACTCCGTCGAGCCTCTCGGGGCATTCGTAGAGGGGGAGCGTGTCCCTCGCCGCCGGGTGGACGCGCTCGCCCGCCCCGACGGTTTTATAGACCGGGGCGACCGGCAGCAGCACCGTGAAGATCGCGCCCTGCCCCTCGCCCAAACTCTCAGCCCTGACAGTTCCGCCATGCAATTCGACGAGATGGCGCACGATTGAGAGACCGAGACCGAGTCCTCCGTGCTGGCGCGTGGTGCGCCCGTCGGCCTGTCGGAAGCGGTCGAAGACGTAGGGCAGAAAATTCGGGTCGATCCCCGGCCCGGTGTCACTGACGGCGATCTCAATGTGCGAGTTGACCCGCTCCAGCCTGACCTGCACGCGCCCGCCCTTCGGGGTGAACTTGATAGCGTTCGACAACAGATTCCACACCACCTGCTGTAATCTCACCGGGTCACCCGAAACGGTGACCACGCCCGTGTCCATAATCCGCTGGACACGCACCCCCTTCGCCTCGGCCGCGGGTCTGACCGCCTCGACAGCCGCCTCGATGAAGGAGTTCGGATCAACCGGGCGGACATCAATTCTGAGTTTACCTGTGATGATGCGCGAGACGTCGAGTAGGTCGTCAATGAGTTGTGCCTGCGCCCGCGCGTTCCGCTCGATAGTCTCTAGGGGCTTCGCCATCGTCCCGTCAACGGGCTGTCCCGTGCGCAACAGATGCGCCCAGCCGAGGATGGCCGTCAGCGGCGTCCTCAACTCGTGCGAGACAGTGGCGAGGAACTCGTCCTTCAGGCGGCTCGACTCCTGCGCCTCGATGTAGAGCCGCTCCTTCTCCGCGGCGATCTCTTCCGCCTCGGCGCGGGCGCGCTGCGCGGCGTCGTAGAGGCTCGCGTTATCCATCGCGACGGCGGCCTGCGCCGCGAGTCCTTCGACAACGTGCGCCACGCGTTCTGTGAACACACCGGCCTCCGGATGGCCGAAGAACAGCCCGCCGAGCACCTCGCCCGAACGCGAGACGACCGGCACGGCCAGATAACTCACCACCGGCAGATGGCCTTCCGGCATCCCGAAGTAAGGTGAGTTCTTACCGTAGCGTTCATCGAGTTTTACGTCGTCAATGCGGAGCGTGCCTTCGCCGCGGAAGGTGGGGCCGAAGAGGTCTGTGGCGCGCGGCATGGGGAAGTGTGCGAAGGCTTCGCGCGGCACGCCGGAGAGCGTGTAGAGCATGAAGGACGCGCCGTGCTCGTCGAGCACGTTGTAGAAGAAGGAGCCGAAGTGCGCGCCCGTCAGTTCGGTGGCGGCGTCGGTGACGGCCTGCACGAGTTTGTGCAAGTCCAGTTCGGCCGCGAGCGTCTGCCCGACGCGGTTGACCGTCTCGATGACTTCCGCTTGCTCACGCAGTCGCGCTTCGTCGCGCTTACGCTCGCTGATGTCGCGTGCGATCTTAGAAGCCCCGATGATCTTGCCGTCGCGCGCCCTGATCGGCGACACGGTGAGGGAGATGTCAACGAACGTGCCGTCCTTGCGTACGCGCACCGTCTCGTAGTGTTCGATCCGCTCGCCCCTCCTGATCCGAGCCAGAATGTTCGGCTCCTCGTCCTGATGATCGAGCGGGATCAAGATCGAGACCGGCTTGCCTATCACCTCTTCGGCCGTATAACCGAAGATGCGGCGGGCGCCGCTATTCCAGCTCGTGATGACGCCTTCGAGCGTCTTGCTGACGATGGCATCGTCGGCCGACTCGATAATGGCGGTCAGCCATGCGGACGCACTCTCCTCGATGGGCGACCGATCAGTCAACTCGGCGACGCCGCCGGGCGGGTTATCTTCGGACGGTTTTCGGGTCATAGACGGACTAATCCACCATTAATTAGAAGACGAATGCTTTCGGGGGAAAGGTTTATGTGAGGGGATAATATACAGGAGACTTGATTATTCCTAAAACCATCTAAGGCACTAGCCTGTTCCGTCTTCGCTTGATCGATTAGCTTGCCGGGTAACGCATACCCTCTGCCGCCTTTGCCGAATTAACTATGGCATTAAATAGTTGGCGCACCTACAGTATCGTTACTACCTGAAAGGTAAAACAGACTGGTAACTATTGTTGTGAAAAATAATTATTCTACAAAAGACCGTTTTGTGGAATTACATATTGGACTTTACATTTGGGATTTGCAGGTAGAGCTTGTTGAGGTGAAATCTGAAAGTTTAGAATGATCTTGAATAATAGTTACTGCGGAATCAGTTAAGATTACAAGGGGTACAAATATGAGCAAAGTTTGGTTTATTACAGGTGCCGGTCGCGGCATGGGCGTTGACATCGCCAAGGCTGCGCTGGCTGCCGGCTACAAGGTTGTCGCTACCGGACGCAATACCGACAAGGTGACGCAGGCCGTCGGAGAATCGGCCGACTTATTGGCTGTGAAACTGGACGTTACGAACCCTGCCGACGCCGAGGCAGCAGTTAAGTCTGCTGTTGATCGGTTTGGCCGCATAGACGTGCTGGTCAACAATGCCGGTAACTTTTACGCCGGGTTCTTCGAGGAGATCACCCCCGAGGACTTCCGGGCACAGATCGAGACCAACCTGTTTGGCCCCTTGAACGTCACCCGTGCCGTGTTGCCTGTCATGCGCCGGCAACGATCCGGTCTCGTCGTTACACTTTCCTCTATCGCCGGGATTGTCGGGCAAGAGTTCGTTTCCGCTTACTGTGCGTCGAAGTTCGGCATCGAGGGCTGGATGGAGTCGCTCGCCCTCGAAGTTGCGCCGTTCGGCATCCGCACGATGCTGGTCGAGCCGGGCTTCTTCCGCACCGAGTTGCTTACGGAGGATTCAACGAAGTACCCCCAGCCCTCGATAGACGACTACGCCGAGAAAACCATGCAGACCGTCACCGCTTGGAAGGGCATGAACGGCATGCAAGGCGGTGACCCCGCCAAGCTCGCCAAGGCGCTCATCCAGCTTGCGAGCCAGGACGAGCCTCCGCTACGCTGGGCCGCCGGTGCAGACGCCGTCCAGGCCGTCGAACAGAAGGCCAAAGACCTGCTTGCTCAGGCCGACGCCTACCGCGAACTGTCCTCATCGCTCGCGCACGACGATACGAGCGCCTAAGTCGCCATTCCACAAATGACAACCTTACAGGTGCGTCAACTATATTATTGCCCAAATTACGCGGCCGTAATTCTCCAACCGGGCTATTGGTCTTCTTTAAGCAGCATGTGAATAGGAGGAGAGCAGGCGGTTGAGCGTACTCCTGAACTCGGCGAAGTCGAGCGGCTTCGTGATGGATGCGTCGCATCCGGCGGCGCGCGCCGCGGCCTGAAACTCCGGCCCGGCGTGCCCGGAGAGGGCGACGATGGGCACGTCGCGCAATGACTCCTGCTCACGCATCCGGCGGGCGGCAGAGAGGCCGTCGAGTCCCGGCAGGTTACCGTCCAACAGTACGAGATCGGGGTGTTGGCGGATGGCTATCTCGATCCCTTCCAACCCGTCCGAGGCTTCCAGCATTGCGTAGCCGTCATGCTCCAGAATCGTTCTGAGCATGAAGCGTGTGTCGTCGTGATCTTCGACCACCAGCACTACCGGGCAATAGTTCTGTTTGTATGTCATGACAGGAGAGCGCGGCATATATCATCTGCTTCGGGCGTGCCGCTGCGCTGGAGTTGGCGATCGTTAGTGTCCGGTTAGTAAGTGAAAAGGCGAGCCTTGCGAGGAGGCTCGCCTTTTCATCCCCCTTGTAACGTCACGCCACCCGGATGAGTTAGTCCGGGGGCACGTGTGGTCAGTAGTTTGCCACCCTGATCCCCTAGCCTCTCCGGCACACACACCGATTTGACGTGCACGGGAAGAATATAGCGGGTCAAACGCCACCCGTCTGTACGCTTCATGGCACACTTTGTTTGGGCGGGAATGGAAAAGAAGGGTGTGCTGCGTCAAGATTACCAAACGCAAAATGACGGAGGCCGGAGCGGCAGTGCCGTCTGCATCCGTGACCATATCTCTATCTGTTCGTAACCTCCCTGAGAACTGATATTCATCATACTTCTTTCATTATTTGACCCTGACGGGTCGAGCAAGGGGGTTGAGGATGCCTGTACCATTCAAACAGGATGATGTCGCCGGGCGCGTAAGGGCGGACGGCGAGAGAGAAAAACAGAAGCCCGGATCTGCTGCCGGGGTGAGTCTCGCCCCTGCGGAGGCGCAGGAGGTCTGGCCGCAGGTGTTGGAGCACAAGTGGTACATGAGCGAGCGCCTCGGGCGTGATGTCGGCCTGAAGGTCGCCGCTCTAGACTATTTCAAAAACGTCCGCAGGATAGCGAAGCGTGACGAGCTGCGCGAGTTAGCGCCACCCGCTCTGCCCATCCGACTCCGGCTCGGCTACAGATAAAACCCGTGAACCGCAACGCCGGATAAAGCCCCGTTGGGTGTGACAGTGGTAGTTGCTCGTTCCGTGGAACGGACTTAAGGAGAAGATAGTGATTAAAGCGGTGATATTCGATGTTGACGGCACGCTTGTGGACTCTAACGACCTGCACGTAGAGGCGTGGCAGGTGGCCTTCAAAGGCTGCGGCAAAGAGGTGACTTACGAAGAGTTGCACGAGCAGATGGGCAAGGGCGGCGACCAGTTGATGCCCGTCTTCTGCACGCGGGAAGAGTTGGACAAATTCGGCGAGGAGTTGGAGCGAAGTCGGACGGAGTTGTTCGCGGGCGTCTACCTCCCGCGCGTGCAACCCTTCCCGAAGGTGCGCGAACTCTTCGAGCGCATCAAGGCCGACGGTCTGGCAATCGCCCTCGCCTCTTCGGCCAAGGAGGAGGAGTTGGCGCGGCACAAGAAGAACCTGCGCATTGAAGACCTGTTGGAGGCGGCCACCTCGGCGGATGACGCTGAGAGGTCGAAGCCCCACCCGGACATCTTTCAGGCCGCGTTGGAAGGCATAAAGGGTGTTGCCCCGGCGGCGGCCGTCGTCGTCGGCGACACGCCTTACGACGCGATTGCCGCGGCGAAGGCTGGCATGCGTACTATTGGCCTGCTCAGCGGTGGCTTTGCGGCGGAGGCTTTACGCGCGGCCGGGGCTGTCGAAATTTATAAGGACGTCGCCGATTTGCTGGCGCGCTACGACGAGTCGTTGCTCAGTGCCGGGAAGGCTGCTGTCGCTGCTGTGCGGTAACGGTGTGATCGGGCTATTTGTGTCGAAGTCTTATTTCAAGGGGGAGCGTGTCAGATGGATATGATTGTAGGATTGGGGCTGCTGGCGGGCGGTTTGACGACCGCGTCATTCGTGCCGCAGGTGTTGAAGATATGGAAGACCAAGTCGGCCGAGGACGTGTCGCTCACCATGTTCGTGGCCTTCTGCGTGGGCGTGGGATTGTGGCTCGCCTACGGCGTGATCAAGAAAGACTGGGCGATCCTCGCCACTAACGGTGTGACGCTCATACTAGGGTTGGCGATCCTCGTGATGAAGATCAAGTACAAGTAACGTCATCTGCTTAATCTCCGGCGCAGGTATGGGCTGCGGATAACAAAGGGGTATCAGCGCCAACCTTAAAAAACCGGAAGACCGCGCCAAGATTAGTAAGCTCATTTAGCCTGATCGCAACACGGAATTCTTGAGCCTCATCTCCTGTCCGATATTGTACAGACAAGCCTTCGGCATTCGTATATCTTGGTTCGTACCCCTGATTAATACCCCTGATCAAGTTGTGGCAATGCTGCCCGCGGCAACCTTCTAGTGTGACCGCGACGGTCGGTAGCGCCGTCGGTTGTGTGTCGCGTGTGCCTGTACGAGCCGGGCGCGGAAGTGCGTTTACTTACCCGCGCCCGTTTGCTGTGTGCGGCTTTCAACACGCGCCAAGCGCAAGTTGCGTTTGAAAGGAACATCATGGGACATGACTTGGACGCGCACGTCGGAACTGATCTGAAGACGCGTTTGATGAAGGGCGCGCGACGGCGGAGGCCACGCCCCCGCGCAACCTCAAACAGCGAGCCGCGGGCGCTGAGTCAGTAGCCGTTAACTTCTCCGTCGCGAGTTAGACAGTAGACACAAGAAAAGAGGCGGGTTCGCTTTGAACTTTAACCCGTCGCTCAAGTAGAGCGGCGCGCGGGAGGCATGAAAACGAACATGGGCGTAGAGGCGACAGGCAACGGACGGATCGAACTTTGGGGCGGAGTCGAATGCACCGTCAACCGCGTGGGAGACGAGTATTTCGATCAACTTGAGCGCAACGGTCATGCCGAACGTATCGAAGACCTAGACCTTTTTGCGGGGCTGGGCATCCGTGCGATGCGCTATCCGGTGTTGTGGGAGCGCACCGCGCCCGACGGCTTAGAAAGTGCCGACTGGTCTTGGCCTGACGCGCGCCTCGCACGCCTCTGCCAACTCGGAATCCGTCCCATCGTCGGCCTCGTGCACCACGGCAGCGGGCCGCGCCATACGAGTCTCGTTGATCCGGCCTTTCCCGAAAAGCTGGCCGAGTACGCGCGCGCCGTCGCGGAGCGTTACCCGTGGGTAGATGCTTACACGCCGGTCAACGAGCCTCTCACCACCGCGCGTTTCAGCGGGCGATACGGACTCTGGTATCCGCACGGGCGCGACCGTCGGACGCTCTGCGAGGCGTTGCTTATCCAGTGCCGCGCCGTCGTGCTCTCGATGCGCGCGATCCGCGAGATCAACCCCGCCGCGCAACTCGTCCAGACGGACGATCTGGGGAAGACTTACAGCACGCGCAAACTCCGGTATCAGGCCGACCTTGAGAACGAGCGACGCTGGCTCACCTTTGAACTGCTCACGGGTCGCCTCAACCGCGAGCATCCGATGTGGACTTATTTCACGGGCGTCGGTATTGACGAAGCCGAACTAGATTGGTTTACCGATAACCCCTGCCCGCCGGACATCATCGGCATCAATCACTACCTGACGAGCGAGCGTTTCTTAGACGAGCGCATGGAACGCTACCCTGCCTGCTCGCACGGCGGGAACACGAAAGATAGTTATGCAGACGTGGAAGCCGTGAGGGTTTGCGCCGAAGGGCTGGCCGGACACCGCACGCTGTTGCGCGAGACGTGGGAGCGTTACGGCTTGCCCATCGCCGTCACCGAGGTTCATCTCGGTTGCACGCGCGAAGAGCAGCTTCGCTGGTTCAAGGAAGTTTGGGAGACGTGTTGGGACTTACGTGAAGAGGATGTGGACGTGCGCGCCGTCACCGCTTGGTCGCTGCTCGGCGCATACGACTGGAACAAGTTGTTGACTTGCTCCAAAGGGTTCTACGAGCCGGGCGTCTACGACGTGCGGGGCACGCATCGTCGCCCGACCGCCATCGCGCATCTGTTGCGCGAATTATCCGCAGGGCGCGAGTTCAAGCACCCGGCCATCGAAGGGCCGGGCTGGTGGCACAGGCTCGAACGTCTTCTCTACACGCCGGTGCGGAGAGAACCACGCGCGGCCGCTCCGGCCAAACACTCCGTCAGGGGCGCGAGTACGCGGAAGAGTTCGACCCGCCCTTTAATCATCACCGGAGCCACGGGCACGCTGGGCAAAGCCTTCGCCCGTTTGTGCGAAGTGCGGGGCATCGCCTATCGTCTCCTTTCCCGTCGTGAGATGGACATCGCCGGACATGAATCGGTGCGCGCGGCATTACACGAATATGATCCGTGGGCAATCGTCAACGCCGCCGGTTACGTGCGCGTTGATCAAGCGGAGCATGAGCCGGAAGCCTGCTTTCGTGAGAACCGGGACGGGGCTGCCACCTTAGCCGCCGCGTGCGCCGAACGCGGCATATCCCTCCTCACATTTTCGTCAGACCTCGTCTTCGACGGCGCGACGAAGAAGCCTTATCTGGAAAGCGCTCCCACCTCCCCGCTCAATGTTTACGGGCGGAGCAAGGCCGAGGCGGAGAGGCGCGTTCTGGAAGTTCATCCCGCGGCGCTCGTCGTTCGCACGAGCGCATTCTTCAGCCCGTGGGACGAGCACAACTTCGTGACCGCCGCGCTGCGCACGCTCGCCTCCGGCGAGACTTTTAAGGCAGCCGATGATGCCATTGTGGCGCCCACCTACGTGCCTGACTTGGTGAACGTGAGTCTCGATCTCTTGATTGACGGCGAACGCGGCATCTGGCATCTGGCGAACTCCGGCGCGGTCACGTGGGCGGAGTTAGCGCGACGGGCAGCGGAGATGGCCGACCTCGATGCCGGCGGGGTGCAGGGCTGCGCCACAAGTGCGCTCGACGGCACGACGGCGCGGCGTCCGATGTATAGCGTGCTGGGCAGCGAGCGGGGCGCGCTCCTGCCTTCACTCGATGAAGCACTCACGAGGTACGTCAGCGAATGTACGACAAGCTGGAAGAGTGAGTTACAGCCCACGCGTCCCGCCAGTGTCGAGGCTTCGACTGACCGGTGGAGCAGCGAACGACAGCGCGCCTGAAGATTCCCCGGTTGAATGTGCGCCGGTTAAGGACTAGGATCACCCCTGCCATATACAGAAAATTTTTATATTGTTCTTTGCCCGCACAGGCGGTCATTCGAGCAGGGGATGTATGACTCGCAAACGGATAAGTCTTGACGGTTCTTGGGAATTTCTGCCTGACCCGGATCAATCCTTTCAACCCAATACGCTCCAAGATGCTGGCACGCCGCGCCGCAGCATTCGCGTGCCGGGGCCGTGGCAGGCGCAGTTTGAAGATTTGCGCGGCTACGCGGGCGTGGCGTGGTATCGCCGCGAGTTCGAGATTCCGCAGACCGACGACATCCGCGCCGGTTACGATACCACCTACATACTCCACTTCGGCGCGGTGGACTACTTCGCCACCGTCTGGCTCAACGGTCAACTCGTCGGCGAACACGAAGGCGGCTACCTGCCTTTCGAGTTGGTGTTGGACGGCGCGCTGCGCCTCGCGGGCGTTAACGAACTGGTGGTGCGCGTCGTTGATCCGGGCGACCATGAATCTATCTCCCCGGGCATCTCCTTTGCTGAGATACCGCACGGCAAGCAGAGTTGGTACGGCCCCATCGGCGGCATCTGGCAAAGCGTCCATCTCGAAGCGCGCCACGCCACTTACATCACGCGCCTGCACATCACGCCCGACGTTGAACGCGCCGAGGCGCACATTGATCTCAGGCTCAATCGCCGCGCGATTCATGCCGTCCCGCTCCGGCTGACGCTCACCGACCCGCGCGGCGCGGTGACGATTCACGATGTCATCCTCGACGAAGGTGCAGATTCTTTCCAGACAGTTTTGCCCATCCCCGATCCGCTGCTCTGGGACACGCGCAGCCCGCACCTCTATCATCTCGAAGCGGCACAGCTCGCCGCCGAAAGCGAAGGCGCGGTGCTCGACGCGTTCGCCTCTCATTTCGGCATGCGCTCCATCGCCGCCTCGCCCGACGGCCATCTCATGCTCAACGGGCGCATCCTCTACCTGCGCGGCGCGCTCGATCAGGACTACTACCCGGAGTTGATCTACACGCCGTTTTCGGATGCGGAACTCGACGAGCAGTTCGTCAAGGCGAAACACATGGGCTTGAACTGCATCCGCACGCACATCAAGATCACAGACCCGCGCTACTACGCCGCCGCCGACCGCGCCGGCATGCTCATCTGGACGGAACTGCCGAACTGGGAGAACCTCACCCCGGCGACAAAGTCACGCGCCCGCGCCACTCTCGACGGCATGGTCGAGCGCGACTGGAATCATCCTTCGATCATCATCTGGACTATCGTTAACGAAGGCTGGGGCGTCGAGTTGGCCGCCAACGCCGACCACCGCGCGTGGTTGTCGGAGACTTACGATCACCTCAAGCAACTCGACCCGCACCGCCTCGTTGTCGGCAACAGTGCGTGCTTCACGAATTTTCACGTCGTCACCGACATCGAAGATTTTCACAACTACTATTCGATCCCAGATCATTACCGGCAGTGGCGCGCGTGGGTGGAGACTTTCGCCGCGCGTCCGCCGTGGACGTTTGCGCACACCTACGAAAACAACGACGCGTGGCGGCAGTTTCTGCGCGACCCGTGGAAGGCCGTCCCGCGCACGCCCGCGCCCGAAGTCAGGCGCACCGGGCGCGAGCCGATGATCGTCTCGGAGTTCGGCAACTGGGGCTTGCCCGATCTGGAGAAACTGCGCGCCTGTTACGGCGGGCGCGACCCGTGGTGGTTCGAGACGGGGCTTGAGTGGGGCGACGGTGCGGCCTACGCGCACGGCGTCGAAAATCGTTTCAAGATGTGGCATCTGGATAAAGTCTTTCCGACGTTTGCCGATCTCGCGCGCGCCTCGCAGCGGATGCAGTTCTGCGCCTTGAAGTATCAGATCGAGCAGATGCGGCGTCACCCTTCAATCGTCGGCTACGTCATCACGGAGTTCACGGACGTTCACTGGGAAGCGAACGGCCTCCTGGACATGTGCCGTAACCCGAAAGCCTTTTATGACGCGATGGCGGGGATCAACGGTGCGGACGCGATCATCCCCGCGTGGAAGCGCGTCGCCTTCTGGGAGGGCGAGCGGTGCGAAGTGAGTCTCACGCTCTCGCACTTCTCCGAGTCCGACCTCGACGGCGCGCGCCTCGAATGGCATCTCGACCTGTTCCCCGAAATCAACGGAGCGCTGAAACGCGTGAGGCCGCAAAAAGCGCAGATCACGAAGTTGGGCAAGGTCGCCTTCGACGTGCCGCAGTTGGACGAGAGCGTGCGGGCGCGTCTCGAATTACGTCTGATTGATGCGCAGGGCGCGGAGGTGACGAGCAATCATCAGGAGCTATATTTCTTCCCGCGTCGTGCGGCGCAAGCTCCAAGCGTGCGCTTGAGCGCGTCGCCGCGTCTCGCCCCGCAACTCGCGTCGCTCGGTTACGAATTGACGGACGACTGGGCGCAAGCCGATGCAATCGTCGCGGATAAGCTGACGGACGAGGTGCGCTTCTTCGTGCAGAACGGCGGGCGCGCGTTGTGGCTGGCCGAGTCGAACAACGCGCAGCAGAGTTATCTGGGAACAGTCGAGATCGTCGCGCGTCAGGGGCGCAGGTGGCAGGGCGATTGGGCGAGCAACATGAACTGGATCCGGCAAGCCGACATGTTTCGAGAAATCCCTTCGGGCGGCACGGTTGATTTCGCCTTCGCCGACCTCACGCCCGAACACGTCATCACGGGCATCCCTCCGCGCGACTTCGCCGCCGACGTTCACGCCGGTCTGTTCATCGGCTGGCTGCACCACTTCGCCGCCCTCGTCGCCGAACGACGCTATGGCAACGGGCGTCTGCTCATCTCGACCTTCCGCTTGCGTGAAGAACTGGAGAGGAATCCCGTGGCCGCGATCATGCTTCGAGACATGATCGCGCACCTGACGAAAGAACGCGTTGCGAATGAAAGAAGTGAAGCCGAGTTGGCGATGGCGTCGAACTGATAATAAGGGGAAGGGTGCGCCGGAGGATGAGGCCGAGGTTCAGAATTTTCTGGCGTGAACTGACCTGAGCGCGCCCGTCTCCACGCCCCACTTACGGCGTTGCGCTTCTGCTTGCGGAGAACGGCCGCTCGCCGCCGTCGCCTTCGGCGGCTTGATGCCTTTCGGGGCGTCGAGCGTCATCCCGGCTTTACCTGTTTTTGTCGAAGCGAGAGCTTTTGCGGCGGCGGACATTTTCTACTTCCTCACTACTTCTAGTCGTTCCCGAACATATCCTCTGAATAAACCGCGCGCGATTTTTCTACGGATGAAACTTACGGCGCTTCACACGTGTTGATGCAGAGATTTGTTCGACACGAGATTATAGAGAGCGCGAGATAAAATTTCTGTACGATAACGAACTATCAAAGCGGAGAGTCGCTTTCCCGAATGCCCGTTCGCCTCTGAGAAATGCTTCGGCAGAAATTCATTGCGTGTACAAAAACAGTTGTGGACAGCGCAGCGATCTGATCGCGCCTCTTCTCTTCTCCCGTTTGCTGTGGAAGTAGAGCCGCTGCCGTTCCCGTTTGCCTGTCCTGTGACAACTGACAGTCTTACGTTCCTCGCGCCCGGCGGCGAACGGTGAGAGGTTCAATCGTCTTGCTGATTTTTTTTGAGCGCGCGGGCGTTGCGTTGGAGTCCGGCGAGCTTGGCGCGTTTGACGGCGCTGCGGCGGAAGCGCGCGGCGTATGCGTCGGGGGAGAGTTCGAGTAAGGCTGTGAGGTCGGCGGAGACTTGACCGTCGCGCGGCTCGAAGCGCGTCTCGGCGGTCGGCTGCTCGAAGCGATTCCAGGGGCACACGTCCTGACAGATGTCGCAGCCGTAGAGCCAGCCTTCGAGATTGTCCGCGATTGGGGCGGGAATTTCCGGCGCGCGCAGTTCGATGGTGGCGTAGGAGATGCAGCGGTTCGAATCAACGACGTAAGGCTCTGTGATCGCGCCCGTGGGACACGCCTCGATGCAGAGCGTACACGTGCCGCAGTGGTCTTCGGACGCAGTGATGTCGTAGTCGAGTTCGAGGTTGAGGAGGAGTTCGCCGAGGAAGACCCACGAGCCGTATTCGCGCGTGATGAGGTTTGTGTGTTTGCCGATCCAGCCCAGCCCGGCGCGCACCGCCCAAGCCTTATCCATCAGCGGTTGAATGTCTACGCACGCCTTGCCCTCGGCCGCGGGGCACTCCGCCTTGATCCACGCGAGCAGTTCTTTGAGCTTGCCGCCGACGACATCGTGGTAATCGTCGCCCCACGCGTAGCGGGAAATTTTGCCCGTTGCGGGGTCGTCCGCGTGCTCGTGCGGCGTGAAGTAGTTGAGCGCGACGACGACGACGGAGCGCGCGTCCTCCATGACGAGACGCGGGTCTGTGCGCCGCTCCGCGTCGCGCGCCATCCAATTCATCTCGCCGTGATAGCCGCGCCGCAGCCACTCTTCCAGCCGCGCGCGTTCGTCGGCGAGCGGCGCGGCGGGCACGACGCCGACCTTGTGGAAGCCGAGCGCGAGCGCGCGCTCCTTGATGCGCGCCGTGAGACTTGCGGCGGAGTCGTGCGGAGATGCGAGTTGGGAAAGTTCCGCGACCATGCGGCGATTATAACAAAGCGCTCCGGGCAAGTATCAGCGCAAGTATCAGCGGAAGTCCGTGGGCAATGGGCGTCTATGATAGGGGCGGCGGGCGGCTGCCTTCTTGCGCGCCCGCCCTTTAAAACGTAATCTTGCGTCAAAGGAAACTCTAACTTGACGATGCCCGAAACTGCGACGACAACCGAGAACGCGATTGACGAGATCAGGCGCAAGGCCGGGCGACTTTTGTTCGTCGGCCTGCCGGGGACGCGCCTCGACCGACGCCTGCGCGAGTTGTTGCGCGAGGTGCGTCCGGGCGGCGTCATCCTGTTCGGGCGCAACGTCGAGTCGGCCGAGCAGGTCGCGCTCTTGAACGCGCAGATTCGCGACGCGCTCGGCGGGCGCGTCATCATTGGCGTGGATCAGGAGGGCGGCCTCGTGGATCGCTTCCGCGACATCTGCGAGCCGATGCCGTCGGCCAAGTCGGTGCGACTCGCCGGTCGCACCGAACTCGCGCGCAAGTTCGGCGAACTCTCGGCGCGCGCCCTGCGCCTGCTCGGCTTCAACATGAACTTCGCGCCCGTCCTCGATCTCAAGGGCGGCAACGAGGAGAACGGCTTGCGCGGCCGCACGTTCGGCGAGACGCCGGAGGAAGTGGCGCGGCTCGCGGGCGCGTACCTCGACGGCTTGCAGTCGCGCCGCATCGTCGGCTGCGGCAAACACTTTCCCGGCCTCGGCGGGTCGCAGGTTGACTCGCACCGGCGACTCCCCGTCGTCAGTCATTCGTGGAAAGAGATTCTCCAACACGACCTCGTGCCTTTCCTCGATCTGATGTTCCACCGCCCCGGCGAGCGTCTGCATTCGGTGATGGTGAGCCACGCCGCGTTCCCCGAAGTGTCGGAATTTTTGCAGTCGTGGTTTCGCCGCACGGCCGAACTGCCGTCGCTCGAAGACTTCGCGCAAGTCCCGGCGACGATCAGCAGCAACGTCGTGATGCGGATGCTGCGCACCGCCTTCAAGTACGACGGCCTCGTCATCACGGACGACATGGAGATGGGCGCGGTCGTGCAGACGCTCTCGGTGGCCGAAGCGAGTTTGCGCGCCATCGAAGCGGGGTCGGACATGATCCTCATCTGCGAGCAGGAGGCGAACATGTTGGCCGCGCGCGATCTGATCTGCGCGGCGGTCGCCGAGGGACGCATTCAGACGGGAGTGCTGGACAAGGCCAACCGACGCATCGAGCGCGTGCTCGACCTCGCGGGCGACTACGAGCACTTCGACGCCGACGAGTTTCAAATCGTCTCGCGCCAGTTCGCTGAACTCAAGCTCGCTCTGCACGCCGCCGAAAACAACGAAGAGTACGCCCCCCTCTACGGCACGCCCGAAGACCGCGAACGCCACTCGTCGAATTTCTGATGAAAAGTAAATCGTAAATAGAAAAGTAAATCGTGAATCGTCAATCGTAAATAGATAGAACCTGTTCTTCTCTATTCACGATTGACGATTCACGATTCACGGTTTTTCTTGTTGACTCCGCGCGCAAATTAGAATAGAAGCAGCGTGCACCAAATCCCGATCTCTCGCCCGCTCTACACATATCTGCTCGAAGGAGTCTGTCTATGAAACGATTTCCGATGAGGACGACGCCGGTCGTTGTCCTCCTGTCACTCATGCTCTACGGCGCGTCGGGTTGCACGGTTGCCCCCGACGCCAACACCAACTCCGCCGCGAACGGCAACGCCGCCGCGCCCGCCAACGCCAACCTCAATGCCAACGCCAACCTGTCCGCGACCGGCGGCGGGGCGCACGCCGCCGAGGTAACGACCAAGGAGAAACAGCTTTGGGACATGCTGAAAAACAAAGACCACGAGGGGTTCGGGAAGATGATGTCGAGCGACTCGGTCTACGTTTCTACTGACGGCGTGTACGACAAGGCCGCGACTGTCAACGGCGTGAAGGAGTTTGCCCCGACCGAAGTTACTCTCTCCGACTGGAAGACCGTCACACTCGACGAAGACGCGGTGGTCGTGACTTACACCGTGGATGCGAAGGGCACGTCCGGCGGTCAGCCGCTGCCGCCCGGCGCGATGCGCGCCAGCACCGCGTGGGTCAAACGCGGCGCGGAGTGGGTGGCGGTCTATCATCAAGATTGCCCGGTCGAAAAGGCTCAAGCATCGTCCACCCCGGCGGCGGAAACGTCCAAACCGGCGGGCGGCGCGGCGGCGAACAACGCCAACACTCCGGCGAGCGCGGAGAAACATGCTGAGATGGTCGCCTCCGACGATCCGGTCGCCATCGAAAAACATATGTGGGAAGCGCTCCGCCGGAAGGACTGGGACGCCTTTGCCCAGCATCTCGCTCCGGAGCAGTTGGAGGTTGAACCGGGCGGCGTCTCCGATCGAGCGGGGACACTGGCGTCGGTCAGAGGATTCGATTTCTCGAAAACCACCACGAGCGATCACAAGGCCACGAAACTCGACGACGACGCAACGCTCGTGACCTACTTGGTCAGAGAGACGACGCCTGACGGCAAGCCTTCCGAACACCGCGCCAGCACGATCTGGGTGAAACGCGACGGCAAGTGGCTCGCCTTCTTCCATCACGGCACGCCCGTCGTAAAAATGGCGTCGAAGTAAACCCGCCGCATCACCACTCGAATTTTTCGCGTTCACAGAATCTCCCGCCCTGTCTCGCGGCTCAAGACCACACGCCCGGAACCGCTGCCGCGCACGCGGGGCACGCACCGTCTCGCGTCACTTTCATCTGCTTGATGATGTAGCCGTAGCGTTCGATCAAAAGTTCGTCGCACGCGGGGCAGTAAGTGTTCTCGTAGCGGCCGACGCGCCCCGGCAAGTTTCCCGCGTAGACGAAACGCAAGCCCGCCGCGCGCCCCAACTCGCAGGCGCGGACGAGTTGCGCGGCGGTCGTGTTGGCGTTCGACTGCATGCGGTAGTCCTGATGAAACGCCGTGACGTGCCAGGGGATGTCCGGCGACACGCCCGCGATGAAATCGGCCGCGCGCTTGATCTCGTCCTCCGAGTCGTTGAAGCCGGGGATGAGTAGCGTCACGATCTCCGACCAGAAGCCGCGCTCATGAACCATCTTGATAGTTTCCAGAATGTTGTCCACCACGCCGCCGAGTTGCCTGTAGTTGCGGTCGCTCATGGACTTCAAATCAATCTTGTAACAGTCCGTCCACGGCCGCAGGTAATCCAAGACCTGCGGCGTCGCGTTGCCGTTCGAGATGAACGCCGTCTTGAACCCCGCGGGCTTCGCCCGGCGAAAAACTTCCAACGCCCACTCCGCCGTAATGAGCGGCTCGTTATAACTCGACCCCACCATCGAAGCCCCGTAAGCCTTCGCCAGCGCCACCAGCCGATCCGCCGAGACGACTTGCGGCTCAGTCCCGGCCGCATCGTCGCGCAGGGCTTGCGAAGTCAGCCAGTTCTGGCAGTAGCCGCAGTGCAGATCGCAGCCGAGCATGCCGAAGGTGAGCGTGTCGGAGCCGGGGAGAGCGTGGAAGAAGGGCTTCTTCTCCGTCGGGTCGCAGGCGAGCGCGGCGACGTAGTTCGAAGGGACGAGGAGGCGACCCTGTTCGTTGAAGCGCACTTTGCAGATGCCGCGCTTGCCTTCGCGGATCAGGCAGCGGTGGCCGCAGGCGTAGCAGCGCAGGTCGTGATCTTCCAAGTGTTCGGTCAACTCCGGCGCGGCTTCTGCCGTCAACTCGTCCAACACTCCGGCGAGCGAAGTTGATTTCTTACCGAGTGGCATGAGACTTAAAACCTCTGTTCAAAAAGTCGGCTAATAATGGATTCTACGGGCGCAATTTATACTCGTTTTAGATGCAATCAGAGCGTTAATTTATGTCTCGAAGGTTGCCGCAGGTGCTTATCGAAACGATCACGGTCACGGCCTTTCAACAGCAGGCGCGCGAGCGCAAAGTGTTTGTGGGGGATTGCCTGTTCGCGGGGTCAATCGGGCGGACGGATTTGCCGGGCGGCTCTGACGCGGAGTTGATGGATTCGCTCTCGAACAAGATCATCCCGCCCGGCGACGACGTTACTGAAAAAGTGACGAGTGACAAGTGATGAGTGACAAGTTAGAAGAGCCGTGAATCGTGAATAGAGGAAAGCAGGTTTTATCTATTCACGATTGACGATTCACGCTTTACTCGCCTTCTCTTATCACCTTTCACTTGTCACTTCAGCTTGCTGTCTTTCAACGCGTTCCACTTGTCGCGGACGTCGCCGGTGAGGTCGCTGGGGAGGGTTTCGACGGGCACGTCGTGTTCGGCGCAGAAGGTGCGCCAGAGGAGAAAGCGCGCGTCGAATTGTCCCGTCTCGTCGTTGATCGTGTTCATTACGGCATCGTTGTCGGAGCGTTTTTTGTCAGCCACTTTCCGTCCCTCTCGTCCCTTGAAATTTCGCGCGCCTTCCGGCGCAAGCCGTGCCTACTATAGCAAGTTTTTCGCGCGACGTTGATTTGCGGCCGCTGCTCGGCACGGTAGCGGCCGTGCGCGTTCAGAAGGTGTGCGACGGGTGGGGAGGCTGCGGGACTGCTGCGGGACTGTTGCTGCGAACTTTAGGAGGCGGAACTCTTTAGGTAAATCTCGCCGGTGGGCGCGCTGACGCCGCCCGCGGGTTCGAGGGTGACGGCGAAGACGGCGGCGGTGCGTCCTTCGGGCGGGATGGTCTCGCGCATTTCGGCGCGGCCGCGCGGGTCGGGCTGGAAGACGCTGCCGGGCATCGGCGGCTTGCCCGCGGCGATGAACCAGAGTTGGTAAGCCTTGCCTGAGGGCGCGGGCGGCAGGTCGGCGGCCGTCAGCATGGCGCGGCCGGTCTCGGCGTCGAAGGTCAGGCGTGCGTGCGCGCGTTCGGCCATTTTAGTGCCGGTGAGCGCGGCGGAATGCGCCGCCGGTTGGGCGAGCAGTTCGCGGTCGGCGCGCGTGAGTGCGAGTTCCTGTTGCGTCTGGTTGACGGTTGCCGAGAGGCGCGCGAGTTCGCTTTGCAGACGGTTGTTGCGCTGCCAGAGGAGCGCGAGCGAGACGAGGAGCGCGACGAGGGCGACGGAGGCGGCCAGCGAACCGAACCTCAAGATGCTGCGGCTGACCCTGACTTCGCGCGACGCGCGTCGCTGCTCGAACTCGTCGGGCGAACTGACGTTGGAAGCGTGCGTGGCTTCGGCCGCGCCGTCGCGGGAGGACGCGCCGTTGCCGCCGCGTTGATGCGCGTCTTGCGAGCTTGATGTGACGGCCGCGAGGATGCGCGCGCGGAGTTGGGGCGAGGCGGCTTGCGGCGCGGGGGCGGCGTAGGCGAGCGCGGCCGCCGCGTCGCGAAGCGCGCTGTGCTCGGCGCGGCAGTCGGCGCACGTGGCGAGATGCGCGTCGAGCGCGCGCCGCTCGTCGTCGCCAACGTCGAGGGCGTCGAGGGCGTCGAGAGCGAGCATCTCTTTGTACTCTTCGTGCTTCATCAAAAACTTTGGATGCGGCGAACCTTAAAAATTTAAGCCCGCCCCCCGTCCCATTTTTTCGCCCAACAGATCGCGCAGCTTGCCGAGGCCGCTACGCATCCGCGTCTTGACCGTGCCGAGCGGTTGACCGAGCCGCGCGGCAATTTCAGATTGCGTCAACCCTTCAAAGTACGCGAGCAGCAGGGCGCGACGTTGCTCCTCCGGAATCTGCGCGAGCGCGGCGCGCACGATCTCACGCTGCTCGGCGTGATAAGCGTCGTCGCTGGCGTCGCCCACCGGGTCGGGCGCGTCGCGCAAGGCCGTGTCGTCGGCGCGCTGGCGCGATTGCAGCGCGCGCAGTCGGTCAATGGCGCGACTGCGCGCGAGCGTCACCATCCACGTAAAAGCGCGCCCGCGCGCCTCGTCGAAATTGGCGGCGCGCTGCCAGATTTGGAGGAAGACTTCCTGTAACACGTCTTCCGCCTCGACGCGGCTGTGTAATATACGGAGCAGAAGACCCAAGAGGATGGAGTGGTAACGGTCGTACAGCGCGGCCAGCGCGGATTCGTCCCCGCGCGCGATGGCGTGGAGGAGTTCCGTGTCGTGGGAGGTTTGCGGGGCGGCTTCGACCATGGGGAAGAAATGATGAATGCGGAACGATGAAGGTAAGGAAAACAGGAGTCAGAAGACAGGAGTCGGAAGGAAGACTCGCGCGTCTTTTATTCCGACTTCCGGATTCCGACTCCTAGTTCATCGTTCCCCATTCATCATTGAGTTAGGCGACGGTGATCTCTTCGGAGAGATACACGTCTTGAATCGCGTTCAAGAGCGCCGCGCCCTCTTCGATGGGACGCTGGAAGGCTTTGCGGCCGGAGATGAGTCCCATGCCGCCGCCGCGCTTGTTGATGACGGCGGTACGCACGGCGTCGGCCATGTCGCTTGCGCCCTTCGACTCGCCGCCCGAATTGATCAGGCCGCAACGCCCCATGTAGCAGTTGGCGACTTGGTAGCGCACGAGGTCAATCGGGTTGTCGGTCGTCAGTTCGGTGTAAATCTTCGGGTTGGTCTTGCCGTAGGCCGACTCCGTGTTCAGCATGTTGTAGCCGCCGTTACGTTCGGGCAGCTTCTGCTTGATGATGTCGGCCTGAATGGTGACGCCGAGGTGGTTGGCCTGTCCCGTCAAATCCGCAGCCACGTGCATGTCGCCGTCCTTGCCTTTGAACTGCGGGTTGCGCAGGTAGCACCAGAGGATGGTCGCCATGCCGAGTTCGTGCGCGTAGGCGAAGGCTTCGCTGACTTCCGTAAGCTGGCGCGTGGACTGGTCGGAGCCGAAGTAGATCGTCGCGCCGACGGCGACCGCGCCCATGTCGTGCGCCTGATCAATCGTGCCGAACATGACTTGATCGAACTGGTTCGGGTAGGTCAGCAGTTCGTTGTGGTTGATCTTGACGACGAAGGGAATCTTGTGCGCGTAGCGGCGCGCGACGACGCCGAGCACGCCGAAGGTCGAGGCGACGGCATTGCAGCCGCCTTCGACGGCGAGGCGCACGATGTTTTCCGGATCGAAGTAGATCGGGTTCGGCGCGAAACTCGCTCCGGCTGAATGCTCTATGCCTTGATCCACGGGGAGGATGGAGAGGTAGCCCGTGCCGCCGAGCCGCCCGGCGTCAAAGAGCGTCTGGAGCGAACGCAGGACGCGCGGGCTGCGGTCGGAGGCCGACCAGACGCGATCCACGAAATCGGGGCCGGGCAGTTGCAGTTGATCTTTGGGGATGGTCTTCGAGGTGTAGTCGAGCAGCGTGCGTGCGTCAGCGCCGAGCAGTTCTTCGATCTTACCGCCGGTCGCCTCACCGCGTTTGAGTTCGGTTGCCATAAACTCCAATCCTCCTCAGGGGAAATATAAACGCGCTAAATTCTGCCGGATAGTGCGGGGCAAAAGAAGCAAAATTATAGCACACGACAGGGCAGCCTCCGCGAAACCTCCGCCCCCGCCGCGCCGCGCTCCGCACGCACCCGGCGGCCGGGCGCGAATCGTTTAAAGAGGCGACGGCAGTTTGGACGACGCCCGCGGCTTGATTGGGCGACGCCCGCGGCTTGAATTGACGCGAATATTTTCGCGTCGCTTTGCTCCGAGATTTCGGATAACTGCTTGTGCGCCGAGAATAAATTGCGCTAATATCCACGCGCTGTCCCGAACGGCTCTCAACCGACCTCTTTTCACGAGCAGGTACGACTCCAACAGGTTCATTTCCAAATTTTCGACCGGCACGCCGGTCGCGCTCCACTCCAAAAATTGAAAGGCTCGCGCGCCATGTTTTTGAATCGCCCCCGTCTCTCGACCCCCGTGTGTCTCTCGCTGCTGCTCCTCGTCGCCGTCGCCGCTTTCGCCTCCGTCCCCTCCTTCGCCTACGGCGATCAGGATTGGAGGCCGATTGACCCGGCGCACCTCGCGCTCAAAGCGCCCGTCGTGGAGAAGGACGCCGACGCCGAAGCCATCTTCTGGGAAGTGCGCGTGGACGACGCCGAGATGGATTTGATCTTCACCAACTACATCCGCATCAAAATCTTCACCGAGCGCGGGCGCGAGTCGCAGAGCAAAATTGACATCATCCCGTTTCGCCCGAACGCGAGGATCAAAGACGTGGCCGGGCGCACCATCAAACCCGACGGCCAGATCATCGAACTCAAGAAGCAGGACGTGTTCGAGAAGGTCGTCGCCAAGGCGGGCGATCTGAAACTGCGAGCCAAGACCTTCGCCATGCCGAGCGTCGAGCCGGGCGCGATTATCGAGTACCGCTGGCGCGAAGTTTATCCCGGCCGGTCGGCCAACCGCGTGCGGCTCTACTTCCAGCGCGACATCCCCGTCCAGAGCGTGACCTACTATCTCAAGCCCGCCTCGAACATCGTCGGCATGGAGTCGTTGCGCTACCAGCCGTTCCACATGGCGATGCCGAAGTTTGACAAGGCGAAGGACGGCTTCTATTCGACGACGGTGGCGAACGTGCCCGCCTATCACGAAGAGCCGCGCATGCCGCCTGAGGACGAGGTGCGCAAGTGGATGCTGCTCTACTACTCGGCCGAGCGCAACACCGTGCCGCAGAAGTTCTGGAAAGACTTCGGCAAGATCGTCTACGACGTGTTCAAGTCGGACATGAAGGTCAACGACGACGTGCGCAAGAAGTCGGCCGAGATCGTCGGCGACGCCACGACGCCCGAACAGAAGCTCGAACGTCTCTACGAGTTCTGCCGCACCAAGATCAAGAACCTCGACGACGACGCGCTCAACCTGCCCGCCGAGGTGCGCGCCAAGATCAAAGACGAGTCGCCCGCGAACACGCTTAAGAAGATGGAGGGGCGCAGCAACGACATCGGCGGTCTCTTCGCCGCGCTCGCCATCGCCGCCGGTTTCGAGGCGCGCCCCGCCTTGATGGCCGATCGCAGCGACATCTTCTTCGACCCCGCCTTCGCCGACCCCTACTTCATGAACATGATCGTCGTCGCCGTAAAGGTGGGCGACGCGTGGCGTTTCTTCGACCCGTCGGAGATGTACATGCCCTTCGGCATGCTGGCGTGGCAGTCCGAGGCGCAGGACGCGCTCGTCAGCGATCCGAAAGAGCCGACCTTCGTCCAGACGCCGCTCTCCGCGCCCGACAAGTCTCTGGAGCGGCGCACGGCCAAACTCAAACTCGACAGCGAGGGCACGCTCGAAGGCGACGTGCGCATCGAGTACACCGGCCATCTCGGTAAGGACAAGAAGGAGTACAACGACGACGACACGCCCGCGCAGCGCGAAGAGACTTTGCGCAACATGATCAAGGCCAAGATGAGCACGGCCGAAGTGTCCGACGTGAAGATCGAGAACGTGACCGACCCCGACAAGCCTTTCGTCTACGCCTATCACGTCCGCGTGCCCGACTACGCGCAGCGCACGGGCAAGCGCCTGTTCCTGCAACCGGCCTTCTTCCAGCGCGGCGCGAACCAACTCTTCCCCACCACGCAGCGACACAACAGCGTCTATTTTCACTACCCCTGGTCGGAGCAAGACGACGTAGCAATCGAACTGCCCACCGGTTACTCGCTCGACAACGCAGATGCCCCCCTCGGCATCAACGCGGGCGAGACCAGCAAATATGATGTCAAGATCGGCGTCACCAAAGACGCGCGCACGCTCGTCTACAATCGCAAATTCCACTTCGGCAGCAAGAGCGGCATGCTGTTCCCCGTCTCTTCTTACGGGCAACTCAAGATGCTCTTTGACGAACTGCACAAGCGAGACAATCACACCATCACGCTCAAGCAGGCGGCGACGACTGCTTCGACCGCCGCGCCGTCGAACTGAGGAGCGCGCCACGCGAAATTGAAGCGGCTCGCGTCGGGTCGCGCGGCTTAACGAGTTGAAGCGCGTGGCCTCCGCGCCGCGACGCTCCGGTTAGAGAAATAGAGGTTTGAAAGAAATGCCCACACGAATGTTCGGACTCTGCGCCGCGCTCGTCCTCCTGTGTTGCGCGCCCGCCTTCGCCACGGCGACGGCAGCGGCGGGCGACGAAGCCCCTGCGTGGCTCACGCAGGCCGCCGCCGCGTCCGCCCCGCCTTACGCGAAAGACGTGCCCGCGGTCGTCCTCCACGACGAGGGTCAGATGACCATCGGCGACGACGGCAAGATCGTCTCCGTCTCGACCTTCGCCGTGCGTATCCTGACGCGCGTGGGCAGAGGCACGGCGCAGGCCGTCGCCGGTTACGCCACCGACACGGGCAAGGTGCGCGAGATGCGCGCGTGGCTCATCCGCCCGGACGGGCAGGTCAAACGCTACGGCAACGACAAGATTCTCGATCTCGCCGGAGACCTCAACGACGTCTACAACCAGTATCGCACCAAGCGCATTGACGCGACCGACGAGGCCGACGCCGGGATGGTCTTCGGCTACCAGATCATCACAGAGGAGCGCGCTCTCTTCCCACACACCGTCTGGAGTTTTCAAGGCCGCCTGCCCGTGCTCGTGTCGCGCTTCGCGCTGACGCTCCCCACAGGTTGGAGCGCGCAGGGCGTCACGTTCAACCACACGAAAGTCGAACCCGTGGTCAGCGGCACGACCTACACCTGGGAGTTGCGCAACCTCGCGCCCATCGAACCTGAAGTCGCCAGCCCCGAAGTGACGAGCCTCGCCCCGCGCCTCGCCGTCAGCTACACGCCCGCACAGGGCAACGGCGGTTCGACCATCATGGGCGCGCGCAGCTTCGCTTCGTGGACTGACGTGTCGCGCTGGTACAGCGAACTGAGCGACCCGCAGTCTGCGCCCGACGACGCCATCGCGACGAAGGCGCGCGAACTGACGGCGAACGCGAAGACCGAACTCGACAAGATTCGCGCCATCGGTCGTTACGTGCAGGACATCCAGTACATCTCGATTCAGATCGGCGTCGGGCGTTTCCGCCCGCACTCGGCCGCGGAAGTTTTCGCCAAACGCTACGGCGACTGCAAGGACAAGGCCAACCTCATGCGCGCCATGCTGCGCGCGCTCAAGATCGAGGCTTACCCGGTCTTGATCTTTTCGGGCGACGCGACCTTCGTGCGCGAAGAGTGGGCTTCGCCGAGCCAGTTCAACCACTGCATCATCGCCGTCCGCGTGGGCGACGAGACGAAAGCCCCAACCGTCATCCAGCACGCCGCGCTCGGCCGTCTCCTTATCTTCGACGCCACGGACGAGAACACGCCCGTCGGCGATCTGCCCGACCACGAACAGAACAGCTACGCGCTCGTCGCCGCCGGAGCGGAAGGCGCGCTCATGCGGATGCCGGTCACGCCGCCCGAAGCCAACCAACTCGAACGCGAGGCCGAGATCAGCCTCGCGGCCGACGGCTCGATCACCGCGAACGTCAAAGAGCGTTCCGTCGGCCAGTCGGCCGCGGGCGAGCGGCGCATGTTCCGACGCCTCGCGCGTCCCGACTACGCGAAGGCCGTCGAAGGTTGGATCACGCGCGGCGCGACGGGCGCGAAAGTCGTCAAGGTCGAATCCACCGACAACCACGCCGACGGCCGCTTCGCCCTCGACGTTGATTTCACCGCCTCCGGTTACGGCCAACTCATGCAAGAGCGTTTGCTCGTCTTCAAGCCCGCCATCCTCTCGCGCAGCGAGTCGGTCTATCTAACGAAAGCCACGCGCAAGCATGCCGTCGTGCTCGAATCGGAAGCCTACACCGAGTCGGTCAACATCAAACTCCCCGCGGGCTTCGACGTGGACGAGATGCCCGACCCCGTGAAACTCGACACGGCCTTTGGCAGCTACTCGACCTCCTACGCCGTCCGCGACGGCCAACTCCAATTCAAGCGCACGTTCACGCAACGCGCCGCCACCATCCCGCCCGCCGACTACGCCGCCGTGCGCGGCTTCTTCGAGCGCATCCGCGCCGCCGAGCAATCGCCCGTCGTGCTGGCGAAGAAGTAACAACTCATAGGCGATCAAGTGACATGCGCGAGGGGCGCGTCGGAGTGTTGAAACTCCGACGCGCCCCTCGCG
>JAVEDE010000031.1 GCA_030841105.1 Pyrinomonadaceae bacterium
GCGTCGTGACGAACTCGCAAGGTGCTTACAACGCGACGCAACAACGCTTCTGGCGTTTCCGCCACAACCGCGCCGACGACACAGTGAACTGGGAGACCAGCCCGGACGGCGTGGTGTGGACGACACAACGCAGCGTCGCGACACCGTTCCCCATCACTAACTTGCAAGTCGCGCTGGTCGGTCAGAAAGCCACGGCGACCGCCCCTGCTCAAACTGTCGTCTTCGACAACCTCCGGATCGAAAGAAACGAGGGAGGCAAGGCGCGCTAATGCGAATCGAAGAATACTTAATGACATGCGGCGCGGCTTCGGGCTACGCACAGACGAAGCCGCGCCGGTTTAATCGTCCACTTACCATAGAAGGAGAAGTAAGCATGAAGGGTCACAGGAGAAGCGGCACACGGCCGAAGCTGTTCAGCACGATGTTGGTGCTGCTCGGCTTGCTCGTGCTCGCGAGTAGTCCGGCCTTAGCGCAACGGCTAACGGCCAAGAATCATTTACCCTTTAGCTCCACCGGCGACGGTGACAGCCTCAGCTACCTGAATCACGGCGGCGACCTGCGCCTGCCCGGCGACACGACCGCCGATCTTTATCACGAAACCGGCCGCGACGCGGGCGACGCGAAGGCCAACGAGCCGACCCCCGCCGCCACCACGTCGAAGACCGCGAAGACCGAAACGGCGAACGCCGTCCCCGCGACCGAAGCGGGCGCGACCAACCTCGCCGCCGCTCCGGCGACGACCACTACAACAACGTCCGCGCCTACGGCGGCGACGACAACCGCAACAACGACGGCGGTGGTGCAGAACCCCATCCCCGCCGCGATGTGCAGCCGCACGATCACGGCGAACGTCGTCGCGCTCGATCAGTTGTACACCTATAACCGTTTCGGCGCGTTCAACCCGGCGGGCATGCTCTACGCCCTGCGCCGCGACGTGACCACGATTGACTCGACGAAGGGCTTCGTTCCCGGTAACGTCCGTCTCCGCACGGGCAAACGTCCGCGCCCGCTCGTCCTGCGCGCCAACGAAGGCGACTGCCTGACGGTCAACTTCACCAACCTGCTCACGCCGAGCCGCACCGAAATTGACAGCATCAACACGGCCAACGGCACGTCGCGTCTCGGCTATTTCGACAAGCCGCCCTTCCTGATTCCGGCGGAAGGCACGCCTTCCTACGACCTCTCGCAGAACAAGCTGCGTAAGCTGGCCGACGGCAAGGTGAACGTCGTTGATAAGGACGGCAACGTCGTTCAGGACGGCAACATCAAGTTGCAGAAGGAAGACACGCCCTTGACGCGCGCCGCCTCGATGCACGTCAACGGCATGGAGTATCTCAACATCGCTTCGGACGGCGCGAACGTCGGCAACAACGCCTCTTCGCTGGCCGCGCCGGGCGACACGAAAATTTACCAGTGGTATGCCCGCAAGCAGGGTCAGTATCTCGTCTACTCGATGGGCACGGTCGCGGGCGGCGAAGGCGACGGCGGCCAACTCGACCTCGGCCTGTTCGGTTCGGTCAACGTCCAGCCGCGCGGCTCGAAGTGGTATCGCTCGCAGGTGACGGCCGCTCAGTTGACCTCGGTCAAGACGGGGACGAACCCCAACGGCACGCCCAAGATCAACTACGACAAGCTCGGCACGGACAACCTGCCCATACTCGGCATGCTCAGCGCGTCGAACGAGATCATCTATTCCGATCTCAACGCGATCATCTCCAACTTCGGCGAGAACTGCGAGAACGCGCCGCCCACCGGCACGTGCGGCGAAGCGTTCCGCGAATTCACCGTCATCTTCCACGACGAGACGAAGACCGTGCAGGCGTTCCCCGAACTCAATCAGGAACTCTTCCACGGCGTTCGCGACGGCTTCGCCATCAACTACGGTTCGGGCGGTCTCGGCGCGGAACTCCTCGCCGTCCACAAGAAAGTCGGCCCGGCGGCCAACTGCCCCGACTGCGCTTTCGAGGAGTTCTTCCTCGAATCGTGGGCGAACGGCGACCCCGCGATGAACGTCCGTAAAGACGCGACGGGCAAAGCCGTCGAAGCTCTCTTCCCGGACGATCCTTCAAACGTTCACCACTCTTACATGGGCGACCCCGTGCGCTTCCGCAACCTGCACGCGGGGCCGAAAGAGACGCACGTGTTCCACTTGCACGCGCACCAGTGGCTGCACGAATCGCGCGAAGACGGCTCGACCTATCTCGACTCGCAGACCATCGGGCCGGGCGGCGCATTCACCTACGAAATCAACTACGGCGGTTCGGGCAATCGCAACCTGACCGTCGGCGACTCGATCTTCCACTGCCACCTCTACCCCCACTTCGCGCAAGGCATGTGGGAACTGTGGCGTTCGCACGACGTGTTTGAATCCGGCACGATTGATCGCAATCTGCCCGACGCGGAGATCGCGGGCGGCACGCCCAACCCGGCGATCATTCCGTTGCCGAACAAGCCGATGCCGCCAATGCCTACGACCGACTTTAAAGGCTACCCGTTCTACGTCGCGGCGCAGCCCGGCCACCGCGCGCCGCAACCTCCGCTCGACATAGACTTCGACGGCGGCCTGCCGCGCCACCGCATCCTTGAGGCGACGCACATCACCGGCAAAGCGGCCGTGCCTGCTGCCGCTCTGGCCGACCCCGTGGCGGCGCGCGTGCTCTCGCTCAACAAAGACCCGAACCTGTTGGCCTTCGCGCACGAACTGACTTCGGCCAAGATCGAAATCCTGCCGCAGGCGGGCACGGTCGAAGAGAAGAAGGCGATGGACTTCCATCAGGGCTTGCTCAACAGCGGCTTGATCACCGGCGGCGCACCCGCGACGACCGTGGTCGGCTGGCAGGGCGCGGCCTACCCGTCCTACACGGCGTCGGGCGTGGCCGGTAAATTCTTCGTCAACGGGCGCGCGCCGAAGCCGGGCGCACCGTTTGCCGATCCCTGCCCCGACACGTTTACAGACGGCGCAGGCTCGCTCCGCAAAGTTCCCGCGCGCGACTATCGCGCGGCCTATGTTCAGTTCGACATGACCGTCAACCGCGCCGGTTGGCATGATCGCCAAGCGCGCATCATGGTGCTCGAACAGGACGTGACGGCGACTCTGAACGGCACGCGTGCGCCTGAGCCGCTTTTCTTCCGCGCCAACTCCGGCGATTGCATCACCTTCAAGGCGACCAATCTCGTGCCGAAGGCGCTCAACCTCGACGACTTTCAGGTCTACACGCCGACCGACATCATCGGTCAGCACATCCACCTCGTGAAGTTCGACGTGACCTCTTCGGACGGCGCGGCGAACGGCTGGAACTACGAGGACGGCACGTTCGCGCCCGACGCCGTGCGCGAGCGCATCACTGCCAACAACACTTACCAGCAGTCAATCGGCGGCACGCAGATTCTGACCGCCAAGACGCACCCGGCCTTCGGCACGGGGCCGAACGGCGCGTGGCTCGGCGCGCAGACCACGACCCAGCGTTGGTGGGCTGACCCGCTCGTCAACCGCACGGGCGAGGATCGCACGATCCGCACCGTCTTCACGCACGATCACTTCGGCCCCAGTTCGCATCAGCACCACGGCCTCTACGCCGCGCTCGTGGTCGAACCGACCGACTCCGTGTGGCAGGCGTTCGACGGCACGTACCTCGGCACGCGTCCTGATGGCGGCCCCACGTCCTACAAGGCCAACATCATTTACGACACGCCGTACACTTATGACTACTCGCCCAGCTATCGCGAGTTCAACCTCGCGCTGGCCGACTTCGCCATCGTGTACACGAAGGAACTGACGCCGGTGAACCCGCCGGGACGCAAGGAAGTCGGATTGCCCAACATCGTCGCGCCGCCCGACATCCCGCAGCCTGAGTCAATCTCGGCCGACGATCCGGGCACGAGCCTGATCAACTATCGCAACGAGCCGATCCCGTTGCGCGTGCGCGACCCGAACACCAACCAGCAATACACGGACGCCCGCGGCAACATGGCGAACGTCTTCAGATCGCAAACTGAGGCGGGTGCAAAAATCCACGGCGATCCGTTCACGCCGCTCCTCGAAGCCTACGAGGGCGACTTGATTCAGGTGCGTCTCATTCAGGGCGCGCAGGAAGAGCAGCACGTCTTCAACCTGCACGGCGGCAAGTGGCTGCACGAACCGTCCGTGCCCAACTCCGGCTACTACAACGGTCAGGCCATCGGCATCTCCGAACACTTCGAGTTCGTGCTGCCGCCGATCCCGGCCGTGGGTAACATCCGCGGCGGCAACCCCGACGTGGCCGACTTCATGTACAGCAGCGGCGCGACCGACAACCTGTGGGACGGCATGTGGGGCATCCTGCGTTCGTACCGCGGCACGCGTCCCGGCGTCGCGCCTCTGCCGAGCAAACTGTCGGGCGAGGTCAGCAGCAGCGACCCCGGCCTGCGTTCGGACTTCTGCCCGTCGTTCTCGACGAAGAAGACTTTCTACGTCGAAGCGCGTCTCGCATCCGACGTGTCGCCCGGCGGCATCATCTACAACAAGAAGTTCGGCCTGACCGATCCGGCGGGCGTGGTCTTCTTGCAGAGCAGCGACGTGGCGGCCGTCAAGGCCGGTACGAAGAAACTCGAACCGCTCGTGCTGCGCGCCAACGCTGGCGACTGCATCAACGTGCAACTCACCAACAACCTCCCGGCGATCTTGCCCGACTACCCGGCTTGGAACTTCATGCCGATGATCGTGCAGAACTTCAACTTGAATAGCTTGAAGCCGTCGAACGAGGTCAGTCTCCACCCGCAACTGTTGGAGTATGACGTGCGCACCAGCGACGGCGCGAACGTCGGCATCAACGACCGCCAGACGGTGGCGCCGGGCGAGAAGACGACCTACCGCTGGTATGCGGGTCGGGTCGAAGTCGGCGCGGACGGCGTTCGCACCGCCACTCCCATCGAGTACGGCGCGATCAACCTGACGGACTACGGCGACATCATGAAGCACGGCTCGCACGGCGCGGTCGGCATGATCGTCATCGAACCGGAGGGCGCGTCGTGGACGACGCCTGCGAACAGCAATCAGGAAGCCATTGTGAAGGACGCGACCGGCAACGTCCTCTACAAAGAGTTCAACGTGCTCTATCAGGACGACCTCGTGATGAAAGCTCCGAACGGCAACCCGGTGCGTAACTACACCGGCGACGAGGATTCGGAAGACTCCGGCACGAAGGCTTTCAACTACAAGTCCGAACCCATCTGGGCGCGGCTTGGGTTCATGGCCGAGATGAGCAAGATTGACCACACGACTTTCCAAGACGTGTCCGCTCTGCTCAATGACGTGAATCAGGCGAACGTCCTCAGTTCGGCGGTTCACGGCGATCCTGAAACGCCGGTCTTCTCGGCGGCGGCGGGCATGCCCGTGCGCTTCCGCGTCGTCCAGCCGACTGGTCACTCGCGCCAGCACGCCTTCACCGTCCACGGCCATTCGTGGTTCCACGAGGCGTGGGTTGAAAACTCGACCGTCTTGTGGCGGCCGGGCGTTGACCCCGAACCGACCTCGATGAACATCGGTTCACAGGGCGGACACACGGCGCGCCGACACTGGAACATCATCCTGCCGAGCGCAGGCGGTGGCTTCCGTCAACCCGGCGACTACCTGATGCGAACTCAGGAAAGTTTCCACTTCACCAGCGGCCTGTGGGGCATCTTCCGCGTCACTGCTGCGCAGTAAGCTCCGCGAGGAGTTGACTTGAGACGAAGAGTGCGGCCTGAGGTTTAGGCCGCACTCTTCACATCAAACGCAAGTAATTCTATTATCAACCGGCAAGATTTTTTTAACGAGAATCAAAGGAAGTTTCCGATGCGAATGAGCAGTTTGAAAAAGTTGAAAGCGAAGTGCGGCTCGAAAATGTGCTCGCTGGCGCAGGCGTACACGCTGTCGTTGGCCGTGCTCTGCTGTGGCCTCGCCCTCCCGTCGAGCGCGGGCGCACAGGTCGCCGGGCCGACCGCGCCGAAGAAGGCCGACGCCGCCTCTCAGACCCCCGCGTCCGTCACGCAGCGGATGGAACGTGAAGGCATCGCGATTGACTTCTCGCTCGTGGCGACGCCCACAGCAGGCGACGCCGCCGCCACAAAGACGCCCGCACTCGTCGCCGGAGCGGACGCGCTCGCCACCTTTCGCGTGACCGACGCGCGCACGGGGCAGCCCGTCACGAACCTCCACCCGAACGCGTGGTTCAGTTCGCGGCTCGCCTCCGCCGAGGCCACGACCGACGCGCAGTGCAAGGATAAAATTCGCACCCTCATGGGCGGCCTTCTGAGCGCGCGCGCCGACCTCGACCTCAACAGCTATTTGCTGCTGACGCTCAACCACGACCGCACGCTGACCTTCACCAACCCGCAGATCGCTTTCAGCAAGACGAAGTTGGAGAGCATCATCGAACTACCCGGCGTGGGCGCGGACTTCGTGCTCGGTCAGAACAAGGAACTGCTCTACATCACCGTGCCGGATCGTTCGGCGGTCGTCGTCGTCAACACGATCACGAGAAAGATCGTCGGCACGATTCAGTTGGAAGGCGCGCACAAGCCGACGCGCATCGCGCTCGAACCCGGCGGCGCGCGCGTCTGGGTCGGCCTCGACAACTCTCCCCTCGTCGCCGTCATTGACACGGCTACGAACAAACTCGCGCGCACCATCCCGGTCGGCGCGGGACTGCACAACATCACCTTCACGGGCGACGGCGCGTTCGTCTACGTGACCAACAGCGCGGCCGACACCGTGACGGCCATCAGCACCAAGACGCTCGCCAAAGTCTCAGACATCCCCACCGGCAAAACTCCCGTCCCGGCTGCCTACAGCGCGGCCAGCCGTCTCGTCTACGTGGCCTCGCTGAACGGCGGCAGCGTGACGGCGATTGACCCTGCGACGCAGAAGGTGGCGGCCACCATCCCGGTCGCGCGCGGCGTCGTCGCGCTCGCCTTCGAGCCGCGCGGCCGTTACGGCCTCGCCGTCAACCAACTCGACAACACCGTCACCGTCTTCGACGCCGCGACCAACAAGATCGTCGGCGGCACGAGCGTCGTCAAGAGTCCAGATCAAGTCGCCTTCACCAACCGCTACGCCTACGTGCGCGGCACGGCCTCTGAAAAGTTTTCGCTGATCGAACTCGACAAACTCGGCAAAGATAAAGTTACGGCCGTTGACGTGCAGGCGGGGCAGCGCGTGCCGAACGACAGCCCGAACGACCTCGGCGTCGCCGGGATGATCGTGCCGACGCCCGAAGGCAACTCCGTGATGATCGCCCACGCGCCCGACGCGATGATCTATTTCTACGTCGAAGGCATGATGGCTCCGATGGGCACGCTCAGCAATTACAAACGGCGCGCGCGCGGCATCCTTCTGCTCGACCGCAGCCTGACCGAGATCGCGCCCGGCACTTACGCGACGCCCGTCAAACTGGGGCGCGCGGGCAGCTTCGACGTGCCCATCCTGATCAACGAGAACCGCATCGCGCATTGCTTTCGCGCCGACGTGGGCAAGTCGCCCAACTCGCAGGCCGACGAAGAGAAAAGCACGCTCGTCGTGACGGCGGCCTTCGCCGGGCAGAAGTTCAAGTCGGGCGGCGCGGGCGTGCCGCTCCGGCTCAAACTCACCGACTCGATCTCCAAGTTGCCCGTCACCGGACTTGGCGACGTGCAGATTCTGGTCTTCGAGCCGCCCGGCGTCTGGCAACAGCGGCAGTGGGCGAAGGAAGTGGGCGCGGGCGAGTATGAGATCACGCAGGTGTTCCCGCGCGCCGGAATGTATAACGTGATGGTGCGCGTCTCTTCGCGCGGCGTCACCTTCGCCGACCTCCCGTTCACCGCGGTCGAAGTGACGGACGGCGACGTGGCCGGGCAGAAGCCCGAACAGAAGTAGTAAGAGGCCGCCAGAAAAAGGAAGTCAACATGCAATTAAAAATCTCACGCGCGCTCTTTGCGTTCGTCGCCCTGCTCGCGCTCGCCGCGCTGCCGTCGGGCATCGCAGACACACACTCGGTCGCCTCGGCGCAGCGCAAACCCGCCGCGCGGAAGAAGGCGACGGTGAAGACGGCGGCGGTCGTCTATTCGTGCCCGATGGATCCGGAAGTCAAATCCAACAAGCCGGGCAAGTGTCCGAAGTGCGGCATGAACCTTCGCCCCGTGAAGGCCGAGGACGCGGCCGCCGCTGACAACCACGACGGGCACGCGCACGATGAGGCCGCGCCCACAACTTCCGATGCGACGCCCGCGCCGAAGACCGGGACGGCGACGGTCGCGCCGAACGTGATCAAGATTCCAGACACCGTGGTCTACGATCAGAACGGGCGGAAGCTCAACTTCTACACAGACCTCGTGCGCGGCAAAACGGTCGCGATCAACTTCATCTTCACCACCTGCACGACCATCTGCCCGCCGCTGACGGCCACCTTCCGCAAGGTGCAGCAGGAACTCGGCGCGCGCGTCGGCCGCGATATCGAGTTGATCTCGATCAGCGTTGACCCGACGACGGACATGCCCGAACGTTTGAAGGAGTTCAGCGCGAAGTTTAAGGCGGGGCCGGGGTGGACGTTCGTGACGGGCAGCAAGCCCGAAATTGATTCGCTGCTGCGCGCGCTCGGCGCGGCCGTCGGCGACAAGAACGATCACACGCCGATGCTCCTCATCGGCAACGACGCCGCGGGCTACTGGACGCGCACCTACGGTCTCGCCCCGGCCTCGACGCTCGTCAAAGTCATCAGCGAAGCCGCGGCCAAAAGCAGCGGCAGCGGCGGCGACGCCACGGGCAAGGGCGACGTGCAGATTCCTTTGCCGCAAACGAACGCGGCCGCGCAGCAGGTCGCAACCGTTGCGACTTCCGGCACGCCCAAGTCTGCGGGCGGCGCGGCCTACTTCCCGAACCACGTGCTGCTGACGCAAGACAATCGCCCCGTCCGTTTCTACGACGATTTAATGAAGGACAAGATCGTCCTGATCAACTTTCTGTTCACCACCTGCAAAGGCGCGTGCTCGCCGATGACGGCCAACCTTGCGAAGGTGCAGGAACAACTCGGCGCGCACCTCGGCAAAGAGGTCGTGATGCTCTCGCTCAGCGTTGACCCGGAGACGGACACGCCCGCCGCGTTGAAAAAATATGCCGACAGCTTCAAGGCCAAGCCGGGTTGGTATTTCCTGACGGGCAAGAAGGAGAACCTCGACCGGGTGCTCTACAAACTCGGCGGCTACGTGGAAGACAAAAACCAACACGGCCTCAAACTCATCCTCGGCAACGAGGCGACGGGCGAGTGGGTCAAGCTGCACGCGATGTCGAACCCGACCGAGATCGCGGCGGCCGTCTTGAAGTTGTTACCGGCGAAGTGATCTGAGATGATGCGGCAACTTTTGTCGTCGAGGTCATCAACCGCACATGCGTCCCTTTCGCCGTCGCCTCAAACTCGCTCTCTCGGTCGCAGCCTGCGTCACTCTAGTCTGGCTGGCGTTCGGCGAGCGGGCGGGCGGCGCGCAAGGCGACGGCGGTAAGCAAGAGCTAACGCCGCAGGAGAAACGCGGCAAGCAGATTTATCTCAAGGGCGAGGGCGACGGCGGCGCGGAGATCAAGGCGCTGCTCGGCGGCGACAAACTCGAAGTGCCCGCCTCCGCTTTTCCCTGCGCCAACTGTCACGGGCTGCGCGGCGAAGGTACGCGCGAGGGCGGTCTCCAACCTCCGCCAATTAACCCGGAGACGCTCGCCGCCCCGCACACTTCTGCTCTGACACGCCGCGAACGCGCGCCCTATACCGACGCCACGCTCGCGCGCGCCATCAACGCCGGACTCGACCCTTCCGGCGCGCGCCTCCACCCCGGCATGCCGCAGTATGAGACGACGCCCGCGCAGACGGCCGATCTCATCGCTTATCTCAAAAAGCTCGGCAAGGAAGCTGACGCTGACCCCGGCGTTAACGACAGGCAAATCAAGATCGGCGCGGCGTTGCCGCTGACCGGCGCGCTCGCGCAGGTGGGCGAGGACGTGAAGGCCACGCTCACGGCCTACTTCGCAGAGGTCAACGCGCAGGGCGGAGTCTACGGGCGGCAGATCGATCTCGTCGTCGTTGATTCGCGCGGCGAGCCTGCCGCGACGCTGGCGGCGACCGAGCGTCTGGTCGAACGCGAAGCCGTCTTCGCGCTCGTCGCCAGTTTCGATCTGGGCGCGAACGTTGCGACGAACGATTATCTCAAGCGCAGAGAGGTCGCGCTCGTCGGCCCCGTCACGCTCTCGCCGCGCCTGTCCGTCCCGCCTAACCCATACGTCTTCTACCTGCTCCCCACCTTCGGCGAACAGGCGCGCGCGTTAGTTGATTTCGCCGCCGCGAAGTTCGCCCCGCGCACGCCGCGTGTCGCGATCATCTCCACCGACAGCGAGTTTGACGCTGACGCGCGCGCGGGCGCGACGGCGCAGGCGAAACTCCACCCGTTGCAGATCGTGGCGGAAGAGACTTACGCGGCGGGCGGTTTTCGGGTCGAGGCGGCCGTCGAGATGATCGCCGTGAAGAAACCCGACGCGGTCTTCTTCTTCGGCAATGCCGAACAGTTCGCGCAGTTGACGCGCGGGATGGAGGCGGCGAAGTTGAACGCCGCGCTGTTCAGTTCCGTGGTCATGATCGGCCACAGCGCATTCGACGCGCCCGCCTCGCTCGCGCCGCAAATTTTTCTCGCCTACCCGGCGGCCTTGCCCGGCGCGGACGACTTCACAGAGTTCGTCAACGCCATGCGCAAGGCGAACGTCAACTTGACGAGTCCGGCGTTTCAGGCCGTCGCCTACGGGGCGGCGAAGACGTTCGTTGAGGCGACGAAACTGAGCGGCCGTCAACTGTCGCGCGCCGCGCTGCTCTCGTCGCTCGAAGGGTTGCGAGACTTCAAGACCGGCGTCGTCCCGCCGCTGACCTTTGGCGCGAACCGGCGCGTCGGCGCGAGCGGTTCTTACATCGTCGGCGTTGACCTGACGAAGAAGCAGTACGTCCCACTCGGCGCGCGCCTCGTGCCAAAGGACAAGAAGTGAAACACGCCCCCCCGCCCTCACGCCGGTAGCGACTTCTCAACGTGATCCGAAGTCGCAATTAACCCGCGCGACGCAGACTGTGACGACGCCCGCTTCGTCTTACTGGAACAAAAGCCAGCCGCCGCGACTCTAAGAGTTGAATGCTTCACATCAAAAATCTGAAGAAGACTTATGCGAGCCACGTGCTGGCACTGAAAGGCGTCAGCCTCGAAATCACTTCGGGCATGTTCGGGCTGCTGGGGCCGAACGGCGCGGGCAAGACGACGCTGATGAAGATACTGGCGACGCTGCTCGAACCAGACTCCGGCGCGGCCGAGATGAACGGCGTTGATTTGCTCGCGGACAAGGGCGGCGCGCGGCGCATGCTCGGCTACTTGCCGCAGGAGTTCGGGCTGTACCCGTCGCTGACGGCGACGCAGACGCTCGACTACTTCGCCAAGCTCAAAGGCGTGACGGACGCGAAAGAGCGTGCGGCGTTGATAGACGCGCTGTTGGAGCGAGTCAATTTGTCGGCGTCGCGGAAGCAGAAGGTCGGCGAGTTTTCGGGCGGGATGCGTCAGCGTCTCGGCATCGCGCAGGCGCTCATCGCGCAGCCGTCGCTCATCATCGTTGACGAACCGACGGCCGGACTCGACCCCGAAGAGCGCGTCCGCTTCCACAATTTGCTCTCCGACACCGCGGGCGAGAACCGCGTGGTGATCCTCTCCACCCACATCGTCTCCGACGTGTCGAATTTGTGCGGGCAGATGGCGATCATCCGGCAGGGCGAAATTCTCGCCGCGCGCACGCCGCGCGAGGCCGTGGCCGAACTCGCCGGATCGATCTGGGAAGCCGTCGTGCCGCGCGAAAAAGTCGCGGCGTTGAAGTCGCGCCTTCGCACCATCTCCACGCACATGTTCGACGGGCAGACGCGCCTGCGCGTCGTCTCGCAAGGCGCGCGGCCGGGCGACGAGTTCACGCCCGCCACCCCGACCCTCGAAGACTATTACCTGCATCTGGTCAGCCGGACGGGGAGCGCCGCGTGAGATGAGAAACCCCGCCCGCACGCCTTTCGCCGCCATCTTCTACAACGAGTTGCTGCTCAGCTCGAAACGCGTCGTGCCTTACGCGCTGATGGTGTTGTTCAGCGCGCACGCCGTGCTGTGGTGGGGTTGGAGCGCGGCCGCGCAATACGGTTGGGCGACGAACGGCGACTTCAACATCGTCAGAAACTTTCAGGGCTTCTCTTTTCTACTGGGGCTGCCGATCTTCACCGCCGTCATCATGGGCGACCCCGTGATCAGAGACGTGCGCGCGGGCGTCGAGCCGCTCATCTTTTCCAAGCCCGTCGGCCGCGCCTCATACCTGCTCGGAAAATTCTTCGGCAACTTCTTCGTGCTCGTCTGTTGTCAATCAGCCTTCGCGCTGACGATGTTGCTGTTGCAGTGGTTTCCCACGACGCGTCTCGTCGTGCAGCCCGTGCGCGTCTTCCCTTACCTCAAACACTTCCTGTGTCTCGTCGTCGTCTCGCATCTCGTGCTGGCCGCCGTCTACTTCACCGTCGGCACGCTCACACGCAACGCCAAGATCGTCTACGTCGCGGCCGTCTCTTTCTACCCGCTCTACCTCGCCTACCAGATGCTCGTTTTAAAATTGTTGCCGGAGCGTTGGCGCGTGGCGCTCGACCCCATGCTGATGAGCGCGGCCAGCATCCCGCGCCCGCTGTGGGAGGACGCGGCGAGCGTCAACCGGATCGTCGTCACTTACAGCCCGGACATGATCGCGAACCGCCTCTTGATGCTACTCTTCGCGGCCGCCTGCCTGGCGTTCCTCTACGCGCGCTTCGTCCGCTCGGCGCGACTCCACAAGCACGGGGATGATCGAAACGGCGTGATGATGCTCAACCTCTCGCCCGCCGCCGAGTGGCTCGACGCCGGGGAGAGTTCGCACACAGCGCGCGACGAGGTGTTGGCGGAACTCGCCCCGGCGGCGGAGAAAGCGCCGCTGCCCGTCGTCAACACGGCGGGCGAGGAATTTCAAACGAACCTGAAAAAGTTGACGGCGGCATTGATGCTTGAGTTCCGACTCTTGCGCGCCGAACGCGGCCTCGTGTTGATCGTCCCGTTCGTCGTGTTCCTCTCGACGCTGGAGGTGACCTTTTACGCAGTCAACGCGGACATCTCCTACAGCGCGGCTTACGCGAGCAACACGGCGCAGTCGGTGTCGCTGTTTCTCTACGCCATCACCATCTTCTACACGGGCGAGGCCATGCACCGCGACAGAGAGTTGCGGATCGAGCCGCTCCTGTGGAGCGCGCCCGTCCCCAACTACGTGTTGCTGCTGGCAAAATTTCTCGCGCCCGTCGTGCTCAGCCTCGTGCTCGTCGCGCTCGTCGGCCTGACGGCAAACGTGGTGCAAATTTATCGCGGCCATGAGCCAATTGAAGTCAAGGCATACTTACTCGTCTACACGTTGATCCTGATTCCGAGCGTCGTCTTCATCACCGCCGCGTCGGTGCTGGCAAACGTCCTGCTGCGTGACAAGTACCTCGCCTACGCGGCGAGCATCGCGACGGGCGGCGGGCTGTTTTACCTCTACAGTCAGGGCTACGACCACTGGCTCTACAACCCCGTACTCTATCAACTGTGGACATACGCCGATTTAAACGGCGCGGGCAGCAACCGTGCGCTCATCCTGACGCACAGAATTTACTGGCTCGCCATCGCCGCCGCGTGTCTCTCACTCGCACTCGTCTGTCTCCGGCGCAAATCAACGAGAGGACTGCGGGGCGACAAGCGAGGCAGCAGTTGGGGGCGGGCGGCGTTGACCTTAGTCGTCTCAATCGCGATAGCGGTCGCCGCAGGCTACTTCATCGTTTCAACCGCGCGTTGACCAAAAGAAAGGCTACCCGAAGGTAGCCTTTGATATTGTTTCGCATTCCACACATGGCTCTCGCCCCGCGTTCATTCGAGCGCGAAGTATCAAGGCGACTTCCCGGCGCGATCCCACGTTGCCCGCCCGCCGTGGAGGGTGAAGGCGATGCCGTTGATCGTGCGGTTCGCCAAACCGACCTGCGCCGCAGGGACTTCGAGCCTGACCCACTGACCGGCGGGCGGCAGCGCGCCCATGTAACGGCGCGAATCCGTGCCATCCGTGCCCCATGAAATGTAGTTCGCGCCCCAGTAAGCGCGGTGTTCCCATACTCCGTCGTTCCATTGCAGCATCACCTCGTTCGGGATGTTCGCCGGGTCGAGGTAGATGTAGGTGAAGAGCTTGTCGTTGGTGTTGACCGCCAGCGTAGTCGTCGCGTTGTAGAAGTAGTGCTGGTGGATGCCGCCGAAGATGTTCGACTGGTGTGCGGCCGTGCCGGAGAACGGCGGCGGGTTCGTCCCCACCCAGTTCCAACCCTCGAAGTCGCCACTGCTGACCGCGCCCGCAGGCAGAGCGTCTTCGACATACACCACCTCGCCCGTCGTTGGCGGCGTGGGAGTTGGTGTCGGCGTCGGAGTGGGAGTTGGTGTAGGTGTCGGCGTCGGTGTTGGCGACCCCGACGAGGACTTACCGGAACGATCCCAGGTGGCGCGACCGCCGTAGAGCGTAAACGCCATGCCGTTGAGCGTCTTGCCTTCGAGGCCGACTTGCGCGGCGGGCACTTCGAGCCTGACCCATTGACCGGCGGGCGGCAGCGCGCCCA
>JAVEDE010000089.1 GCA_030841105.1 Pyrinomonadaceae bacterium
CCATCCCGGTCAGGACGGCGACCACCGCGATGTAGAGGATGGTGCAGATGATGAGCGACGCCACGATGCCGATGGGCACGTCGCGGCTCGGGTTCTTCGCTTCCTCTGCGTGCGTGGAGACGGAGTCGAAGCCGATGTACGCGAAGAAGATGATGGCAGCCCCGGCCATCATTCCGACGGGATGCCCGCCGACCGTCTCACCCCAGACGTGCTGGCCGAAAACGACGACGCCGCCCCAGCCGTAAGGCGCGAACGGAACCCAGTTGTCAGGGTTGATGAAGAACGCGCCGACGAGGATGACGAAGAGCACGGCGGCGAGTTTGACGCCGACCATCACCGCGTTGAAGCTCGCGCTCTCTTGAATGCCCTTCACCAAAACCGCCGTGACAATCATCGTGATGATCACCGCAGGCAAGTTAACGATGCCGTTCGTCCTGACGAACTCGCCGGTCGCCGTGTCGAAGATGATCGGCGCTTTGCTGATCGCTTCCGGCAGGTGGATGCCCACCTTGGGCAAAAGCGATTGGAAGAAGCTCGACCAACCGTTAGCCACGGTCGCCGACCCGACGGCGTACTCCAGCACCAAGTCCCAGCCGATGATCCAGGCGAACACTTCTCCGAGGGTGGCGTAGGCGTAGGTGTAGGCCGAGCCTGCGACCGGAACCATCGAGGCGAACTCCGCGTAGCAGAGCGCCGCGAAGACGCAGGTGAGGCCGGCGAAGCAGTACGAGATCATCAGCGCGGGGCCGGCCTGATTGTGCGCGGCCTCGCCGGTAGCGACGAAGATGCCCGCGCCGATGATCGCGCCCACGCCGAGCGCCGTCAGTTGGACGGGGCCGAGCACGCGGCGTAGCCGGTTCTCGCCCTTCGCCTCTTCGAGCAGCATTGAGAGCGGTTTTGTTGCAAAAAGTTTATGTCTTGCCATTAAGTCAGACCTCCGCGAGTTTTAACGGTAGTTGCAAGTTGATGACTGGATTCGATGTTGCCGTGACCCCTGAGTATAAACCAACTCCGCCGCGTTGCGACCCCTTGCCAGCGACGGGCATCTAGCCCAAGGCGTGCGTCCGCCAGTCACAGTTAAAGTGTCCTGAGTTAACTTTCCTGCGCCGCCATTCCGTCGTCATCGTCCTCGTGCGCGTCGGCGACGGGCACGCCCACCTTGCGCCAGAGGAAATAGACGGGGATGCCCGTCAACACGATTAACAGACCCGGCCACGTCGTCGCCGTCTGATAGATGAAGAGGACGACCAAGATCACCGACGCGCCGACGATGTAGAGCGCGGGGACGATCGGGTAGCCGAAGGCTTTGTAAGGCCGCTCGGCGTCGGGGCGTTTCCGGCGCAGCACGAAGATGCCGATGATCGTCAGGATGTAGAAGATGAGCGCGGCGCTGATCACGTAGTCGAGCAGATTGCCGTAGAGGTTGCCGTAAGTGACCGCGCCCGCCGCGTCCGTCGTCACCGTGCGCGGGAGCACGAGGAGCGCAGCCCAGATGCCTTGAATGACCAAGCCCCACGCGGGCACGCGGTTCTCGTTCAACTCGCCCGCCGAACGGAAGAACAGCCCGTCGCGCGCCATCGCGTAGTAGGCGCGCGCGCCCGCGAGTATGAGTCCGTTGTTGCAGCCGAAGGTCGAGACCATGATCGCCACGGCCATCACGGTCGCGCCGAAGCCGGGGAAGATGACGTTGGCCGTCTCCGATGCCACGCGGTCGCTCGGCGCGTTCTGGATCGCCTCGAAGGGCAGGGCGACCAGATACGCCACGTTGGCGAGCAGGTAGAGCGAGATGACGAGGATCGTGCCGAGCGCGAGCGAGAGCGGGATGTTGCGGCGCGGGTTCTTCACCTCCCCGGCCGTGAACGTGATGTTGTTCCACGCGTCGGCCGAGAAGAGCGAGTTGGTCTGTGCGACGCAGATGCCGACGAAGAGGCCGAAGGCCGCCGCGGCCGTCAAGCCCTGTCCCACCTCTTGCAGCGTGCCGCGCACGCCCCAGAAGTTCGAGAAGTTCGCGCTGCCCGCGCCGGAGTTCAACCCGACGATGATGCCGAGCACGATGAGCGCGATGAGCGCGCCAGTCTTCGCCACGGTGAAGACGTTCTGCACCATCTTGCCGAGTTTCAACCCGCGCGTGTTCATAAAAGTGAGCAGCGCGATCATCAAGAGGCCGACGAGTTGCGCCGTCGAGAGCGAGAGCGCGTAGCCGCCGAGCCGGACGGGCGCGATGAGATAATTTTTCTCCGACACCCACGGCACGAGCACGCCCGTGTAGCGCGCGAAGCCGACGGCGACGGCCGCAATCGTCCCCGTCTGGATGACGAGAAAAAGCGTCCACCCGTAGAGGAAGCCCCACATCGGCGAGAACGCTTCGCGCAGGTAGACGTATTGCCCGCCCGCCTTCGGCATCATCGCCGCGAGTTCGCCGTAGGAGAGCGCGGCCATCAGCGTGAGCAGCCCTGTGATGATCCAGACGACAAGCAGCCAGCCGGGCGAGCCGACCTGCCGCGCGATGATCGAAGAGACGATAAAAATGCCTGAGCCGATCATCGAACCGGCGACGATCATCGTGGAATCGAGTAGACCCAGACCGCGCACGAATCCCGCCCGCGTCTGTTCAGTTGACGTAACGCCTTCGGCCATAGTTCTCCTTACAGGAAAAATCGCGCACAGGTTCGGGCTTGCAACGCCGGCGACGACCGCAGGCGGCTTCCGAACGGCGACACGCCGCGATAGTTTTTTACTTCGACGCGCCGGAAGAACACTTCGGCGCGGTGATCGTCCGGGATTGCACGACACGGCAAAAAAAGATGCCAGAGAATCGCACGAATCTCCGTCAATGCGCAAACCTTTTTTTGATAACCGTGGCGCGGGTGGAAGCAGGACTGTCGGGGCGCATTATACCGATTCCGTGTGTCGTGTCGAGATATAAAGCTGTAAATCGTGAATCGTCAATCGTGAATAGAAGAAGACAGTTTTTTCTATTCACGATTGACGATTCACGATTTACAGCTTTTTGAATCTATTCACGATTGACGATTCACGATTCACGGCTTTTATTCAACGGCACGCGTCTTGCCATCTCCAACGTGGCAGCAATTTCCAAGTCGCGAAATAGTACACAGGCCGGTGCGGGGCAATTGAGAACGCCCGCCGACGAATGCGCGCAAGACTCTGTCGAGTCGTAATCAAACGGGCTGCCGATTGACTCTCCTAATCAAGCGGGTCGGTTAATTGCATAAATCTCGGACTCTCGAACAGTCCGTTCAACAGCGAAAGGGATCAATACAATGGACGACAACAAAAAAGACAGCATCGGCGAAGAGGTTTCGGCTTTCGGACAGCGCGCTAAGGGCGACATCAAAGAAGCGACGGGCACGGTGACGGGCGACAGTTCACTGCGCGCGGAAGGCGCGACCGAGAGCGCGACGGGCGCGGCGCGTCAGAAGTCGAATCGCATGGTCACGGGTCTCTTCCGCGACCGCGACAGCGCGGAGCGCGCCTACGGTTCGCTCTCGACGCGCGGCTACAGCAAAGACGACGTGAACCTCTTGATGTCGGACGAGACGCGCAAGACGCACTTCTCATCCGACGATACGGCCGACACGGAACTCGGCTCGAAAGCCCTCGAAGGCGCGGGCGCGGGCGCGGCCATCGGCGGCACGACCGGCGCGGTGCTCGCGGCGATTGCGGCCATCGGCACGTCGGTCATCCTGCCGGGCTTAGGCTTGGTCGTGGCCGGCCCGCTTGCGGCGGCTCTGGCGGGCGCGGGCGCGGGCGGCGCGACGGGCGGCCTGATCGGCGCGCTCATCGGTTCGGGCATCCCCGAAGATCGCGCGGCGGCCTATGAGAGCGGCGTCAAGGAAGGCGGCATCGTGATGGGCGTCAACGCGCGTTCGGACGAAGACGCCGAATACTTCGAGAACGAGTTCAAGACGCACCGCGGCGAAAACGTCTACCGCTAAACGCGGTCGGCCGTCGGTCTTAAATCGAAACGGGAGGCTCACGCACATGAGCCTCCCGTTTTTCGTTTGGCGCGTCACACTCACAAGCGCCTTCGTTTGGCGCGTCGCACTCAAGTGCGGCGCGCTACATCCGAAATGTCGTAACGGAATAAATTCCCGGTCGCTATTGACGCGCCGACGCGTTCAATGTTAGTTAAGCATCGAGTTGACAACTTTACGGTAAGCGTGTCGGTTCGCGTCCTTCCTTGCGAGTTAATTGACACGACTCACGAGAATCCCCGTTCTTAATTCTTCATTGACAGAGGTGTTCCCCATGTTTCGTAACCCCCACAGACACGACCGCGCCGACGCGTTTTCCCTTTTCTCAGCGCGACGCGGGCGCGGTATCACCAGCGTCTTTCTCATCTGGTTTTTGTTACTCGGAATCATTACTCCCGCCGGGCTGACCGTCCCGACCGTTTACGCGCAGGACACTGTAACGGGCGCGTTCGAGGGCACGGTGACGAACAGCCAGACGGGCGCAATCATCCCCGGCGCGGCCGTCCAGATCATCAACAGTCAGACCAACCAGATTGTGCCGAAGACTTCGGACGCGCGTGGCCGCTTCTACGCCGGACTGCTCGCCCCCGGCGTCTATTTGATTCGCGTCTCGGCCACAGGTTATGTGACGCGCGAGGTGCGACAGCGTCTGTTTATCACGCGCACGGGTGAGGTCGTCCCCGTCCCCGTCGCTCTCGACCCCGCGCCCGCCGTCACGTCCGCCTCGCCGACGCCGACGCCCCCGCCGCAGACCGAAGAGGACACAGACGTGCGCGCGCGCACGAACGCCTCGGACGGCAGACAAGGCGGGGCGTTCACCGAAGAGGAAGTCTCTACCCTGCCCTTAGGCTCATCCACCTTTACCCGTACCTTCGACGAACTCACCTTGCTCTTGCCCGGCGTCGCCCCGCCGCCGCAGACTTTAGGCAGTGTGGCAGGTCCCGGCATCGGCGCGGGCGTCGGCTCTGCCGGTCAGTTCTCCGTCAACGGCTTACGCTCGCGCGCCAACAACTTCACGGTGGACGGGTCGGACAACAATGACGAGGACATCGGCGTGAGACGACAAGGCTTCGTCGCGCTCGTCCCGCAGCCGATTGAGTCCATCCGTGAGTATCAGGCCATCACGCTCTTAGCTCCGGCACAGTTCGGGAGAAACATCGGGGCGCAGGTCAACGCCGTGTCGAAGAGTGGCGGGAGCGCGCATCACGGCACGCTCTACGGCTTCTTGAACACCAGCCAACTCAACGCGCGCAACATCTTCGATACGGCCAACGGCAATGAGGCGTTCGCCGTGCGCGCCGGAAACAATCAGAGCGTCGTCTTGGGAGACGTTGGGTTCAATGGCGGGCAACTGTCGTTTGGTAACTTGCGCCCGCTCACCGTGCGCAACGGCAGCGGCGGCGAGGATTCGTTCACGCTCGGACAGGCGGGCTTTGTGCTCGGCGGCCCGCTCCGGCGCGAGCGCGTCTTTTATTTCATCTCCACCGAAGCCACGCGCACGAACGCCTCGCGCGAGGAGAGCTTCGCCGTTCCCACGGTCGAGCAACGCGGCTTCGGCGGCACGGGCGCGACCGGGCTTCCGCTCGGACTGATTGACCCCAACGAGCCTTTCCGCGCGTTTCCCACGAGCGTTGACGGCGACGCCATTTTCAGCCTCTTCCCCTTCCCCAACAACCCGCAGGGCATCTACGGCGCGAACACTTTCACGCAGACGCTCCCGTCGGGCGGGCGCGGCGTCATCGCCTCGATCAAACTCGACGGCAACTTCAAACTCAAGGGGCGCGAGCAGGCCGTCACCGAACGCTATAACTTCACGGAAGACTCTCGCTTCATCCCCGTCACGGGCGGCGCGATCTTCTCGACGCTCAAGCCCCGCGTCCGCACGCAGAACAACTCCTTCTACGTCAACAGCGAACTGAGCGGCCAGAACTCGACGCGCCCCATGTTCAACCAACTACGACTCTCCTACGGTCGCACGAGCCTCAACTTCGCGGAGGTTCGCGACACCACTTATCAAGTGCCGAGCGCGCAACTGCCGAACACGCCCTTCCTCCTCAACGCGCCCTACCTCGTCAACGGCACGCTGCCCGACACGCCCTTCACCGCGAACACGGGGGCGGTCATTTACGGCCGTCTGCCCGTCACGGCCGAGGCCGAACTCGGCCCGGTCGGTCAGGTCACCATCGCGGGGTTCAGCCCGCTCGGCGTGGACGTGTTCAACTTCCCGCAGCAGCGCGTCAACAACACTTACCAAGTCGCCGATACGCTCACCTTGCGCGCAAGCGACCACAGTCTCGCCTTCGGCACGGACATCCGCCGCACCGAACTCAACAGCGACTTGCCGCGCCTGTCTCGCCCGCTCATCACCTTCAACGGCGCGCCCAACATCGTCGTCACGCCCGCAGGAGATGTCAGCGCACAGGGCGGTTTCATCAACGCCGTTGACCTTGCCGCCGCCGGGGCTGCGAGCGGCTTCTTCCAGACGCTGGCGACGCGCGAATCAGACATCGGCCTGCGGCTCTACCAGTACAATTTCTTCGGGCAGGATTCTTGGCGCGTGCGTCGCAACCTATCGCTCTCTTACGGGCTGCGCTACGAATACAACACGCCGCCGGGCGAGCGGCAGCGGCGCATCGAAGGTTCTTTCAACGCGCCCGAACTCGACGCCGTGCCCGGCCTGCGCGATTTCATCTCCGACCGCCGCCGCATCTTCGACCCCGACCGCTCCAACTTCGCCCCGCGCTTCGGCGTGGCCTACGCGCCCAACATCTTCGGCGCGGATCGGCTCACGGTCTTCCGCGGCGGCTACGGCATCTTTTACGATCAAATTCTCGGCGCGGTCGTCAGCCAGTCCAGAGACGTTTATCCGAGTTTCCTGACGGTCAACTTCTCCGGCGGCCTCGGCAACTTCATCGCCGGACAGGACAGGCAGTTGGCGCGTCTGCAACTGCTCAATCCGAGCAACCCTGAACTCGGCCTCGTGCGGCCGGGCACGCTCAATCGTCTCAACCCGCAATTCAACATCCGTCAACTCATCCCGCTCATCAATCGCCTCGTCACGGGCGAAGACGCGCCGACTTCGAGCATCTTCGGGGCGACGCTCCCGGCGCGCACGCTCAAGTCGCCGCGCGCGCACCACTACACTTTCAGCGTCGAACAACAACTGTCGCGCGACACCGTGCTCTCCATCGCCTACGTCGGCACGCGCGGCGAACATTTGCTGCGCTTCACGACGCCGAACCTCGGCCTCAACAGCATCCTCATCCCGCTCGACTTTAGAGTCTCGCAAGGGGACGACCCCGCGGACGGCGTGCAGCCGCTCGTCTTCGGCATCTCCGTCGCCCCCGAAGGCGGCCGCCCCAACCCGAACGCCGGGTTCATCTCCCGCTTCGAGACGACCGCCCGCTCGCGCTACGACTCGCTGCAACTCCAACTGCGCGGACGCCTGCGCCGCACGCTGCAATATCAGGCGGCCTACACTTTCGGCAAGGTGCTCGACGACGTGTCGGACGTCTTCGATCTCGCGGGCGCGTTCGCGCTCCCGCAAGACTCGCGCAACCTCGACGGCGAGCGCGCCCCGGCCAACTTCGACGTGCGCCATCGCTTCTCTTACAACTTCGTCTACGATCTGCCCGAAGCGCACGGCCGCGTCGCACGCCTCATCTTCCGCGACCTGCAACTCGCGGGAACGGGCAGCTATCAAACCGGCCAGCCCTTCACCGTCAACTCGATCTACGACGTGAACCTCGACGGCAACCTGACCGACCGACTCAACACCACCGACGGGCTTCAGCGCACGGGCGACCGACGCCAACCGCTGCGCCTGACGACCGACGATCCCAACACGCTTCTTGCGCCCGTCGGCGAGAACGGCGCGATTGGGCGCAACACGTTCCGCGCGGGCGGCATCCTCGATCTCAACCTCGCGCTCGTCAAACGCTTCCGCGTGCGCGAAGGCCAAGACATTCTCTTCCGCGTGGACGCCTTCAACTTCATCAACCGTGCCAACTACGGCATCCCCGTCCGCTTCCTCGAAGCCCCTGGCTTCGGGCAGGCGACGAACACCGTCACGCCCATGCGCCGCATCCAGTTCGCGCTCAAGTACTCGTTCTAAGGCGCGCGAACGGCTGAAATAAAAACGGGAGACCCGTGAGGTGCGGGTCTCCCGTTTTTATGTTCCCGCCGCCCCTCGCCCTGTGGCATACTCCACTTCACCGTTTCACACATCAATTTATGCGTCGCCCCCGGCCACTACGACGCCGGGGCATCAAGGAGGGCAACATGGTTCAGAGCACATCTTCCGGCGCAGTGCCGCGCCGGATGCTCGGTCGCACGGGAGTCGAAGTCTCCGCGCTCGCGCTCGGCGGTTCGCACATCGGCGAAACGAAGTCGAAGCGAGAGGCTTTGCAGATCGTCCGCGAGGCGATTGACGGCGGGATAGATTTCATGGACAACGCGTGGGAGTATCACGACGGGCGGAGCGAGGAGTTAATGGGCGAAGCCCTGAGCGGCGGCTTACGGCAGAAAGTCTTTTTGATGTCGAAAGTCTGCACGCACGGGCGCGACCGCAAGACGGCCATGCGCCAACTCGAACAGTCGCTCAAACGACTGCGCACAGACCACCTCGATCTCTGGCAGGTTCACGAAGTCATCCACGACAACGACCCCGATCTGCATTTCGCGTCGGGCGGCGTCATCGAGGCGTTGGAGCAGGCGCAACGCGAGGGCAAGGTGCGCTTCGTCGGCTTCACCGGCCACAAAGACCCCGCCATCCATCTCAAGATGCTCGCGCACGACTACCCGTTCGACACCTGCCAGATGCCGCTCAATTGTTTCGACGCCACCTTCCGCAGCTTCGAGCAACAGGTGTTGCCGGAACTCAACAGGCGCGGCATCGCCCCGCTCGGCATGAAGAGTCTGGGCGGCAGCGGCGACATGATTAAAAAACGTGCGGTCACGGCGGCCGAGGCTCTGCGCTACGCGATGAGTTTGCCCGTGGCCTCAACCGTCTCCGGCATAGACTCGCTCAAAGTGCTCCGGCAAAACTTGCGCATCGCGCGCACGTTCACGCCGATGTCCGGCGAAGAGATGCAAGCCCTGCGCGCGCGCTGCGCGGCGGACGCCGCCGACGGCCACTTTGAACTTTACAAGACCTCCAAAAAATACGACGGCCCGCCGGGGCGCAAAGTCCACAAGTTTCCTTCCCAAGAAGAACTCGCCGCGTGACGCGATGAACGTCGCGCCCCGCATGTCTCGCAACTGGCGCGTCGCCGTGATCGTCGCGGCGACGCTCGCCTTCCTCTTCAAGCTCTACCTCGCGCTCTCAACCCAAGGCACGCTCGACGTGCCCGCCTTCCGCGAGTTCGTCACGAACATACGCGAGGTCGGCGGCGTCGGCGTTTACTATCGCCTCGGCACGACCGGCAATCCCTTCAACCACCCGCCCTTCGTCGTCCACTACCTCGCCGCGCTCGGCCGTCTCGCCGACGCGACTAACCTCCCCTTCGCCTTCTGGCTGCGCTTCCCCTGCCTGCTGGCCGACCTCGGCAGTCTTTACCTCGTCTGGAAACTACTCGCGCGTTCACACGCGCACCATCACCTCACAGCGTGGCTGCTCATCCTGCTCGCGCTCAACCCCGTCTCGATCATCATTTCCGGTTTTCACGGCAACACCGACCCGGTTCTCTTCTTCTTCGTCCTGCTCTCCGTCTATCTCCTTGAGACGCGGGACGACGATGGCAATGGCAACGGGCGCGTCTGGCTCGCGGCCGTCGCCTTCGGCTGCGCGCTCAACTTCAAAGTCGCGCCGCTCATCCTCGCGCCCGCCGTCTGGTTCTACCTGCCGCGTCTGAGAGCGCGCGCGGAGTTTTTCGCAGTCGCCGCCGCCGTCTTCCTCTGCGGCTCGCTCCCTTATGTTCTTTATGATCCCGTCCAGATCGCGCGCAACGTCTTCGGCTACGGCAGCCTCTACGGCCACTGGGGCTGGACGCGTCTCGCCGCTGCGTGGTTTCCCGAAAGCCTACAGTTCGCCCTCCCGCCGCACGGTGTGATGGGCGCACACGCCGTCGCCGCCTCAATCGGGAAATGGTTGATGCTGTCTTTGATCGCCGCCGCCGCTCTCTGGCTCAATCGCCGGGACGACGACAAGCCGCCGCTCACGTTGCAAGTTGGCCTCGCCGTCGCCGTCTTCCTCTTCCTCACGCCGGGCTTCGGCTCGCAGTATTTGTCTTGGCTCGTGCCGTGGGTGGTCTTCCTGGGCGTGCGCGCGTGCCTCGTCTATTACCTCGCCGGGGGGCTGTATCTGGCCGTTGAATATAGTTGCTACATCTACCGCGCCGCGCCGCCCGTCTATTGCGTCGAGCCGCTCACTGTCTCGCTCCCGCTCGTCTGCTGGGCGTCCGTCTTCGTCATGCTCGTTTGTTACCTACGCCTCTTGCGCCGCTCAAAAGCGATTGACCACTGACGCACGAAGACACGTAGAAAACTTGACGGGTTAACTTCTTGCCTTCGTGCCTTCGTGGTTGACTCTCTCACCCGCTAACAACCCTCGCATGTGACGCGAGCCGCACTTCCCCGCTACAATGCCCCGCATGAAAAACGACGACAGCGACGCGCCCGACGCCCCGCGCCCCGACGCGCCGCCGCCTCCGACGGGCGACATGAGCGCCGAAGAGTTTCGCCGCCACGGCCACGCGCTCATTGATTGGATCAGCGACTACTTCACCAACATCGAAGCGCGCCCCGTGCTCGCGCAAGTAAAGCCGCGCGAGTTGATCGAACAACTGCCCGCCGCCGCGCCCGCCGTGGGCGAACCGATGGACGCGATTCTCGCCGACGTGGACAAACTGATCGCGCCCGCGCTCACGCACTGGAATCACCCTTCGTTCTTCGCCTACTTTGCCACCTCGACCTCCGCGCCCGGCATCTTCGGCGAAATGTTGAGCGCGGCCTTCGACGTGAAATCTCTGCTCTGGCGCACCGCGCCCGCCGCCGCCGAACTCGAAGAAGTCGCGCTCTCTTGGCTCAGGCAGATGCTCGGCCTGCCCGCGCAGTTTGCGGGCGTCATCTACGACACGGCCTCGGTCTCCAGCCTCCACGCCATCGCCGCCGCACGCGAGCATCTCGCGCTCGACATCCGCGAGCAGGGCTTGAGCGGTCGCCCCGATCTGCCGCTCCTGCGCGTCTACGCTTCCGAGCAGGCGCACTCTTCGATTGACAAGGCGGCAATCGCGCTCGGCCTCGGCCAACGCTCGCTCCGCAAAATTCCAACGGACGCAAACTTCCGCATGGACGCCGCAGCCCTCGCCCGCGCCGTCGAAGAAGACAAGCGCGACGGGCTGTTGCCCTTCTGCGTCGTCGCCACCGTCGGCACGACCTCGACGACGAGCATTGATCCGGTCGCTTCGATAGCCGACGTTTGCGAGCGACACACACTCTGGCTGCACGTTGACGCCGCCTACGCCGGTTCGGCGGGCATCGTGCCGGAACTGCGCCCCGTCGTCCTCGACGCGTGCGAGCGCGCCGACTCGCTGACGCTCAACCCGCACAAGTGGCTCTTCACGCCCTTCGATCTCTCCGTCCTCTACTGTCGCCGGATCGAAGTGCTCCACCGCGCCTTCTCGCTCGTCCCCGAATACCTGCGCACGCCCGCCGCCGAAACCGAAGGCATACGCAACGGCGCGGACTACGGCGTCCAACTCGGCCGCCGCTTCCGCTCGCTCAAGCTCTGGATGATCCTGCGCTACTTCGGGCACGACGGACTCGCCGCGCGCATCCGCGAACACTGCCGCCTCGCGCGACTCTTCGCCTCCTGGGTCGAAGCCGACCCTCGTTGGGAACTGCTCGCGCCCGTCCCTTTGAGCGTCGTCTGCTTCCGCGCCGTGCCTCCCCCAAACACAGCGGGCGAGACTGACGACGCACGCGCCGCAGCCGAGACGGATGATGCACGCGCCGCGCGCCTCGACGCACTCAACGAACGCCTCATGCACGCAGCCAACGCGACCGGCGCACTCTTCATCTCGCACACGCGCCTGCATAACAAGTTCACCCTCCGCCTCGCCGTCGGCAACATCCGCACGACCGAGGAACACGTCCGCCGCGCGTGGCAACTTTTGAATGACACCCTGCACACGACGTCGCACACGACATCATGAGACCCGCACGCACGACACTATGAGAACTGCACGTTTCACCCTTATGACAACTGCGCGTTTCGCCTTCGCGCTTCTTTGCTTTCTGCTTTCGGCCGCTGAAGCCGACGCGCAGCCGCAGCGCGGGATGACGCCCGCCGACACTCTGCGCGTGGCGAACGTCGGCGAGGCGCAGATCGCGCCCGACGGGGGCACGGTCTGTTACACGGTTTCGACAATCGAAGGCAACGCGACGCGCACGTCACTCTGGTGCGCGCAGGTTGGAGAAGAACGCGTCGGCACTCTCGCTGCCCCGTCGTCGTCGCCGACGCCTCGACGCGCGCCGCAGCAAGTGCTCGGCGGCGACTGGAACGTCTCGCGCCCGCGTTGGTCGCCCGACGGTCGTCGGCTCGCCTTCGTCGCCACGCGCGGCGAACAGAGCGGCCTCTGGGTCGTGTCGCCGCGCGAACGCACGACGCCGCGCTTCGTTGCGCCCGTCCGCTCCACCAACTTTCATATTCCTTACGCGGGCGAATCGTTCGCCTGGTCGCCCGACGGCCGCCGCCTCGCCTTCATCAGCGCGACCGAAGAGACACAGGATGTCGCGGCGACTGCGGCGACGGGCGCGTCGGCCGACGAGCGAGGCGCGCGGCGCGACGACCCGCGCCTCGTGGATCGCATCCAGTACAAATCGCGCACCGCCTTCTCCGACACGTTGCGCACGCACGTCTGGCTCGTGGACGTGGACGACTCTTCGCAGCCGCGCCAACTGACGTCGGGGCAATACTACGACCACGCGCTCGCCTGGAATCCGCGCGGCGACGAGATTGCCTTTCTCTCGAATCACGAGAACGACCCGGAGGCCGTCAACAACTCGGACATCTTCGCCGTCACCACGGACGGGCGCGTGCGCCGCCTGACGGAGACGCGTGGCTGCGAGTACGAACCCGCTTGGTCGCCCGACGGCAAGTGGCTCGCCTACACGGCCACGACGCGCGACGTGACGACCATTGACAGCGTGGCCGAAGACACGCACGTCTGGGTGATCGAAGCGGCGGGCGGCACCGCGGCGGCGCGCGGGCGCGAACTCACCGCCGCGCTTGATCGCCGCGCGCGCAGCCCCCGGTGGATGCCCGACAGCAGGGCGATCCTGTTCCTCGCAGGGGATCGCGGGCAGTCGCTCATCTACCGCGTCGGCGTGGCCGGAGACGCGCTGCAAAGTTTCAACTTCTGCGACATCGAAAATAAAGTCGAGTTCGGGCAGGGGCAGATCGCGGGCTTCACGAATTACCCGTCGCGCAGCGGCGACTACTGCAAACCCGGCACGCCGCGCCCGGTGCAAATCTCCAACTACAGCGTCAGCACGGCGACGCTCCCGGCGACGACTATCTCCCACCCCGGCTTCAAGACGAGAGCTTCGCACATCTTAGCCTACGTGCTGAGCGACGCGCTGAATCCGGCCGAAGTCTGGACGACTCCCGCCGAAGGATTCCTCGCGCGAAAGTTGAGCGCGCACAATCAAGAGTTGATGCGCGCCTTCAACCTCTCCGCGCCCGAAGAGTTCACCTACCGGAGTTCCGACAACCTGCGCGTGCAGGGCTGGCTGATGAAGCCTCTCGGCTGGCGCGCGGGCGAACGCTACCCGCTCATCCTGAGCATCCACGGCGGGCCGCACGGCTCGTATGGCTACGGGTTCAACGCCGCCTTTCAGGCTTACGCCGCGCGCGGCTACGCCGTCCTCTTCATCAACCCGCGCGGCTCAAGCGGCTACGGGCAGAAGTTTTCCGACGGCACGCTGCGCGAGTGGGGCGGCGGCGACTACCGCGATTTGATGGCGGGCGTGGACGAGAGCTTGCGCCGGTTCGCCTGGATTGACCGCAGTCGCATGGGCGTGACGGGCGGCAGTTACGGCGGCTTCATGACCAACTGGATCATCACGCAGACGACGCGCTTCCGCGCCGCCGTCTCAAGCGCGTCCGTGTCGAACCTCGTCAGCTTCTATTCCACGTCGCTCTATCAGGATTTGATCCACGCGGAGTTTGGCGGCTTCCCCTGGGACGACTATGATCTGCTGTGGCGTTGGTCGCCGCTGCGCTACGTGCGCTCCGCCGACACGCCGACGCTCTTCATTCACGGCGAACTGGACAACGACGTCCACATCACGCAGGCCGAAGAGATGTACATGGCCTTGCGCCGCCGCGGCGTCGAGACCGTGCTCGCACGCTACCCGCGCGAAGGCCACGGCTTCCGCGAACCGCGCCACCGCGAAGACGCGCTCGAAAGAACGATTGACTGGTTCGATAAATATCTCAAATGAGAATGCGGAATTCAGGAGTCAGGAGTCAGAAGAAAGCGTTATGCTGCCTTCTTTGATTCTGACTCCTGACTCCTGACTCCTAACTTATGCTTACACACATTGTCATCTGGAAATACCGCGCCGAGGCGACCGAGGCGGAGCGCGAGGAACACTTGGCGCGTTTGCGTCGCCTGCCGAATTTCATCCCGCAGATCGAGAGCTTCGCGGTCGGCTTCGACGTGTTGAAGTTGCCGCGCTCTTACGACGTGGGACTCGTCGCCGTCTTCCGCGACCGCGCGGGTCTGGACGTGTACACGGATCATCCCGAACACGTGCTCGTCGCCGTCTACGGGCGCAGCCTGTCGGAGCACATCGCGTCCGTTGATTTCGAGAGCGCGGATTGAGCGCGAGACGAATGATGAGCGCGCCGCTGGCGGGAATGTATCGCGGCAGCGTCGGGTCGCCGCGCGCGGCGTGAACGAACGGTTCGGCTGAACAAGATGAAACGTCTGTTGAAACTGCTGGCGGTCGTCCTCCTCGTCGTGCTCGCGACGCAGACGCCCTTCATCTATCGTCGCTACCAACTCGGCCGCCTCGACGCGAAGATTCGAGAGTTGAACGCAGCGCGCGTCCCCGACCCCGATCCCGCTTACGCCGACCACAAGGGCGCGATTCACGTCCACTCGTTTCTCGGCGGTCACAGCGCGGGCACGTTCGCGGACATCACGCGTGCGGCGCAAGCGAACGGCCTCGCCTTCGTCGTGATGAGCGAACACCCGTCTGGCGATTACGACACGCGTGCGTTGACGCCGAGGGGCATGCGCGGCGGCGTCCTCTTCGTCGCGGGCAACGAGACGAGCGAGTCGGACGCGGATCGTTTTCTCACGTTCGGCGGGACACCAGTCGCCGCGACGAATGATGCGGTCGCGCCGTCTTCGACGCAGGAGAGCATCAACCGCGCCAAGTCGGCCGGGCAACTCGTCTTCGTCGCGCACCCCGAAACGTTTCGCAGTTGGCGCGAGGCGCAAGGCTTCGACGGCATGGAGATTTACAACCTCCACGCCAACGCCAAACAGATCAACCGCCCGCTCCTCTTCTTCGACGGCCTCTGGTCTTACCGCAGCTACCCGCACCTGCTCTGGACGCGCTTCTACGAAAGCCCCGACGCGAACCTCAGACGCTTCGACGAACTGACCGCGCCACCACAGGGCGACGGCAGCGGCAGCAGCAGTAGTCGCAGACTCGTCGCCATCGCGGGCAACGACGCGCACGCCAACGTCGGCCTCGCGCTCCAAGACCTCGCCGGACACACTCTCTTCTCCTTAAAACTCGATCCTTACGAGCGCAGCTTTCAAGTCGTCCGCACGCACGTCCTCGTCGAACGCAGCCAACCTTTGAACGAAGAAACTCTGCTGTCCGCGCTCGCACGCGGCCACGCCTACGTCGCCTTCGACATTCTGTGCGACGCGAGCGGCTTTCGCTTCACGGCGACGAACGACGGCGCGGAGCGTAAGTTGATGGGCGATGAGATCGCGCTGAGCGGGGGGAGCGTCCGCTTTAATGTAGCGACCCCGGTTAACAGTCGCATTCAGATCATCAGAAACGGTCAGGTATTGAGTGATGTGCAGGAGGCTTCGTATTACGGGTGGGAGACGAAGGAGGCGGGCGTCTATCGCGTCGTCTGCTATCTGCCGCAACTCCCCGCGCCGCTCGGCCAAAAGCCCTGGATCATCTCGAACCCGATCTACGTGCACTGAGAGGTGGGCGGAAGTTTCGTCGGCCGGACACGACATCGCCCCGAACAGTTAAAACTCTTCGGGGCGCTTTCGCGAGCCGGAAAGCTCCGGCTCAATTTTCGGAAGCGGCGTCTTAAGTCGCCTTGTCGTCTGTAGAGAGCCACGTGTTTGACTCTTCGCACGCGGCAATCTCAAGTGTCAGAGAAGCGCGTGTACAGGCTTCCTATTAAGTTGTACCAAGTCCCGCCATCTTATTGATCGTGAGCCTCACTGTCAAGACGCAACTTGACCGTTTCCAACGCGTACAGGCGCGAAAGTTTGTTCGTGTGTCGGGCTAAACTTCGGTCTGACTCAGGCCGACTGCCGCAACTCTTTCATCCCCTGCGTTAACCACTCGGCACGCAACTTTTCGATTGCCAGTTCCTTGTGCTTGGCCTCGACCTCGATCCAGGGGGCGCGCGCGTAAGACGAAGGCATGTCGGTGATGAGATCGCTGTGGTGGCGGTCGTTGAAGGCGGTGCGGCCGTTTGAGATGTGGACGAGTTGCCATTCGGGCACAGGCCACGTCTCACGCGCGGCGGCGAGATAATAGGCCACGCTCTCGTCCTCGTAGCTGTCCAACTTTTCGCGGCACACGTGATGATGCGCGTCGAAGACCATCGGCACGCCCGCCGCGCGGCACACTTCGAGAATCTGCGCCGCGCTGTAGGCGTACTCGTCGTTCTCCAGCGCGAGCCGCGTGCGAATCTCTTCGGGCAGCGCGCGAATCACTTCGACGAGGCGGTCGGCGCGGTCGCCCTTGCCGCCGTGGATCTCCATCACCGCCCACGCCGAACGCGGCTGCGCCAGCAAGTCGAAGACGTGCGCGTGCGTCTGCAAAATCTTGATGCTGTTGGCGACGACCTGCTCCGAGTCGGAACTGAGCACGACGAACTGATCCGGGTGAATGACGAGACGGATGCCGAGCGCGGTCGCGCGTTCGCCCGTGCGGCGCGCTTCCTCTCGAAACTCTTCGAGCACGTCCGCGCCCGCCTCGTCGTCCGCGAACGGGAAGAGACCGGAAGTGAGCCGGTACAACTTCCACCCACGCCCGCCGCAAAAATCGAGCGCGCCGTTTAAACGCGCGAGGTTATCTGCGTACAACTCGCGCAGCATCGCTTTCTGTTCGGGCACGTCGAATTGCAGCAGCCGCTTGCGCGTCAACGCGCGGTAGCGCACGGCGTCCGAAGTGGTGATACAGACCAGACCGAGTTGTGGCACAAAGCTATCGCTCAAAGATAATCCCCCTGCAAGTTTTCCGTTTAGCAGCAGGTCTTATTTAAGCGCAAAGTTTTATTTTTAACGACACGAATGTGTCCCTAAAAGCACTCACGGTTTAGCGGCCTTCAAGTCTCCAACGCCGCCTGTAGATTTAGCTTCTCGCCTTGCTCGACGGTCGCGCCGTCGGGAGCGAGGGAGGCGGCCGAGGTGAGGACGAGCGCGATCCAGAAGAGGTCTGCGAGCAAGAGGTGCGTGAGTTGCAGCCAGACGGGCGCGAGCAGCGCGACGTTCAGAATGCCCGCGCCGAGTTGCACGAGGAAGATCGTCGTGAGGACGCCCGCCAGTTGCCGTGCGCGCGTGAGGCCGGGGCGCAGGAAGTTGTTGACGTATGACGCGGCGGCGATTGTGTAGATGCCGATGCCGACGGCGAACAGAGGGTGCAGCCCGCGCAGCCGCACGAGGAAGTGCGCCGCCGGTGACAAGTCCTGCCGCAGCCCCGCCGCCAGAGAGCTTGCGGGAAAGAGCGTGTCGCCGAGCGCGGCCACCGCGCCGCTCACGGCGATGAGGAGCGTGCCGACAAGACCGGCGGCGAAGATCGCCCCGACCCGCCCCTGCCCGCGCAAACGCACGCCTTCGCCGCCCATCGCCCACCACGCCGTCAGCGACAGCACGGCGAGCAGCACGAACGTGTTCACCAGATGAAACGACATCACGAATGCGCGCGCGATCGAAGCGTTGCCCGCCACCAACTCGAACTTGACGAGCGCTGCGCCGATGAGCGCCTCGATCAAAATGAAGACGAGCGACCAGAACGCACCGCGCCGCACGCGATGCCCGCGCGGGAACACTTTGCGCGCGCGCCACACCAGATCGACGACGAGGAGCAAGGCCGCGCCGCTCGTCAGCCGGTGCGTCAGTTCGACCAGAGTCTTAGCGAGTCCCGTCGCGGGGAGCACCTCGCCGTTGCACAGCGGCCAATGGCTGCCGCAGCCGTCGCCGGAAAACGAAGCGCGCACGTATGCGCCCCACACGATGACGAACAAGTTGGCCGCCACGACGAGCCACGCGTAAGCGGCGAGGCGATTGAGTTTCATAAGGGGAACGATCTCTCTTTAGTCTGTTCAAGCGGGCGAAAGAATTTTTTGCTGCCGGATGTCTGTGATTATAAGACATGAGCGGGGCGACGAGGTATGCGTCCGCGCGCGTCTCGCTCAACGGGCGGGCGGGCGCGAGTGGCGGTAAGCGGCGCGGAGAATCAGCGCGAAGGGGACGAGCCAGATGAGATCGTTGGTGACGTTGAGCCAGCCGAGCGCCCACGGCCAGTCGCCGCGCGCGGCGGTCTGGAGGAAGCCGACGGGGCCGAGGAGTTTGCCGAGCAGTCCGACGAAGATGATCGGCCAGTGTCGGAAGGGGTCGCGCGCGGCGATCGCGTAGCCGACGCCGTAGACGCCGACGACCATGCCGAGGCATTGCCAGATTTGCGGGTAGTTCGGCGGCGCGACGCCCGCCCAGCGGAAGAAGGCCAGCGGAAATAGAATGACGAACGCGCCCCAAGCGAGGTTGTACGCGCCCGCCGCGTAGAGCGTCCACGTCATCCAACGCGGGTGCGTTCGATGACTACTATTGTAACCGCTGCCGCTGTCGCCGTTGCCGCTGCCACCGCCGTTGTCGCGTTCGCTCATTCTTCGTCGCCGCTGTCTCGCTCGCTCATTCTTCTGCGGTCGCGTGCGCTCATGCTTCGTCGCTGCTCACTCGCCGACGGCGTGGCGAAGCGCGCCTTCGAGTTCGGGATATTTGAACTGGTAGTTGGTCGCCTTGAGTCGCGACGGTTCGGCGCGCTGGCTCGCGAGCAAGGCGGCGTCGGCCATCTCGCCGAACGCGAGGCGGGCGGCGAAGGCGGGCACGGCAAACAGGGTCGGGCGATTGAGCACACCGCCGAGCGTCTTCGTGAACTCGCCGTTCGTCACCTGTTGCGGCGCGACGACGTTGACCGCGCCTTCCAATTCTTCTTGCGCGAGCGCGTGCAGGATCGCGCCCAACGCGTCGTCGAGCGCGATCCAACTCATGTACTGCTTGCCGCTTCCCAGTTTGCCGCCCGCGCCGAGTTTGAAAGGCGTCAACATCTTCGCGAGCGCGCCGCCCGTGCCGCTGAACACGACGCCGAAGCGCAGCCGCACGACGCGAATCCCGGCGGCCTTCGCCGCTTCGGTCGCGGCCTCCCACTCGCGGCACACGCCCGACAGAAAATCCGTGCCCGGCGCGCTCGTCTCCGTCAGAGTTTCCGCGCCGCGGTCGCCGTAGTAGCCGACGGCCGAGGCGGACAGCATGACGCGCGGCGGCGTCTTCAACTTCGCGAGCGTCCCGGCGAGAAGCGACGTGCCCTGCACGCGGCTGTCACGGATGCGCCGCTTCTTCTCCTCCGTCCAACGCCCCTCGGCAATCGGGTCGCCCGCCAGATGGACGGCCGCGTCGTGGCCTTCGAGTTCCGCCGCGTCCAACTCGCCGCGCGCTGGATTCCACAACACTTCGCGCGCACCGTCGGCGCGTTGCGGGTGCGCCGCGCCGCGCACGAGACACGTCGCCTCGTCGCCACGCGCGACGAGCGCGGCCACTAACGCCGAACCGATCAGCCCGCTCGAACCCGTCACGATGATCTTCATCAACGATGCTCCTTCGCGCCGCTCTGTGTGAATCGCAGGTTTATAACACGCGCAAACGAGAAGTCGCGAGAGAAACGTTTGCGGCGGCGTGGCCTTTGTCAAACGTTTCTCTCGCGACTCGAAGTGTCGTCGCCGGACTCAAGCGACGGGCGAAGTTAACTTGTCGGCTGCTGGACGCCGTGGCGTCTGCGCTTGCGCGCCGCGCGCCACTTGCCCACGCCCTCCTGCACGAGCGAGAAGAGCGTCGCGCGGTTCTGGGCGACCAATTTCATCCACGCCCATTTGCTCATCTGCGGGAAGTAGATGCCGCGGAAGAAGAGGCGCGCGACCAGATGGCCGATCCTGATCTCGACCGGCTTGTCCTTGATGAACTCCATCGCCTCGGCGTTGCGCTCCGGGCTGTAGGAAGTCGTCCACGCGTGATTAACTTCCTGACGCGCTTCTTTGATCGTCATCTTGAGCGGCGCGTGCGCCATCTCGAAGGGCGCGAAGTCCATCCAGTGGCGCGGGCGTGCGAGTCGTCCCGAAGCGGCGAGCCGATCATAGAGCGGCGTCGCAGGGAACGGCGTCAGTTGGCCGAAGACGGGCAGCCCCGGCGGCCACGAGTGAATCTCCGCGAGCGTGCGCTCGGCGACGCCCGGCGTGTCGTTGTCCATGCCGAAGATGAACGAGGTGATAGCGTAGATGTTGCGCTCGGCGAGCCTGCGAAGCACTGCGCCGTACTCGCCCGGCTTGCTGAAGTTCTTGTTCACGTCGGCCATGTTCGCAGGGTCAATTGACTCCATGCCGATGAAGACCCACTTGCCGCCCGACTCTGCGATCAAGTCAACGAGTTCCTCGTCCTTCAACAAGTTCGCGCTGATCTGCGCGACCCACGGCAACTGCGCGTTGGCGGCGATCATGTCGCGCAATAGCGACTTCGTGCGTTTGACGTTGATCGCAAAGTTGTCGTCAATGAAGAAGACTGCGACCTGCCCGCCGTCCTGACGCGCGCGCGCCTTGAGGCGGAGGATTTCGTCCACGACCGACTCGTTGGAGCGGAAACGGATCGAGTCGCCGAAGAAGCCCGTCACCGTGCAGAACTCGCAGCCGTAAGGGCAGCCGCGCCCCGACTCGATCGGGATCACGCGGAACGTGCCCCAACCGCCGCCCATGCGTTCGAGCAGCGGGCGCGCGATCTTCGGCACGAGGTTGAATTGATCGAGGTCGAGCGTCTCCCAAGGGATCAGCGGGTAAGGTTGCAGGCTCGGCTTCTTGTCTTTCCCGTCCTCGCCCACGGGCAGATAAATTTCTTGGAGTTCGCCGCGCGCGGCGTCTTCGACGATGCGCGGCCACGTCTCGTCTGCCTCGCCGAGCGCCACGGCGTCGGCGTGGCGCGTGCCCCCGTCGCGCCCGAGCGCTTCGTCGGGGCATTCCGTGACGTGCGGCCCGCCCATTACGACTTTGACCCCGGCGGCGCGCAAAGCGTCGGCCATGCGGTAGGCTTTCGCCACCATCCGCGTCATCGCGCCGATGCCGACCAGCCCGATGCCCTGCTCGCGCACGTAGGCCACCAACTCATCCTCGTCCATCGCGTGCGCGTTGCCGTCAACGAGCAGCACTTCGTGGCCGGGCGGCGTGAGCGTTTGCAAGAGGAACATCCAGAGGTGCGGCATGAAATTGCGCGTCACGCCGTTGTCCGGGTTATACAACAGAATTTTCAAGAGTTACTTTCCCCTTTCGAGAAACAGGACGATGCTTTTTAGCTTGAGATAATGACGGAATAAACAACAGACGGCACACAGGGGAGTTTAGGGGACTCACAGCCACATGTCGAGCGGTGAATTTTCGGGGCGGAGTATAACAGAAAACGCGCTAGCGTATACATTCACGCCGCCCGCGAATGTACATCTTGGTACATTAGTCGCCGTCCGCCCGTAAGTTTTTGACTTATTTTCCCGGCTGCTCCGAGTGAACCTGCAAGCAGAGTAGCACAGATCGGCTCAACCGCCCCGCGCGGCCGCCACGAAAACGCACGCAGCGCCGGGCGATTTTCGCCGCGCCGAGAAAAGTTCGTGACCGCGGACGCATCCGCGGAGTATGATGCGCGCGTAATTCATTTACAGACATGACGCTCTGCGACTTCCATTGACAGAACCAAGGCCGGGGATTTTCGATTGCCACGCGAGGTAGCCCCGTTTAGTGTACCGCTCCACCCTCTCCACAATCTGCCTGCTCGGCTCGCTCTGCTTCACGCAAGCGGCGTGCGGTGGAGCGTCTCAAGCGCACCAACGCACCGCGTCCGCCGTCGTGACGACAACTTCCGCGACGCCAACGAACGCGCCGAACACGACTGCCACGCGCGCGCCCGTCGCGCCCGCACGCGTCGTCGGCTCGATTGACGGCGACGACGATGGCATCCCCGACCGCGCCGAACTGCGCTCCTACGGCGACCGCGAAAATTTCCGACGCTGGTTCACCGCGCTTGCCGAGACGCAGTTTTACGAATTGAGCACGCAGTGGAACGCCGACCAGCGCGACTGCGCCGGGCTGGTGCGTTTCAGTTGGCGCGAGGCTCTGCGCGCGCACGACCGCCCGTGGCTGCGCCGCATGGGCAGCGCGTACGAGTCCGTCGCGCCCGACGTGCGCGCCTACACACTCGGACGCGGCAGCCCCTTAGGCGAACGCCTCTTCCGCACGCGTCCCGGCGCGTTCGAGGAAAATGATCTGACGGACGACACCTTCTCCGATTTCGCCGACGCGCGCACGCTCAAGGAGTTCAACGCAGAGTTCGTCTCGCGCGACCGCCGTCGCGCAGAGCCGGGCGATCTCTTGTTCTTTCATCAACCGTGGGCGCAGCGTTATCCCTACCACGTCATGATCTTTCTCGGCGCGGCGCGCGAGGCGTCCGAAGGCGCGGCCGATTGGGTCGTCTATCACACGGGCACGTCTGCCAACGACCGCGGCACGATCAAAAAGGTGCGGCTCGCCGTCCTTGACGAGCACCCCGACCGCCGCTGGCGACCCGTCGAAACCAACCGCAACTTTTTGGGCTTCTACCGCCTCAAGATTCTCCGTTAGCGACCCGTAACAATGCTCTGCGATTTTGTGCGTGAAGATATTGAGTTGAATGTTGGCGAAGGGCTGATTTTATGAACAGTCGAAAATTCCTGACTTCGATCCTGATCTACCTTGCGGTCGTCTTTGTCATTTTCTCTTTCTCGTTCTGGCGGCTGCGCATGCTGGCCGAGGGCGTGCCCGCGGGCGACGCCAACGAGATCGAGTATAAAGAGCGCGACCCGACCCTCCCGGCCAAGCCCTACTTCGCGCTCGCCGCCAACCGCACCTACGGCACGAACGAGCGACCGCGCCTCTGGCTCAGTTACCGCGACATTGACTCGATTGACTTCCGCGTCTACCGCGTCAACGACCCGGCCAAGTTCTTCCGCCAGCTAGACGACCCGCATCGCTTCGGCGAAGAGGAAGACGGCGGCTTCCAGAGCTACTACCGCAAGCGCAAGCCCACGTTCCTCGAACGCGTCCGCGCCTTCAAGAGCTATTTCTATAACGGCTTCCGCGACTACTTCCGCGCGCAACTCAAGAACTCCTCGCGCCGCAGGTTCAACCAAACGTTTCGCGCGCCCGACGAACTGAAAGAGGCCGAGGTGCAGCGCACGCCGCTGAACGTGGCCGACTACGCGCGCGTGCCGCTTCTCAACGACGACCAACTCGTGCGCGGCTGGCGCGAGAAACTCCCGCCGCTCGACAACGAGTACGACCGCCGCTCGATTCCGCTCGGCCAGCGCGAGCCGGGCGTCTATCTCGTCGAAGCCGTCAACGGCGATTTGCGCGCCTTCTCCGTCGCCATCGTCACAGACCTCACGATGATCGAGAAGACTTCGCGCGACGGTCAGTTGATGGTCTACGCCGTCAACCGGCAGACGGGCGCGCCGCGCGCGGGCGTGCAGGTGCAAGTCGTCGAAGGCAAGAACACGATGACCACCGGGACGACCGACAATCAAGGAATACTACGCACCAAAGTCGCGCGCAAAGAGACGCCCGCCGACGAAAGCGCGGAGGAAGGCGACGGCGAAGCGGGCGGCGACGAGAGCGGCAGCGACGAAGAGGATTCGCCCTCTTACCTCGTCATGGCGACCGAGCGCGAAAACTTCGCCATCTCCGATCTCGACTCTTACATCTTCGGCGGCTACGGCGGCGAGTCGGACAACTTGACGAGTTACATCTACACGGATCGCCCCGTCTATCGCCCGCAGCAGAAAGTCTATTTCAAAGGCATCCTGCGCCGCCTCGGCGAGCGCGGCTACCAGACGCCGGGCGGCGCGGTCACCGTCAGCGTCGAGGACACGAACGGCGGCAAGTTGTTCGAGCGCGAGGTGACGCTCTCGTCGCGCGGCACGTTCAGCGGCGAGGTTGACCTCCCCGAAGACGCGCCGCTCGGCACTTACAATGTCAAAGCCGCGACGGCCGAGGGCGGCGAGGCCCTCGGCAACTTCGACGTGCAGGAATATAAGAAGCCGGAGTTTAAAGTCGCCGTCGCCGTGCCGCAACGCTTCGCGCCCGTCGGGTCGCAGGTCAAGTTCAACGTCTCGGCGCGCTACTTCTTCGGTTCGCCCGTCACGCGCGCCGACGTGAAGTATTACGTCTACCGCGAGCGTTACTATCATTACTTCGCCGACCCCGAAGGCGACCCGATTGACGACTTCGGCGTGCAGGAAGAAGAGGAGGGCGGGGGCTACGACGCGGGCGGTGACTACGGCGACCCGCTCGTCAAAGAGGGTGAGGGCAAGCTCGACTCGCAGGGTAATTTCCAAGTTGACTTCGCCGTCCCGCAGCCGACCGCGCGCGAGCGTTGGGATTACACCTACCGCCTCGAAGCGCAGGTGACGGACGCCTCGCGCCGCATGATGCAGGCGAGCGCGCAGTTCGTCGGCACGCGCGGCTCGACCGTCGCCGACGCGACGACGGATCGCTACGTCTACTATCAAGGCGACACGGCGAAGATCAACGTCCAGACGCGCGACTACGAAGGGCGCGAGGTGGCGGCGGGCGTCACGCTCACCTTCGTCGAGAACACCTGGGAGAAGATCGAGAAGAACGATTACGGCTACAGGTATTTCGAGTACAAGTTGAACGAACGCGATCTGTCCACGGTCAACGTGCAGACGAACGCGCAGGGCGAAGCCACTTACGACTACCGCATCGAGCGGCCGGGCAACATCCAGATCAAGACGACCGTCTGGGAGAACGGCCGCCCCGTCACCTTGATGGGCGGCTCGCTCTGGGTGGCCGACCGCAACGAGCAGTTCGCGGACTACTCGTATCAGGAGAGCGAGGCCGTCAAACTCGTCCCCGACAAGAAGTCTTACAAGGCGGGCGAGACGGCGCACGTCCTCGCCCTGCTCCCGACGGACAAGGCGCACCTGCTCGTCACGACCGAACTGTTGAGCGTGATGAGCGTGCGCCAGATCAGCGCCACCGGCCGCGCCGTCGTGATTGACGTGCCCATCGAAGCGCGCCACGCCCCGAACTTCTTCCTCGACGTGTCCTACGTCAAAGACAGCGAGATGTATTCGGCCTCCACGTCGCTCGTCGTGCCGCCGCGCGACCGTCTCTTGAAAGTCGAGATCGTCCCGAACAAGAAGGAGTTCAAGCCGCGCGAAACCGCGTCCTACACGATCTCGGCGCAGAACGGCGACGGGAGTCCGGCGGCGGGCGCGGAAGTGAGTTTCGGGGTCGTTGACGAAGCCATCTACAGCATCGCGCCGGAGACGGTCGGCGACATCCGCAAGAACTTCTACGCGCAACGCTACAACGAGGTGAACACCACGTTCGCCGTCAACTACTACTTCAACGGCTACGCGGGCAAGAAGGCGATCCAACTCGCCGCCAACAAACGCGCGCAGCAACTCGCCGACTTCAAGAACGAGGGCGATTTCGTCGAACCGCTGATCCGGAAACTTTTCAAAGACACGGCCTACTGGCAGCCCGCCGTCGTGACGGGCGCGGACGGCAAGGCCAACGTCAAAGTCGAACTGCCCGACAATTTGACGACGTGGCGCGCGACCGCCCGCGCCGTCACCGCGGACACGCGCGTCGGCGCGGCGACGAGCAAGATCGTCGAGCGCAAAGATGTCATCATCCGTCTCGCCATGCCGCGCTTCATGACTTCGGGCGACGTGGTGACGCTCTCCGGCATCGCGCACAACTACCTGAACGCCGACAAGACGACGCAGATTTCCCTGAGCGTCAACGGCGCGCAACTGCTCGACCCGCCCGCGCAAACCGTGACCATCCCGAAGAACGGCGAGCACCGCATCAACTGGCGCGTCAACGCGCAGCAGACCGGCAGCGTGACGCTCCTCGCCAAAGCCCTGACCGACACCGACTCGGATGCGGTCGAGTTACAAATCCCCATCGTCCCGCGCGGGCTGAAACAGACCGCGGGCGAGGCCGCTACGCTTTCGGGCGACGGCGACGCTGAGCGCACCATCACCATCAACCTGCCGAACAACGCCGACCCGCGCGCACGCACCCTGCGCGTCGAGGCCGCCCCGTCGGTCGCCGCTACGCTCTTCGGCGCGCTCGATTATTTGACGGGCTACCCCTACGGCTGCGTCGAACAGACGATGTCGCAGTTTCTCCCGACCATCATCGTCGCCAACACCTTGCGCGATGTGGATCAGGCTTCCATCCGCGACACGAACAACATCAACAAGAAGGTGCGTAAAGGTCTCGACCGCCTCTACAACTTCCAGCACGACGACGGCGGCTGGGGCTGGTGGAAGGACGACCAGACCGACCCGTGGATGACGGCCTACGTCGTTGACGGCCTGACGATGGCGTCGCGCGCCGGTTATCAAACGGACGACGCGCGCGTCCAGAAAGGGCGCGGCAAGTTGTCCGGCCTGCTCGACGCGGCCAAGAACGACGACGGCAAAGAGATCGGCATGGAGACGCGCGCCTACATCGCCTATGCGCTGAACGCGAGCGGCGGCGTCAACCCGCGCCACGTCGAAGACCTCTACAACAATCGCGGGCGGCTGCAACCCTACGGCCGCGCCCTGCTCGCGCTCACCTTGAAACAGCGCGGCGACGGGCGCGCGCGCTCGCTGGCCGCCGAGATCGAACGCTCCGCACGGCAGAGCGACTTCGACGCCCACTGGGAATCGCAGAGCGAAAAGCATGAGAACTACGTCGAGGAGAACAGCGTCGAAGCGACCGCGCTCTCGATTAAAGCTCTCGCGCAGATCGCGCCGGAGAGCGGCGTCTTGCCGAAGGCCGTGCGCTGGACGGTCGCCAGCCGACGTCGCGGCGACCGCTACTGGATCTCCACACGCCAGACTGCCTTCGTCATCTTCGGCCTGACCGACTACCTCAAGGTCAGCAACGAACTCTCGCCCGACTACGCGCTCGAAGTCTACGTCAACAACGAGCAGGTCTTGACGCAACAGGTGACGGGCGCGGAGGCTGCGAAGGCGCAGTCGTTCGTCGTCACGCGTAAGAACGAACAGGTGGGCGGCACAACTCAGGTGCGCTTCGTCAAACGCGGCGCGGGCGTGCTCTACGCGACGGCCACGCTCGAATACGCGACCAACGACGAGCAGACCGCGCCGCAGAGCACCGCGGCGTTGAAGATCACGCGCGAGTACCTGCGCCTGCGCGTGGAGGAAGGGAGCGAAGGAAAGTTGAAGTGGAAGACTGAGCCGCTCTCCGGCGAGTTGCGTTCCGGCGATCAGATCGTCTCGCGCCTCGTCATCGAGGGCACGCCCGCGCCTTACCTGCTCATCGAAGACCCGATCCCGGCGGGCGCGGAGCAGGTCGAGAACGTCAGCGGCCTCGACCTCGACCACCGCGAGCAGGGTTGGAGCGACTGGTACAGCGCACGCGAGTTCCGCGACCAGCGCACGGCCTTCTTCCTCAACTTCTTCAACGGGCGCGCCGTGCTCCAGTACGCCCTGCGCGTGCAGGAGCCGGGCGACTTCCGCGTCGCCCCGGCGCGCGTCGAGTTGATGTACCAGCCGACCGTGCAGTCGAACACGGCGAGCGGGAAGTTGACCATTCTGGACAGACAGTGAATCGTTTGAACTTTAAGGTGACGACATGACCAAGAACGTACTCGCCTCCATCTTCGCCGCCGCGCGCGACCTCGTGCGTGCGCCCCGCGCGCTCGCCGTGCTGTTTGCGCTCTACCTCGCGCTCATCGCCGCGATCTTCTTCTTCATCACGACGCGCGAGGCGACCCTCTGGCAGTTGTTCGTGACGGGCGCGTCCGTGCTGCTCGTGCCGCTCCTCTTCTTCGTGGTGCAGGCGGCGGGCGCAACTTACGCCGTCGGCGAAAGAAGCGCGGCCGGGTTGCTCAGTCGCACGGCGCGCGGTTTCCTGAAAGTCCTCTTGGTGAGCGTCCCCGTCATCCTGCTCGCCTTGCTCTCCGTCTACCTGTTCGACAAACTTGAGCGGCGCGCGCAGTTGACGCCGCAGGAACGCGCGAGCGTCGAATACGCGCGCAACACGTCGGAGGATGAAGAGGCCGAGTCGTCTTCAACGTCGTCGTCAGAGGAGTCGAAGCCGAAGCCGCCCGTGCGTTGGAAGTATCTGTTCGTCTCGGCCTTGCGCCTGCTCGTGCTCGGCCTCTTCCTGCCGCTCGCCGCGATGCACCTCTGGCTCGCCGCCGCCCGCGACGGCCTTGGCTCGGCCTTCGCGCGCTTCCCACGCCACTTCCTGCGCGCCTTCTCCGCCCGCAGCGTTCTCACCTACGGCGTCGGCATGATTGTCTTCGCGCTCATCCCCTACTTTCTGATCACGAAACGCACGCCCCTCTCAAGCAACACGTTCGAGTTGCTCGTCTTCGGCGTGCGCATACTCGTCGCCGCGTCGCTCATGCTCTTCGGCTGGGTGATGACCATGACCGCGCTCGCGCGCTTCGACGGGCAGACCGCGCCGATGGCGACCACCGAACCCCTGCTCGACCAATCGCCCAACGCCCCCACGGCGACGGCGGCGACGACAAGTTAACGTCTCCGCAGGATGACAGCCGTGCTCGCCGCAGTTAGTCGGATGAACGCCGTGCTCGCCGCAGTTAAAAACTTTCTCTTCCCCACACACGACGGCGCGCGCCACGGGCTGACGCACGTCTGCGTGTGCCTCGCCCTCTTTTGCGCGTGGTCAATGCCCTCTCAGCCCGACGCGGTTCGCGTCGAACACGTCCAACTCGCGCGCGTGAGCGAGAGCGAAATGGACGCCGCCTTGTTGCGCGCCGCCACCGCCGCGCTCGGCTCGCGCGAGGGCGCGATCATCGTCACGGACGCGCAGACGGGGCGCGTCCGCGCCGCCGTCAACCCGCGCTTGGCGGACGAAGCGGCCTTTCCTCCCGGCTCTGCGATCAAACCGTTCACGCTGCTTGCGGCCTTGCGCGCACGCGTCATCAACGCCGACTCGCGCCTCTCCTGCCGCAAGCATTACACGCGCCACGGGGCGGATTTCACCTGCTCGCACCCGGTCTACATCCCGCCTTTTACCCCGACGCAAGCCCTCGCGCATTCATGCAACTACTACTTCGCGCGCCTCGCCGAACGACTCCCGCCCGCCGACTTCACGCACACGCTCGCCGCCTACGGCTTCGGCGCGTCCGCCACGACTACCGCCACGCCGTTCAAGCGAGCGAGCGCTCGCGTTGATGTGAAGACGGCCGCGACGATGACTCCTCGACTGCCGCGCGGCGAGTGGCAAGTCAAGACCGCGCTCGGCGAAGGCGACCAACTGCTCGTCACGCCCGCGCAACTCGTCGCCGCCTACGCCGCGCTCTTCAACGGCGGCCGCCTCTACCGCACGCAGGCCACCAACTCTACCGCGCCCGAAAATTTCCGCGCCGACGAGATCGCGCGACTCGACATCGCGCCGGACGAACGCGCGCTCCTGCTCTCAGGCTTGCGCGGCGCGGTCAAATACGGCACGGCCTCGCCCGCTGATCTCGGCTCGCTCCCGACCCACGTCTTCGGCAAGACGGGCACGGCCACAGATGAATCCGACGGCTATCACACGCACGGCTGGTTCGTCGGCCTCGCCTCCGAACGCGACGCGCGCCCCGTCGCTTCACACACGACTCGGGCGGCCGACGCGCCCGCCCCCGCCGAAGTCAAACTCGCCGTCCTCGTCTTCCTCAAACGCGGGCAGGGCAAGGAGAGCGCCGCGGTCGCCCGCGCCGTCTTCGCCGAACACGCGCGCCTCACGACCGGCGACGCCGCCTCTTCCGCCACGCGCGGCAACGATTCATCAACGAACACTGACGACGACTTCAACAGCGCATCGCGCGCGTCGAACGGTGCGGCTCTCGTCCGCGTCCGCCACACGCGCGACGAGTTGACGCGCACGCTCCCGCTCGACGAATACCTGTTCGGCGTGCTCGCGGCCGAGGCGAGCGTCGAAGACGAGTTCGCGGCGTTGAAGGCGCAGGCCGTCGTCAGCCGCACCTACGCGCTCTCCAATCTCCGCCGCCACGCGCGCGACAACTACGACTTCTGCGACACCACCCACTGCCAGCGTTTTCTTCAAGTGACGCAAGCCAACGAGCGCACGGACTTTCACGCGCTCGTCCGCCGCGCCGTCGCAGACACCTCCGGCGAAGTCTTGCGCGACGCGCGCGGCACGCTCGCCTCCGACGTGTTCTTCTCCACCTCCTGCGGCGGGCAGACGGCCAACCTACAGACGCTCTGGGGCACGCCCGCGCGCGAGCCTTACCAGCGCGGCGGCGTCCGCGACGAATACTGCGCCGCCATGCCGCACCGACGCTGGACGGACGCCATCCCCGCCGCGCGCCTCGCCAAAGCTTTGCGCGAAGACGCGCGGACGGATGTCGGCGCGCGCGTCGAAACATTGTCGGTCATCAGGCGCGACGCGACGGGGCGCGTCGAGCAGTTGGCGATTGAGGGCGAGCGTCGCCGCGTCTTGGTGCGCGGCTGGGACTTCAAGATCATCGTCGGGCGCGCGCTCGGTTGGAGCGTGCTCAAGAGTTCGCGTTTCGAGGTGATGCGCGCGGGCGGACAATTCGTCTTTCGCGGGAGCGGCTTCGGTCACGGCCTCGGCCTCTGCCAATCGGGCGCGCACGTGATGGCCGCGCGCGGCGCGTCCTACAGACAGATTCTCGCCCACTACTTCCCCGCCACCAGCGTCAGCGCGACGGGACTGTCAACGCAAGCGCAGACGTTGACGACCCCGCAAACGCATGCGCAGGCGACGCCGCAAACGCACGCGACGACGAGGCAAGCGCAGGCGACGACAACGCTGCTGCAAGCGCACGCGCGCCGCGCGCCGACGAAGTTGCATGAGAAAGCCGCGAGCGAAAATGTTTCGCGGCATCTCGCGTCGCCCGCGCGCGCCGAGTTCGTTCAGGCGAGTTTCGCGCACGCCCGCGAAGGTCATCATCGAAGGCGATTCGCGCACGCCAGCGTCACGGCGGCGTCGCCGTCGTTTGCCGGAGCGCGTCTCACGTTGTCGAGTGAAAACTTTCGTGTGAGTTATCCGGCGCGCGGCGCGTCGCGGCGCGAAGTCGAGGGCGCGCTGGCCGCGCTCGAAGCTGCGCGTGCGGACGTGCGTGCGCGTCTGGCCGCGGCTTCAATTGCCGCGCCCGCGCTCGGCGTCGTTGAGGCGTTCGTCCACGAGACGACGGGCGACTTCACGGGCGCGACGGGACAGCCCGCGTGGGTCGCCGCCACCACGCGCGGCCGTCGCATCGAACTGCAACCGCTCGCGACGCTCGTCAAGCGCGGCCTGCTCGCGCCGACGCTCCGGCACGAATACGCGCACATCGTTATCAACGCGCTCTCGCGTTCGCGCGCCCCGCTCTGGCTCTCCGAAGGATTGGCCGCGCACGTCGCGGGTGAAGGCCGCGCGCTCTCACGCGACGCCGCGCGCGAGAAGTGGACGCGCGAAGAGTTGGACAAGCGACTCGCCGCGCCCGCCTCACGCGCAGAGATGCGCGCTCTCTACGCGGCCGCCTTCCGCGAAGTGGGCGCGCTCATCCGCGCCGAGGGCGAAGCGGGCGTGTGGCGGCGCGTGGCCGGTAGTTAAGAAGCGGCGCGGCGCGCGGTTACCCGGCGACGCGCGTTTGATCAAAGCCCGCCCGCGCCTGTAACATCGCTGCGCTTTGAGTTACACCATCGAACCAGAAACGGAGGCGGCTTCGCCTCTCGACCACCGTCTGACGCCGCACTTCCACGCGCTCGCCGGATTTGATTCCACCAAGACACTCGCTGCCTCGTCTCTCTACGCGGAACTGAGGCCAGAGATAGAGCGCGTGCTCGGCCACGTCTTGCAGGAAGAGTTGGCGGACGCGGGCACGCACCACGCCGCAACTTCCGTTGACAACGCCGACGCCGCCGTCGTCGTGCGCGCAACCGCGTGGAATATCGAGCGCGGCAAACAACTCGACGGCATCATCAGCGCGCTCAAAGAGCATCCCGTCTTGCGCGCGAGCGACGTGTTGCTGCTGACAGAGTTGGACTACGGCATGGCGCGCACTGCGAACGCGCACGTCGCGCGCGAGATCGCCCTCGCGCTCGGAATGAACTACGCCTTCGCGCCGTGTTACCTCGCGCTGAACAAGGGCAGCGGCGTCGAGGCCGACGTGGAGGGCGAGAACGAGCGCGCGCTGCACGGCAACGCGCTCCTGTCGCGTTACCCGCTCAGGCGCGTCCACGCCGTCAGTTTGCCGAACGGCAAAGACAAGATGGCGGGCAAGGAGAAGCGTCTGGGGCAGCAGCGCGCCGTCGTCGCCGACGTCCAACATCCGGCGGGCGAGTTTCGCGCCATCAGCCTACACCTCGACGCGCACTCGACGCAGCGACATCGCCAACGGCAGATGCGTCTCATCCTCGACCACCTCGACAGTCTCACGCCGCGCCTGCCCACGCTCGTCGGCGGCGACTGGAACACTTCCACTTACAACTCGCGCCGCGCCGTCTATTCCATACTCGGCTATGCGCGCCGCGTCGCGATGGGCGTCGGCAACGTCGTCAGGAATCACTACCCGTACCCGGAGCGTTGGTTCGAGCGCGCGCTGTTTCGCGAGTTGGAGCGGCGCGGCTACAGTTACCGCGAGTTGAACGCGCTCGGCGTCTGCACGCTGCACTACGACGTGGGCGACGCGGCGGTCAACACGAACATGGGCGACTGGATACCGCAGTGGTGCTTTCCTTTCATCAACTGGGCGCTCAAGAAACACGAAGGCCGCTGCTCGCTCAAGCTCGACTGGTTCGCCGGTAAAGAGATCGCACTCGCCCCGCACACGCGCCCGCAAGTCGTCGGCGAACTGCGCAACGCGGGCGACGGCGCGGTGCTCTCGGATCACGATCCGATTGTGTTGGACTTTTTACTTGGGAATTGAAGTTAACGCGCGTGGGTTAGTTAACGCGGCGGGGTCTGGATGCCGAGCGTCGCGCCCTTCGCGGTGGCGTCCATGCGCCCCTTCACCCAGCGATAGCCGAGCAGGAGCGCGAGCGCGACGGCGAACAGGATGGGGATCGTCGTGTCGGCCTTGACGCCCATGTAGAAGTGTATGACGCCGCCGACGGCCGCGACGTAAGTCAGCTTGTGGAGTTTCGCCCAACGCTTGCCGCCGAGACGTTTGATCATGCCGTTAGTGGAGGTGGCGGCGAGCGGCACGAGCAGGAGGAAACTCGCCATGCCGATGGTGATGAACGGCCGCGCCCACACGTCCGCGACGATCTCGCGCGCGCCGAAAAACTTGTCGAACCAGACGTAAGTTAAAAGATGCAGGCAGCCGTAGAAGAACGCGTAGAGGCCGACCTGACGGCGTAGTTTGACGACCCAGTTCGCGCCCGTCAGTTTGCGCAAGGGGGTGACGGCGAGCGTGACGAAGAGAAAGACGAGCGTGAGCGCGCCGGTCGCGCGCGTCGCAAACTCGATGGGGTTCGCGCCGAGTCGTCCTTGGTAGGCGTCCCACGCAAGGAGCGTGGCGGGCACGAGGCCGTTCATGAACAGCACGAACCGCGTGTATTTAATGTCGGGCGAAAACATTCCCCACTCCCCGCGTCAGTAGTTGACCTTCAAATCCATCCCCGCGTAAAGCTGCGCCACCTGTTCGCCGTAGCCGTTGAACGGCAGCGTGTCGCGCAAACTGAACTCGCCGATGCGCCGCTCCTTCGCCTGACTCCAACGCGGGTGGTGCACGCGCGGATTCACGTTCGCGTAGAACCCGTACTCGTCGGACGCGGTGATGTTCCAAGTCGTCGGCGGCACGGCGTCCGTCAGCGTGATCTTGACGATTGATTTGATGCCCTTGAAGCCGTACTTCCACGGCACGACCAGACGCAGCGGCGCGCCGTTCTGCGGCGGCAGCGTCTCGCCGTAGAGGCCGCTCGCGAGAATGGTCAGAGGGTGCATGGCCTCGTCCAAACGCAAGCCCTCGACGTAAGGCCAGTCGAGCACGCCGCTCCGCTGGTTCGGCATCCGCTTCGGATCGAGCAACGTCTGGAAGGCGACGTACTTCGCCCCGCCGAGTGGCTCGACCTCGGCCAACAACTTCGCCAGCGGAAACCCCACCCACGGGATGACCATTGACCAACGCTCCACGCAACGCATCCGGTAGACGCGTTCTTCGAGCGGCGCGATCTTCAACAAATCGTCGAGGTCGAAAACGCGCGGGCGTTGCACCATGCCTTCGACCGCCACCGTCCAAGGGCGCGTGACGAACCCGCGCGCCGCGCCTGCGACTTCCGTCTTGCCCGTCGAAAACTCGTAGAAGTTGTTGTAGTTCGTGATCT
>JAVEDE010000108.1 GCA_030841105.1 Pyrinomonadaceae bacterium
TGGAGAACCGCATGGTCGAGATGGAAGTGCGCGAGAAGAGTTTCCCGACCATCGAAGTCGCCGGGCCGCAGGGCGTCGAAGAGATGGGCATCAACATGAAGGACATGCTCGGCAATCTCTTTCAGGGACGCACGAAACGCCGTCGCATGCGCGTGGACGAGGCGATGGAGTATCTCTTGCAGGAAGAGGAGGAGCGGCTCATCGACATGGACACGGTGGCGCGCGCCGCGCTCGAACGCGTCGAGTCGGCCGGCATCATCTTTCTCGACGAGATCGACAAGATCGCCGGGCGCGAATCGGGCGGAGGCGGCCCCGACGTGTCGCGCGAGGGCGTGCAACGCGACATCCTGCCCATCGTCGAGGGCACGACCGTCAACACGCGCTACGGCATGGTGCGCACCGACCACATCCTCTTCATCGCCGCCGGCGCGTTCCACGTCTCGAAGCCTTCGGACTTGATCCCCGAACTACAGGGGCGTTTCCCCATTCGCGTGGAACACGAATCGCTGACCATCGAAGACTTCAAGCGGATTCTCACCGAGCCGAAAAATTCGCTCGTCAAACAGTACATCGCTTTGTTGGAGACGGAAGGGATCGACCTGGAGTTCACCGACGATGCGATTGATTCCATCGCGCAGTTTGCCGGGCGGGTCAACGAGACGACGGAGAACATCGGCGCGCGTCGCTTGCACACGATCATGGAGAAGGTCTTGGACGAGATCAGTTTCGCCGGCCCCGACCTCGAACCGAAGCGGCAGGTCATTGACGCCGCCTACGTCTCGAACACGCTACAGGCCATCGTCAAGGATCAAGACCTCAGCCGCTACATCCTGTGAGAGACTCGAAGCACCCGCGCATGAAATCTTCAAGCCACCAACTCGCCGCGCGCAGCTTCCTGCTGCTCGCGTTCGCGCTCACCTTGTGCCTGTCGGCCGCCTGCGGCAAACGTCGCCCGCCTTTGCCGCCCGTCGAGAACGTCCCGCAGCGCACGGAGTTGCTCTCCGGCGTGCAGCGCGGCAATCAAGTGATCCTCAGTTGGCCTGCGCCGCGCCGCAACGCCCCCGAAGGCAGCGTGCAGAGCATCCGCCGCATAGACATCTACCGCGTCGCCGAGAGCACGGACGACCCCCTGCCGCTGACCGAGGAAGAGTTCGCCACGCGCGCCACGCTTATCGGTTCAGTCCCCTTCTCCTCCATTCGGAGCGGCGCGGAAGATTTGACTTACGAGGACACGCTCACGCTCAACGAACCCGTGCGCCTGCGCTACGCGCTGCGTTACGTCAACGCCACCGGGCAGCGCGCATCCTTCTCCAACTTCCTGCTCATCGAACCCGCGACGCGCGTGAGCCAGCCGCCCGTGCTCCTCTCCGTCACGAACGAGAGCGAGTCGGCCGTCAAAGTTCGCTGGCAGACGCCGCCCGCCAACGTGGACAACTCGACGCCCGTCAATCTCCTCGGCTACAACATCTACCGCACGGCTCGCTCGCAGAACGAACCGGCGCAGACGCCGCTCAACAGCGAGGTGCTGACCGCCACGGAGTTTAACGATCAGACTTTCAAATTCGGCGAGGAGTACGTCTACATCGTGCGCGCCGTCTCGCTCGGCACGGGAGGGGCGCAGGTCGAGAGTCTCAACTCGAACGCGCTCGGCATCGCGCCGCGCGACACGTTCCCCCCATCCGCCCCGACCTCCGTCTCCATCGCCACCGCGCCGCGCCGTCTCTCTCTCTTCTTCCCCGCCAACCCCGAACGCGACGTGGCGGGCTACAACCTCTACCGCTCGACCGACGCGAACGCGCCGAAAGAGAGTTGGACGAAACTCAACCGCAGCCTGCTCGAACGCACGACTTATCAGGACGACGCGGTCGAGTCCGGCGTCAAATATTTTTACTACCTGACGGCCGTGGACACGGCCGGGAACACGAGCCGGCCTTCCGAAGTCGTCTCGGAAACAGTGCCTTAGATGAGTGAAAATAGATGAGCAAAAAAATTTGCCGCTTTCTTAACCCCGGCGGCGGTGAAGCGAGCTACGGCCTGATTGACGGCGCGTCGGTTTATCCCGTTCCGGCGGTGCAAATTTTCTCTTCATCGCCCGCCCCCGTCTGGTCGAGCGAAGGCATCGCGCTCGCGTCAGTGAAACTGCTTGCGCCCGTCGCGCCTTCAAAGATCGTCTGCGTCGGTCGCAACTACAAAGACCACGCCGCCGAACTCGGCAACCCGATGCCCGACGCGCCGCTGCTCTTTCTCAAACCGCCCTCGGCCGTCGCCGCCCACGGGGACGCAATCGAACTTCCCGCAGTCTCTTCGCGCGTCGAGCACGAAGGCGAACTCGGCGTGGTTATCGGACGCCGCGCCCGACGCGTCGGCGACAACGAGAATCCACTCGACTACGTGCTCGGATACACCTGCGTCAACGACGTCACCGCGCGCGACCTGCAACGTCTGGACGTGCAGTTCACCCGCGCGAAATCCTTCGACACGTTCTGCCCCGTCGGCCCTTACATCGTGACCGGCCTCGACCCGTTCGACTTGCAGGTTGAGACGCGCGTCAACGGCGAGACGCGGCAGCGCGGGCGCACCGCCGCGATGGCCTTCTCCGTCGCTTACCTCATCCGCTACATCTCGCACATCATGACGCTCGAACCGGGCGACGTGATCTCGACGGGGACGCCCGCGGGCGTCGGGCCGCTCGCGGACGGCGACGTGTGCGAAGTCGAAGTGGAAAACGTCGGCACGCTGAGCAACACCGTGCGTGCGTCCAAGTGAAGGTGTCGCCGCATGGGGGTTGAAAGTTCAGCGGAAGTTGCCGCGGCCGCGGCAACTGAATCGGTCACGGTCTGTGCGCGCAAGTTCGACGGCCGACTTCATCGCGAGTGGCAGGCGCGTCTCGTGGCGCAAGAAGATTCACTCGTGATTGTCGAAGGCGTCTTCGAGTCTGAAATCCGGCATCCACAACTCGGCCATATCGCGCCCGGCACGCTCAGCACCGAATATTACTGGACGGATCGCTGCTACAGCGTCTTCCGCTTCCGCGAACCGGCGGGCGCGCTGCGCAACTACTATTGCAACATCAACCTCCCCGCGGAGTTCGACGGCCGCGTCCTGACCTTCATTGATCTTGACATAGACGTGCTCGTCGCGCCCGACTTCTCCCTGCGCATACTCGACGAAGATGAGTTTGCGGCCAACGCCGCGCGTTACAATTACCCCGCGGCCGTGCGCGACTCCGTGCCGCGCGCGCTCGCAGAGTTGCTCGCGCGCATCGAGCGCAGAGAATACCCTTTCGACTGGCACGCGTAGCCGCAACGACGCCCACGCGTGCGTGTGTTGTACAATCCCGGCACGAGCAAATTTTGATTGACGCAAATTTATGACTTCTACCAGCACGAAGACGGAACAGCAGCAGCAACAACCTTCCAAACTCGAACGCCTGCGCGAGCGCGAACGCCGCGCCGAAGAGGGCGGGGGTCTGGCGCGCGTCGAACGTCAACACGCGTCGGGCAAGCTGACGGCGCGCGAGCGCATCACGTTCCTCCTCGACGAGGGGACGTTCGAGGAGTTCGACAAACACGTCGTCCACCGCTCGCACGACTTCGGTCTGGAAGAGCAACGCTATCCCGGCGACGGCGTGGTCACCGGCTACGGCCTGATCAACAACCGCCGCGTCTTCGTCTTCGCGCAGGACTTCACGGTCTTCGGCGGCTCGCTCTCCGAGACGCATGCGGAAAAGATTTGCAAGGTGATGGACATGGCGATGCGCGTCGGCGCGCCCGTCGTGGGACTCAACGATTCGGGCGGCGCGCGCATACAGGAGGGCGTCTTGAGTCTCGGCGGCTACGCGGACATCTTCCTGCGCAACACCTTAGCGTCGGGCGTCGTCCCGCAAATCAGTTGCATCATGGGGCCGTGCGCGGGCGGCGCGGTCTACAGCCCCGCGATCACCGATTTCAACGTCATGGTGAAGAACACTTCTTACATGTTCATCACCGGCCCCGACGTGATTCGCGCCGTCACGCACGAAGAGGTCTCGAAGGAAGAACTCGGCGGGGCGGACACGCACAACCGCATCTCCGGCGTCGCACACTTCGACGCAGACTCCGATCAGCACGCGCTCCAACTCGTCCGCGAACTGCTCTCGTTCATTCCCTCCAACAACATGGACGAAGCTCCGCGCGTCCAGACCTCAGACCCGGCCGACCGCCGCGACGAGCGTCTTAACACGATTGTGCCGGAGGAGTCGAACCAGCCTTACGACATCCGCGACGTGCTCCATGCCGTGATTGACGATGGCTACTTTTTTGAAGTCCACGAGTTTTACGCGCCGAACATCGTCGTCGGCTTCGCGCGCATTGATGGGCGCAGCGTCGGCATCGTCGCCAACCAACCGGCCTATCTGGCGGGCGTGCTCGACATTGACGCCTCCGTCAAAGCCGCGCGCTTCGTGCGCTTCTGCGACTGCTTCAACATTCCCCTCGTCGTCTTCGAGGACGTGCCCGGATTTCTCCCCGGCGTCAGGCAGGAGCACGGCGGCATCATTCGCCACGGCGCGAAACTGCTCTACGCCTTCGCTGAAGCCACCGTCCCCAAGATCACAGTCATCACGCGCAAGGCCTACGGCGGCGCGTACTGCGTGATGGCCTCGAAGCACATCCGCACGGACATCAACCTCGCGTGGCCTTCCGCCGAGATCGCCGTCATGGGCGCGGGCGGCGCGGTCGGCGTCCTCTACCGACGCGAGATCAGCGAGGCGGCGGATCAGGAAAGCGCGAGGCAAGCGCGCATCGCCGAGTTTGAAGAGAAGTTCGCCAACCCCTACGTCGCCGCCGAGCGCGGCTTCATAGACGAGATCATCGAACCGGCCGAGACGCGTCTCAAACTCGCGCGCGCCCTCGCGCTCTTGGAGAATAAACGCGACACCAACCCGCCGAGGAAGCACGGAAACATCCCTTTATAACGTGAGTTCGACATAAGCGAACTAGAAAACAAGTGCCGGAAGCTGTAACTGTTCTTTGACACGAATATTCAATGAAGGCTTCTTCTCCCGATACGTGTAAGCGATCAGCCCGGCCAGCACATT
>JAVEDE010000005.1 GCA_030841105.1 Pyrinomonadaceae bacterium
CGCGCCCGATCCGCCCTCGGCGGTGCGCGCGTCGTAGATGATGCGGCGCGTCTGCGAGTCGGTGATGTGCCCTTGGGTCGTCAGCGGCTTGATCAAGTTGCGCTCGGCGAGATGTCCGACGAGCACGTCGAGCGACGAGCCGAAACGCTGCTTGATGTTGTTGGCTTCGTCATCGGGCAAAGAGACGAGGATGCGATCCGGCCCCGACGGGTAGCCCATCATCACGACCGCCTTGCCCACGCCGCCCGCGTCCGAGTTGTCGTCAATCGGCAGCGCGGGGATGTCGTTCGGTTGCGCGCCCGCCTCGAAATAGAGGACGGCCACATCGTCGCGCGCGGAAGACTGTTTGAACTTCAAGGCGAACGGCTGCGTGCGGCCGGGGAAGTAGGCCATCAAGCGCGTCAGTCGCGGCTTGCCGCTGACCGTGCTGCCGAGAACGAGCGAACGTTCGTCGGCTGTCCACGGCTCGACGCCGACGTGGCGGTTCGTCACGACATAGCCGCCGCCGACGTGAAAGCCCGTGCCGACGTAAGGGAACTCGGCGATTGCGCCCGCGCCCTCCGGCGTGAGCATCTCGCTCTGCCCGGCGTCCGCGCCTTCCGCGCCGTCACCTTCCGTGTCGGTGGCCTGCTGGCGTTGCGGGTAGCGAAGTGGTCGCCCCGTCCCCGCCTCGACGAAGATGTACATGCCGGAGATCAGGCAGACGCCGTTGCCGTATTCGCTGCGAAGTTTGGGCGCGAGCGAGAGACTGTTGATGATGTCTTTGTTGGAACGGTTGACTTCCTCGAACTGGTTCTGCGACTCGCCGACCTTCTGGTTGAGGCGCGCGATCTGCGCGTTCTGCTCCTCGATGTGGCGGCGGCTCTGCTTGAGTTCCTTAAAGCCCGCGAAGCCGAAATAGAGGATGCCGCCGACGAGCGCGACGACGATGACGAGCGCGATGATCTTCGTGCTCAGGTTGATCTCGCGGATGAGTTCGGTGGTGAACTCGCGTAGGAAAACTTTCGCGTCGTCGCGCCGCGCGGTGGCCGCCGACTCGATGGCGGCGGATTCGATGAAGGGCGCGACGTGAACGTCCGTGCGACGATTAGCGACGAGCGCGGGCGGCGACTCGATGGGGAAGAATTGGAGTACGAAGTCTGTGTCGGGGATACGCACCGTGTCGCCGTCGGCGATTGACGCGGCGGGCGCGAGGGGCGCGCCGTTATGGGTCAGGCGGAGCGAGCGGTCGAAGTCGCCGACGCGGTAGTTGCCGTTTGAGCGTTGGAGTTCGAGCAGGAAGCCGTCGGCGCGCGGGATGCTGCCGGGCTGGAAGCGCAACTCGCAGTCGGCGTCGGAGCCGATGCGGATGCGCTCGTGCATCAGCATTTCCGTGTGCCGCTCCTCGCCGATCTCGACGTGTACCACCAGACCACTCGCCATACGTCAAACACTTGCCGCTTCCCGGTCGCCCTTAATTGAAGAGGCGACCGCGACGCGACCGCCTCACGTGAACTTCTGCGGTCATCTTGCGCGCAGTCGCCAACGCCGCTTATTTTATACTAAGATTAACCATACGGGCAAAAATTAGCCATTATTCGACGCGTCGCCGCGGGTGAAAAGACGACCGGCGCACGCGTCCCGATAGTTTGATGCGCGGGCGCGACCCGTTGACGGGCGACCCGCGCAAGTTTCAGAATCGAGCCATGACGAACGAAATCTCTTTTATCGAAGACAAAGAACAGGTGTGCGCCCTTGCGCCGGTCGCCTACGCGCCGATCCGGCATCACGTGTTGGTGTGCGCGGGCAAGTCTTGCACGAATGTCGGCAGCGCGGAAGTGAAGGAAGCGTTCGAGCGCGAATTGAAGGCGCGCGAACTGCTGTTCGGCAAGGCCAAGAAGGGCAAGAACCCGCAGGGCAGCATCGTCTTGACGGAGTGCGCCTCGGTCGGCTTCTGCGCCGTGGGCGCGGCGGTGATGGTCTACCCCGACGGCATCTGGTACGCGCAGGTGCGCGCCTCGGACGTTCCGGAGATCGTCGAGTCGCACCTCGTCAACGGGCGCGTCGTCGAACGCCTCGCGCTGTTGAAACTGCCCGCCACTCCCGCAAAAGTCTTACAATAGTTTCGTCCTCTCGACAGGAGGCTTACTTATGAGATTTGAAAACGGGAGATACAGCGCGGAGGAATCTCACGAACGGTGGGGGCTTGCCGGAAGCGGCTTTAGCCGCAAAAGGTTTTTTAGGGACACCATCAACTTCTCCCAGCCTTTCGCAGAGCCGCCAAAGGTAATCATCGCCATTTCGGGCTTCGACGTTTACGATGTGGGCGAAACCTTCCGCGCGAGCCTCGACGTTCAAGCCGAACACATCACGGCGGACGGGTTCACCGTTAAGTTCAACGCATATGAAACTTCAAGAGTTCGTGGACTCACGGTTGACTGGCTGGCGATAGGCACTTGAGCCATATGAGAGTCAAAGTATGGGCAAATTAATAGGAAGACTTCTACTGTATAATATTCCGTTTTTTTTAGTCAGCGGCTTCATGTTTTATAGCGGCTTTGCGGCGGATGAAAGTGCTCTGACTGATGACGGGTATAATCTGAAGTTGTTTTTCTATGTGATGGGCACGGGCTTTCTCGTTATTCCGCTCGCCACCAGCTCAGGTATTTTGATCTGGTTGATGGCTAAACGAAAGCGGATAGCCGACCTTGTCGCCACGGGGAAGCAGGGGACGGCCGTCGTGTTAGATTTGAGAGACACGGGCGTCACGATCAACGACGATCCGCGCGTCAAGTTGCTGCTCGAAATTAATATTCCGAACTATCCGCCATATCAGGCGCGCAAGACCGTCACGCTTCCGCTTATTTATATGTCGCAGGTGCAAACCGGCTCGACCATACAAATTTTGGCAGACCCCGAACAACCGTACGAAGAGAAAAGAATCGCCTTGCTGCTCAAATAAAACTAAATCGCGCGGCGACTCGTAAACAACTCCGACCCGCGGGAAGGTTCGGAGACGAGGGCGTCAGCATCCATGCGGTGCAACAGTACGCGCGCCGCCCCGCATCAAAACGCGCGGACTCAAGCGGCTGCCGCCGGTCGGCCTACACTTCATTCTGGAGCCAACAAACTTATGCTTCGATTATCACGGAGAGTTCTGCAAATATCCGTCGTCGCGCTGTTCGCCGCGCTCACGGTCGCCCCGCCTGTGGGGGCGCAAACCAAAGTGCCGCGCCTCGATTACCGCGAGCGCACGCTCTCGAACGGCCTCCGTGTGTTGAGCGCGGTGGACAAGTCAAGCCCGACGGTGGCGATACAGGTCTGGTACAAGGTCGGCTCGAAGGACGACCCCGAAGGGCGCAGCGGCTTCGCGCACCTCTTCGAGCACATCATGTTCAAGAGCACGAAGAACATGAAATCCGAAATGATGGATCGCCTGACCGAAGACGTGGGCGGCAACAACAACGCCTTCACCGCCGACGACGTGACGGTCTATTACGAGGTCGTGCCGTCCAATTACTTGGAGACGCTTCTGTGGGCGGAGGCCGACCGCCTCTCCACGCTCACCGTTGACGACGCCAACTACAAGTCGGAGCGTGACGTGGTGAAGGAAGAGTTTCGCGAGCGCGTGCTTGCGCCGCCCTACGGCAAACTCTTCTACCTGCTCGAACAGAAATCCTTCTCGAAGCACCCCTACCGCCGCCCCGGCATCGGCAGCATCGAAGACCTCGACGCCGCCTCGACCGAAGACGTGCGCGCCTTCCACTCGACCTTCTACCGCCCCGACAACGCGACGCTCGTCGTCGTCGGCGACTTCGACCCGAAGCAGTTCGACGCGTGGGTTGATAAATATTTCGCGGGCATCCCGAAGCCCAACAAGCCGCTGCCGCGCGTGAACGTCAAAGAGCCGGAGCGCACGGGCGAGATGCGCGTCGTGGAGTTCGGCCAGAACGTGCCGCTGCCCGCCGTGGCCTTCACGTTCCTCGCGCCGCCCAAGGCGAGCGAAGATTCGGACGCGCTGCGTCTCGCCGAGTCAATTCTGTCGTCGGGCGAATCGTCGCGCCTCTACCGCGCGCTCGTCTACGAGCAGCAGGTGGCGCAGAGCGTCAACGCCGGGACGGACTTGCGCGAAGACCTGAGTCTCTTCAGTTTCCTCGGCATCCTCGCGAGCGGCAAGAAGCCCGACGACCTAGAGCGCGCGCTCATGGCCGAGATCAAGCGGATGCAGGATGCGCCCGTCACCGCGGCCGAGTTAGAGAAGGCCAAGAACCAGATCATCACCAACCAACTGCGCGAGCGCGAAACGAACAACGGCAAGGCGCTCGCTCTCGGCGACGCGGCCGTCCTCCTCGGCGACCCCAACCGCGCCAACACGGACATCGAACGTCTCTCCAAGGTGACGGCGGCCGACGTGCAACGCGTGATGAAGAAGTACCTGACGGACACGAACCGTCTCGTGATCTATTACCTGCCCGAATCACTGCGCCCGGCCAAACCCGCGGCGGAGAAGACGGGGCAAGCGTTCGAACAGCAGCGCGACGCACGCACGGTCGGGGGAGGGAAATAACTTGAACATCATCACAGCACTTTCGCGTCGCGCCTTATCAACATTCGCACAGACACTCACAGCCGCCGCGCTCGTCGCCGCGTTCGGTTTCACGGCCGCCGCGCAAGAGTCTCCGGCAACGCCGCAGGCGACGCCGCCGCCGCCCGCCGCTCCGCGTAGCGTCACCGTCCCGAAACCCGTCGAGCGCACGCTCTCGAACGGCCTGCGCGTGGTCGTCGTCGAGCGCAGCAACATGCCGCTCGTCTCCGCCGCGCTGGTGATCAGAAACGGCGGCGAAGTTGACCCGCCGCAACTGGCGGGACTCGCCGACATGACCGCCTCGCTCCTGACAAAGGGCACGCAGACGCGCACCGCGCCGCAGATCGCCGAAGCCATCGAAGCGCTCGGCGGCTCAATCGAATCGGGCGCGCGTTGGGACGCCTCGACGGCGAGCGTCGGCGTTATGTCTTCGCGCATCTCGAACGCGATGGAGATACTCGCAGACGTCGTGCGCCGCCCGACGTTCAAAGACGAAGAGATCGAACGCCTGCGCGCGCAGTACCTCGACGATCTGACGGTCGCGCTCGGACAGCCCGGTTCAATCGCGCGCTACGTTGCCTCGCGCGTCGTCTTCGGCGACACGCCTTACGGCCACCCGCTCTCCGGCACGCCGGAGTCCATCGCTAAGATCAAACGCGACGACATCGTGAAGATGCACGCAGCCTACTACCGACCCGACAACGCCATCCTCGTGATCGGCGGCGACATCAGTGCGGCCGATGCCTTCAAGACCGCCGAACGCTTCTTCGCCGACTGGCAGAAGCCGACCGCGCCGCTGCCCGCCGCGAGTGCGAAACCGGCGGCGGCTACAGCGGCCGCGCAGCCGCGCATTGTCGTTATTGATAAGCCCGACGCCGGACAGGCCGCCGTGCTCGTCGCGCGCACGGGCATCCGCCGCACCGACCCGGAATTCTTCCGCGGCCTCGTCGCCAACTCGGTCTTGAGCGGTTACTCCGGCCGTCTCAATCAGGAGATACGCATCAAGCGCGGCCTGAGCTACGGCGCACGCAGCGCGCTTGAGACGAGACGCGACACGGGGCCGTTCACGGCCGAAGCGCAGACGAAGAACGAGTCGGGCGCAGTCGTCGCGGGACTCCTGCTCGCTGAACTCGGCCGCCTCGCCAACGGCGAATTGCCCGACGCCGAACTGACGCCGCGCAAGGCCGTGCTCATCGGCGGCTTCGCTCGCAACCTTGAGACGGCCGGGGGCTTGGTCTCGCAGGTCGCAAACCTTGCGCTCTACGGTCTCAGCTTCGACGAGATCAACAGCTACATCAACAACGTGCAGTCCATCACGGCCAAAGACGTGCAGGGCTTCGCCGGTTCGCGCCTCGACTCGAAAGCCGCCAACGTCATCATTGTCGGCGACGCCAAGAAGTTTCTTCCCGAACTTCAAAAGCAGTACAAGAACGTGGAAGTGATCCCCGTCGCCGATCTCGATCTCAACATCGCGCAACTGCGCAAGACCAAGTAACCAACCGGAGCGCGCGTGCTCTCAGTCAAAGTTAATGACTGAGAGCACGCGTTAACCGAGGCTCTTTTGTCCTCTCCTCAATTCAACCTACGCCTTCGCGCACGCTCTCCCGTACCGGCCGCAGCCGGAAAGGAATTTCACATGCCTGCTAAATCAACTCCCACCCACAACGCCCTTTTGAGTTGCGCGTTCGCACTCGTGTTGGCTTTTGTCAACGGCGTCTCTGCGTCGCCGTTGATGGCGCAGCAAGACGCGGCCGACGGCGAGTCGCGTGCGGATGTCAACGCGTTGATGCGACAGTTGACGGATCGCGATCCGCTGACCAGACAACGCGCGGCGGAAGACCTCGCGCGACTCGCCCCGCCCGCGCAGCGCAAACTCGTCGAGGGCTACCGACTGCAAGAGAAGAACGCGCGTGTGCGTCTCGCGCTCGACTGGGCGCTCTACCGCATGGGCAAGACGCCTGCGCTCTTTGCGGTGGTGCGCGATCTAGACAGCAACCGCTGGAATCAGTCGGAGGCTTACCTCGCCGAACTCGAAACGCCCGAACCGCTTTACGGTCTGCTGCCGCAAGTCAACGGCAACACCCAGATCAAACTGCTCGAAGCCCTCGCGCGCTCCGGCAACACCGACACGCTGCCCGTCGTCGAGCCGTACGCCGCTTCGATTGATCCCAAGATCGCCGACGCCGCGCGCTTCGCCACGCGAGAAATCACGCGCCGCCTCAACGCGCCCACGCAGCCCGACGCCAAGAAGCGCACGCCCCAGGTCGGCAAGGCCACGACGCCGGACGTCCCTTGAGTCAACGCGAAAGTTCATTCATCCGACGGGGGCGAGACGCACATCTCGCCCCTTTTCGCTTTGGGGCAGGACGCTATCTCGCCCCTTTTCGCTGTTGTGTGGTATTAACAACTGACCGCTGACGACTAACAAGGGACGACTGATCGCCGACAATTTCTATGCACCGAAACCTTCGCTCCTTTCTCGAACAACTAACGCGCGAGCGCGACCTCGTCGTTGTTGAGACGGAAGTTGACCCGTATCTGGAACTGGCGGAAGTCCACCGCCGCGTGATCGCGCAGGGCGGCGCGGCGCTCCTCTTCAAACGCGTGAAGGGCAGCCGCTATCCGGTCGTCACCAACCTCTTCGGCACGGCGCGTCGCATCGAACTGGCGTTCGGACAAAAGCCCGAAGCGTTGGTGAAAGAAGTCGTCCACGTCGTCGAGTCTTTGCTGCCGCCGCGCCCCGCGGAAATTTGGAGTCATCGCTCACTCGCGCTCGAAGCGTTGAAGTTGGGGACGCGCCGCGTGCGTCGCGCGCCCGTGCTCGAAGTGATTGATCGCCCGGCGCGGCTCGACGAGTTGCCGATCCTGACGACGTGGCAGGAAGACGGCGGCGCGTTCGTCACCCTCCCGCTCGTCTACACGGAGCACCCGCGCACGCGCAAGCACAACCTCGGCATGTATCGCATCCAGCGGTACGACGCCGAGACGACCGGCATCCACTGGCAGATACACAAGGGCGGTGGCTTCCACTATCACGAGGCCGAGGCGGCGAGCGAGTCGCTCCCCGTCTCGATCTTCGTCGGCGGGCCGCCCGCGCTGATGCTCTCGGCCATCGCGCCGCTGCCCGAAGACGTGCCCGAACTCGTGCTCGCCTCAGTCCTCGCGGGCGAGAAGATCAGGGTGACGCGCGACGCTTTCACGCACGGCCACCGCCTCGTCGCCGAGGCCGAGTTCGCCATCGTCGGCCGCGTCCCCCCGCACGAGCGGCGACCCGAAGGGCCGTTCGGCGATCACTACGGTTACTACTCGCTGCAACACGACTATCCGGTCTTCCACGCCGAAGCCGTCTGTCATCGCCGCGACGCGATCTACCCGGCGACGGTCGTCGGCAAGCCACGGCAGGAAGACTTCTACATCGGCGACTACTTGCAGCAACTTCTCTCGCCGCTCTTCCCGCTCGTCATGCCGAGCGTGCGCGATCTGTGGTCATACGGCGAGACGGGCTTTCACTCGCTCGCGGCGGCCGTCGTGCGTGAACGCTACGCGCGCGAGGCTCTAGTCTCAGGCTTTCGCATACTTGGCGAAGGCCAACTCTCGCTCACGAAGTTTCTGCTGCTGACCGACACGCCGCAGGACTTGCGCGACTTCCCGCGCCTCTTCGAGCACATCCTCGCCCGCGCGCGTTTCGAGAGCGACCTCTTTATCTTCTCCAATGTCTCGATGGACACGCTCGACTACACGAGCGGCCGTGTCAATCAGGGCAGCAAAGCGATCCTGCTCGGCCTCGGCGACGCCGTGCGCGAACTGCCGCGCGCCTTTTCCGGTCAACTCCCCGCAGGCGTCAAACGCGCCGAACTCTTCTGCGGCGGCTGTCTCGTCGTCGAGGGCGCGCCCTACGGCGACGACCCGCAGCAGGCCGCGCGACTCGCGACCGACGAAGCCTTTGCCGATTGGCCGCTCGTCGTCCTGCACGACGACGCGAATGTTGCCCGCTCGTCCGCCGACTTCCTCTGGGCGACGTGGACGCGCTTCGAGCCTGCCTCGGACATCTACGCAAAAAAGACGACCGTCGTGCGCCATCATCTGTCATACTCCACGCCCCTCGTCATAGACGCGCGCATGAAACCGGCTTACCCGGACGAACTCGTCGTGCGCCCCGACATCAAGCAACTCGTTGACCGGCGCTGGCGCGAGTATTTCCCGTCCGGCCGGCTTGCGGCCGAGGCTTAACTCAAACACCTCCCTCGCACGCATAAAAAAAGATGAGCGAACGTGCGATTGTCGAGACGTTGGAAACCTCTTGCTGCATCGTCGGCGGCGGCCCTGCGGGCGCGGTGCTCGCCCTCATTCTCGCGCGGCAGGGCATCCCAGTCGTCCTCCTGGAAGCGCACGAAGATTTCGAGCGCGACTTTCGCGGCGACACCATCCACCCGTCCGTCCTCGAAATCCTGGACGAACTCGGCCTCGCCGAACGCCTCCACGAACTACGCCACTCCAAAATTCACAGCGGCACTTTTATGACGCCCTCTGGCCCGCTGACGGTCGCCGATTTCCGGCGTCTCAACACACGCTTCCCCTACATCATGATGTTGCCGCAGGCGCATTTCCTCGAATTCATCACGGGAGAGGCCAAAGCACACCCGAGCTTTCAACTCAGGATGGGGGCGCGCGTGCAGGAGTTGATCGAAGAGGGAGGAATAGTGCGCGGGGTGCGCTATGACACGGACGCGGGCACGCACGAGGTGCGCGCTCCGTTAACCGTCGGCGCGGACGGCCGCAGTTCGCGGGTGCGGCAACTGGCGGGAAAGGAACTTTTGAAGACATCGCCGCCGATGGACGTGTTGTGGTTTCGCCTGCCGCGCAAAACGGACGACCCGGAGGGCTTGCTGGCACGCGTCGGCAACGGCCATCTCGTCGTCATGCTCGACCGTCTGGACGAATGGCAGATCGCTTACGTCATCCTCAAAGGCAGCTTCCGGCAGGTGCGCGAAGCGGGGCTGGACGCGCTCCGCGAATCGCTCATGTCAATCGCGCCGGAACTCGCGGATCGAGTCGCGCACTTGAAAGAGTGGAAGCAGGTCGCGATGCTTTCGGTCGAGTCGAGCCGGGTCAAGTGTTGGCAGCAGCCGGGGTTGCTGCTCATCGGCGATGCCGCGCACGTCATGTCGCCGGTGGGCGGCGTCGGCATCAACTACGCAATTCAGGATGCGGTGGTGGCGGCGAATATTTTGGCTGCGCCGCTCGGCGAGGGGCGCATCGAGATGCGACACCTGCGCGAGGTGCAACGACGGCGCGAGTGGCCGACGCGCTTCATCCAAAGAATACAGGCGCTCGTGCAAGGGGTGCTGATTAGGAACATTTTGAGATCGAACCAGCCGGTACAAGTCCCGCGCGCCGCCCGTCTCTTGCTGCGGACGCCGTTCCTGAGAAACATCCCCGCGCGCATCATCGCCTTCGGCCTCCGCCGCGTCCACGTCAAGCCGTCACTTCGCCGCGCGCGTTGAGCGTTCAAACTTCTCACGTCAGGAAGTCAACCGTTACATTAAGACCGGGGCGTTTCCAGCGGCAGCCGGAGGGTGAAGACCGCGCCCGTCTCGCCTGCCTTGTTCGCGGCGGAGAGCGTGCCGCCGTGTTCGGCGACGACGCGGTGCGCGAGGGCGAGGCCGATGCCGTGGCCTTTGGTCTTGGTGGTGAAGAAGGGAATGAAGATGCGTTGCAGTTCAGAAGGAGTGAGTCCCGTGCCGGTGTCCGCGACGGAGAGGACGAGCCAGTCGCCGCCGCTGCCGCTGCTGCTGTCACCAGTCTCCACGCTCCCGTGCGCGTTGACGAGACGCTCCGCGCGCGTCTCGTCAATCGCCTCGGCGGCGTTGCGGAGCAGGTTGAGCAACGCCTGACGGAGCATCAACTCGTCGGCGCGCACTTCGCGAAACTCGCCGGAGACGGAGAAGGCGATGCGACGCTCGTCGTAGACGGGCTGTAACTCGGCGGCGCAGTCGGCGAGGAGTTCGGGGAGCGAGACTTCGGAGAGTTGGAGCGGCTGCGGGCGCGCGAAGTTGAGGAAGGCCGTGACCATCTGCGTGAGGTTGCGCACTTCCTGTAGGAGCGCGGAGGCCGCGCCGCGCCCGCGCTCGTCGAGTTCGAGGTTCTGCAAAAGCTGCGCGTAGCCGTGAAGCGTGGCGAGCGCGTTCTTGAACTCATGCGCCAGCCCCGCCGACATCTCGCCCAGACTCTCCAGATTTCTTTTGAGCGCGACCGCCTCGCGCAACTGCGCGACCTCCGTGATGTCCGTGAGCAGGCAGAGCGCGCCGCGCGCCGCGCCGCTCGCGGGCTGCGGATCAACCGGCGCGACCGTGACGCCGAGCCGCCGCGCGCGCCCGTCACCCGTCGTCGCAGAAACCTCTTCGCGGCGGTAGAGTTCGCCCGTCTGCAAGCAACGTTCGACCAGCCCGGTCAGTTCGGGCGAGAGGCGCAAGAGGGTTGTGAGGTGTTGCCCCGCGGCGTCCGCCCCGGTTTCGAGAAGCGCGCGCGCCGGGGGATTGATGATCGTGGCGATGCCGCGGGCGTCGAAGGCGACGAGGCCGGACGGGACGCTCGCCACCACGCGCTCGTTGAACATCTCGGCCGACGCGGCGCGCGCGCTCGCCTGCGCGCTCAACTGTTCCAACTCGCGTTGCTGCGCGCGCAACTGCGCGACCACCGCCTGAAACGTCTCCAACACAAACTCCGTCTCGTCGCGCGCGCCTTCGGGTCGCGCGGCGACGGGCGCGCGCTCGGCCTCGCCGACGAGCCGACGGTACGGCCGCACCAGCCAGCGCGGCAACAGGAAGATACCCGGCAAACTCACCAGCAGCGTGACGGTGAAGACCGCGAACAAGACGGGCGCGCGCACGCTCCTGTCCGGCGGCGTCATGGCGACCAACGTCAGCGTGAACAAGTTCGCGACGAGCAGCAGCCCGACGACCAGCGCCAACATTAACTGCACGCGATTTTCGTAACGGGCCATAAGATAGTGACGAGTGACAAATGACGAGTGACGAGTTGAAACAAGTTGACGAGCGACGAGTCGGAACAGGCTGACGGGTCAGAACAAGTTGAAGATTTAGATCAGGTTTTAGTTTTTAACTTGTCACTCGTCACTTGTCACTCGTCACTGTTTTATTGTCACTTCAAGGCACGAAGTGCCCCAGATACCAGTTGATGATCTGCTGGCCGACGAGGAGGCTCAGGATCGCGCCGATGCCGAGGAAGATGCCGAAGGGGAGGAGCATTTGCATGTCGCGCTCGCGCCGCCAGAGCATGAGGCCGACGCCGACGATTGAGCCGCCCACGACGCCTAGAAAGATCGTCAGGATCGTCAGCGGCCAACCGAGGTACGCGCCCACCATGAACAGCATCTTCACGTCGCCGAGTCCCATCGCCTCGACGCCGCGCAGGCGTTCCCACAGCCAGCCCATCAGCCACAGCGAGCCACCGCCGACGGCCGCGCCGAAGAGTGCGCCCGCGACGGACACCGCCCACGGCGGCCAGCCTTCGAGTAAGCCTTCACTTAAAAACGCGAGGCCGTAAAGGTTCGGCACGACGGCGCGCGCGACGAGCGCGAAGGCGAAGCCGGGGAGCGTGATCACGTCGGGCAGGATCATGTGCTCGGCGTCAATGAAGATGAGCGAGACGAGCGCGGCGACGAAGACGAGATCGAAGGGGAGCGCGAGCGTCAGCCCGTCGTGCAGAAAGACGAGGCCGAAGAGAAGCGCGGTCAGGGCTTCGATGGCCGGGTAGCGCGCGGAGATCGAGACGCCGCACGCGCGGCAGCGACCGCGCAGCACGAGGTAACTGAGGACGGGAATGTTGTCGTAAGGCCGGATCGCCGTGCCGCAAGAGGGGCAGCGCGAGTTGGGGAAGACGATTGACTCCCCGCGCGGGACGCGGTGGATGACCACGTTGAGAAAGCTGCCGATGAGCGCGCCGATGACTGAGACGAAGACGAGTGCGAGCGGGAAGGGCACGAGTGAGGGGTCGGCGTAGGAAGTTAAGTTTTGCAGTTGAGTCATCCTGTCAGTGTGATTTGCGCGCAGACGCGCCGGCGAGTCGTCCGCGCGTCTGGCCGCCGTGCTTGACGACCGCCGCGAACTTTAAGATATTAAGGCTTCGACGGGGTTTGCGAAAGACCTAAATTTTAACGAACCAAGGGAGCAGTACACGCATGAATTCGCGCAGACCTATCATCGCCCTCGCCTCGGTCGGCGTGATCATCATCGCCGTCCTCACATTCGTCCCCTATTCGCTCACGATGGTCAGAAAGGCGGGGCATAACGTGGCCGCCGCCGTCCAGACCTCGCTCGGCCGCGAGCCGTCGTCCGCCGCCTCCACCTTCGAGGCGGAGATGCGCGAACCCATCGTGCCGCAGTACGACGTGGCCTTGTGGTACGGCTCGCGCGGCGAAGAACCGGAGAAGCACGGCGTCCTCATCCAGACGCTCGACGGCAAGCGCGTCTTTGCCTCGCACAACGCCGACACCACTTTCAACCCCGCCTCGCTCGCCAAACTGACGACGACGCTCGTCGCGCTCAAACGGCTCGGTCCCGATTACCGTTTCACGACGCGCGTCTATGCGGACGGCAAGACGGACGCGGCGGGCGTGCTCGACGGCAACTTGTACCTTGCGGGCAACGACCCTTCGTTCGGCGATGCGTCGGCCAACCTGATCGCAAAGGAACTGCGCGCGCGCGGCATCGTGCGCGTGAAGGGGAAGATACTCGCCGCGCCGGGCTTCTCCTTCAACTTCAACGAGCGCGCGGAAGAGTCTGCGGAGTTTGCGGCGCGCGTGATGCAACTGAAACAGTCGGGCACGGGGATGGAAGAGGCGCGCGGCGAGGAGTTGTTTGCGCTCCAATCAAACCCGCTCCGCGAAATTCTGCTCTACATGAACGCGCACTCGAACAACTTCGTGGCCGACCGCCTCGGCGCGTTCCTCGGCGGCCCGCAACAGATCGTCCGCGTGCTCGTCGAAGAGTTGAAGTTGCCGCCGGAGCAAGTCTCGCTCGAAACGGCCTCGGGCTTGTATAACAACCGCATGACGCCGCGCGGCGTGCTCGTCGTCATCAAGGCGTTACTCGAAGAAGCGGGGCGGCACAATTTGAAGGCGGATGACCTGATGCCCGTCGTCGGCTGCGACTGGGGCACGGTGCGGCGGCGCATGGAAGGCACGGGCTTCGAGTGCTCGCTCGTCGGCAAGACCGGCACGTTGACGACCACCGACGGCGGCATGTCGAACCTCGCGGGCGTCGTGTTCACCAAAGACACGGAGCCGATCCTCTTCGCCATTCTCGCGCAGGGCAACCGCATCTGGGAGCACAAGCAGATGGCCGACGAACTCCTCGCCGCAACGATCAACGGCCACCAGCCCGCGCCCATCATGGACGCAGAGACGCGCCGCCAGTTGTTGCCGCCGAACAATCTGAAGATAGAACAGAGGTCAGAGATCAGAGATCAAAGTTTAGTTAAGAAGACAGAATGAGGTACGCTTTCTATTCGTCACTCTCTGATCTCTGGCCTCTAACCTCTGACCTCTGCTTCTGCGCCATTTCCCACAACAATAAATTTTTGAGAAAGGCGTGGTGTGCGGCGAAGCGCGCGATGCAGTAGCCGGGGAAGCCATCGCGGAAGCCGCCTTTGAGGAGGTAGCTGCGCGCGAAGGCGGCCGGAGCGGAGACGGCTATGCGGAGGGGCGTGGTGCGCTTGCCCGCCTCGAACGCCTGACGTGCGGCGAGCGGGGCGTAGCGTTCGCCGATCATGCGATGGTGATAGGCGGCGTCGCGCCCGGTGTAGTGGAGCAGGTCGCCGCCGCGCAGCGTCTCGACGCGCGTGCCCTCGTCCATCCGCACAGACTCGTGGACGTGCGCGCCGACCCAGCGGCCGTGCGTGCGACGATAAAAACGCAACTGGTGATCGGGATACCAGCCGCCGCCGCGAATCCAGCGTCCCATGTAGAAGGAGCGGCGCGCGATGCGATAGCCGTCGGCGAGTTGTTCGTCTTTCGTGTAGAGCAAATCTTCGACGGCGGCGCGCAGTTCGGGCGAGACGCGCTCGTCTGCGTCGAGGCTGAAAATCCAATCGTGTTGGGCTGACTCGGCGGCGAACTGCTTTTGCGCGGCGAAGCCCGGCCACGCGCGGCGCAGGACGCGCGCGCCGCACGCTGCGGCGATCTCGCGCGTCGCGTCCGTGGAGTCGGCGTCAACGACGAGAATCTCGTCAGCCCAACTGACGGACTCGCACGCCTCGCGGATGTGCTCGGCTTCGTTGAAAGTGATGATCGTGGCGGTGGTCTTCAAGTCGTTCGACGGCGGCGCGGGTCGGCGCAGGCGTTTGGCGTTCGCGCGTGTGGAGCATACGAAGCGGCGCGGCGAAGCGTCAACCGTGAGGGAGGTGCAGGGCGACGACGCGGGCGTGACGGCGCGCGAAGAGTTAAAGGCCGGGTGACGTTTGACAGCGGTGCTGTTCAGGCGTCAACCCGGCCTTTGGCGGTCGGTCGTTGCGTGTGGCGGCGACGTGTTTAGTTCAGCGTCGGAGTTTCGACGATCACGTTGTTGGCGCGCAGCGTCGTCGAGGTGGCGCGTTGAAGTTCGGCGAGAGCCTTGTTGTAGTCGGTCTCGGCGCGGAGTTCCTGATTGCGCGCGTTGACGAGTTGGTTCTCGCGTTGGAAGAGGAGAAAGGTCGTCGAACGCCCGACTTGAAACAGGCGTTGCTCGCCCGTCAGTTGGAGTTCGGCGTTGGCGCGCGCCTGACGCGCCGAGAGGACGCGGCGGCGCGCCGTCTCCACGGCCTGCGCGGCGTTACGGACTTCGACTTCCACGCCCTGTTCCTGCGAGCGCATCGAGGCGACGAGTTGCTCTTTCTGGATGCGCGCGCCCGCCAGATTCGCCTCCGCCGTGCGGTTGTGCAAGGGCAGTTGAATCGTCACCCCGGCGACGATGTTGCGCGTTTTGAAGCCGAACAAATTCTGCAACGTCTGCCCGTAGCCGCCGATGAGAAACTGCGGCGGGGCGGCGCTGACCGGCGTGACGAACGGGATGGGTTCGAGGATCAAATTGTTGCGTTGGAGTTGGCGCAACAGGAACGCGCTGGCGCTGGTGTTGGGGTCGCCGCCGATGAGCGGCTGGGGCGTGCCCGCGCCCGTGATGGTCTGCTGCGAACCGGCAAGGCCGGTCGTGGAGAACGTGCCGGTCAGATCAACGACGGGCTTCGTCTGGTTCTTGAAATACTGGATGTCTATGTTGTTGATCTCTTCCTGAAGTTTCAGGCGGCGCAACTCCGGGCGGTTGGCGCGCGCCTCGGTCAGGGCGTCGTTGAGGTTGACGGGCGTTTCATCGAACGAGGGTTCGTCCGTCGGCACGAGCGCGGCCGACCATTCGGGCGCGAGCGGGTCGCGCAGGATCAGTTGCTTGAGATTGTTCTCGGCGATGGAGACGTTCTGCGACGCGATCAGGAGCGAGGCTTCGCGGTTCGAGAGTTCGGTCTGCACCTCGGCGCGTTCGAGCGGGGCAGACGCGCCCGCGGCCACGCTGGCCTCTGTGCGTCGGAAATTCTCGCGCGCCAGATTCAGGTTGGCGATCTGGTTCTGCTCGTCGCGCAGGGAGAAGACCAGATCCCAGTAGACGCGCTGCACGGTGGAGATGACGCCGATGGTGCGGATGCGGAAGTCTGCGTCCGACTGTTCGACGCGCTTGCGCTGGACGCGAATCTGCTGGCGGTTGCGATCAATGGAACGGTTGCGGAACAAGGGCTGCGTGAACTGGATGCCCTGACTCGCCGAGTAGAACGGGTTCAGAGACGTGTTGCTCGCGCTCGTCTTCTCGCGCGTGTTGTTGAAAAAGTAGGAGTAGTTGCCGCCGCCCTTGGCGAACTGCTTCGTGGCCGACAGGCTGCTGTTGTAGTCGGTGGTGGAGACCGTGCCGGACTGATCCGCGCCTCCGAAGATGTTGATGACGGGGCGGACGGAGTTGTCAATCTCGGGGCGGAACTGGAGCACCGGATCGTAGACGCCTTCCAGTCCGAGCAAAATTGATTCGGCAAAGCGCACGTCGTTGCGCGCCACTTCGATCTCGTTGTTGTTGGCGAGCGCGCGGCGGATCGCTTCGTTGAGCGTGAGCGCGATGGTGTTGCTGCTCTGCACGCCGAGACGGACGAGCGACGGCATGGGCGGCACGGGGCGGCGTTCCGCCAGCGGGAACACGGGGTCGCTTGGCGTTGCGTCGGACGGCAAAGGCGAAGCGTCGGGCGAGGGCGCCGTTTGCGGCGTGACCGTGCTCGGCGTCTGCGGCTCGGCGGGCGGGACAGTGGGGTTCACGGGACGGCGCGCCGGGTCGGTCGTGCCCGGCGGCGTCTGCGGCGAGATGCGCTGCGTGGCCGGGGGCGCGGTCGGGTCGGAGGGGCGCGGGCGCGATTGATCGGGAGTAGTCTGACGCTGCTCCGCGCCCGGCGGCCGTGTCGCGTCGCGCTGCGCGGGCGAAGGCTGGGGCGGCGCGGGCGTCTGCGCCAGCGCGACGGCGCAGGTTGCCATCCATATCGTGGCGGTCTGCAAGGTTGAACGCATGCGATTGCTGAACATCAAACCGGAAACTCCTCGACTGAAACTTTGACTGAGACTTTATTGAACTTCCCACCGCGGGCGGGGTCTGCTTCTCACCTTCAAACTCAACACAGCAGGTCAGTTCACTACTACGACGCCTGTTAGTGGGGAGTTTCAAAATTACGTAATGCTAAGGCAACTGGAAGGCCACGCCGGGCACGTCACGTTTCGCGCCCCGCGCGCCGCCCGAAGCGTTGCGTCGCCGCGCGGGATTCGCGAAAACGTCAAACACGCATCCCAATATCGAAACAGCGCGCCCGTCGCTGCGCGGCGCGGGTCGGGGCGGGAAACGCGGGGCGCGGCGGGCTTCCTTGACAGTCGCCGCGCGCGCGCATTATCTTGCCAATCTTATATTGCAACATCATTTTCACGTCTGAGAGCACGAGCATTCCGGCTGGGCGCGGCGCGTCGTGTGCCGCGCGGCGGTGGCGAAAGCGCGTCGCTCTTAAATCATAACGATGGTGAGGAGGCTGGATTAACATGGCAGTGAAAGTCGGCATCAACGGTTTCGGCCGCATCGGGCGCAACATCCTGCGCACCGCGCTCGCAGACGACGGGATCGACTTCGTGGCCGTCAACGACATCACGGACACCAAGACGCTCGCGCACCTCTTGAAATACGACTCGGTGCTCGGCAACCTCGAACAAGAGATCAGTGCCACCGACAACAGCATCACCGTTGACGGCGACGAGGTGCGCGTCTTCTCCGAGCGCGACCCGGCGGCGATTGACTGGGAGTCGGTCGGCGCAGAAGTCGTCATTGAGTCCACCGGCCGCTTCACCAATGCCGAGGATGCGCGCAAGCACCTGCGCGGCACGGTCAAGAAGGTGATCATCAGCGCACCCGCCAAGAACGAGGACATCACCATCGTCCTCGGTGTCAACGGCGACAAGTACGACGCGGCGGCGCACCACATCATCTCGAACGCCTCCTGCACCACCAACTGCCTCGCGCCCGTCGCCAAAGTCATCAACGATAATTTCGTGATCAAGTTTGCGCAGATGACGACCATCCACTCCTACACGAACGACCAGCAACTGCTCGACCTGCCGCACAAAGACCTGCGCCGTGCACGCGCCGCCGCGCTCTCCATGATCCCGACTTCGACGGGCGCGGCCAAGGCCGTCGCGCTCGTCCTGCCCGAACTCAAAGGCAAGTTCGACGGCATCAGCGTGCGCGTCCCGACGCCGAACGTCTCGCTCGTTGACGTGGTGATGGAAGTCGAAAAAGAGACGACGACCGAGGAGGTCAACGGCGCGCTCAAACGTGCGGCCGACGAAGAACTGAAAGGCATCCTCGCCTACTCGACCGAGCCGCTCGTCTCCATTGATTTTCGCGGCAACCCGAACTCGTCCATCGTGGACGCCGATTACACCAAAGTCATCGGCGGCAACCTCGTCAAAGTGCTTTCGTGGTACGACAACGAGTGGGGCTACTCCTGCCGCGTCCGCGACCTCGTGAAGTTCATCGCGCAAAAAGGACTGTAAAGCAGTGACGAGTGACAAGTGACGGGTGACAAGTTAAAACAAAGAGCTTGTCTTCAACTCGTCACTTGTCACTCGTCACTTGTGACTGCTCTCATGAAACTTTCAATCAAAGACCTCGACTTGAAGGGGAAGCGCGTTTTCGTTCGCGTTGATTTCAACGTGCCGTTGAAGGACGGCGTGGTGGAGGACGACACGCGCATTCGCGGCGCGCTGCCCACGATTCAATATGCGTCGGAGCAAGGGGCGCGCGTGATTCTCGCGTCGCATCTGGGAAGGCCGAAGGGCGCGCGCGTGGAGAAGTACAGCCTGCGCCCCGTGGCGGCGCATCTCTCGAAACTGCTCGGCCGGGAAGTCGCCTTCGCGGAAGACTGCGTGGGCGAAGCGGCGCGGACAAAAGTTGACGCGCTCGCCGACGGCGATGTGTTGTTGCTCGAAAATTTGCGCTTCCACGCGGAGGAAGAGCAGAACGACGACGCTTTCGCGAAAGAGTTGGCGAGCCTCTGCGACCTCTACGTCAACGACGCTTTCGGCGCGGCGCACCGCGCGCACGCTTCGACCGCAGGGATCACGAAGCACGTCAGCCAAGCCGCCGCCGGTCTGTTGATGCAGAAGGAACTCGATTATCTGGGGCGCGTCATCAACAACCCGGAACACCCGTTCGTCGCCATCCTCGGCGGCGCGAAAGTGTCCGACAAGATCGCTGTCATCGAGGCGCTCATCGAGCGGCGCGTGGATAAGTTGCTGATCGGCGGCGCGATGGCCTACACGTTCTTCAAGGCCGAGGGCTTTACGGTCGGCAAGTCGCTCGTCGAAGACGACAAGTTGCAGACGGCGCGCGACATCAAGGAGCGCGCGCAAGCCGCCGGGGTCGAACTGTTGCTCCCGACCGATCATCAGGTGGTTGATAGCTACGAACCGCTCAAGAGCAAGAAGACGATCCCCATCGAATTCACGAACGCCGGTCTGGTCGGCCTCGACATCGGCGTCGAAACCGTCGCGCACTTCTCGCGCGCTCTCGCGGACGCCAAGACGATCATCTGGAACGGCCCGATGGGCGTCTTCGAGGAGAAGGCATTAGGATTCGATCAGGGCACTATCGGCGTCGCGCTCGCCGTGGCCGAAGCGGCGGACAGGGGCGCGACCGTGATCGTCGGCGGGGGCGATTCGGTCGCCGCCATCACGCAGGCCGGCGTGGCCGACCGCATCACACACATCTCGACCGGCGGCGGGGCGACCCTCGAATTTCTCGCGGGCGACGAACTGCCCGGCGTCGCCGCATTGAACGAAAGAAAGGATGAGGGATGAGGGATGAGGGATGAACCGGGAAAAGCAGAGTAGTCTTTGTTTCAGCCCACAGCCCACAGCCCACAGCCCTATATTGCATTGCGTAAACCTGTCATCGCGGGAAATTGGAAGATGTATAAACTGGTCGCCGATTCGGTCGCGTTGGCGATCAGTCTGCGCCCGCTCGTCGCCAACGCGAACCATTGCGAGGTGATCATCGCCCCGACCTTCACCTCGCTCAAGACCGTCGCGGATCGTTTGGAAGGGTCGAACATCCGCGTCGCCGGGCAGGACTGCTCGACCGAGATCAAGCACAGCGCGCACACGGGCGAGATCGCGGCCGACATGCTGAAAGACGTGGGCGCGACGCACGTCATCGTCGGCCACTCTGAGCGGCGGCAGCATTATTTCGAGACCGACACGTTCGTCAATCTCAAGACGCACGCGGCGCTCGCGTCGGGTTTAACGGCGATCGTGTGCGTCGGCGAGACGCTGGCGCAGCGCGAATCGGGGAACGCTGAATCGGTCGTGCGCGGGCAGGTCGAGGGCGGCTTGCGCGGTTTGACATCCTCCGACCTCGCCCGTATCATCATCGCTTACGAGCCGGTCTGGGCAATCGGCACCGGACACACCGCGACGCCGGAACAAGCGCAGGAAATGCATGCGTTTATCCGGCGCGTTTTCGCGGAGAGGCATTCGCCGGAATTGGCCGACGCGGTTCGCATCATCTACGGCGGTTCGGTCAAACCAGACAACATCGCCGGGCTGATGAAACAACCCGACGTTGACGGCGCGCTCGTCGGCGGCGCGGCTCTGGAAGCCGAGACGTTCGCGCAGATCGTGCATTACAATATTTAAGTTTCAACTTTCAGGTTTCAACTTAAAGAATGAGCAACATTCTGACTTGAAACCTGCAACCTGAAACTTGAAACTCTTAGAACCGAGGATCGTGTTTTGTTGACTTATCTTTTATACGGGCTTTTCCTCCTGTCGTGCATCGTGCTGATCGTGGCGGTGCTGTTGCAGCCGGGCAAGGCCGACGCGGGCGCGCTGTTTACGAGTTCCGTGTCGAGCACGGCCTTCGGGCCGCGCGGCACGCAGACCATTCTCGCGAAGATCACGATTGTCGCCGCCGCGCTTTTCATGCTCGTCGCCCTGACGCTCTCGCTGCCTATCGTCACGGGTTCACGCTCGGTCGTCTCAGGCGAGTCCGACGCCGCTCCGGCGCAACCGGCCGCGTCGCCCGCCGCGCCCGCGCAGAACACGGCCGCGCCCGCCACGGGCACGACGCAGAGCGGCAGCGAAACTACACCCGCCGCGCCCGCAACGGACGGCAACACAAACTCGGCCGCGACCCCGCAAGCGTCGCCGCAGCAAAACAAGTAACGTTGAGCGACTCGTTCGCGCCGTCGCCTCAAGTTTCAACGGCGGCGAACGACTTTGACAATTTCATCGGCCGAAGTGGCGGAATTGGTAGACGCGCACGTTTGAGGGGCGTGTGAGGTAACTCGTGGGGGTTCGAGTCCCCCCTTCGGCATCCCACAGAGATGGCGGGCGGCGTTGATCGAATCAACACCGCCCGCCTTCTTGCTTTCCCTTTCCGGCGCTCGCCTGTTAAAGCGTTCGCGGTTGTCGCGCGTCGGTGCAGCTAACTCGACGACGCCTTCGTTCCGCGTCCGGCGAGACGCACGCGCGCCAGCTTTGTTCGCAAACGAAGGGGCTGTGTTAAACTCTGACCCGTTCAGTTTCTTCTTGCGATACGCCGATGCCTTTTACTGCCGTCAAACTCCACACAGCGACGCGACGATTGATTACGGCGGCGACCTTCGCCCTGCTGTTGCTGGCCGCGTCGCCGTCCTTCTCGCAGTCAATTGATCTGAACTCACCGACGCCAGTCCTCTCGAACGAGATCGCGGGCAGCATCGCTCCGCTCGACATCGGCGACGCGCGCTCGACGCGTTTCTTCTACACCTTCAACGGACTGCAAGGCGATCTCGAACTCACGGTCGAGAGTTTCAATCTGGAAGGCGACGTGGACATCTTCCTCGCGGGCAACATGCGCCCGTTGACGAAGGTGACGCTGTACGCCGGGGCGAGTTCTAACCGGAGCACGAAGACCGTCTACCTGCGCCGCGACGAGCCGCTCATCCTGCGCGTGCAGGCGCGCACGCCGAACGATGCCGAAGGCACTTACCGCATCCGTTTCGGCGGCGCGTTTAGACCCGCCGCGCGCCTCGACGCGGAGGGAAGCGCGACGGACGAGTCAACCGCCGCGAATCCGTCTTCGGGCGCGACCACGACGACGGGCGCGAGCCGGAAGGGCAAGCGCGTCTCCTCGGTCGGCGCGCGCATCGAAGAACCCGTCGTGGAGGTCGCGAAAGAAGAACCGACACCCGAAGCGACGCCCGAACCCACGCCCGCCACGAAGAAGCCCGCGGCGAATCCCAGACCCGCGCGGACACGTGCGGGCGCGCGCAGAACCTCCCGCGCGGAGTCGGCGCGCAGGACTCCGCCGAAGACGGACGCCGAAGGTGCGGACGCATCGAAGGCGGGGGCGAATGACACGGAGAACGGCGACGCCGCGCGAAACGACAGCGAAGCGACGGAGAAGCCCGCCGAGCCGAAGCCGGAACGCCCGCGCCCCGTGCGCGTGCCGCGCGCGCGCGGTAACAGAAACTCGACTGCGGCGCGAAGAACAACTGCGCCGCCCGCCGAGAGCGTTCCCGCGTCGCCCGCGGAAAGCAGCGCGTCGCCTGCGGAGACCAACGCGCCACCCGCGCCCGTGAGCGCGCGGCTCGTCCTCGTCATGCGCGACGGCGAAACGTTCGAGCGCGACATGGCGGGCATCCGCCGCGTGACGGTCGAGAACGGCGTGCTCGTCATCGTCTCGAAGAACGGGAAGACCGAGCGGCAGCCGATGACCGCCGTGCTGCGGATGTCAATCGAGCCTTAACGCCGCAAGGCGAAACTCTGCGACAAACATCCGCGACGAAACTCTACGACGGGAACTCCGCGACAAAAACCTGCGACGGAAATTCCGCGACGAAAAACTTTGAGCGAGCGAATGGCAGAGCGAGAACACACGGGCGGGGAACTTCACGTCGAGAGGCCGCGCGGGCGCGGCGTGGCGTGGCGCGTTGCGGTCGTGTTGCTGGCGCTCGTGGTCGCGTTCGTCCTATACGGTCGCGGCGGGGCGTGGTCTGCGCCGGAGCAGTGGCAGGCGGGCGGCGCGAGTCTCTTCACGGCGTTCGTCATCGTCTTCATCATGGCCGCGAGTTTGACCTGTTGCCTGACGGCCTCTTACTTCCTGATCCTCACGCCGCTCCTGTTTCCGACGCACTGGTCAACCTTGATTACGACGGCGGGCTGCGTGCTCGGCGCGGCGGGCGGCTACTCGTTCGCGCGCTTCGTCGGCGGCTCGTGGGCGAGACGCTTTCGCGACGGGCGCGTGCAGCGTTTCCTGTCGAGCCATTCGAGTTTCCTCGCGCTCTTCGGACTCAGACTCGCGCCCAGCCCGCACGGCGTCGTCAACTACGCGGCGGGTCTCGCGCGCATCTCGCCCGCGCGCTTTCTTCTCGCCACGCTCGCGGCGATGGGACTCAAGTCTTACGTCTACGCGACCGCCGTGCAGACGGCCGTCGGCGCGGGTTCGGCGGCGAACGCCGTGAACGCACGCGTGGTGCTGTCGCTTATCGCCGTCGCCGCGCTCTCGCTCGTCGGCCACATCTTGACCAGACGCTATGCGACTCTCCGGCGCGTCACCCCGGCCTCGCTCCCCGACCGTCTCGGATGAGCGTGCGCCCGGCGCATGTCAACTGAAACTTCTGACAGCTTTGTCTAAGCTAATTCTTGACAGCTTTGTCTGAGCTACGACTAGCCACGCCCGCTGAATAGCAACGGCGAGCGAAAGCTGTTTGTAAAAATCGGGGATGTGCAGTTGTCCGGCAGCAACTCAAGCGAAGTTAATAACCCCTGCTGCGCCGACGTGTAACCCACTTGACAAACAAGACTACGCCGACGAGTGCGATCAGCCAAGGCCACCATGAGCCGGTGCTATCGGTGGGCGTGGCATAGCTGGTAAGGGGACTCGGCGAAGGGGTCGGGGTGGGCGACGGTGTTGTGTAGGCGTGTGACGCGTTGCCTGCATCGTCCGGTGTGGTAGTGGGGATGAAAACTCGCGGCGGCGTCGTACTCGGACTCGGCTCTGGAGTAGGAGTCTCGCTACCGCCGTCAGGATCAGATGTTCCCGTATCGGGTGGAGGGGTCGCAGAAGTTGCCGCTTCATCGGCAGACCGTGGTGCTAGTGGAGCCGCCTCCGACGCGCTCGTAGGTCTGGCTGCTACCGGCGCAGCAGTCGCCGAAGGTGTTTGGGTGAGTACAAACGGTGTCGGCAGGGGCGGCGGCGGATCAATTATGACTCGCTGAAAAGTAGGATAACGTGAGTTCGACATAAGCGAACTAGAAAACAAGTGCCGGAAGCTGTAACTGTTCTTTGACACGAATATTCAATGAAGGCTTCTTCTCCCGATACGTGTAAGCGATCAGCCCGGCCAGCACATT
>JAVEDE010000103.1 GCA_030841105.1 Pyrinomonadaceae bacterium
CATGAGCCGCTCGACTTTCTATTTGCACTTGAAGGAGTGTGAGTGGAGGTTCAATCACCGAGATGAAGACCTCTACCGACTTCTTCTCAAAATCACTAGATCGACCTTCGTTATCTAGTCATGACCCTAATTTTATGTGGAAAAAGGTGCGCCAATTTCTGGCTGGCGGAGGCTATTTTCAAATGTCAGACTCTTCTGAAAAACAGACGAACTTCGCGCCCGTGACCGACGCCGGGGCGTTCGACGAACTCGTTGCGCGCTCGCACGACTCGCCCGTCGTCCTCTTCAAACACAGCACGACGTGTCCCATCAGCGCGCGCGCGCACCACCAGATGGCGAAGTTGCCGACGGGCGTCGGCGTGCCGGTTTCGCTCGTCGTCGTGCAGCGCGCGCGCGAACTCTCGCGCCGCGTGGCCGAGCAGACCGGCATCCGCCACGAATCGCCGCAGGCGATCATCCTGCGCAACGGTCAGGCCGTCTGGTCGGCCTCGCACTTCGACATCACGGCCGAGGCAGTCGAACAGGCCGTGCGCGATAACGCTTGAGAGTGAATAAGACAGTGACAGGTGACCAGTGACGAGTGACAAGTTAAAACCAAAAACTTCTTTCTTAGCACTTGTCTTCAACTTGTCACTCGTCACCTGTCACTCGTCACTGTTTTCTTATGAATGAGATGATGCGAAGGCGCGGGCCTGCGATTGAGCCGCATGAGATCGTGCAGGAGGGCGCGGCGGGGCTGCGCGTGAAGTGGGGCGACGGGCGCGTGTGCGGCTATGGTGCGGCGGCGCTCCGGCGCGTCTGCCCGTGCGCGCGGTGCGTCAACGAGATGACGGGGCAGCGGATGCTCGATCCGGGCGACGTCCCCGACGACCTCTCCATCGAGAGCGTCGAGATCGTCGGCCGCTACGCGCTCACCTTCCGCTGGAGCGACGGCCACCAGACGGGCATCTACAGCTTTCGCCTCCTGCGCGAACTGTGCGAGCAGAATGAGGAAAGTAAATCGTGAATCGTAAATCGTGAATAGAATAAAGACAGGTTTTCTCTATTCACGATTTACGATTCACGATTCACGATTTATGACTGAACCGAAGAAAATTCTGGTGGCGGAAGACGACGAGGTCGCGCGGCAGTTGTTGTGCATGACGCTGGAGCGGCAGGGCTTCGAGGTGTTGACCGCCGAGGACGGGTTGAAGGCTTACGAACTCGCCCTGAGCCTGCGCCCCGATCTGATCATCACGGACGTGTCCATGCCGGGGGCGGACGGCGCGCACCTCGTCCGGCGCGTGCGCGACACGGACGGGATCGCGGCGACGCCCATCATCGTCACGACCGGCTTCGGCACGGGCAGCGCGACCTTCACGCTCACGGCGGGCGCGGACGCCTATGAGCCGAAGCCCGTCAACCCCGTGAGTTTGTTGGAGACGGTGCGGCGGCTGTTGTCGGAAGGGCGCGACGGAGGCGGCGACGGGCGGGCGAGCAGTAGTGATTTGGGCGGCGAAGATTCGTAGAACAAGGGGAGTAAGATGCAGGAAGCAATCGGTTGGATCAGTTCGTTGATACTCGTGCTGACCATCGGCAAGCAGGTGTTCAAACAGTGGAAGGAAGGGTCGAGCGAAAACGTCTCGAAGTGGCTGTTCATCGGGCAACTGGCCGCATCGGTCGGCTTCACGATCTACAGTTGGATGGTCGGCAACTGGGTCTTCGTCGTCACCAACTCGATCATGGTAGTGAACGGGCTGGCCGGTCTGTTCATCGTGCTGCACCACCGGCGGCGCGAACAGCGCGAGCAGGGGACGAAAGAAGCGGGCGGGGGACTCAAGGCCGAGCGCGCTTGAGTTAGTTTCGCGATCAGCGGTATTTTTAACTTATGAACGAGAGAGATTTTTTCAACGAGCAGCAAGAGGCGAAGCGCGCCAACTACAGTTGCCCGCATTGCCGCGAGCGCGCCGACTACGAGGTGCGCTGGCTCAGGCGCACGAAGAAGAAGGACTTGCCGCGCGGCGCGAGCGAACAGGATCGCGCGCGGTTTCGCAACTCGCGCGACTACATGGTGCGTATTGACGACGTGCTCGACTGCCCGCGCTGCCGCCGCCGTTTCGACATCCCGAACGCACAGTCGGTCGTCTTTATCTAGCGCGGCTGTCGTCGGTTGTGGCGGTCACGCCCCGCGACATCCCCGAAAAGGAGAGAAGCACGTGGAAGAGTTGATCAAGCAAGTGACCGAACGCACCGGCATCACCGAGGCGCAGGCGCGCACGGCGATTGACACCGTGATGGGCTACATGCGCGACAAGCTGCCCGCCAACGTCTCCGGCATGATTGACGGCGCGCTCGGCGGCGGCGCGAACGTCGCGGGCGGCGTTGCTGACGCGGCGCAGAACGTGCTCGGCGGCATTGGCGGCATGCTCGGAAAGAAAGACTAGACGGCGCGGCCGGGAGTCGCTGCGCCGTCCCGTTCGAGTCGGCGACGAAACCAGCAAGCAGGCCGTCCGGCGCGAAGGGCGCAAAGTGCAAAGCCGCGAGGGACGCGCAAGGTGATAACTCCTTTCGCGTCCCTCGCGGCTTTCGCTTGCGGGGTGTCTCAAAGCGTATCAGAAAAAGGCGCAGATGCGGTGAGAGTGAACGATTGAGAAACTATATGGTGCGCGCCGGGCGTGTTTGTCGAATTGTCACGGCGAAGTTGCGCGCGTGTGAACTGTTATCGAAACGCGGCGAAAACGAGTTCGCGCTTTATCGCGTGTGACAGATTCGAAGGCTTCGGGCACGCGTCGAAACCTGTGGCCTTTGATTTGCAATGTCTGTGGACAAGTTCTGAGGCCGTCTCACCAACGTGAACTATTTGGAACTTTTCCGACGCTTCGAGCGTCTATAGTGACGAAAGAAAATTACACAACAAGGCGGGTAGGGCAATCATCATGACGACGAACAAATCCATCAAGATCATCAAACGTGGGGAACGCGCCGCGCAGGAAGCCGCAGCCGACGCCGCCGCCAGCACCGAAGAGAAGAAGACGACGCACGAAGCGGCGCGCGACATGGTGGCGACCGTCACCGAGTGGGTCAACGAGTTTCAGCAGAAGCGCCGCACCGAAACTTCACAGGCGTTGAAGACGCTCTTCGGCGAGACGACGCCGCAGCCGAGCAAGGCATAACTTTCCGACAACCGGAGCAATTCTCTTGCGCCTTATCCTCTCCATGCGAGACGATAAGGCGCAAATGCTTTAACGACTCCTTAACGCTTCCGCCATCGCCGTCGCAGCACGGCAACTCACCGACGCCTCCGTCACCAAAAGAACAAAAAACGTCGCGCGCTCCGTCACTAAAAACGTCGCGTTCCCTGTCACTATTGACACGGGCGGGAGGCGCGCGTAGCATCGCGCCATCCCGAAAAAGAGGCCCACGCTGCCATGTCGTCAAACGCCAAGAAGCCGTCGAAGAAGTTGAGCGGACGCTCCTCGCGCGTCGCGCTCCGCACGCCCCTCGCGCCGCCCGGCCACCCGCTCACGCGCGCCAAACCGGAGGAACGCGCCCACCCCGCCGAGCGCAAAGTCAAACACAAACGGCGCGCGGGCGAAGACGGCTGACGGGCGTTCCGCAGGCGCGAAAATTTTGCTTTTCAATCTTGCCGGTTCGTGCTTAATATAGCGCGCTCGTAGATTTTCCGTGTTTTTGCCGCCGCGTCCCGGCGCGCACGCCCCGCCTGTGCGCACGCGATTTTTTCACGCGGCTATCGTCATACACTTTTTGAGGAGGCTAGTTTAATGACTTATGTTGTGTGCGAACCCTGCTTCGGCTGCCGTTATACGGACTGCGCGCTGGTCTGTCCCGTCGAGGCGTTTCACCTCGACGACGAGATGGCCGCGCTCGTGATCAACCCGGAGACTTGTATTGATTGCGATGCCTGCGTGCCGGAGTGCCCGGTCGAGGCCATCTTCGCCGAAGACAAAGTTCCGGCCGAGTGGGCGCACTACACCGAGATCAACGCCGACCGTTCGCTCAGAGCCGGACTGCCCATCCAGAGCGAGAAACTCGACCCGCTGTGCTGACGCCCGGCGGGGATCAAGCGGCGGCCGCGACCCGCGCCGCACAGGCGGCGGGCGCGTAACAGGAAAGACGGCGCGCAAGTCTCTCCAGCGCAAGGAGTGGCTTGCGCGTCGTCGTTTCTACGGCGGGCGCGTCGTGTGCGGAAGGCTTTTGTGTAGATGAAAAAAACTGCGAAACGTTTGTTGGGCGGAGTGGTGCTGGCGGTCGGCGGCATGGGCGCGGTGGCGTTTCTGGGGCGACGGCGGGCGGCGCGCGAGGCGAGAAACGAGGAACGCGAGCGCGGCCTCGACCGCTGGGCGCGACCCGGCATGAGCGTCACCTTTCGCGGCGAACTGATGCCCGGTCGCCAACGCGCGGAGCGCACGTTTCAAGTCGCCGAGTTGCTGCCGAGCGGGCGCGTCCGGCTCGACGGCGTGACGGGCGAGCACACGGAAAGCGAATTCGAGCACCCGCGCTAGAGGCCGGGGCGCGCTTTGAAAGCGAGCGACGCGTGCGAGCGGGTGCAAGTCGAAGGGCGGCTGCGAGTCGTAGCGGGGAGGTTGAGCGAAGGTGTCACAGCAAAGAATCGAAGCGTTCGAGGCGATGGTCGCCGCGCAGCCGGAGCAGGAGATGGTCTGGTACGGGCTGGCGAACGAGTACGTAAAATTGGAGCGTTGGGAAGAGGCCGCACACGCGCTCCGTCAAGTCGTGAAATTAAACGCAGACTTCACGGCGGCCTACCAGATGCTCGGCACGGCCTTGCTGAATCAAGGGCAACCCGACGAGGCGCGGCGCGCTTGGACGGACGGCATCGAAGTGGCGAACCGCACCGGCGCGTGGAAAGCACGGCAACACATGGAAGGCTTGTTGACTAACTCGGAAACGACGACAGCAGCGGGCGGAGAGTTCTGCGAGTGACAGCAGGCTCACAGCCTAGCGAGTTCTGTAAGGTTTGGGAACGATAACTTTGAACAAGTAATTGTTGGGGATAGATTAGGAGAAGCGGTAAGGAAGGCAGTGAATATGGAAGCTGATCAGTTTGAGAAGCACAGTCTATTTGAAAGCCTTGATATGTTATTGAATAGGCTATCAAACTTGGATTATGAACTTCTCGCAAAACCAAGATTCAAAGAAACCTTTGAACGTTTGTTGGCAGTTGCTCACCATGTAAATCAAAAACTCAAAAACATTGATCCTGCTCTTGTGACAAACGAGCAGATGGGGGCACTGAAAACCGCCATTACTAGTGCTGACGCAGCAGCACTCAATTACATCAATTTAAAAGATGCCCAATATATCTCTAGCATTAAAACTGGCATCATTAATCTCCTTACACTGATCAACGAAATACCATCACCGATTATCACTACCGATGGAGATGCGCTGAAAGATTTTTTTATTTCTATACGCCGGCGTGCCGGTCAACATGTGCATCAGGTCGAGCAACAGTATGCCCAGTTAATCACGACACTCACAGAAGCAGAGAAACGCACTAAAGAGATGCTTAATGATATACAGGGTCAGAAAGGGCGTTTGGACTCTGCTATTGCTGAATACCAAAAACAATTTTCGCAAGCTGAGGACAGCAGGCGGGAGCAATTCGCTCATGCAGAATCGGAACGATCTCAGATATTTGATGTGCAAAGATTAGATTCGGATGTGCAACTTCGAGGGATGATTGATTCCGCCACCAAGAACCTTTCGGTGCTTCAAGATACAGCGAAAGAAGAATTAAGGGTGCTTGTGCAGGATTCAACCATAAATGTAGACCACCATTTAGAACTACTGAAGCAGTACAAAACTGAAGCTGAAAACCTTGTGCATGTTATTGGCAACACTGGTATGGTTGGCGGCTATCAAGAGATTGCAAACAAGGAGAGAGTATCGGCGCAGTGGTGGGAACGTATCACAATGGGGACGCTTACTGCCCTGGTAGCCTTCGGTTTGTACGCGTTCTTTCTGGCGAGTAAGGAAGGCTTTAGCTGGCACTTCTTAGGGGCAAGAGCTATCGTCTTAATACCTCTAGGTGTGATGGCTGCTTATGCTGCCCACAAGGGAGAGCAGCATAGACTGTCGGAGCGCAATAGCAGGCGAATGGAATTGGAGTTAGCCTCAATCAATCCATACCTAGCCCCGTTACCTGAAATTGATAAAAATGAAGTCAAAAAGATGTTGGCTGAGAGATTCTTTGCACAGAAGGATGAATCTGGGAAGAACAATAACGTCGTTCCTGCTACAGGTTCTCTGGTTGACCTACTACGCCTCTCTCTGGAAAATGTGAAATCAACGCTTGATCTCCTGACAAAGAAATAGGTAGGCAGGCGCGCGTTCCAACCTACTCAATCCTGCTTTCGTGTCCAGATAGAAATAGGGGCGACGCTTTGATCGGCATCGCCCCTATTCACACATTTTTTAATCACGCGTTTTACCACTCGTAGGGGCGTCCGGCTTCCATGGCGGAGAGGCGGGGGATTCCGAGTGCGTCGAGTTCGCGGACGAGCGTTTCGCGGTAGGAGGGTTTGAGGTGGACGGCCAGCACGTCGAGTTGTTGGTGCGAGAGCTTGCGTAGTTCGGCGGCGACGCCTTCGGGCGTGAGGTGGCCGGAGACATCGGCGAGTTTCCCCATCGAGTTGGGGAACGACGCCTCGATGAAGAGGGCGGAGAGCGCGGGTCGCGCGTTGACGACTTCCCAGAAGTCTTCGGTCGCCGCCGTGTCGGAACTAAAGGCGACGGTCGTCCGTCCGTCCGAGACGACGAGGCCGACGGTCGGGACGATGTGGTTGACGGGCACGGCCGTCACCGTCAGGTGCGCCACCCGGAACTCTTCGTGCGGGCGGAACGGGACGTACTCCATCACGAAGCAGTTGTCGTTTTTGAGTTGGGAGAAGCGCGGGTAGACCGTCCAGTTGAAGACGTCACGTTCGAGCAGGGCGATGACTTCCTCGGTGGCGTGGACGCGCACGGGTTCGGTCAGGAGCGCGAAATGATCGTCAATGAAGATGGGGAGCGTCGCCATGTGATCCATGTGCGGGTGCGTGACGATCACGTCGCGGACGCTTTCGTGCTGGTCGTCGGAGAGGCCGAGGGCGATGCTCCCGGCGTCCACGGCCACGCGGTCGTCAATGACGAAACAGGTGAGCCGCTGCTCCTGGCTGGCGCAGCCGTTTTGGCCGAAGGTGCTGGGAAGAAGTGTGATTTTCACGGGAGGATTTCCGTCTTAAGTTCGCTCCGCTTTCAAGAGATGTCGGACTGGCCGCGCAACACCGAGAGCTGGCGGACGTAGAATTCCTCGATGGCCGCGCCGTCCTTGACCACCTTCCCCAGCGCGACGCGGTTGCGGTAGAAGGCCAACTCGCTTGCCACGCGGTTGAACTCGCGCCGCGCGCGCCACGAACGATAGCCGCCCCTCGTCAGAGCGTTGAACGACGCGCCCATGCGCCCGCGCACGCTCGACAGCATGTCCAGTTCGGGCTGCGTCAGGCGGCCGTGTTCGAGGTCGTGCCGCAGTTGCTCGCGCACGATGCGCCCCTCGCGCCGGAGCGCGAAGTAGATCGAGACGAGCACGGCGACGAACGTCGGAACCATGATCAGGAAGTAGACGATGAAGTAGAACCCGGCGTTGATCGAGGCCGAGAGATTCCAGAGGGCGTGCAGCAAGATCGCGAGGAGGAGGCCGCAGGCGGGCGCGAAAAATTTGACGAGGCCGCTCTTCGACTGGCTCGCCAACCCCAGCCCGATGCCCGTCATGCTGGTGAACAACGGGTGAGAGAAGGGAGCCATCATCCCGCGCAGGACGAAGAGCGCCAGACTCTCCCCGACGCCGCCCCGCAACGCCGCGCTGCCGTAATACTGGATGTTCTCGGTCATGGCGAAACCGAGTCCGACCATCGAGGCGTAGACGATGCCGTCAATCACCCCGTCGAACTCGTCGTGTTTCCAGAAGTACAGGCCGAAGAGTGCCGCCGCCTTCAGGCTCTCCTCGACGATGGGCGCGGAGATGACCGCGCCGTAGATGTTGCCCGCTTCGTCGCTGATGAGAGACGCGACGATGAGGCTGCCAATCGTGTTGACGAAGGCGGCGATGAACACCGCCACCACCGCGCCCCAGATAAAAGCAGATACGAGCGTCCACCCCGGTTCGGATTCGTAGCGGTCAATCCAGAGCACGAGCGCGACGTAGACGGGCGCGGGCAGCGTCGCCAGCACGAGTCCGATGAGGAGCGGGACAGCGCCGGTCTCCAGTCCCGTGAGCAACAGCAGGAGCAGCGCGAGCAGGAGCACGACGAGCGACACGAAGGCGATGGCCGCCGCGCGCAAGAGGCTGCGGCGCGGCCGCGCCGGAAGGGTGGGCGCTGCTGTTGCGGCGGCGAGCGTCGTCTGCGGGATGCCTGCGAATTCGTTCATCGAAAGTGTCGGAGGTTCTCGTCGGGGGTTCACTTCGAGCGCGCCGCGCTCAGTCGAGCACGACGGCCAGCACGAACGCCAGTAACATCAGGAAGAGCAAAAGTAGGACGAAGCCGATGCCGATCTTCCGCGAGGTTTTGCGCCGTTCGGCTGCCGGCGGCGCGCTCGTTGGCGTGGGTAAGGCGACGCCCGCGGGCTGATAGGAGACGGGCGTGGTCGGCCTGCCTGCCGGTTGAACTTCCGTGACGGTCGGAGGCACGAAGGGCTGCGGCGGCGGCGTCGGGATCGGCTGCGGCGGTTGCGGCGGCGACGCGGGGCGGCGCGGCGGTTCGATGATGGTGCGGCCGAAGTCCGGGAGGGGCGTCTCGCGCACCGCCTTCGCGGCGTCCATCGGCGAGCCGCAGTTGTGGCAGAACGCCTTCTCCTCTCTGACGGCCGTGCCGCACCTGGGACAATTGACCATTAACTTTGATCCGCCCGCCGTCGCGGCTCGAACATTGTCGCGCGACAAGGAAGTTGATGATGCGCGTTTTGGTTGAATCGGGGATGATTGAACGACGGCCGTCCAATCAAAGGCGCGCATGCGCGTTCCGCAGGCGCGCGCCAGTATAAACAGATTTGCCCCCCACTTCCAGTAGAATTTCGAGCGGGCGCGACCTCTTCGAAAGCGCGCCCGCGCCCGTGCCGACTGTTGACAGACTCGGTTGAAAAGGTGACTATAATTTTCGTTTCGACTTGATCGGCCTTCGCGCCCGCGCCGTGTGCCGTCAGTGAGTTCGAGCACGCGCGCGCCGTTCGGATCAAAAGCGGCGCGAGTCGCCCCGTCCCTCGTCCCCGGAGAGAACGCTTGCCCAGCGAATCGGCAAATTACACAGACGCAAATCGCCAGCCCCGCGCGGCGGCCGCCGGACAGCCACGCAGGCGTCCGACCGCACGCCCGCGGATGCCTTCGTCGGCCGGGTTCATGTCGGCGGCGGTAGTCCTCTCGCTCTTGCTCTTTTTCGGTTTGTGGTGGCTGCTCGCCGCGAGCGGCGACGCCGAGCCGCTCCTGCCCGCCGGTCTGGCCGCGAGCGTCGTGCTGCTCATGGCGGTGGCGGCGCGCGAGGTGGTGATGCGCCGCGCGTGGGCGCGCTACACGCACGAACTCGAAATGCGCATGGGCAGCGGCGAGAGCCTGCAACCAGTCCCGGCGGGACTGCAACGCCCCGCCACACGCAAAGCGAGCGTGAGCGCAACGGCCACTTCGCTCCGCGCCTTGCAGCAGCGACTCGCGCAGGCCGAAGAGGCGGGCGCGCAACAGCCCGCCGCGCACCTCGAAGCCTTCCGCCTGTGCGAACAATATCTCGCGAGCACCGAAGAGACGATCCGCGCTTCGGGGACGGCCGCCGACGTGCGCGTCGCCCTGCGCGCGGGGCAGGAGCGCGTGCGCGGTCTGCAAAAGCATCACCTCCTGTCATGGGTGCGCGGCGAGGCGCAGCACCTCACGCACGAGGCGCAACGCCGCGTCAGCGTCTCCGACAAGATCGAGACGGCGATGCGCGCCCTCGACGTGATCAACGAGGCGTTGCGCATCTACCCGGCCGAGCCGGAACTGCGCGACTCCGCGCTCGCCGTCCACAACTTCATCGCCTCCGTTAAAGTCGCGCACTGGGTGGAACTCGCCGAGCGCGCCGCCTTCCGCGGTCGTTTCACGCGCGCCGTCGCCCGCTACCGCGATGCGCTCTTTTACCTCTCCCGCGCCGAGATGAGCGACGACGCGCGCGCTGAAGCCGCCGACCGCATCAACCGCGAGATCGAGATGCTGCGCGCGCGCCTCGCGATGGGCGACTTGGAGGAAGAACTCCCACCCCGCCGTCGCGCGAAAAAAGGCAAAGACGCGCTCACGACCGAGCAAGACAACTCTTAACCGCCGACACGCGGACGTGTTTCAAGTTTCAGATTTCAAATTTGAGGTTTCAAGTTTCAAGTCTGAGGACTGTGGTTCTCCGTCTTGAACCTGAAATTTGAAATCCGAAACTTGAAATCCTAACCCTGAAACTTGAAACTATCGCCGCCATGGGGGCGAATTGGCGTTTGGCGGCTTCTGTGCGACAATTGGGGCACGTTGGGCGGCTTATCAGAGTTGACGGCGAAGTTGGACGGCGGCGCGAAAATTCCCACCCCGGCAAAATAAGAGCTTACGTCAAGGCAGCCCTTCAACTTCTTTCCGACATCTATAAGTCTTCCCACGCATGGGAAAATTCGACGGGTCAACCGCGTCCGCAGCCGGGAGACGGGAAACAAAATCATGAGAGTAATCAGAGCCACACTGCTGTCAGCCGCCATCTGTTCGACGTTCATCCTGCCGCTCCGCGCGCAGCAGCCGCAGCAAACTCCCAATCAGGGCGCGACCGTGCAGACGGTCAGCGACGCCAGCGGCGGCACGATGACCGCGCGGCGCGAATACCTGCTGGGGCCGAACGACGTGGTCGAACTCCGCGTGTTCGGCGAACCGCAGTTCGACGGCGCGTTCGCCGTGGACAACGACGGCAAACTCGTCGTGCCGTTCGTCGAGCAACCGATCAACGCGCAGTGCCGCAGCATCAAAGAGGTACGTCGGGACGTCGAAGTCTCGCTCGCGAAGTTTCTCAAAAACCCGCGCGTCTACATGACCGTCAAGGACGAGAAGAGCCGCACGCCCGCGACCGTCTACGGCGCGGTGCGCTCGCCCGCTCCTTACGAGATGCGCCGCCCCGCGCGCCTGCTCGAACTCATCTCGAAGAGCGGCGGCGTCACCGAGCAGCAGAGCGGCACGATCCAAATTTTCCACACGCAGCCGCTCCTCTGTCCCGAACCGGAAGAGATGCAGGCCGCCGCGCAGGTCGAGCGCGGTCAGGACTCGATCGGCGTGCCGTTCACCGTCTACAAGGTCGAAGACCTCAAACTGGGCAAGAGCGAGGCCAACCCGTACATCCACCCCGGCGACGTGATCTACGTGGCCGAGGCCATGCCGATTTATGTGACGGGGAGCGTCGTGCAGCCCTCTAACCTGTACCTCAAGGAGGGCATGACGTTGATGCGCGCGATTAACATCGTCGGCGGGCCGCGCAACGCCAAAGAGAGTCAGGTGCGAATCTACCGGCAGAAGCCGGGCGGGGTGAAGTCAGAGACGCTGACGATTGACTACAAGGCGATCAAGCAAGGCAAGAAAGAGGACGTCGCGCTTCAACCCTACGACATCATCGAAGTGCCGGAGGAAGGCAAGTTCTCACCGGCGGGCATCGCCAAGTTGCTGACGGGCTTCGCTACGGGCGGCGCGAGTTCCTTCGTCACGCAAGCCCCGCTGCGGATACTTTACTAAGCGCGCGAGACGCCTGCTCCGAGAGGTTGGCTGTGACCATGCGGCCAGCCTCTCGTTTTGCGAGCGGGGGCGAGGTTGCCGCGGCGCGTCGTCAACGCGTCCGGCCGTGTGTTAGATTGTCTCTTCAAATTTTTACTCGGACATGAAGCGGGAGATTTAAGATGGCTCGGATAACTGCAAAGACGACGGCGGGCGCGCGCAAAGGTAAACGCCGGACGACTCTTATCTGGATCGCGGCGGCGGCGGCGATCATCGTCGGCCTGATCTGGACTGAACAGGTCGCGCTGCTCTACGTGCTGGCGACGCTCAGCGTGACGGGGTTGCTGGTGATCGTGGCGATGGCCGACCTCGGCGGCTCGCAACGTCCGCTCACCGAACCCGCGCCGGGCGACGACTCGGCCGCCGCCGGAGACGGTTCCAGCGATGCCGCGCGTTCGGCCAAACGCCGTTAAGTTTACCTCGCGAGTTTCTGCGCGATGAGTGCGCGCCCGACGGCGGCGCGACGTTGATATAAAAAGCGCGGGACGTTCGATCAATTTTGATCGAACGTCCCGCGCTTCAACTTATGCAT
>JAVEDE010000068.1 GCA_030841105.1 Pyrinomonadaceae bacterium
GATCTACCCCCGCCGCCGTCGCCGTCGCGGCGCGGGCGTCCGCCGCCGCTGCCGCCGTTGCCGTCTCCGCTTGCGCCGCCGCGTTTTGCTCCGCCCGTGTTCCCGCGCCGACGCCCGCCGCCGCGCCCCCCTCCGTCTCTTGTCCGTGGCATGATCCGGGATTGTACCGCACACTTTTGGAAATGGCTTTGGAAATGGCTGCGGAAAAGACTTTGGCAAATGGCTTTGGAAATAGCCGGGGGCAGTGTTAAGTTTTTACACCCCCAAAAACCATGTTAAGTTTTTGTACCCCGAAAAGTTCGCAACGTTCGGGGCGGCTCAGACGTCTAATAAATCGCAGGCTCGCGCGCGTTTTCCGACAATCAATCCCGCGCCGCGCGTCTGCTTAAAACTATGGCTGAGATTTTTCAATCACACGAGCGGCTCAATCAGGACACGCGCACGCCGTGGATGCTGCGCACGCTCGGCGCGTCGCTCGCGGCGCACGCGCTGTTTCTCGCGTCGGTCGTCTACGTCCCGGCCGTGCGCGACACGTTTCGTCTGGCGAGCACGCTCTCCGGCCTACGCTTTGTCGAGGAAGACTACACGAAGACCGCCGTCGGCCAGCGCGCCGACGTGATGCTCAACTTCGCCGACAACAAACTCTATTACCCGCCCGGCTACTTCTCGCAGACCGCGCTGCCCGCGCCCGACGCGCCGCTACTCGTCGAAGAGTTCAGACCGCAACCCGCCTCGCGCCCGAAGATCGTCAAGGTCAAACCGACGCCCACGCCCGAAGTTTCGCCCACGCCGGACGACGCGGCCGCAGCAGGCGACGACGCGACGGCGAAGAAAGATGGCGACCCGGCCGGTGATCCGACGGCCTCGCCGTCGCCCGGCGCGACGCCGCAGTCGGCCGAAGAGGCCGAGCGCATCGCGAAGGAAGCGAACGTCGAGAAGTTTCCGACCATCAACACGAAGCCGCTCACAGACCTGTTGAAGCAGGGCAAGGAGATGCGCGACGCGGGCGAGATTGACCTTTCCGGCAATCTGGAAATGGAGTTTGAGGGCGACCGTCAGGAAGACGGGCGTTTGACGAACGTCGAAGTGACGGGCGCGGCCGCCAGCAACCCGAAGCTCGTGCAATTGTCGAAAGACTTCATCTCGGCCATCAGCGACAGCAAAGTGCTCGCCGCCCTGAAAGGCACGCGCCATCTCAAGATGAAGGTCAAACTCGACGACAAGGAGATCGCCGTGCGCGTGCTGACCGAGATGGCGAGCGCGGACGAAGCCTCGACCATGTCGAACGGCTACAACGGGCTGCTCTGGATCGGCGCGCAGAGCAAGAAGGGCAAAGACGAGGAAGCCATCTTCAAGAGCGTCCAGATCGCGGCCGAGGCCAAGCAGATCGTGCTGACCTTCAACATGCCACGCAAAGCGGCGGGCGACTTGCTCTCCAAGTTGATCAAGAAGAACGAGGTCACCACCGCGCCGACGGCGACGCCCCCGCCGAGCTAAAGCCTCGCGCGCGGGCGGGCTTCGCTTCAACTTCTTGTGTTAAAATTCCGAACGATGAACGGTAAGGTTCAACGCAAAAGCCAGCGTCCCACGGCGGCCGTCAAACGGCGTCAAGCACTGCTTGTGCGCGCCGTCGTCGGCTCGCTCGTGCTCTGCGCCGCGCTCGCGCCGCCCGCTTTGTCACAGACGGGCGGGGCGCAGGATGTTTACCAACAGAACGTTGCTCCCGAACTTAAAGAACTTCGTCCGATTAACGCAGTTCCGTTCCGCGAAGTGCTGAAGAAGGCGCAACGCCTGATTGAGACGAGCGAACTCTACCCTGAAGCCGTTTTAGACTTCACCATCGAAGCCAACCGCAACGCCGACGGCAGGTTGAGCAGTATTAAAATCACCAAAGCGCAAGTTGCCGATGGGCGCTGGCAGCCTTTGGTGCGTGAGTTCATCGCGTTCTTGGGCGCAAGCGACGCGCTCTCGCCTCTGACGGGTGTAGATCAACTGACGATCACGCTCAGGCTGGACAAGCGCGCGTCGGCGCGTCTGCACGCGGTCGTCAACTCGGCGGAGCAGGCCGCGCAGTTAGCGCAAAACTACAACGCGTTCGTCGGCCTCGGCCGTCTCAGCCAGCGCGGGCGGGCGGGCGTCGAAATCTTAAACAACATGGCCTTCAGCGCGAACGGCAAGCAGCTCACGATGCAGCTTGAGATGACGCGCGAGATGGCGGGCAATCTCCTCCGCCAGCACACTTCCCTTCCCTGAAACACGCCGGACGCAGGGCGCGCCGCACTTCACCCCCGAAGGCAAAAGCGGCTCGCTTGCTCCATTCCACCCGCTCACTTACAATCACGTGTTGCGCCGCAGAGCGCCAACGCGTCCTACGGCGGTCGTCCCGGCCGCGTGTCCCGTTTTTCAGTGAAGGTTGAATTATGATTGATAAATTCCTGACCAAAGTTTTCGGCAGCAGCAACCAGCGTTACATCAAGAGCCTGCAACCGACGGTCGTGCGCATCAACGAACTCGAAGCCCAGGTGAAGCGGCTCTCGGACGACGACATGCGCCGCCGCACGGAAGAACTCAAGCAGTTCGTCGCAGAGGCCGTCGCCGATGCGAAGAACCCTGAGACGCGCAAGCAGCACGAGCAGGACGCCCTGAACGAGATTCTGCCCGAAGCCTTCGCGCTGGTGCGCGAGGCGAGCGTGCGCGCCACCGGCATGCGCCACTTCGACGTGCAACTGATCGGCGGCATCGTCCTTCATCAAGGCAAGATCGCCGAGATGCGTACCGGCGAAGGCAAGACGCTCGTCGCCACTCTGCCCGCTTACCTCAACGCGCTGACGGGTCGCGGCGTCCACGTCGTCACCGTCAACGACTACCTCGCCACGCGCGACTCCGACTGGATGGGGCGCATCTACAAGTTCCTCGGCCTCACCGTCGGCGCGATCACGAACGACCTCGACGACTGGGAGCGCAAGGACGCTTACGGCTCGGACATCACCTACGGCACGAACAACGAGTTCGGCTTCGACTACCTGCGCGACAACATGAAGTTCGACCTCGCCACCTGCGTTCAGCGCGGCCACTACTACGGCATCGTGGACGAAGTTGACTCGATCCTGATTGACGAGGCGCGCACGCCGCTCATTATCTCCGGCGCGTCGGACGAAGCGACCGACAAGTATTACAAGGCCGACGCCATCATCCCGCACCTGAAGAAGGGCGCGGAGACTGAGGACAGTTCGGGCAAGAAGAAGATCACGGGCGATTACCTCGTTGACGAGAAACAGCACTCGGCGGTCTTGACGGAAGACGGCGTGGACAAGGCCGAACGCCTGCTCGGCGTCGGCAACCTCTACGACCCGTCGAACATGGAGATGCTCCACTGCGTCGAACAGGCTTTGAAGGCGCACACGCTCTACCGTCTCGATCACCATTACCTCGTCAAAGAGGGCGAGGTGATCATCGTGGACGAGTTCACCGGGCGCACGATGCCCGGCCGCCGCTGGTCGGACGGCTTACACCAAGCGGTCGAGGCGAAAGAGGGCGTCAAGATCGAGCGCGAGAACCAGACGCTCGCCACGATCACCTTGCAGAACTATTTCCGCCTCTACGAAAAACTCTCCGGCATGACCGGCACGGCCGAGACGGAGGCCGCCGAGTTCGACGGCACTTACAAACTCGAAGTCGCCGTCGTGCCGACGCACCGCCCGATGGTGCGAACCGACCATTCCGACTTGATCTATCGCACGCTCCCCGAAAAGTGGGACGCCGTGGCCGAAGAGATCAAGGATCTTTACGAGAAGGGGCAGCCCGCGCTCGTCGGCACGGTCTCAGTGGAAAACTCCGAAGTGCTCTCGCGCAAGTTGTCGAAGATTGACGTGCCGCACAACGTCCTCAACGCGAAGCACCACGACCGCGAGGCCGAGATCGTGGCGCAGGCGGGACGCAAGGGCATGGTCACGATTGCGACCAACATGGCTGGGCGCGGCACGGACATCCTCTTAGGCGGCAACCCCGAATTCATGGCGCGCGAGTTTTTGAAGCGCGAGGAGATTGACCCGGACGAGGCGACCGAGGAGCAGTTAGAGGAGGCTCTGGCGGAGGCCAAGCGCATCGTCGAGGCCGAGCACAAAGAGGTCGTCGCGCTCGGCGGCCTGCACATCATCGGCACGGAGCGGCACGAGGCGCGGCGCATTGACAACCAGTTGCGCGGCCGCGCCGGTCGTCAGGGCGACCCCGGCTCGTCGCGCTTCTTCCTCTCGCTCGAAGACGATCTCATGCGTATCTTCGCGGGCGACAAGGTGAAGGCGTTGATGCAGCGTCTCGGCATGCAGAAGGGCGTCGCCATCGAGTCGGGGATGGTGTCGAAACGCATCGAGGCGGCGCAGAAGTCGGTCGAGGCGCGCAACTTCGAGTCGCGCAAACACCTCCTGCAATACGACGACGTGATGAACAAGCAGCGCGAGACGATCTACGGGCTGCGCCGCCAGTTGATGGAAGAACCAGACCAGCGCGAGTACCTGCTTGGCGAGACGGGCGTCGCGCGCGACCTGCTGCTTGATATGTCGAAGCAGTACATTGCTCCGTCGGTCGCGCCCGAAGATTGGGACTTGGAGAACTATCGCGTCCAACTGCTCACCGTCTTCGACTTCGACGCCGAAGCGGAAGGCATTGATTTCGACCAAGCCACGTCCGAAGAGATTCAGGCGACCATCTGGGAGAAACTCAAGGCCAACTACGCCGCCAAAGAGGAGCAGATCGGCAGCGAGGCGATGCGCACCTACGAGCGCATCATCATGCTCAACATCATTGACGCGCAGTGGAAGGATCACCTGCTCTCGCTCGACCACTTGAAGCAGGGCATCGGCCTCGTCGGCTACGGGCAGAAAGACCCGCTCGTCGAATACAAGAAGCAGAGTTTCGATCTCTTTCAGGCGATGCTCGACCGCATTGACACGAACACGATCCGCTCGCTCTTCAACTTGCAGGTCGTCGCCGAGCAAGCGCCCGAACAGTTGCAGCAGAAGCGACGGCGCACGCCGACCTCGATGACCTTCACGGGGCCAAACCAGACCGCCTCGGCCGCCGGGACGGACGAGGGCAAGATCAGAACCGTCACGCGCGACCAGCCCAAAGTGGGACGCAACGACCCTTGCGCCTGCGGTTCGGGTAAGAAGTCCAAGAAGTGCTGCGCCGTGTAAAACGGTAAGCGTCTGAACGCGGCCGTGCGGGGCGTCTCGAAACGCGCCCCGCACGTCGCCAGTCTGCAAACATAAATCTCCCGATTCGTGCTCGCCGGACGCGCGGCGCCGTGCCCGTTCTCCTCCGGTCATTCTCCCGACGGCTACGGCATCAAATGCTGTCATGCAAAACTATCGAAACCTCGTCGCATCAACGCTCGTCTTTAAGCGACAACCTGCAAACAGTCCCCGACGGAGTTAGAGATGCGTTCTACTCAACACAACTTCGCGCCGCCGCTCGTCCTCGCGCTCGCCATGTGCACGTGCCTGCCGTGCGCTGCGGCCGCCGCGCGCGCTCAAGCGCAGGACGCGCCGCAACAACAGCAGTCGCAGTCGCAACAACAGCAGCAGTCGCAGCAGCAGCAGCCCGTCGAGGTCAAGTCGCAGGTTGACGACGCCGCCAAGTCGGCGTTTGACGACACGGCGCGCGGCGTCGAGCTTTACAAACAAACCAAGTACAAAGAGGCCATCAAGCAGTTGCGCGCCGTCACGAAGAAGAGGAAGGATGACGCGCAGGCGTGGCTCTACCTCGGCATGTCTTACCTGCGGACGGACGACACGAAGAAGGCGGCCGAGGCTCTCCAAACCGCGCGCCGTCTGCGCCCGGCGGACGTGATGACTTTGAACGCCCTCGCCGTCCTGCTGGCGCAGCGCGGCGAAGACTCGGAGGCGATAGAGGTGGCGGCGGAAGCCGTCAAGTACGGGAAACAGAACTTTGAAGCGCACTACCTGCTCGCCGCACTCAACTACCGCGCCGGACGTTTCGCGCAAGCCCTCGAAGGCGCGGAGGCCACGCTCAAACTCAATCCCACCTTCCCCTCCGCGCATTACCTGAAAGGGCAGGCACTTCTCGGCCTGAGCGATCAGGCGCAGAGCAACGCGTGGAACGAGACGCCCGAAGTGCGCGACATGCTCTCGGAAAAATCGCGCGTGCGTTACGAGGAAGCGGTGCGGGCTTTGGAAGCCTTCGTGCGCCTCGCGCCGGACGCGCCCGAAGTCCCCAAGCTGCGCGAAGAACTCACGCACATGCGTCTCTACCGCGACGCCCTCAGCCCGTCGAACCCGAACCGCTCGATCTACTCCGGGCGCGAGGTGACGATCAAAGCCAACATTTATAGCAAGCCCGAACCCATGTACACGGAGCGGGCGCGGCGCAACGGCGTGCGTGGGACGGTCAGGGTGCGCCTCGTGCTCGGCGCGGACGGGCGCATACATCACATCTACGCGACGCGCAGGTTGCCCGACGGCCTGACCGAAGCCGCCATCTCGGCCGCGCAAAAAATCAAGTTCACCCCCGCGATAAAAGACGGCCGTCCCGTCTCGCAGTTCGTCACCATCGAGTATAATTTCAACATCTACTGAAAACCCGGCAGCGCGGGCGTCACCTTAGTCACTTGACCCGGACGCCGCGCGCGGGTCGTCCCCGGCAGACTTATGAGCGCAAACACAACTTCCACCAATCCGGTCGTACAGGCCATCGTGGCGGGCACAGCCCCTCTGCCCGCGCGCCTGATGGCGGCGCGCGGCTTACTGCCGCTGGCGGCTGAGGAACTGCTGGAAGTGCTGGTGACGCTCCGCGCCGACGAGAACGAGGAGATCGTTCAGGCCGCCGCCGAGACGCTCGACGCGCAACCCGCCGACACGCTCGTCGCCGTCGCCTCCGCGAGCGGCACTTCGCCCGCCGTGCTCTCTTACCTCGCCACACGCGCCGGAGCGCAGAAGGAAATCCAAGAGGCCGTCACCTTAAACGCCTCGACGCCCGACGAGGCCATCGCCGCGTTGGCCTCCGCCACCTCCGACGGCTCGCTCCTCGAACTCATCTCGATCAACCAGCAGCGTCTGATCCGCGCGCCCCACATCATCGAGGCGTTGCTCGCCAACCCCGCGCGCACCGGCGACGCCGAGCGGCGCGCGCAGGAAACGAAGCGCGAGTTTTTCGAGAAGGAGCGCGGCGCGCAACAGATCGCCGACGAGATGCGCGCACGCGGAATGACGGCCGCCGCCGAGTTTGTCGAGGCGGCCGAGTCCATCGGCACGCCTTCCGGCTTGACCTACGACGACGCGTGGCTGCTCGCGCAGCACATCGAAGTCTCCGACGCAGACATTGACGACTCCTGGCTGCCGCTCGAACGGATGGAGGAGTTTTTCACGGAGAGCGAGGAGCAGCGCGCCGCCAACCTCGAACGCGTCCTCGCCGAGACGCACGCCGAGGCTGGCGAAGTCGCGCCCGAACGTATCTCGCTCATCCGCCGCGTCATGCTGATGAACGTCAAGGATCGCGTCAAACTCGCGATGAAGGGCGACCGCGAGGCGCGCGGCATCCTCATCCGCGACTCCAACAAGGTGGTCGCCACCGGCGTCATCAACAACCCGCGCATCACCGACAAGGAGATCGAGAGCATCTCCGCCATGCGCACCGTCTCCGACGAAGTGCTCCGCCTCATCGCCCAGAACCGCGCGTGGGCGCGCAACTACCCCGTCATCCACAACCTCGCGCGCAACCCGCGCACGCCCATCGCCACCGCCATCAACGTCCTCATGCGCCTCCAAACCAAAGACCTGCAAAACATCTCCCAGAACCGCAACGTCTCCGAGGCCGTCCGCCGCCAAGCCCAACGCCTCGCCCAGACACGCAGCGGACACTAGAAAGCAGTGATGAGTGACAGGTGACAAGTGACAAGTTAAAAAAACAGTGACAAGTGACGAGTGACAGGTAACAAGTTAAAGAACAAGGCTTTCGTTCTAACTTGTCACTCGTCACCCGTCACTCGTCACTGTTCTCAGAATATTTCCGAGCCTTTGCGTAGGACAGACCACGCGACATCGGTGAGGGTGTGGCTGGCCGCGCCCCACCAGAGTCCGGCGAGCGCGGCGAGCGCGGCGGCGCGGCTCGTGCCTTCCAGTCGCGCGCCCGCCTCGACCGCGTGCCACGCGCGCAGTAGTTCGGCGTAGTCGGGCGGCTCCTGTGCGACGAGGAACGCGCGCAGGTAGACGGCCGCGACGGCGATGAGCGCGAGCATGAAGGCGAAATAGACGACGCGGATGAGCGTGCCGAAGATGATGCCGTGCGACCAGCGAGAGCGGTGTCGGAACATCACTTTGTAAGGCCACCAGATGAAACGGAACAAGCCCCAGCGCGTGTACTGCCGCGATTGAATGTCGAGGTCGGGGCCGAACATCAACCCGCCGAACACCATCGCGCCCGTCGTCACGCCCGCCAGAAGCACGCTCCCCGTCACGCCCCACGCGGCGACGAAAGTCGGCACGGTGAGCAGCAGCGTGATCGCGTCGTGTGTTTTTCCAGAAGGCATAAAAGCAGAGGCCAGAGGCCGGAGGTGAGAGGTCAGTCAAATCATCTACGGTCTTTCACTGACCTCTCACCTCCGGCCTCGGACTTCTTAGATATAGCATGTGGGCGCGCGGCGACGCAAAATCGGCCGTTTGCCAGTCGCGGCGACGGCGCGCTACACTGTCGCGCCTTTCGTGAGTTGATCTTAATGAGTAAACACGGGAAATTTCAGACGACTTTAGAGTACGCCGTCACGCGTGCACTGCTCGGCGGCCTGGGACTGTTGCCGCGCACGGCGGCGGTCGCCACGGGGCGCGCGGCGGGCAGGCTCGCGCACAAGTTCGCGGGCGGCCTGCGCCGCACCGGCCAGATCAACCTCAAACTTGCCTTCCCCGAACTGAGCGACGACGAGCGCGCGGCGATGCTGCGCGCCTCCTTCGACAATCTGGGACGACTGCTCGGCGAGTTCAGCCAGTTCCCGCGCGCGACGCCGGAGAGTTTGCGCGGGCTGGTCGAGTACGACGAGGTCGGCTTGAGTCACCTGCGCGCGGCGGAAGGGCAGGGGCGCGGCGTCATCTTCCTGACGGCGCATCTGGGCGCGTGGGAGTTCCTCAGTTTCGCTTGGTCGGCGTTGGAGTATCCGATCAGTTTTCTCGTGCGCCCGATTGACAACCCGCGCGTCGAGGAGTTGATCGAAGGCATCCGCACGCGCTACGGCAACACGGCCATCAACAAGAAAATGGCCGCCCGTCAAGCCCTGCGCGTCCTGCGCGACGGCGGCACGCTCGGCATTCTGGCCGACCTCAACACGCACCCGAACGAAG
>JAVEDE010000004.1 GCA_030841105.1 Pyrinomonadaceae bacterium
TGTCGCCCGTCGCTCTTTCAATGTCACCCGTCGCTCTCTCGCACGCACAATTGAAGCGACTCGCGGTTAGTAATCAAAGCGAGTCGCGGTTAATAAACGAGATGACTCGCGGTTAATAAACGAGACGGCGCGCGGTCAATAAACGAGACGCCTGTGATAGCATCGCTCTCAACTTCCGGCGCGCTTCCGCGAGAGATGTCGGCTGGTAGTGAATGAGCGGCGGCATGTGACTCGCCGGAGGGGCGGCCGTCTGAAATTTAAACGAAGGGCGAGAGAGTTTAACCGAAGGGCGCAAGCGGGCGCGGGAGTTGGAAGCGAGAGATGAGACCGGAGTTCTCCGCCGAACACGAAGAGGCCGGGCGCGCGTGGATTCCGTATTTCGTCCTCGCCGTGACGCTGCTGCTCACGGCCGTCGCCGTGTACTTCGTGGCGCGGGAGGACGTGGCGACCAACCACACGCCCTACGTGTTGGCGGGCGGCCTGCTCGTCAGCCTGGTTCTGTTCTGGCTGGCGCGCGCTCAGGCGCGTGCGCGCGCGGCGGCCGAGCGTGCGGCCGCGAAGCTCGGCCAGTCCGAAGTGCGCTTCCGCACGCTCATCGAGCAGTCGCCGCTGAGCACGCAGATCTTCTCGCCCGACGGGCGCACGCTTCAAGTCAACCGCGCGTGGGAACAACTCTGGGGCGTGACGCTCGAAACGCTCGGCGACTACAACGTGCTCAAGGACGAGCAACTCGTCGAGAAGGGCATCATGCCTTATCTCGAACGCGGCTTCGCAGGCACGCCCACGCAAGTCCCCGCCATCCTCTACGACCCGGAAGCGAGCGTCCCGCACGTCACCACCCACGAGAACCCGCAGCGCTGGGTGCAGGCGATCATCTACCCGGTGAGAGACGCGTCGGGCGAGATTCGCGAAGTCGTCCTCGTCCACGAAGACATCACCGAGCGCAAGCGCGTCGAAGAGACGTTGCGTTATCAACTGAATTTGACGAGCGCGATCACGACCCACACGGCCGAAGGTCTCTGCCTGCTCGATGCCGAAGGGCGACTCACGCTGATGAACCCCGCGGCCGAGGCGATGCTCGGCTGGACGGAGGCGGAACTCAAAGGGCGCGTCCTGCACGACGCGGTTCACTATCTCAAGCCCGACGGCTCGCCCTTCCCGCTCTCCGAGTGCCCGCTCGTCGGCGTGCTCAACCGGAGGGAGACGGTCGCGAACTGCGAAGACGTGTGGGTGCGCAGGGACGGCACGTTGCTCCCGATCTTATGTTCGTGCGTGCCGATTGTGGTGGACGGTAAAGTGACGGGCGCGGTGCTCGCCGCGCACGACATCGTGGAGCGCAAGCGCGCCGAGGACGCGCGCGCACGCCTCGAAGAACAACTGCACCGCCGCGCCGAACAACTCACCGAAGCCAACCGCGTCAAGGATGAATTTCTCGCCACGCTCTCGCACGAACTGCGCACGCCTCTGACCGCCATCCTCGGCTGGGCGAAGTTGATGCGCTCCGAAAGTTTCGACCCGCAGATGACCGGCCGCGCGCTGGAAATCATCGAACGCAGCGCCGTCGCGCAGTCGCAACTGATCAACGACTTGCTCGACGTGTCGCGCATCATCACGGGCAAGCTGCGTCTCGTCGCGCAGCCCGTCGAACTCGCGCCCGTCATCGCCGCCGCCGTTGACTCGCTGCGCCCCGCCGCCGACGCGCGCGGCGTGCGACTCGACGTGCGGCTCGACGACGCGACCGGGCAAGTCTTAGGCGACGCCGACCGCTTGCAGCAAGTGATCTGGAATCTCGTCTCGAACGCCATCAAGTTCACGCCGAAGGCGGGGCGCATCTCAGTCCAACTGCGGCGCGCCGACTCGCACGCCGAGATCGTGGTGGAGGACACGGGGCAGGGTATCAATCAGGAGTTTCTCCCTTACATCTTCGACCGCTTCCGGCAGGCCGACGGCTCGATCACGCGCGAGCACAGCGGACTCGGACTGGGACTGTCAATCGTGCTTCACATCGTCGAACTGCACGGCGGCACGGTCACGGCCGAAAGCGAGGGCGAAGGCCGCGGCACGACGTTCCGCATCACGCTTCCGCTCCTGGCTGCCAATCAGCCACACGCCGACGGCGCGTCGCATCACGCAGACCACAACTAAATTTGCTGTTGACAGAAAAAAGTGTTGACAGAAGTTTGCGCCGGAGTTATATATTACCGGCGCGATGAGACGGCGCGACAGCGCGAGTGAGGCGAGAGACTTAATGAGAGTGATCTGGATTCGGAAACAGGGAGCAAAGACGGGCGGCGTTGAAGCGGCGTCCGGCCGGGCGCGCGAATTGACGCGGCGCGGTGTCGTCGCTATCCGTTCGTCTGCTCACGAAGCGTGCAATCGGCTCGTCGCAGCGTCGGCGTCTCTGTGTGGCGCGAGTGGTAGTGATAGGCGGACGGTTGCGCCGGGGGTCTGGCCGACCTCCGTCAATCGTCAAGAGTTGTTGTGATTTTGCGGGAGCGGCTTCCCGCTCCCGAAATCTCGGACTGAAACGTTTTCAGCGAATTGAAGGAGCGGGACGGCCTTCCGAGGGGAAGCCGGACACCCGCTCTTTTTATTTGTCGAGGGTGTGATTTGGGTTGAGTGAGGAGGTGCAGCGATGGTTCACGTTCGTTTTGAGGGTCGTTCTTTCGATTACGCCGAGCGCGAGTTGCGCGTCGAAGCGTGCATGACGGATCGAGAGATCAAGGCGCGGCTCGCGCAGTTTCTAGACGCGAGCACGGATCGCCTTGAGGCTTACGTCGTCGAGCGCACGCAACTCGGCGATTTGATCATCCGGCCGGAGGCCGTCTACGGGTAAGAGATTCGGGTGCGTCCCCGCGCCCTAACGCGCGAAGCATTACACACTACACCTACAAGTGGGGGGAAGCGGGTTCGATTCCCGTCGGGAGCACTTGTGCTCCTGTAGCTCACTGGCAGAGCACCGCTGTGAAAACGCTTTGCGGACTTGCGCGGGGACAATTGAAAAACAGTGACGAGTGACAAGTGACAAGCCAGAACAAGTTTCTTTGCTTAAACTTGTCACTTGTCACTTGTCACTCGTCACTGTCTTCATCGCCCCGCGCCCTGACCGGGGAAGCATACATACTAGCTCAATCGGTAGAGCATACGTTCTGGGAACGTGTGGTTGCGGGTTCGAGTCCCGCTATGTGTAAGACGCTTCCACGACTTGCGCGGGGCAACAAGAACAGTGACGAGTGACGAGTGACAAGCCGGAACAAGTGTTATTGGAGCAAGTTTTTGTTTTCAACTTGTCACTTGTCACCTGTCACTTGTCACTGTTTTGAGGTGTGTGATGGAAACAGTGGAGCGCGACGCGCGACTCGAGATGTTGAATAGTTTGTTGACGACGCCGCACCGCCGTCTCGAAGAGGTGGCGGGGCTGCACCGCGAGATGTTGGAGCGCGACCCGGTGTTCTACGGCCACCTCGCCGTGTGGTACGCGCGCCACGGCGACGTGCGCGACCACAAGGAAGTGTTCACGGGCAACTTGCTGGCGAGCACGGTCGCGGGGCATCGAGGCGCGGGCTACGTGCTGTTGCAGGAGTTGCCGCCGTATCAGGTGGCGCGCGTGGTTGACTTCGTGAAGCGTGCGCGCGGCGGCCTGCCGCGTTCGGCGCGCACGGCGGTCGCGCGCTACCTGCGCGAGCGCGAGGAGAACCCGCGCCAGTTCGACGGCGCGGCCGTGCGGGCGCGTCGTAGCATGAAGCGGCTCTACGCGGGCTTGCACCTCAAGCCGGGCGCGCGCGCCGACGCGATCCTGTTCAAGAACGCGCCGCCCGCAGACAGTCTCGCCTACGCCTTGAAGCAGTTGGCGCGCGCCGAAACGTCTGCGGCTCAGGCGTTGCTGATCGCTGAGCACAACATCCCTTACACGATCGCGGTGGGCGCGGTGCGGACGTTGACGCCCGCTGTCCTCGCCGCGCTCGTCAACGCGATGTCGCCGCAGGAGACGATCAACAACTTGAAGTCGCTGAAGGCGCGCGGCGCGCTCGCGCACGCGGAGGTCAAGTCTTTGGTTGACGAGAAACTCGCCGGGGCGGCGACCGACGGGCGCGTCTCTGCGTTCAAGGCCGTGCGCGCGGCGGAGGTCGCGGGCGTTGACCGCAGGACGACGGCGCGGCTCGAACACGCGGCGGGCGAGCAGTTGAAGCGGCGCGGCCGCATCACTAAACGGACGGCGTTGTTCGTGGACAAGAGCGGAAGCATGACGCTCGCGCTCGAAGTCGGCAAGCAGATCGCCGCGCTCGTCTCCGGCGTGAGCGCGTCGGAACTGTACGCCTACGCCTTCGACACGATGGCCTACCCGCTTGCGTGCGCGGGCGAAGGCCGCGAGTTGGCCGACTGGGAGCGCGCCTTCCGACACCTGCACGCAGACGGTGGCACGAGCATCGGCGCGCCTTTGGAGACGATGCGCCTGCGCCGTCAGGCGGTCGAGCAGATCATCATCGTGACGGACGAGGGCGAGAACACCGCGCCGTACTTCGACGGTGTGTACGCGCGCTACTGCGCGGACTTGAAGGTCGCGCCGAACGTCGTCGTCGTCAAGGTCGGCCAACATATCGACCTGCTCGAACAACGGATGCGCCAGAGCAAGGTGGCGTTCGACACGTTCACCTTCGCGGGCGACTACTACGCGCTCCCGAACCTTGTGCCGCTCCTCAGCCGCCCCTCGCGGCTTGAGTTGCTCTTGGAGATTCTGGAGACGCCGCTCCCTGAGAGGAAGGGATGAGGGAATGAAGGATGAAGTAAAGCCGTGAATCGTGAATAGACGAAGACAGAGTTTTAACTATTCACGATTGACGATTCACGATTTACTTGTCTTCTTTCATCCCTCATCCTTCATCCCTTAACTATCGTGGATGTTCGCAGACTCATCGAGACGCTCGCGGCGCGAGAGGAAGCGCGGCGGGGCATGCAGTTTCTCGCGCCGTGCGTCGGCGGCGGGTGGGTGCGCGTGTCGCTCGACGGGCTGGTGCAGAGGTTTCGCCCGGAGCCGCGCGACTTCGAAGGCTGGGGTGTCTTAGAGGCAATTGATGATCGGACGGCGCGGGTTGTCTCCGAGGCGACGCTCGCGCAGGTCGAGGCTTATTTGAAATTGTTGAAGCCTCTGCCCGTCCGTCTCGCCGCACGCCTGCGCGGCCGGACGTGGCTCGCGTCTCCGTTGAACGCGGAGGACGCGCGGCGGCAGTTCGACGTTGTGGGCGGCGGGTTGCAAGTGCATCTCGTCTCGGACGGCGCGCGCTTCGAGGTGTTGACGGCCTACACGGACGGCTGCCACTGGCTCGGCGGCGAACTCGACCGGCGCGCCGACGCGCGCGTCGCCGAACGCCTGCGGAAACTTTTGTGGCAGGGCGTCGCCCCGCGCTACATCACCTGGAAGGGCATCACGCCGGAGACGCGCGCGGCCTACGCGCTCGCGTCGGAGTTCGCGCCTGCGCGTGGTCGCGGGCGCAAGGGGCGCGCGGCCGACCGCTTGAAGCAACTCGAAGAGGCGCGTCTCAACGACGCGCTCGCGCTCGGCGGCGGCACACTCGTTGACTATGAAAACGAGGGCGACGCGCACTGGCGCGTCACGTGGCAGACAAGCGGCGGCGAGACACACGTCTCGATTGTCGCCCGCCGCGATCTGACCATCTTCGACGCGGGCATCTGCCTGAGCGGCTACGACCGCGACTTCGATCTGCAATCGCTCGTCGGCGTGGTCGAACACGCGTGGGACGATTAACCTAAAACGTCTGTTCAAGTGATCAAGTGCGTCGGCACGAGGCGGAAAGGGGGGCGGTGCGATAATGAACAGTCTCTATCACGAACAACTTTATCGCACGCCGGAGGTGATGTCGCGGCTGCGCGAGTTTCCGTTGGCCGTATGCGGGGCGGGCGCGCTCGGCGCGAACATCGCGGAGAGTCTGGCGCGCATGGGCTTCGCGCGGCTGCGCGTGATTGACCGCGACCGCGTGGAGGCGCGCAACCTTTCGACGCAACCCTACTACCGTGCGGACGCGGGCGCGTTCAAGGCGCGGGTGCTGGCGAACGCGCTCTACCGCGCCGTCGGCGTCGAGTTGGACGCGCGGACGGAAGCCTTGACTGAGGCGAACGCGCCGGCGTTGCTGGCGGAGAGTGCGCTCGTCGTTGACGCGTTTGACAACAGCGCGTCGCGGCGGGTATTGAAGGAATACGCGGCGGGCGCAAGCGTCGAGTGCCTGCACGCGGGGCTGGTGGGCGATTACGCGGAAGTCGTCTGGAACGACATTTACCGCGTGCCGTCGGCGGCGCAGGACGATGTGTGCGACTACCCGCTCGCGCGCAACCTCGTCACGCTCGCCGTCGGGGTCGTCTGCGAATCAATCGTCGAGTTCGTCTCGACGGGCGCGCGGCGCAGCCACACGATCACGTTGCGCGATTTTGCGATTAGACCTTATCAAGTTAACTAACGGTCGCGCTTCCTTTGCGCCTCCGGCGTGAGATGGAAGTCCTCGCTGGGGGCGCAAAGAAAACTGAAAGTAAGATTAGGCAAGTTGTCACAGCTTATCCGGCAAGATTTTCGAGGGCTTTATGGATTACAAGTTTCAAATCAATCTGGGCGGCATCATTGATCTGTTGTCGAACCACATCTACAGCAGCCCGCAAATCTACGTCCGCGAGTTGCTGCAAAACGGCGTGGATGCCATCCTCGCGCGCCGTCACGTCCAGCCCGAACACGCGGGCGCGATCCGCATCGAAGTGTTTGAAGAGGGCGAACGCGGCCAGCCCTCGCTCGTCTTCGAGGACAACGGCATCGGGCTTGACGAAGAGGAGATTCACCGCTTCCTCGCCACCATCGGCCAGACTTCGAAGCGCGGCAGCCTCCCCTCCGAGCGCACCGACTACATCGGGCAGTTCGGCATCGGCCTTCTCTCCTGCTTCGTCGTGAGCGACGAGATCGTCGTCGTTACGCGCTCGGCGAAGAGCGAGTCGTCGCCGACCATCGAGTGGCGCGGCCGTGCCGACGGCACTTACTCGATCAAGATGCTCGACGATCAGGTCGAACCGGGCACGCGCGTGCGCCTGCTGTGCAAGGCGGGAAGCGAACAGTATTTCAAACCGCAGGCCGTGCGCCGCATGGCGCGCCACTACGGCAGCCTGTTGCCCTACCCGATTACTCTCACGACGGGCGGCGCGGCCGCGACACGCGTCAACGCAGAGCCGCCGCCGTGGAAGCAAACTTTCATTGACGCGAACGACGAGCGCAAGGCTTATCTCGACTACGGGCGCGAGACGTTCGAGATGGAGTTCTTCGACTACGTGCCGCTACGCGCACGCGTGGGCGACGTGGAGGGCGCGGCCTACGTCCTGCCGTTCTCGCCGAGCCTCGCGACGAAGAAGACGCACAAGGTCTATCTCAAGAACATGCTCGTCTCCGAGAACGCCGAAGGGCTGCTGCCCGACTGGGCTTTCTTCGTGAAGTGCGTCGTCAACGCAAACGACTTGCGCCCGACGGCCTCGCGCGAGAGTTTTTACGAAGACGAGAGGTTGAATTTGACGCGCGCCGCGCTCGGCCGTTCTTTGCGCGAGTACCTCGTGGAACTGGCGCGCGAGCAGCCGCAGCGTCTGCAAAAGTTGATCTCCCTGCACTACCTCTCGATCAAGGCGCTGGCCGTGGACGACGACGAGTTTTACCAACTCTTCATTGATTGGCTGCCGTTTGAGACGAGCGCGGGGCAGATGACGCTCGGCGAATACAAGCGGCAGCACCAGACGCTCAGCTACGTGCCTGACCTCGACCAGTTTCGCCAGATCTCGCGCGTCGCGGCCTCGCAGTCGCTCGTCGTCATCAACGCGGGCTACGTCCACGACGCGGAGTTGCTCTCGAAACACGCGGACGTGTTCCCGGCCGTGCCGGTCGCCGTGGTTGACTCGACGCGACTCATGCACAGCTTCGAGTTCCTCACGCTCGACGAGCAGGAGGCGGCGGCCGACTTCGTGCGCTTCGCCGACGGCGTGCTGCGGCCGTTCAACTGCGCGGCGGAGGTGCGTAAGTTTCGGCCGCGCGAACTGCCCGCGCTCTACAACGCGTCGAGCGAGGTCAACTTCGTGCGCGCGGTCGAGCAGGCGCGCGAAGTGTCGGACACGCTCTGGTCGGGCGTGCTCGGCAACCTCGCCGGGGGCTTGCATGCCGACGCCTTCGCGTCGCTCTGCTTCAACTACGACAACCCGCTCGTCTACAAGTTGAGCCGGATGCGCGACGAGACGCTCCTGCGTCTCTCCGTTCAGATGCTCTACGTGCAGTCGCTGCTGTTGAGCCACCGCCCGCTCAACGTGAAGGAGATGTCGCTCTTGAACGACGGCCTGCTCGGCCTGCTCGAATGGGGCGTGGAAGTGGAAGGGGGATGGGTGCAATGAGCGTGTCGGCGACACCGGAACAAGTCAGAGACCTCTTCTTGCAGGCGTACAGCCTGACGGACGGCGACACGAAGATCGCGTTGCTCGAAGAGAGCGTGCGTCTCGCAGACATCTGCGGCGATTTCAAACTGCGCTACGATGCGCGCGAGCACCTCATCCAGGCGGCCACCTTCGGCGGCGCGCCGGAGAAGGCGCTCGTCGCCTACTCTTGGTCGCTCGCGCAGTACGACGCGCGGCCGGAGGAGGTGGACGAGTGGGACGTGTTGTGGAAGTACAAGTGGATTCTGGACACCATCGCCAACTTCCCGCAGATCAGCAAGGCGCAAATCTTGGAGATGCTCGACGACATGGCCGCGCGCTATCAACGCGCAGGCTACTCGTTGCGCCCGAACTACCTCATGCGCAACCGCCTCTACCAATTCTGGGACGAGGCCGAGGCCGCGCGCTACTTCCACAAAGGCCACGAGACGCCGCGCGACATCATGAGCGACTGCGCGGCCTGCGAACGCAGCGACGAGGTCAGCTTCGCCATCCGCGAAGGCGACGACGCGCGTGCGGTCGAACTGGCCGAGCCGATCATCCGTGGCCGCATGCGCTGCTCCTCGATCCCGAAGAGCACCTTCGCGAATTTGCTGCTGCCGCTCGTGCGCCTCGGCCGTCTGGAAGAGGCCGTCAGTCTCCATTTTCAAGGCTACCGCCTCGTCGCGCGCGCCGCGAAAGGTTCGGTCTCCACCGCGTCCGAGCATCTGGAATTTCTCGTCGTGACGGAGAACTTCGACCGCGCGGTCGCAATCTTCGAGAAGCACCTCGCCGACGCCGCGCCGCTCGCCGACGCCGCGTCGAAGTTCGACTATTACCTCGCCTCTTGGTTTCTGCTCGCACAACTGGCCGAGCGCGGGGTGGAAACTTTGAGGCTGCGCCTGCCGCACACGTTCCCCGCCTACGAGGAGCGCGGGACGTACGAGACGGCGACACTCGCCGCTTGGTTTCTGGCCGAGTGCGAATCGCTGGCCGCGCTCTTCGACGCGCGCAACGAAAGCGATTCCTACACGCGCAGCATCCGCAAGACCGCCGCCCTCAAGGAACTCACCACGCCCCACCCGATCAGGGACGTGGAAGAGTTCGCGTCGCTAGGATTTTGAAGGCGGGGCTGATCACATAACGCCGCCTTCGCGTTTTCACATAACGCCGCCTTCGCGTTTGTCTCAACCGGCGGCGTGGCTTTCGGTGCGCGCGGCGAAGCGCGCGAGCAGGCGGCGCAGTTCGTGCGAGTTGGCGACGCAGTATTTGGCGCGCGTGCGGCGGTCGCCGACGTGAATCGTCCAGGCGTCTTCGGGGAGGCGCGCGAAGAGGTCTTCGTCGGTGCGGTCGTCGCCCGCGGCGAGACAGAATTCGGCGCGCGGGGCTGACTCGGAAAGTCGCGCCAGCACCTCGCCCTTGTTCGCCCAGCCCGGTTTCACTTCCACCGTCTTCTGCCCGCGATATGCACGCAGTTCCGTGTCGGCGAGCATCTGTTCGAGGTTCGAGACGAGTTCGTTGGCGAGCCATTCGCCGAACTCCGGGTCGGCCATGCGGTAGTGCCAGACGAGCGAGAACTCCTTCTCCTCGATCAAACTGCCGGGCGTGCGATCCATGAAGTGTTCGAGGACGGTGAGCACGCTTTCCTTCCACTCGCTCGTGTAGGTGGGGCGGTACGGCTCCCACCGCATCGTCTCCGGCGAGCGCATGATCGCGCCGTGCTCGGCCGCGAGCCACAAGCCGCGCACGTCGCCGAACCAACTTTCGAGATCGCCGCGCGAGCGTCCCGATACGACCGCGACCGCCGTCGCCGGATCGGCGGCGAGCGTCGAGAGCAACTCGGCCAACTCGGCGGGCGGCACGGCGTCCTGCGGCCGGTTGGCGTAAGGCACGAGCGTCCCGTCGTAGTCGAGCAAGAGGCGTCTGCGCCCGGCCTGCCGGAAGGCCGCCACCGCCTCTTCGACGGGCAACGCCTGCGGCTGCTCCGAGAAGTTGTCCACGCGCGCCGAAGAGGCTTCGCGCAAATTACTGATGAAGCGGTCGCCCCACGCGAAGACGTTGTTGCGCACCACGCGCTTGTGCAGCGCGCGCATGCGTTCGCGCCGCGCGTCCAAGGGAAGCGCGAGGGCGCGTTCGATGGTCTCCGCCGTGCGCTCCTCGTCGTAAGGGTTGACGAGAAACGCCTCGCCCATCTCCGAGGCCGCGCCCGCGAACTCGCTCAGGACGAGCACGCCCGCGCCCTCTTGCTGGCACGCGACATATTCTTTGACGACGAGGTTCAACCCGTCGCGCAGGGGCGTGACCCACGCGAGGTCTGCGACCGAGTAGAGCGCGGCGAGTTCCGTGGGCGGGATGCCGCGCCGGATGTAGGTGATCGGCGTCCAGTCGGGCGTCGAAAATTCGCCGTTGATCCGGCCGACGAGTTCGTCTACCTCCTGCCGCAACTCCTTGTACATCGGGATCACTTCGCGCGATGGGACGGCCACTTGTATAAGCACGACCTTGCCGCGCAACTCCGGCGTCTGTTTGAGCAGGCGGCGGAAGGTGCGGAAGCGTTCGGGGATGCCTTTGGTGTAGTCGAGGCGATCCACGCCGAGCAGGACACGCCGCCCTTCGAAGCGTCGGCGCAGTTCGTCGCGGCGCGCGATGGTCTCCGCGTCGTGTTCGAGCAGTTCGGTGAACTCGCCGGGCGCGATGCCGATGGGCAGCGCGTCGAGACGCACGGAGCGGCCGCCGACTTCGAGCCTGTCCATGCGACTATCGAGGCCGAGGATGCGCAGAGCCGAGGCGCGGAAGTGTTGCAGGTAGCTGAAGGTGTGGAAGGCTAAGTAGTCCGCGCCGAGCAACCCCTGCAAGAGTTCCTCGCGGCGCGGGAGCAAGCGAAAGATCGGAGAAGAGGGAAAGGGGATGTGCAGGAAGAAACCGATGCGCGCGTCGGGCACGGCCTCGCGCAAGAGTTGCGGCAGCAGCATCAACTGGTAATCGTGTACCCACACGATGTCGCCGGGGCGCAGGTGTTCGAGCACCACGTCGCGGAAGCGTTGGTTGGCTTCGATGTAAGCCTGCCAGTGTTCGGGCTTGAAGTTGAGGAGCGAGGGGAACTGGTGAAAGAGCGGCCAGAGCGTCTGGTTCGAGTAGCCTTCGTAAAAACCTTCGGCGACTTCGGCGGGGATGTCCACGGCGAAGTAACGCTCGCGCTCAGCCCAACGCCGGAGCGTTTTCTGCCGACGCTCGTCCTGCGGGTCGGAAGAATCGCCCGACCACCCGATCCAGATGCCGCCCGTGCGCTTGAGGATCGGCCCCATCGCCGTCGCCAGTCCCCCGGTGCTCCTGTCCGTGCGCCACGCGTCGCCCGCGCGCTTCAAAGTGAACGGCAGGCGGTTCGAGACGACGACGAGACGACCGTCCGTGTTTTCATTTGCTGACATAACTTCCCCTTGCTCGCTTGAGATTAGTAGAACTTCATTTACGGTCTTCCTTGCGCCTTCGCGCCTCATCGAGAAATTATCCTCACGCCGGAGTCGCAGAGACGCGAAGGCGATCAAGTCGCCGTTGACGGCCGAGTTGACGTGCCCGCGTCTTCTTCGAGCATGAACCAGTAGAAGCCGAAGGGCGCGAGCGCGAGTTGGTACGCGCGCTCGGTTATCTGCGGGAACGGCGTCCGGCCGAGCATCTCGACGGGCGTGCGCCCGGCGTAAGCACCGAGGTCGAGTTCCACCGGCTGCGCCACCTGCGAGAGGTTGAAGACGCAGAGCGCCGTCTCACCCTCGTACTCGCGCGTGAACGCGAAAATTTTCCGGTTCTCCGGCTTGACGAACTCCATCCGCCCACGCCCGAACAGACGGTGCTCCTTGCGCAAGTGGATCATCGAGCGCATCCAGTTCAACAGAGACGTGTCGTAACGCTGCTGCGATTCGACGTTCACCGATTGATAACCGTAGACGGGGTTGCTGATGACGGGGAAGTAGAGCCGCTCGAAGTCGGCGCGCGAGAAGCCCGCGTTGCGATCCGCAGACCACTGCATCGGGGTACGCACGCCGTCGCGGTCGCCGAGGTAGATGTTGTCGCCCATGCCGATCTCGTCGCCGTAGTAGAGAAACGGCGACCCCGGCAGACTGAGCAGCAGCGCGTGCAGCAACTCGATCCGGCGGCGACTGTTATCCAGGAGCGGCGCGAGCCTGCGCCGGATGCCGACGTTCAGACGCATCCGCCTGTCCTTCGCATACTCGTTGTAGAGATAATCGCGCTCCTCGTCCGTCACCATCTCCAAAGTCAGTTCGTCGTGGTTGCGCAGGAACATGCCCCACTGGCAGTTCGCAGGGATGTCGGGCGTGCGCTCTAAGATTTCCACGATGGGGCGGCGGTCTTCCTGTCGCAAGGCCATGAAGAGGCGCGGCATGATCGGGAAGTGGTAGTTCATGTGGAACTCGTCGCCGTCGCCGAAATACTCCACCACGTCCTCCGGCCACTGGTTCGCCTCGCCGAGCAACAACACGTTCGGGTAGTTCGCTTCGACGTGCGCGCGCAACTGCTTCAACACGTCGTGCGTCTCCGGCAAGTTCTCGCAGTTCGTCCCCTCGCGCTCGATGAGGTAAGGCACGGCGTCCACGCGGAAGCCGTCAATGCCGAGGTCGAGCCAGAAGGAGACGACATCGAGTATGGCCTGTCGCACTTTCGGGTTGTCGTAGTTGAGGTCGGGTTGGTGGCTGAAGAAGCGATGCCAGTAGAACGCCTGCGCCTCTTCGTCCCAAGTCCAGTTCGAGTGCTCCGTGTCCGTGAAGATGATGCGCGCGCCCGCGTACCTGTGCGGGTCGTCGCTCCACACGTACCAGTCGCGTTTGGGCGACGCGGGCGAGCGGCGCGCCTCTTGAAACCACGCGTGCGTGTCGGAGGTGTGATTGACCACGAGGTCGGTGATGACGCGGATGCCGCGCGCGTGCGCTTCTGTGAGGAACGTCTTGAAGTCTTCGAGCGTGCCGTATTCGGGGAGCATCTCGTAGAAGTCCGCGATGTCGTAGCCGCCGTCGCGCAGAGGCGAGGCGTACATCGGCAGCAGCCAGATGCAGACCACGCCGAGCCACTGGAGATAGTCGAGTTTCTCCGTCAGCCCGCGAAAGTCGCCGATGCCGTCGGCGTTCGAGTCGTAAAAGCCGCGCACGGAAATCTCATAAAACACGGCGTCCTTAAACCAGAGCGGATCATTGCGCAGTTTCACTTCGCCCGACATCCCTTCGCGTGCCTTCCCGCCAACTGAATTTTAACTGGCTTGACTTAAACGTTGACACGAAAGATAGCCGTTCTCGCACGCGCAATGCAAGACTCGCGGGGCAAGTGAAAAGGGCGGCCTAGTCATAGGCCGCCCCCGGTTGGCGCATGGATGAATCGCCGGCGTCGGCGATGTGAAACGGCGACGACCGGGTCGCTCCGTCAATTACTGTGTCGCCGGCGCGGCCTGCTGCTGCGACTTCGACTCGCCCTCCGCACGGCGGCGTTCGTAAAAGTCGTACACGAACTTCTTCTGCCGCGCCCGCCCGTCGCCACCGCCGAAGAGGCCGCCGTTGTTGAAGTCGTAGTCCAACATCTCCTTGAAGGCGAGGTCTGCCGTCCAACCGTCGTGTGTGATGCGATAGACGGCCGTCAGCGCGCCCGTCCGGTGACGCCCGCCCTTGCAATGGACGTAGACAGGCCAGTTCGCGGGGTCGTTGACGAGTCGCAGGAATTGTTCCGTCTCCGCTTCGGTCGCCGGGCGGCTCGCGCGCAGAGGGATGTTGACGTACTCCATCCCGGCCTCGCGCGCCCATTCGGGAGCCTGCCGCTTCCTATCATCGCGCAAGTCAATCACGGTCTTGACGCCGAGCTTCTTCAACTCTGCGAAGCCTTCGGCGTCGGGCTGCGCGCCGCGGTAAAAGTTCTCGTTCACCCGACCGAAGTTCTTGATGCCGACTGACGGCGCGGCGACGGCTTGCCTCGTCTGCACGGCAGGCGACGCGTGCTCGCCGCTCG
>JAVEDE010000012.1 GCA_030841105.1 Pyrinomonadaceae bacterium
CTCGGCGCGTTGCTCGCGCCGCGCGCGTGGCGTTACGCCGTGCCCGCGCTGGCGTTGCTGCTCGTCGGCGCGGTCGCGCTCATCGTGTTGACGCGTCCGCCGCGCGAAGGTCTGTCGTCCATCGCGCAACGCAACACGTCGGAGACGAAGAGGGCTGAGACGGCGCAACCCGAAACGCATCACGCGGCGCAGAACGACAACGGCGCGACGACGGCGACTGCGCCCGGCGCATCGGACGTGTTGACCGAGCCGAACGTGAATGCGCCAGTCCAGAACGCGCCACTGGCGAAAGAAGAGATCGCCGCGAACAGCGCGCGGGTGGAGACGTCGCAACCGCTGGCCGGGACGGCCGACGTCGCAGCGGACGCGCCTCCGCCGCCCGCGCCCGCATCCGCCGGCGGAGGTGCGGCGACCGCGCGCTCCGTCTCAAACTTGCCGACGCCACAGCCGACGCCCGCGCCCGTCGTCACCGACTCGGTGACGATCACGTCCGAGCAGGAGGCGAAAATCAAAAGCGGCGAAACCATCGCGCAGATGCCGAAGGTCGAACAGAAGCCGGGCGGCTTAGAGAACCGCCAGTATGAAAATCGCCCGTATGAGAATCGCCAGCGCGAGCCGATCAGCGGTCCGCGCCGCAACGAACAGGCGCAGAACCGGCGCGCGGCCGACGAAGACTTCGCGCGCAACCGCGACGATAAGAAGGACGCCGAACTCGCGGCGACCACGACTGCGCCCGCGTCGCCTTCCGCCGCCGCTAAGCGTTCGCGCCCGGCGCGCGAGGCGGTTCGCGAGAAGGACGAGAACCGCCCGCCGGAAGATGCCAAGGGGCGCGCGAGTGCGACCTCGAAGTCAATCGCAGAGACGCGCAACGTCGCCGGAAGGAAGTTCAACCGTCAGGGCGGCGCGTGGGTTGACGCGGCCTACCGCGCGGGACAGTCTTACACCGTCGTGCGGCGCAACTCCGAACAGTTCCGCGCGCTCGTCGCCGACGAACCGCAACTGCGCCGCGTCGCAGACGCGCTCGGCGGCGAAGTCACCGTCGTCTGGAAAGGCCGCGCTTACCGTTTCCGCTGAACGAGTGACGGGTGACAAGTGACGGGCGACAGGTGAAAAATATTTACCTGTCGCCCGCTTCTCATGTAAGGTGTAGCCCTCTAGAGCCGCTTCGGCTGACCACAAACACAAGCGAAGATGCCGCGTCGAGATGGAATCACTGTTTCCCTCTTGTCACCTGTCACTTGTCACCTGTCACTCTTTGGAGGTCTCCAATGATCTTCCGCAGCCCCTATCCGGAGATCGCGCTGCCGCCCACGCCGCTGACGCCCTTCGTGCTGGCGCGCGCGCGTGAGCGCGGCGACAAGCCCGCGCTGATTGACGCCACGAGCGGCCGCACGATCACCTACCGGCAACTCGACGAGTCTGTGCGTCGCGTCGCCGCCGGACTCACCGCGCGCGGCTTTCGCAAGGGTGACGTGTTCGCCATCTACAGCCCGAACCTGCCGGAGTATGCCGTCGCCTTCCACGCCGTCTCGCTCATCGGCGGGACGCTCACGACGCTCAACCCGGTCTACACCGTTGACGAGGCCGCGCATCAACTCAAGGACGCGCGCGCGAGATATTTGCTCACCGTCCCCGCCCTGCTCGACAAGGCGCGTGCGGCCGCCGCGCACGCGGGCGTCGAAGAGGTGTTCGTCTTCGGCGAGTGTGACGGCGCGACGCCGTTCGCCGCGCTCTATGCAGTTGAAGGGGCGGATGAAGGGGCGGACGAGCGAACAGACGACGGCGCAAGCGAAGGGGCGGGCGATGGGGCAAGCGACGTGGCGGGCGACAGTCTGAAAATGCCGCAAGTCGAAATTGATCCGGCGCAGGACGTGGTGGTGCTCCCGTATTCGAGCGGGACGACGGGGTTGCCGAAGGGCGTCATGCTCACGCACCACAACTTGATCGCAAACACGCTGCAAGTGCAGGCGTGCGAGTTGATCAGCGAGTCGGACACGCTCGTCTGCGTGCTGCCGCTGTTTCACATCTACGGCATGGTCGTCATCATGAACGTCGGCCTCTACGAAGGCGCGACTATCGTCGTCATGCCGCGCTTCGACCTCGAAACGTTCCTCAAAATCTTGCAGGACTACGGCGTGACGCTGGCGCACGTCGTCCCGCCGATCATGCTCGCGCTCGCGCAGCACCCCAGCGTGGACAACTACGATCTCTCGAAACTCAAGACGCTCTTTTCCGGTGCAGCCCCTTTGAGCGAAGAACTCGCGCGGGCGTGCAGCGAACGGCTCGGCTGCGACATCCGGCAGGGCTACGGCATGACGGAGACCAGCCCGGCCATACACCTCACGCCGCTCCGCTTCGATTGGTCGAAGTACGGCTCAATCGGCCAGTGCGTGCCGAGCACGGAATGCAAGATTGTGGACGTGGAGACGAATGAGTCGGTCGGGTGCGGGCAGGAGGGCGAGATTTGCATGCGCGGGCCGCAGATGATGAAGGGCTACCTGAACCGCCCCGAAGCCACCGCCGCGACGATTGACGCCGACGGCTGGCTGCACACCGGCGACATTGGCTACTGCGACGACGAAGGCCATTTCTTCATCGTGGATCGCCTGAAAGAGTTGATCAAATATAAAGGCATGCAGGTCGCCCCGGCGGAACTCGAAGCGCTGCTCCTGACACACCCGTCGGTGGCGGACGCGGCGGTCGTGCCCGTCGCCGACGCGGAAGCGGGCGAACTGCCGAAGGCGTTCGTCGTCTTGAAGGCGGGCGCGGAGACGGCCGCGGCGGAAGAGTTGATGGCCTACGTCGCCGGGCGCGTCGCGCCCTACAAGAAGATTCGCCGCCTTGAGTTCATCGAGCAGATTCCGAAATCCGCGTCCGGCAAAATCCTGCGCCGCCTGCTCGTCGAACGCGAGCGCGCCAAGTAGCCGCACGCGATCACTCTCGCAGTCGCGGCTCTCTTCTTTGCGTCTTCGCGCCTTTGCGTGAGAATAATGCTTCCCAAAAAATAAACTCACGCTGGAGGCGCAAAGGGAAGACGCCGGGTTAAATTTTGTAACGGACTCGAAACTGGAACACTCAGCACAAACGTACCGGGGACAAATTATCTTATGTCGAAAAACTCAACTCGCGCGCGCCGTGCGTGCGCTTCAATCGTCGCGGCCGTCTTGCTCGTCGCGGCCTTCGCCCTCCCGCCCGCCGCGGACGCGCAGAGGCGCGGCAACGCGCGACGCGCCGCAAACGCTTCCGCCGCGTCAACGTCCGCCGCATCGCGCCGCGACCCGGATGTCGCGCGCATCGTCGCCGAGATCGATCCGCGCAACATCGAGCGCACGGTGAGAAAGCTCGTCTCGTTCGGCACGCGCAACACGCTCTCGGCGCAGGACAACCCCACGCGCGGCATCGGCGCGGCGCGCGACTGGCTCAAGCGTGAGTTTGAAGAGATCGCGCGGGGCGCGGGCGGGCGGCTGAGCGTTGAGTTGCAGTCGTACACGCAGGAGGCGAACCCGCCCCCGCGCGGCCGCGTGTTGCAGCCGACCGTCATCTCGAACGTCGTGGCGACGCTCAGAGGCACGCAACCCGCTTCCGCCGCGCGCATGTACGTCGTCAGCGGACACTACGACTCGATGTGCACCAGCCCGACCGATGCCACCTGCGATGCGCCGGGCGCGAACGACGACGCGTCGGGCGTCGCGGCAATAGTCGAGATGGCGCGCGTGATGTCGCGCCGTGAGTTCGACGCGACCATCGTCTTCATGGCCATCGCGGGCGAAGAACAGGGCTTGCTCGGCTCGACTTATTACGCGGAACAGGCGAAGCAGAAGAGTCTCAACATCGAAGGGATGTTCACGAACGACATCGTGGGCAACACGCTCGGCGGCAACGGCGTGCGCGACCGCAACACGCTGCGCGTCTTCTCCGAAGGCGTGCCGTCGAACGAGACGCCCGAAGAGGCGAACGTGCGTCGCAGCACGGGCGGCGAGAACGATTCCGCCTCGCGCCAACTCGCGCGCTTCATCAAAGAGACCGGGGCGACTTATCTTCCCGGCTTCAACGTGCAAATGATCTACCGGCGCGACCGCTACCAGCGCGGCGGCGATCACATCCCGTTTCTCGAACGCGGCTTCGCGGCCGTGCGCTTCACCGAGCCGAACGAGGAGTACAAGCACCAGCACCAGAACGTCCGCACCGAACAGGGGACAATCTACGGCGACCTGCCGGAGTTCGTGGACTACGGCTACATCGCGCAAGTGGCGCGCGTCAACGCCGCCGCGCTCGCCGCGCTCGCACGCGCCCCCGCGCGCCCGAAAGGCGTCGGCCTCGTCACGCGCCGCCTGACGAACGACACAGACCTCCAGTGGACGGCCAACGCCGAACTAGACCTCGCCGGTTACGAGATCGTCTGGCGCGACACCACCTCGCCCGTCTGGACGAACTCGCGCGCGGTCGGCAACGTCACGACCTACACGGTCGAGGGGATGTCGAAAGACAACTACTTCTTCGGCGTGCGCGCCGTAGACAGAGAGGGCAACCGCAGCCCCGTCAGCATCCCGCGCCCCGTGCGCTGAATTAGGAAGTTGCGCTTCTTATCGCGGAGGCGCGGAGGAGTCGCACAGGGAACGCGGAGGCTCGTAGTCTTTCGGCTCTCCGTGGTTCTCTGTGGCTCTGCGCCGCCGCGGTAAACTTTTAACTCGCCCTCAAGTTGTTCAACCATTTAGACGGGCGGCGCGTCTAACATGTCGGGTCATTTAAAGTCGGAGAAGCGTCCGAATCATAAGGGCGTTCAAGGCGGATATTTTAAACTCGTCATGTTTTGGCAAGGTAAAGTTATGAATAAGTTTCTACATACTGTCGCCGTGCGCCGCGCGACGGCGTTTGCGCTCGCGTTCGCGCTCGTCGCCGGTTCGTTCGCGTCGTTTCCGGGCGCAGCAGCGTCCGCGCAGAAGATGTCTGCGGCGAAGTCCACGGCGCGTTTGAGCGATGAGCAGCGCATTTTGCACGTGCTCAACCGCCTCGGTTTCGGCGCGCGCCCCGGCGACGTGGAGCGCGTCCGCAAACTCGGCCTCGAAAATTACATCGAGCAGCAACTCGCCTTCGACAAGATTGATGACGCGGCGGCCGAAGCACGCTTGCGCAATCTTTCGTCTTACCGGATGACGACCGCAGAGCTTTATCGCAAGTACCCGCAGCCGGGTCAACTGCTGCGCGCGTTGCAGCGGCAGGGGCGTCTGCCCGCAGACCTCGCCGCGTTGCGCGAGAACCGCACGGCGCAGGGCGCGAACGACGACGCCGTGAAGCCGAACGCGGACGCCGGGAAGATGGACGCGGAAGGCTCGATGTCGAACGACGCGGCGGCGATGAAGGCGGGCGACGGCGACGTGCCGGGCGCGGCGGGCAACGACGCGCGCAAAGATTACCGGCAGGCCATACAGGAATATTACCGCGAGAACAATCTGCTGCTACCGGCGCGCATCACGGCCGAGTTGCAGGCGTCGCGCATCCTGCGCGCCGTCTATAGCGAGCGGCAGTTGCAGGAAGTCTTAGTTGATTTCTGGACGAACCACTTCAACGTCTACGCGAACAAGGGCGCGGATCGCTGGCTCTTGGTTTCTTACGACCGCGACACCATTCGCCCGCACACGCTCGGCAAGTTCAAAGACCTACTGCTGGCGACGGCGCAAAGCCCCGCCATGCTTTTCTATCTCGATAACTTTCAGAGCGCCAGCCCGACGGCCGGGCAGGGCGCGGCTCGCCCGCGCGTCCGACGTTTCTTCGAGACGCTGACCAACCCGCGCGGCGCAGGTGATGCGGGACAGGGTCAACCGGGACGCGGCATGAACCGCAGGCGACAGTTGAGGCGCGAAGCAGGGGCGACGGCTGAGGGCGCGCAAGAGGCGATGCCCGCCGCGCCGCAACAGGCGCAGACGCCCGCGCCGCAGCAGCAACCGCGTCGCATGCGTCGCGGCATCAACGAAAACTACGCGCGCGAGTTGATGGAACTGCACACGCTCGGCGTCGAGGGCGGCTACACGCAGAAGGACGTGCAGGAGGTGGCGCGCTGCTTCACCGGCTGGACGATCTTCGACCCGCGAGGAATCGGCGGCGCGGCGGGCTTAACGAACCCCGAACGCGCCGGGACGTTCTTCTTCAACCCGCGCCTCCACGACGACGGCGAGAAGACCGTGCTCGGCCACAAGATTCCCGCGGGCGGCGGCGTGGGCGACGGCCTGTTGGTCTTGGACATCCTCTCCAAGCACCCTTCGACGGCGAAGTTCATCGCGACGAAACTAGCGCGCCGTTTCGTCTCCGATAACCCAAGCCCCGCGCTAATTGAACGCACAGCCGCGGCCTACACGAAGTCTGACGGCGACATCCGCACGACCTTGCGCGCACTCTTCGCGTCGCCTGAATTCAACGCGCCGGAGAACTACCGCGCGAAGATCAAGACGCCGTTTGAACTCGCCATCAGCGCCGTGCGCTCGCTCGGCGGCGAGACGACGGGCGCGCCCGCGCTGCACCAGTGGATCGCGCGCATGGGCGAACCGCTCTATCAGTATCAAGCGCCCACCGGCTACCCCGACACGGCCGAGCACTGGGTCAACACGGGCGCGCTGCTCGAACGCATGAACTTCGCGCTCGCCCTCGTTGCGAATCGCATCAACGGCACGCGCGTTGACCTCGCGCGCTTCAACAGCGCGGGCGGCGCAACGGCGACGGGCGCGGACAAGTCGCGCCTCGTCGAGCAGTTCGCCGCCGTCATCTTACAGGGCGACATGTCCGAACGGACGAAAGCGGCCTTATTGAAACAGTTGAACGAAGCGGCGACCACGACGGCCACACCGAGCATGCCCGCGAACGCGGCAAACTCAACGAACGCAGCGAACGCGACGACGGCGTTGACGCGCGCGACGGACAGCGACGGCGATGCGATGATGCCGCGCGGTGGCGATGTTGGTGGCGGCGGTCGTCGTCGCCTCGGCGCGCGGCGCGACACCTTCGCCATGAACGCCCCGATCCCCGAAGCCGCGCGCATCGCCGCGCTCATTCTCGGCTCGCCGGAATTTCAAAGACAGTGACAAGTAACGAGTGACAAGTGACAAGATGGAAGACAAGTTTAAGAAAAGGTTTCTGCTTTAACTTGTCACTCGTCACCTGTCACCTGTCACTGCTTTAGAGAGGTAATGACGATGAATCGAAGGTTCTTTTTGAAGTCGGGGGGCATCGCGTTGGCGAGCGTCGGGTTGGTGGGCGCGTCGCCGTCGTTTTTGCAGCGCGTGGCGGCGGCGCAGGGGTTGCAGGCGGGCAGCAGCGGCGGGCGTCGCAAAACTCTGATCGCGATCTTTCAGCGCGGCGCGGTGGACGGCCTCAACATGGTCGTGCCGCACGGCGAGAAAAATTATTACGCGCTGCGCCCCTCCATCGCTGTCGCGCAGCCGGGCAAAGGCGCGGCGGGCGAGTCGGCCGTAGACCTCGACGGCTTCTTCGGCCTGCATCCCGCGCTCGCAGGGTTCAAGCCGATGTGGGACGCGAAGCGACTCGCCATCGTCCATGCCGCCGGGTCGCCCGACAACACGCGCTCGCACTTCGACGCGCAGGACTACATGGAGGCGGGCACGCCCGGCGTCAAGTCCACGCCCGACGGCTGGCTCAATCGTTACTTGCAGGCGCGCCTTGATCCCAAAGCCTCGCCGTTTCGCGGCGTCTCGATGACGCAGAACTTGCCGCGCGTGATGCAGGGTCGCGCGCCCGCGCTCGCCATCTCCAACCTCAACGACTTCTCGATCCGCGCCGGGCAATCTTCGCAGAGCGTGCAGGGCGGCTTCGAGGACATCTACGAGCAGGCGGCGGGCGACGCGCTTCAAGGCACGGGCAAGGAGACGTTCGAGGCCATCGCCTTTTTGAAACAGGTCAACCCCGCGCAGTACAAACCGGAGAACGGCGCGCAATACCCGCGCACGCAGTTCGGCAACTCTCTGTTGCAGATCGCCCAACTCGTCAAGGCGGGCGTCGGCCTCGAAGTCGCCTTCACGGACGTGGGCGGTTGGGACACGCACGTCAATGAAGGCGGCGCGCGCGGCCAACTCGCGTTGCGATTGACTGAATTCGGCAACGGCATCAACGCGCTCTACACAGACCTCGGCGCGCGCCGGATGGACGACGTAGTGATCCTCACGATGTCGGAGTTCGGCCGCACCGTGCGTGAGAACGGCAACCGCGGCACAGATCACGGCCACGCCAACGCCATGTTCATCATCGGCGGCGCGACGCGCGGCGGCAAAGTTTACGGCCAGTGGCCGGGACTCGACACAGACAAACTCTACGACGGGCGCGACCTCGCCCTGACGACCGACTTCCGCGACGTGTTCGGCGAAGTCGCGCAGAAACATCTGGGCAACGCCGACCTCAAAAAAGTCTTCCCCGGTTATGCCACGAGCGCGGCGAAGTTTCGCGGCGTGCTCGGCTAAACAATAGCCGCGAAGCGGCGGCCGGTAGTAGCTCCGCGCGTCAGGGCGGGAATCAAGTTAAGTTCAAAAGTTTGAAGCCCCGTCAGGGTGACACAAGCACGCGTTGCATTGTGTCGCCCCTGACGGGGCTTCGTTATTATCTTTGCGCCTGATCCACGCGCTTAAGCATGGGGCTATTAACTGTCCTCTCTTCGGGGCTACTATCGGTCGCCCCCTGCGGATACTCTGTGTCGCCGCGGCGAGTTCTTAATATCTCTCGCTTCAAGTTGCCAACGCCGTTTCGACGCAGAAATGGGCAACAAGGGCGAAACGGGCGGCAAGGGGGAAACATGCGCGACGCTCGTCGTTTCAACGGAGCGGCCAGCCGCCGTGCGCTTCAATCGCGGCGTCAATCCCGGACATCAGGCGCATGGTTTCGGCGAGCGCGGCGAGCAGCCGTTGATAGTGCGCGAGGTCTTCGTAAGCGAGCGCGCGCCCCTTGCGATCCTTGAGCCACTTGTGCGCGACCTGATAGCCGCCGACGTGGAAGTCCCAGACCTCCTGCGGGACGTTCGCGAAATATTGTTCGTGGTTGATCCAGACGCGCCCCACGCCCTCGCCGCCCTCGCCGTCTGCGGTGTAACGCAAAGCCTCGACGACGTTCGTGCCGCTCGCGGGAAACGAGGCGAGGTCGGGGGCGCGTTCTTCCAGCAGGTGCAGGCGGACGAGGCGCGCGCCGTGCGCGCACAGGCGACGGAAGAGTTCGGGCTGCGAGGTGAGCGGAAGACGTGGGAAGTCCGTCTTCAAAAACTCGCCGTAGCGTTCGCGGTAGGCGGGCGAGTGGAAGACTGCGTACATGTAGGCGAACACGTCTTCGGGGGCGAAGGTGCGCGCTAGGGGGTCGCCCGCGCCGCCGGGGACGAAAGAGAGGCCGAGTCGCTGCTCTAACTCTGCGACGAACTGCGGCGCGAGGTTCGGGCGACGCCCGCCGGGCGCGTCGCTTGATTCCGCGAAATCAAACAGAGTGGATTTCTTAGCTTCGTCGTAAAGGTAGAGCGGGAAGAGATAGTTGACTTCTTTCAACGAGACGGTGTGATGTTGGATGAGTTGCGAGGTGCAAAAGACGTGCTCCCAGCCGCGCCCGATCTCAATCGAGCGCGTGGTGCTGAGACCGAGATTCGCCCCGGCCAGCATGTGACGCATAACTTCCGGGCGCGGCCAATCAACCATCGTCTGCGTGTAATAAATCCAGCGTTCGTCGAACGGCCGGTAGAGAATTTTCTTCAAGTGCGCTTCGTGATGCTTGTCTGAGGCGATGGCTTTGCGCGCGTCGGGCAGCTTCCATCCGCGCGAATCTCCGGCTGCGTATTTGGCCGCTCCTTTCCCCGTAAAGTATTTGGCGCGGATGGTCTCGTCGGCGGTGTCGAGGTTGCCGAAGTCGGCGATGCGTCCGAGCAAAGCGTCGGCTTCGATGTCGGTGACGAAGCCGTCGCGCGCGGTGATGATCCCTGCGGAGTTGACGGGGAAGATGTCCGGCACGCGCCAGCCCTGTTCGTACTCGTCGGCATGACCTGACAGCCGCGGCGTGAATAAGTAGAAAGGCGACTGCGGCTGAAACTCGACCCACGGCGTCGTGCTCAGTTCGTGTTGCCAGAGCCAGTTGTATTTTCCGCCCGTGAGCGTGCGTGCGCCGTCAGCGTTCTCTTCGTAGACTTCACGCGCGCCCCACAGGTGTGCGTGGCGCATGATGGCGGGCTGCTGGTTCAACTTCTTCTTCGCCGACGCGCGCTTGACGAAGATGCCGATGGCGACGCCCTGCTGGATGGCGAAGACGTTCTCGTCCTTCGAGCCGTCGGGCGCGCGTTCTTTCTTCTTGCTGTTGCCGTGCAGATCGAGCACGTAGATGTCGTCAAACGTCTCCATCAAACTCCGGCGCATCCCGCGAAACGTCGGGTTGTCGAGATAGCCGTGATTGGTAATGAAGGCGAGCACGCCGTAGCCCGTCTCTTCGATGCGCGTTTGCGCGAAGCGTATGAACTTAACGTAGTCGTCTTGCAGCCAGTGCTTGCGCTCGCTGAGCGGTTGGCCGTCAACGGTCTTGTAAGCGTCAACCAGTTTAGCCATCCCTTCCGACATGTTTGCGGAGAGACCGGAATAGGGCGGGTTGCCGAGGATGACCATGACGGGCGCTTCCTGCTTGACGCGGCTCGCGGCGTTGGCTTCCTCGGCCAGCCATTGCGTGAAGAGCGGCAGGCGGCCGACCTCGTGCCCCTCCGCGAGCGTGTTCGTCAGGTAGACGCGCAGTCGTTCGTCCGTGTTGAACTCGTAGCCCGTCTCAGCCAGTTGCAGCCCCAGCTTCATGTGCGCCACCGCGTAGGGAGCCATCAGCAACTCGAACCCGCAGAGGCGCGGCAACAGGTGCTCCGAGACGTAGCTCGACCACATGCCGCGGTTGTTTTCAAATGACTCGTAGATGTGACTCACGACGCCGTGGAGAAACGTGCCCGTGCCCGTCGCCGGATCGAGGATCAAGACTTTGTGGACTTCGTCCGCGCGCCCGCCACCCGCCGCCTTGAACTTGATCTTGCTTGAGTCGGCCAGCCCGTCGCGCAGGCGGAAGTCGGTCTTCAAAATGTGATCTACGCTGCGGACGATGTAAGAGACGACCGGCTCGGGCGTGTAGTAGACGCCGCGCGCTTCGCGCATCGCCGGATCGTAGGCGGCGAGGAAGGTTTCGTAGAAATGCACCACGGGGTCTTCGCGTCGCGTCGCGCGCCCGAAGTCGCGTAGGATGTCTGCGATCTTCGTGCGGTTCAAGACTTCCGCCAGATCGTCCACCGCCCACGCGATGCGCGGGTCTAAGTCAATGCCCGCGATGTGGTCGAACAGCTTGCGTAGGAAGGGGTTTGTCTTCGGCAGGTCGTGCGCGGCGGCGCGGCGTGTGAAGGGCGCGTCCCCGCGCGCGTTGCAGCGCGCCGCGAAGAGGCCGTAGCAGATGGTCTGCGCGTACATGTCCGCGAACTGCTCCCCGGTGAGATCGTGTATGAGCACGTCGCGGAAGCCTTTGAGTTGATTGTGCAGCGGGTCGGGCGTGTCGCCGTTTGTATCTTCGTCGCCGAGCGCGCGCTCGATGGTGTCGCGGATGAGTCGCGCAACGGCGGCCATGCGCTCGGCCAACTCTTTCGCGCTGTTAACCGTCTCCACACGCGCGTTGAGGAACGCCGACAGCAGTTGCGTGACGTGCGCCTCGCCTTCGGGTTCGACCCGCAACTTGCCGTTCGCGCCGACGCGCGCGAGCCGCGCCGTCTGCCGCAACTCGTCGCGCACGTACCAGCGAAATTCCAGATAGTCCGTCAGGATCAGGTTGCCGAGACTCTCGCGGTAGCGTCTCATCTGCTCGCTCTTCTGTTCGCGTTCGAGCGAGACGCCCACGTCTTTGGCTTCGATGTAACCGAGCGGCGTCTGCCCGCGCGTGACGATGTAGTCGGGCGCGCCGCACCGCTGCCGCTTCGGCTCGTTGGTCGCCATTACTTTGTCGTCCAGCGATTCGACGAGAGACTTGAGCGCGGGGCGGTAGGTGTGTTCGGTGGCGTTGCCCGCGAGCAACGCCTGTTCAATCGCTGCGAGATAAGACGAAATGGGAGGCATGTTCTGCTCGTTAATCAGTCTGCGCGAAATCGTGACGGCTGATGTCGGGTTGCGTGGAGAGTATAAACCACGCGCGGGCGTAAGCGCGCGTTGGTCGTCCGTCAGTCTCGCGCGCTAGTCGTCCCTCAGGGTCGCGCTGGTTGTCCGTCAATCTCCGCTCGCATAAGATGAGTTTCAGACTGACGCGAGACGAGTTTGCGATTGACGCCAGACGAGTTTGCGACCGACGCGTGGCCGACCTGTTCCAACCGACGATCCTGCGCTACGACGCGCTGCCTTCGACCAACACGGAGGCGGCGGGACAGGCCGCGCGCGGCGCGCCCGAAGGCTTGTGCGTCGTGGCGCGCGAGCAGACGCGCGGGCGCGGGCGGCAGGAGCGCGTGTGGGCGTCGCCGCCCGATGCGGGACTCTATTTCAGCATCGTCCTGCGCCCGCGCCTGAAGCTCGAAGCGTGGCCGCTCCTGACGCTCGCCGCCGCCCTCGCCGTGCGCGACGCGCTCGCGGAGGCGTGCCGACTTGAGACGGACATCAAGTGGCCGAACGACATCCTCGCCGGGGGGCAGAAACTCTGCGGCATACTTGCCGAGACCGTCGAGACCGCGACGGGGCGCGCGTGCGTCCTCGGCATCGGCATCAACTTGAGCGAGCGCGCCTACCCGGAAGAGTTGCGCGAGCGCGCCACGTCGGTCGAAGCCGCGACGGGCGCGCCGGTTGATCTCGAAGACGTGCTCGCCGCGCTCGTCCGCTGTCTCGCGCGCCGCTACGCGCAACTCCACGCGCCTGCGGGCGAGGCGTCCGTCGTGCTCGATTGGTCGGCCAACTCCACTTACGCCGAGGGCAAGCGCGTGCGCGTCCACGCCGCGACGGAAGTTTTCGACGGCACGACGCGCGGCCTTGAGCCGGACGGCGCGTTGCGGGTTCAGACAGCGACGGGCGACTTCAAGATCGTGCGCGCGGGCGACGTGCATGCGCTGCGCGCGGAAACGATGAACGATCAATGATGAGCGATGAGGTGGGAATGTTGAACGATGAATGATGAAGTGGGAATGTTGAAGGACGAGTGATGAAGTAGGAATGTTGAACGATGAATGAACAACAAAGTGCGTCTGCCGCTTCCTCGTGCGCCGTGCCCACCTCGTCGTTTGTCTCAAGGCGCATCGTCCTGTCAACCTTCGGTTCGTTCGGCGACATTCATCCTTACGTCGCGCTCGCATTGGAGTTGAAGGCGCGCGGCCACCGGCCGGTCATCGCCACGTCGGAGATTTACCGTGAGAAGACCGACGCGCTCGGCCTCGAACTCCATCCGGTGCGCCCGGTCGTGCCGTCTTACGACGAGCCGGATGTGATCGCTCCCCTGATCGAAAAGATGATGGACGCGCGCACGGGGACGGAGGAGGTGTTCAAAACTTTCATCATCCCGCACCTGCGCGACACCTACGACGACCTGCTCGCGGCGGTGCGCGGAGCAGACTTGTTCGTGACGCACCCGCTCACCATTCCGGGGCCGTCGGTGGCCGAACGCACGGGCGTCCGTTGGGTGTCGAGCGTGCTCGCGCCCGGCTCGATGCTCTCGATTTACGACCCTCCCGTGCCGCCGCAATTCCCCCCGCTTCACCGCGTGATGATGCTCCACCCCGCCGTCGGGCGCGCGTTGATGAGCCTCGGCAAATGGAAGTGGGGCGCGATGTGGAAGGCGCTCAACCGGCTGCGCGCGGACGTAGGTCTCGCGCCGTCGAACGCGCACCCGCTCTTCGAGGGACAGCACTCGCCGACGCTCGTCCTCGCGCTCTTCTCGCGCGTGCTGGCCGACCCGCAGCCCGACTGGCCGCCCCGCACGCTCGTCACCGGCTTCCCCTTCTACGACCGGCGCGACCGCGCGGGCGACGACGTTGACACCGCCTCCGAAGGCAACAACCTCTCGCCCGCGCTCGCAGACTTTCTCGACGCGGGAGAGCCGCCCGTCATCTTCACACTCGGCTCGTCGGCCATCTGGGTGGCGAAGGATTTTTACCGCGAGTCAATCGCCGCTGCCCGCGCGCTCGGCCGCCGCGCGCTCTTGCTCATCGGCCACGAACGCAACCGTCCGGCCGAGCCACTGCCCGCGGGCGTCGCCGCGTTCGAGTACGCGCCTTACGGCGAAGTGCTGCCGCGCGCGTGCGTCGTCGTGCATCAGGGCGGCGTCGGCACGACGGGGCAGGCGTTGCGTGCCGGACGCCCCGCGCTCGTCGTCCCTTTCAGCCACGATCAGTTCGACAACGGCGCGCGCGTCGCGCGTCTGGGGTGCGGGCGCATGCTCGCGCGCGGGCGATACAACGCCGCGAGCGCGACGCGCGAGTTGCGTGCTATCTTGGACAACGAAACTTATCACATGGCCGCGACGGAAATCGGCCGCCGCGTGCAGGCCGAAGACGGCACGCGCGCCGCCTGCGACGCGATTGAAGAAGTGCTCGGCCGCGCATGATGAAAGGTGCTCGGCCGCGCATGATGCGACGTGCCCGGCCGCGCTTGACGCGAGGCGCGCGACGGGTGACGCAGGGTGTGAGTGACGAATGACGCAGCGCATGCGATGAACAACGCGGGACGGGCGTGACGAATGATGCGGCGCGTGCGACGAATGACGCCCGGCGCGCGGACGGGCTAATATCTCCCGTCCGGCAAAGGCCGCGAAGGTTGGTGCGCGATGGAACAGACGCCTTTCACCACGCTCGAATCCGCGCGACTCGTCCTGCGTCGTTTGTGCGACGCAGACCTCACGCCGCTCGTCGCCTATCTCAACGATCCGCTCGTGGCGCGTTATCAAACGTGGGAGTCGTACACGGAAGAGGGCGCGCGCGAGTTGATCGAAGGGCAGCAGCATCTCACGCCCGGCGTGCCGGGACGCTGGTTCAACTTCGCGCTTGAAGTGAGAGAGACGGGCGCGCTCGCCGGACACGTCGCGCTGTGCGTGCGCGCTGACGACGCGCGACAGGCGGAGATCGGCTTCACGCTCGCGCGCCCGTTTCAAGGCAAAGGTCTGGCTGCCGAGGCCGCGCGCCGCGTGCTCGCTTACGCGTTCGGAGAACTCCGGCTGCACCGCGTCGTGGCGATCACGGACACTGAAAACGCGAGTTCCATCGCGCTCCTCGAACGACTGGGGATGCGTCGGGAAGGGCACTTCATCCAGAACATCCGGTTCAAAGGAAAGTGGGGCGACGAGTATCAATACGCGATCTTGCGCGATGAATGGACGCGACAGCAGCAGCATGACGAGTGACGCCCTCCGCGTCGGTCAACAAGCCGGGCGGTTCATCTCGACACTTATTACTTGTCACTTGATTGCTTGTCACTCGTCACTTGTCACTCGTCACTTTTAACAACATGCTTCTAGTCATTGATGTCGGAAACACCAACACTTCGCTCGGCGTCTACGACGGCGAGCGGCTCGTCACGCACTGGCGTCTGACGACCGAGCGCGGGCGCACGGTGGACGAGTACGGCGTGCTCGCGCGCAACTTGTTCGCGCTGGCGGGGCTGGACTTCAAGGCCATCAACGCGGTCGCCGCCGCTTCGGTCGTGCCGCAGTTGAACTTCACGGTCAAGCGCATGGCCGAGGAATACTTTCACCTCTCGCCGCTCTTCATAGATCACACCACGCACACAGGGATGGAGATACTCTACCGGCCGCCCTCGGACGTGGGCGCGGATCGCATCGTGGACGCCGTGGCCGCGCGCCACAAGTACGGCGCGCCGGTCATCGTCGTGGACTTCGGCACGGCGACCACGTTCAACGCCGTCAACGCGGCCGGACAGTATCTCGGCGGCGTCATCACGCCCGGCATCCAAATCTCTTCGGACGCACTCTTCGCGCGCGCCGCGCGCCTGCCGCGCGTCGAGATCAAACGACCGCAGGCCGTCATCGGCGCGACGACGAACGACGCGATCCAGTCGGGTCTCTATTACGGCTACGTCGGCCTCGTGGACGGCATCCTCCGGCGCATGCGCGAGGAACTCGGCGGCGACGTGCGCGTGGTCGCCACGGGCGGTCTCGCCCCGCTCATCGCCACCGGCTCCGAACTCATCGAAACCGTTGACGACACGCTCACGCTCGAAGGGCTGAGATTGATCTACGAAGGAACGAAGGAAGTGACGAGTGACAAGTGACAAGAGAAGAAAGTCAATCGTGAATCGTCAATCGTGAAGAGAGAAGACCTGCTTTCTACTATTCACGATTGACGATTTACGATTCACTGCTCTATCTCGTCACTTGTCACTCGTCACTTGTCACTCGTCACTCGTCACTTGTTCGCATGAACTACTTTAATTACTTTACCGAGATCGAAGACGCCTTCAGTCGTCGCAGGGGCAAGCACCTGTTCGTGAGTCCGCTGGACTGGTCTTTGATGGAGACGTGGAAGGACAGGGGCATTCCTTTGCACATCGTCTTGCGGGGCATCGAGCAGTCGTTCGATTCCTACGAGTCGAAGCCGAGACGGCGTAGTGTGAAGTCGCTCTTTTACTGTCAGGAAGAGGTCGAGGCGCAGTATGCAGAGTGGCTGGAATCGCGTCTGGGCGCGACCGACGTTGTTACTAACACGACTGACGCGGACTCGACGGGAGAGATTGCGGCGAAAGATAAACGCGCCGCTACGGCGGCGACGGGCAACGGCGCGCTGCCGTTCCCGCGCGAAGTGATCGCGGGGCATCTGGCGGAGGCGCGCGCGCGTTTGGAGCGCGCCCGCGTCGAGCAGGAGTCGCGCGGTGGCGGCGCGGGCGAGTTGTGCGAAGCGCTCACACGCGCCGCCGCGCGGCTGTCCGAGTTGGAAAAAGATTTCGCGGCGGCTGCGCGCCCGGACGCCGAACAACTCGAAGGCTCGCTCGGCGATCTGGAAAACCTTCTGGATCGCGCCGTGCGCGCAGACCTGTCGCCCGCTCGACTCGAAGCGCGACGCGCCGAAGCCGCCGCACAACTCGAACCCTATCGCAAGCGCATGGAGCGCGCCGCCTACGAGCAGACGCTCGACAGCCTGCTCGCCAAACTCCTGCGCGAAGAGTGCGGCCTGCCCCGGCTCAGTTTGTTCTACCTTTGAGCGGGGATAAATCTCTGGGCGCAACAATGAATCTCTGAGCGCAGCGATAAACTTCTGCGCCGCACAATTAACTCCGAACGAACTCCTGGCACGTGATGAAGAAACAACACCGCAGGCCGCGCCGCGAGTCGCCGCCCACAACAACAGCCGAAGGGAAGTTGAGCGCGGGCGCTCCGGTCGAAGTCGAGATCGAGCGCATCGTGCCGGGCGGCGCGGGGCTTGGGCACGCCGACGGCTACACGCTCTTCGTTCAACTTGCCGCGCCCGGCGACCGCGTGCGTGCGCGCGTCGAACGCGTGCGCGGTAAAGTTGCTTTCGCGTCGGTTGTTGAAGTCATCACGCCGTCGCCCGCGCGCGTCGAACCACCCTGCCCCTACTTCGGACGCTGCGGCGGCTGCGACTTCCAGCAGTTGACCTACGAGGCGCAACTCGCGGCCAAGGTCGAGATCATACGCGACTGCCTGCGCCGCATCGCGCGCGTCGAACCGCCCGCCGACATCCCAATCACGCCCTCGCCCGCCGTCTGGCGCTACCGCTCACGCGCGCGCTGGCAGCACGACCCCGTGCGGCAGTTCCTCGGCTACTACGAACTCGCCTCGCACCGCGTCTGCGACGTGACGGAATGCCCCGTCGTCCTCCCCGAAGTGCAGGACAAACTCTCGCACCTGCGCGCGACGCTCGCCGCGGGCGGCGACTTTGACGAGACGGAAGAGTTTCAGGCCGTGGCGGGCGACGACGGCGTCTCGCTCCTCCCGCCGCTTGAGACAGACGACGCGCGCGAACGCTTCCGCGACCTCGCGGGCGAGCGTTATCACTTCGACGCCGACTGCTTCTTCCAGATCAACCATGCCCTCCTCGAACCGCTCCTCGCCGAAGCCCTCAAGGGCACGGCGGCCGAACCGGACACAACAAGCGAACCAGACACAACGGGCGAGTCGAACACAAAGGGTGAGTCAGACATGACGGGCGAGTCGGGCGAGTCAGTCATGACGGGCGAGTTGGGTGAGACTGGCGCGACGGGCGGCGAGTCGAACGCGACGGGCGAGACGGCCGTTGACCTCTACTGCGGCGTCGGCCTCTTCACCCTTCCGCTCGCGCGCCGCTTCGCACGCGTCGCCGCCGTCGAAGGCAACGCGGCGGCCACCGGGTTCGCCCGACGCAACCTCGCCGCCGCCGGACTCACTAACGCCTCCGTCCACACCGCGCGCGTCGGCGAATGGCTCGCCGCCCACGCGCCAAGTCTCCCGCCCGTTGACTTCCTCCTCCTCGACCCGCCCCGCGCGGGCGCAGAACCCGAAGCCCTCGCGGGCATACTCCTCCTCCGCCCGCGCCGCATCGCCTACGTCTCCTGCGACCCCGCCACCCTCGCGCGCGACCTCCGCACCCTCTTCGACGCGGGCTACACCCTCGATTCCATCCACGCCTTCGACATGTTCCCCCAGACACACCACGTCGAAACGGTCGTCCATCTCACGGCGTCGGCTATTACAAACAGAAGTCAGTGAAAATATATAGAAGTGAGCAGCCGTCTACTTCATTGGAAGTAACCGGCTGCTCACTTCTTCGTGCGGGATGGCGGTTAAGTCTGTGCGTGCTCGCAGTCTTGCCGATTGTCGTGGCGAACAGGAGACAGCGAGCGGCGGCGTCATTTGGTGTCGCTCAGATCAGACCTTGTTGAGCACGTCAGCAAATTTCTTCGTTACCAGATCAAACCCCGTCGCGTTGGGGTGCAATTCGTTCGCCCAATGCTTCTTGTACGTGCTGTCGTGATTCAACGTGCCGCGTAGATCGAGGTAGTGTACGTGTGCGAACTCCGGGAGCGCGCTCACGGCTCTAAGCATCGCATTGAAGCGGTCAATGAGTTGCACGATCACCTGTGTGTTCTTCGTCAGATCGTCGTGTCCTTTTTTCTGGAAAGCGGGCTTCAACCAAGGCCCCGGCAATTTCCACCAGCCTCCCGCGAAACCCCGGCCATCGGGAACCGGATAGTCGTAGCCGTGTGTGATGATGGGAATCGCACGGCCGAGGTAGGATCTGGCGATGACTGTGAGACTGCTGAGGATGCTTGCATACGCTTGCTTCAAGCGCACGTCTATGACGCCGCGAAGGATGTCCTCGTTTAAGGGCGGCAGCTTTGATGTCGCATGGTTGAGGAGGATGGCGAACTCATCTCCGGCAATGTCGTTGCCACCGCCCGACAACAGAATGGCGCGCGGCACTTTGGCCTCGCGGAGCAATTTCTCCAGACGGCGCGCGAACTCCTCGAATTGCCCTCTGGAATGCGCCATGTCTTCAACACAGTCTCCCATGTGTGCCACGGACTCGACATCGTAGAGATACTTATCTTCGAGCAGCCGCAGCACGTCCTGCATGGGATAGTCGAACCACGAGTCGCCTTCGGCGATCAGCACCCCGACAGATGTCCTCGCGCCAAACAAGGCTCGCGTCGTCTCCGGGATGAAAGCCGCCGTGTTGAGTCCGCGTGCGTCCGCGTCGAGTCCGCGGGGGCTTGCGGCCAGTTCCTTTTCAATCGCCGCACGCTGGCGACGCTGTTTCGCGCGGAACTCGATCACCTCTTCCGCAGCGCTTTGCCCACCGGCTATCGCGGCGCGAAGGTTGACGTCTGTTCGCGCCGGATCACGTTTCGTTGCAGTCTTCTTCTTTGTTGCCAAGTTTCCTCCTTATCTCAACGCTCTACAGGAAATGTCTTCAGCCATGCTTCGAGTGCGCCAAGGTTCGCGCCTAACTTCGGGCAATAATATAGGTGACTCACCTCCGTGTAAATTTGATAAAAGCTGCTTGAGATGATTCGAGAGACAGGGGTTGTCAAAAGGTGACGCCGCAAGTGGTAATCGTGCCGGTTCGTCGCCGTGTGAATCAACAATATTTATTGCCCTCATGATCTGAAATGAGTCCCGGTGACTAAAAACGTGTGCGACGGAGAGAGGTTCTTGAGGTAAACTGGCACACCGTCGCCTCGCCGGAAATCGCCTCGTAGTGGACGCTGGTAGGGAATACTCGGCTCAGAGAATTCAGGATGGCGAAAGAGATAAGATCGGCCGCGCTGCGTTACGGGTTGGCGTTGGGGGCATTCGCGCTGCTCCTGATGTTGTCCTTCGGACTCCAGAAGGTGTTCAAGTTGAGGCTCGACGTGACGCCTCTGGTCATCGCCTTGATGATCGCCAGCGCGTGGTATCTGGGGCGAGGGCCGGGGCTTCTCGTCGCCTTCGCGTTCGAGATCACGTTGGACTACTTCGCGGGCGTGCCGCTGACGGGCAGAGCCGCGTTCGTGGTCTTCAACCGGCTCGTCCTCTTCGTGAGTCTGGTGCTGTTCGCGAGTTCGCGGCGCGGCGCTGAGAAGCGTCTGCGCGAACAGCGCGAGTGGTTGCAGGTCTCGCTGTCGAGCATCGGCGACGCCGTGATCGCGACCGACATCAAAGGCTCGATCAACTTCATCAACCCAACGGCCGAAGCTCTCACGGGCTGGACGACGCGCAGCGGCGCGGGGCGGCCGCTCGGCGAAGTATTCAACATCGTCAACGAGGAGACGCGCGAGCCGGTGGAAAGCCCGTTCGAGGCCATCGTGCGCGAAGGCGTCGTCGTCGGGCTTGCCAATCACACCACGCTCGTCGCCAGAGACGGCCGGGAAATTCCGATTGAAGATAGCGGCGCACCGATCAAGGATCAGAGCGGGCGCATCATCGGCGTGATCATCGTCTTCCACGACGTGAGCGAGCGCAGGCGCGCGGCGCGCGAGCGCGAGCAGTTGCTCGAAAGTGAACGCGCGGCGCGCGGCGCGGCCGAAACCTCCGCCCGTCTCAAGGACGAATTCCTCTCCACCGTCTCGCACGAACTGCGCACGCCCCTCACCTCGATCCTCGGCTGGGCGGCGCTCTTCAATTCCGGCATCCTCGACGAAGAGAGCGTCCGCAAGGCGATGCAGGTCATCGAGCATAACGCGCGCGCGCAGACGCGGATCGTTGACGACATCCTCGACGTGTCGCACATCATCGCCGGTAAATTGAAAGTGAACCGCGCGCCGCTCGCGCTCGCCCCCGTCGTGCAGTCCGCGGTGGACACCTTGCAGCCCGCAGCGGCCGCCAAAGAGATCACACTGGCGGTCGCGCTCGAACACACGGCGGGCGTGATCCTCGGCGACGCGGAACGCTTGCAGCAGATCATCTGGAATCTGGTCGCGAACGCGATCAAGTTCACGCCCGCGGGGGGGCTGATCGAAGTGAGCATGGCGCGCGTCGAGTCGAGCCTTGAGGTGCGCGTGCGTGATGACGGCATCGGCATTGACGCGCAGTTCGTCCCTTACGTCTTCGAGCGGTTCAGGCAGGCCGACTCGTCAACGACGCGTTCCTACGGCGGGTTGGGCTTGGGTCTCGCCATCGTGCGCCATCTGGTCGAACTGCACGGCGGCACGGTTGCGGCCGAAAGCGACGGCGCGGGCACGGGCGCAACGTTCATCGTGCGGCTGCCGCTGGCAACTGCAAACGAGGGGACGGCCGCTGCGGCGCAACTTCCGGGCGACTCCGCGGCCGCGCTGTCTCTGCCGCGAGCGGCGTTTGACGTGAGGGGCGACTCGGAGTTGGTGGGCTTGCGCGTGCTTGTGGTTGACGACGAGCCGGACACGCTTGAGATTTTATGCGCGGTCTTGAATCAATACGGGGCGCACGTGCGCGCCGCCGGTTCGAGCACGGACGCGTTGAGAGCGTTGTCGGGGTGGAAGCCGAACGTGCTGGTTTCCGATCTCGGCATGCCGGGCGAAGACGGCTTCGCGCTCATCGGCAAGGTGCGCGCGCTCGCGCCGGAGCACGGGGGCGACATCCCCGCCGCCGCGCTGACGGCTTACGTCAGAGACGAAGACCGTCGCCGCGCGCTCGCCGCGGGCTACCAGACGCACATCCCCAAACCCGTCGATCCGTCGCACCTCGTGTCGGCCGTGGCGGGACTGATGAAGTTGACGAAGCGAGTTTAAGTTGACGAAGCGAGTTTAACCGGCGGCACAGACCAAAGGCTGAAACAACTTGCCACACACGGCGACGGCTTCTCACAGGCCGTCTTTCAATCCTCACCCGCTCGCACTGTTGGCGGCCTCGTTCGCCGCCGGGATACTGCTCGCGCGCTTTATTGCGCCGCCGCTTTTCAACTCCATACTTGCAAGCGCACTCATAACACTGCTCGCGCTCGTCGCCTTCAAACTCAAACGACCCGCGCTCGCGACGACGTGCACGCTGCTCGCGTTCGCAGCGGTCGGCGCGACCTTCGCCGAAGTTGAGCGGCGCGGCGTCGGCGCGGAGCGCGTGCGGCGTCTGTACGAAGATGGGCGCGTCGCTTCGGGCGACCCGGTGGAGATCACCGGGGTCGTCGCACGCGCGCCGGAGTTCGCGCCGGACGGTTTTTATCTCGCGCTCGGCGTAGAGCGTCTCAGCGCGCGCGGGGCGGAGCGCGCAGCGTCGGGCGCGGTTGAGTTGTTCGCGCCCGTGCGCGACGCGCGAACGAGAGAGAGGTACGCGGAATTGGAGTTGCGACGCGGCGCGCGCGTGCGCGTGCTGGTCGCGCTCGAACGCGCGGAGGAGTTTCGCAATCCGGGCGGCACGTCGCTCACGGAATTTTTGGAACGGCGCGGGGTGGACGCGCGGGGCACGCTCAAAAGCCCGCTGCTCTTGGAGCGACTCGACGACGAACGCGTGCCGCTCTTGCTCGTGTGGCTCGAAGCGTGGCGCGAGCATCTGCGCGGGCGCATGTCGGAACTTTTTTCGGCGGAGACGGCGGGCGTCTTGCAGGCCGCGCTGCTGGGCAACCGGCACGGCCTGACGCGCGCGAGCGCCGAGCGTTTTCGCGAAGGCGGCACGTTTCACGTCCTCGTGATCAGCGGTTTGCACATCAGTTTCGTCGGCGGACTCGTGCTGCTGTTGATGCGGCGCGTGACGGGGCGACGCGCCTTGCAGTTCGCAGTGCCGTGCGTCGTGCTGTGGCTCTACACGCTGGCGGTCGGCGCGGAGTCGTCGGTGGTGCGCGCGGCTTTGATGTTCACGGTGGTCGCGCTCGCGCCCGTCGTCGGCCGGCGCGGGGCGACGCTGAACGCGCTCGGCGGCGCGGCGCTCGCGCTGCTCGCCTACCGACCGGCGGAGCTTTTCGATCCGTCGTTCCAACTCACGTTCCTGTCGGTGCTCGGCATCGTCGCGCTCGGCTGGCCGCTCCTCGAACGACTGCGCGCGGTCGGCAGTTGGCATCCGACACGCGCCACGCCGCGCCCGCCCGCGTGCCCGCGCTGGTTTCGCGCGCTCGGCGAGACTTTGTTCTGGAGCGAGCGCGCATGGCGACATGACGCGGCGCGAAACGTCTACAACTATCGCCTCTTCAAGACGGGCGCGGCCGCGCAGTTGGAGCGTTGGCGCGTGCAGTGGTTGGCGCGTTACGCCTGCGGCGCGATGGTCGTCTCGGCGAGCGTGCAGGTGTTGTTGCTGCCGTTGTTCGTCGTCTACTTTCATCGCGTGTCGGCGGCGTCGGTGTTGCTGAACGTCTTCGTCGGCGTGTTGATGGCCGCCGTCTCGCTCGGCTCGCTGGCGGCATTGATGATCGCGTCTGTCAGTGCGAGTGCGGCGCGGCCGCTCGTGTGGCTGGTGGAGCAGATGAACTGGCTGATGACGCACGGCGTTGACCCGTTCGCACGCGCGGGCGTGGCGTCGCTCAGGCTGCCGGAATACACGGGGCGCGCCGCCGCGATCTACGTTTTGTACTACGTGCCGCTCGCCCTCTTGCTCGTCAGCCTCGCGCGCTGGCAACCTGTGCCACCGCCGACGGGCGTGTCACCACCAAAAGAAGTGACAGGACGCACGCGGCGACCGGAAGAAGTGTCGGGACGCGCACGGCGACGCCTCGCGCGGCGGTTCGCGTGGGTGACTGCGACGTTCTGCCTGTCGCTCGTCGTGCTGCACCCGCTCAGCGCGGGGCGACCCGACGGGCGTCTGCGTCTCGACCTGCTCGACGTGGGGCAGGGCGACGCCGCGCTCCTGACGTTCCCGAACGGCGCGACGCTGTTGGTTGACGCGGGCGGCCGCGCTGATTTCGGCGCACGCGGGGGAGAAGTTGAGGGCGACGCTGCTACGACGACGGCGGCGGCGCGGTTCGAGCGCGACGCGCGCGGCATCGGCGAAGCGGTCGTGTCTGAATACCTCTGGTGGCGCGGGCGGGCGCAGGTTGATTACATACTCGCCACCCACGCGCACGCCGATCACATGAGCGGCTTGAACGACATCGCGCATAACTTCAAAGTGCGCGCCGCTCTCTTCGGTCGCGCCGACGCGGGCGGGGCGGAGTACGCGCGCCTCGCCGGGACGCTCCGCGGCGAGCGCATCCCCTTCGAACTCGTCGGACGCGGCGACCGACTCAAGTTCGGCGCGGCCACGGTGGATGTGCTCTGGCCGCCGCGCGCGGGCGAAGAGACCGGGGTGTTGTCGGAGAATAACGACTCGCTCGTGCTGCGCGTGCGCTACGGCTCGCGCGCGTTCCTCTTGACGGGCGACGTCGAACGCGACGCAGAGGCCGCGCTCGTCGCCGCGGGCGACGAACTGCGCAGCGACGTGGTGAAGATCGCGCACCACGGCAGCCGCACCTCTTCCACGGAATCCTTCGTCAAGGCCGTGCGCCCCTCAGTCGCCGTCGTCTCGGTCGGCCTCGCCTCGCCCTTCGGCCACCCGGACAACAACGTCTTGGAACGCTGGCGCGCGTCCGGCGCACAAGTCCTACAGACCGGCCGCAGCGGCACGATCACCATCAGCACCGACGGCTCAGACTTGAAGGTCGAAACTTTTGTGCGTGAATGAGCAAAGGGGAAAGGGGAAAGGTAAAAGGGGAAAGGTAAAAGGTAAAAGGCGAGAATATAGAACCGCGTGGCTGACACGCGCTCGTCACCTTTCCCCCTTACCCTTTACCCCTTCCCCTTTCGTTCGGGTGACAGGGAAACTTTGTGCGTGTAAATTGTTTGAGCCATCCGGCGGCGGGTGTGCGGCGCGTTGGTTGCGGCCGGGCGCGGCGGAAGAATTACGAATCAATCAATGCAGGGAGTTGTAAGCATGGCAGAATCCGGGACGGCGAACGCGTCGCCGCTTTATGACGAACGCCCGTGGGGGTCGTTTACGGTGCTCGACGAGGGCGAGGACTTCAAGGTCAAGCGCATCGAAGTCTTGGCCGGGAAGCGGCTGAGCTACCAGAAGCACGCGCAGCGCGCCGAGCACTGGATGGTGGTGGCGGGCGCGGGGCTGGTGACTTTAAACGACGAAGAGATCACGCTGCGGACGGGCGACACCATAGACATTCCCGTCGAGGCGAAGCACCGCATCGAAAATCCCGGCTCGGAGAAATTGATCTTCATCGAAATCCAACGCGGCTCATATCTCGGCGAGGACGACATCGTGCGCTTCAGCGACGACTTCGGCCGGACGGGATGAGATAAGTTTCAATCAGTTGACGGTAACGAAGGCGCGCAGAGCCTCGAAGCGTCGCTCGCTGATGCCGCGCACGATGATGAGGTGTTCGACGCGTCGAAACGCCCCGTGGCGTTCGCGATGTGCGATGATGCGCGCGGCCAGCCCTTCGCCGATGCCGGGCAGCCGTTCCAACTCTTCGCGCGTGGCGGTGTTGATGTTGACGGGCGGCGGCGTCGTGGTTTGTGTGGAGGGCGCGAGTCCACTTGTTGTGAGACCGCTTACAACTCCGGCGCGACGGGGCAACTTAACACACGAAGCGGCACACGCGAGGATGAGCGCGTAGCAGAAAAATACGAGCGGGAAAAAGCGCGTGCGCCGCACTAAAGGGCGTTGATTGCGCGGTTCAAAGCGTTGAGCGTCCACGTCTTTAACGGCCTTTGAAACAGGAATGCGAAACTTTGCCGCGAAGATGTGCAAAATGCTAGAAGTCTAAAGTTGTCAAGAACTTGTAACGCCGAAAAGCGTTTTTTCCACAGACTTTTCCACAGATTCTGTGGAAAAGTTGCCGGAATCATTTCGGAGTGTGAATTTCGGATCGCGGCTTCGTGATTGCGAAGTCCCTATCAAAGAATCACGCCTTTAATCAGCGCTCCGCACCACGCAGTCCACAAGCCGCATTTCGCAATCCGTCAGCCCTCGTCGCGCAGTTGGTCGTCCCAGTGTGTGATGGTTTCGTAGGCGCGTCCCGTGATCGGGCGCGGGCGCGCGCCGTCGGCTTGGCCGATGTAGCCCTCGCGCTCCATCGCGTCGAGGATGGCGGCGGCGCGGCCGTAGCCGATGCGCAGGCGTCGTTGGAGGACGGAAGTGGAAGCGCGCTTCATCTCCACGCAAATGCGCAGGGCTTGCTCGAACAGTTCGTCGCGCTCGCCGCCCGCGCCATTCCCGCCGCCCGACTCTTCCTCCGATTGCGTGATCGTCTCATCGTAGAGCGGTTCGCCCTGCCCCTTGATGTGCGAGACGATGCGGCCGACTTCCGACTCGTCCAGATACGCGCCGTGGACGCGGATGAGCCGCGACGTTCCGGGCGGGAGGAACAGCATGTCGCCGCGCCCCAAGAGTTGCTCCGCGCCGTTGGCGTCAATGATCGTGCGCGAGTCAACTTTGGACGACGTGCGCAGGGCGATGCGCGAAGGGAAGTTGGCTTTGATGAGTCCGGTGATCACGTCAACGCTGGGTCGTTGCGTGGCGAGGACGAGATGGATGCCGACGGCGCGCGCCATCTGCGCGAGACGCGTGATGGCCTCTTCCACGTCGTGCCCGGCGGTCATCATCAGGTCTGCGAGTTCGTCCACGATGATGACGATGTAGGGCAGCGTCTTCCAAGGCTGCCCGTCGTCGTCGAAGTCTTCGACCATGTTGCGGCGCATGACTTCAACGTTGAAACCGTCAATGTTGCGCACGCCCCACTTGGCGAGTTCCTTGTAGCGCGCCTCCATCTGCGCGACCGCCCACTTCAAGGCGTTCGCGGCGCGCTTCGGGTCGGTGATGATCGGCGTCGCCAGATGCGGGATGTCTGCGTAGAGGCCGAGTTCGAGACGCTTCGGATCGATCATGATGAATTTGACTTCATCCGGGCGCGCCTTGTAGAGGATCGAGACGACGAGCGAGTTCAGACAGACGGACTTGCCCGTCCCCGTAGCTCCCGCGATCAAGAGGTGCGGCATGCGCGCGAGATCGGCGACGTAGTTTAAGCCGTCAATCGTCTTGCCGAGAGCGAGCGTTAGTTTGGAGTTCGATTCTTTGAAGTGGCGCGATTCGATCACCTCGCGGAGCATGATGTTGTCGCGCTGGTGATTGGGCACTTCGATGCCGACGTGCGCCTTGCCGGGCACGCGGTCAATGCGTATGGACTCGGCCTTCAAGGCGAGGCAGAGGTCGTCAACCAGTCCGGTGACGCGCGAATACTTGACGCCGGGGTCGGGTTTGAATTCGTAGGTCGTGACGACGGGGCCGGGGCAGATGTATTCGATCTTGCCCGTCACATTGAACTCCTTGCACTTCTCGGCGACGCGCGTGGCGAGATTGCGGAGTTCCTCGTCGGCCTGCTCGTGGCGCGGCGGCGGCGAGTTCAGGTAATCAAGGCTCGGCATGTTGTAACCGCTCATCGCCTCTGCATACTTCTCGGCGCGGCGGGCTTCGCGCGCGGCCTTGTCTTCCTTTTGCACGACCGGAGCGACTTCCTCTTCCGTGATCTCCGTGCGCACGACTTCGACGGAGGCGACCATCCCCGCCAACTCTTCGTCGTCTTCTTCGACGAAGGCGTCCGGCGAGAAGTTCTTGCTGCTGCTAGTCTTCGCAGTCGTCTTGCGGACTGACGCGCCGCCGTTCGGCTGTGCGTTCGACTGCTGCGCGGAGGCATCGCCCGACACGAGCGCGCTGCCCAAACCGGCAAACTCCTCGAAGGCTTCGTCCAGATCGTCCTGCATCGTCGTCGGCTGCGTCGCGCCCGCTTCGGCCGCGGCGTTGGCGGAGCGTTGGATGGCGACGTTGGCCGACGTGGCCTGCTGTGTGGTAGTCGTCGTGACGTTGGAAGTCGCGGGCGCGTCCGTGTCGCGCATGAACTCGGCGACGCGTTCGGCGGCGGTCTTCTTCTCGCGCAGACGCTTCTCTTCAGCGGCGGCCTCTTCGTGGGCGGCGCGCGCGGCGCGTCTCTGTTCGGCGCGGCGGGCGGCCAACTCGCGCCGCTCCGTGCGCCACGACTGGAAGCGCGTCGAGAGCGACGAGAGGAAGGTTGAAGGATGACCGAAGGCGTCAACGGCGCGTTCGTAGGCGCGCGCGAAGGAGAAGTTGGTGGCGAGCAGCAGCCCGGTGGCGGCGAGCGCGAGCAGCAGCACGAGTGCGCCGACTCTGTTCAACGCGCCCGCGAGGTTGCCCCCGACGAACGCACCGATGAAACCGCCCGCGCGCACGCTCTGGTCAAAGAGTAGCGGCAGGTTGACGATGGCGAGAATGGCCGAAGTCGAAACCAGGAGCAGAACGAGTCCACCGACGAGTGAGACGGGCGCGTGGATGCGCCGCGTGCGAAAGCGATACCCCGCTGCTATGAAGAGCAGCAGCGGCAACAGGTACGAGGAGAGGCCGACCGATTGCAGCATGAAGGCGGCGACGTATGCGCCGACGGGGCCGACGAGGTTGCGCGTCTCCTCCTGCCCGGCGGAGTTCCAAGACGGATCGTTCGGGTTGAAGAAGACGAGGCAGAGCGTGAGCATCAGGCCGAGCGCGAAGAGCGCGATGGCGACGATCTCGTTGCGCCGCGAGTTGCGCTGCGGCGATTGCAGCGGCAGTGGCTGCGTCCGCGTATCCGTCTGTGTTGTTGCCATAGCTTTTAGTTTCAAGTTACAGGTTTCGAGTTTCAGGACTGACGGGTTTTTCGTTCTTCAACTTCAAACCTGCAATCCGAAACTCGGAACTCTCCGTCCCGTTTATGCCGCGCGGCGCGACAGGAGGTAAGCCTTGATGAAGTCGTCCAGATCGCCCGCGAGCACCGAGTCCACGTCGCCGCGTTCCAACTTCGTGCGCGCGTCTTTGACCAGACGGTAGGGCGCGAGCACGTAGTTTCTGATCTGCGAGCCGAAGGAGATGTCGGCCTTGTTCGCTTCGAGCGCGGCGGTTTCGGCCTGCCGCTTTGCCAGTTCGAGTTCGTAGAGCCGCGAGCGCAAGACCTGCATGGCGACGGCGCGGTTCTGGTGTTGCGAGCGTTGGTTCTGACACTGGACGACGATGTTGGTCGGCAGATGCGTGATGCGCACGGCCGAATCCGTCGTGTTGATGTGCTGGCCGCCCGCGCCGGTCGCGCGGTAAGTGTCAACGCGCAAGTCTTTCTCCTGAATCTCCACCTTGATGTTCTCGTCAACTTCCGGGTAGACGAAGAGCGACGCGAAACTGGTGTGACGCCGCGCCGCCTGATCGAAGGGCGAGATACGCACCAGCCGGTGTACGCCCGCCTCGGCCGCGAGCAGCCCGTAGGCGTACTCGCCTTCGACGCGAAACGTGACGCCCTTGATCCCCGCCTCTTCGCCCGGCTGGTAGTCAATGATCTCTGTCTTGAACGCGCGCCGCTCCGCCCATTTCAGGTACATGCGCAGGAGCATCTCAGCCCAGTCCTGCGATTCCGTGCCGCCCGCGCCGGGGTGGACGGTGCAGATGGCGTTGCGCGCGTCGTTCTCGCCCGCGAGCAGCATCTCTGTCTCGGCCTCGCCGATCTCGCGTTCGAGGCGTTCGACGAGCGCGCGCAGTTCGCCCAAACTCTCTGCGTCCTCGCCGCCTTCCGTGAATTCAAAGAGCACGCCCGCGTCCTCGACCGCCGACTCGAAACTTTGCTGGCGATTGATGACGCGTTCCAGACGGCTGCGCTGCTGCAACGCCCGCTGCGCCTCCTCCTGATCGTTCCAGAAGTCCTGCGCCGAAGCCTGCGCCTCGATGCGCTTCAACTCGTCCTGCTTCGCCGCGACATCAAAGAAACCTCCCGAGTTGCTCGACGCGCCCGCGCAGATCGTCGTAACTGCTCCGCAACTCTTGAACTGTTAAAGTCTCTAACATTAAACCTCCAAAATCAGTGACAGGTGACAAGTGACGAGTTAATAACCAGCAAGTCGTGAATGGATCAATACAAGGTTTTCTCTATTTACCCTTCACTGTTTACTTGCTCTCGTCCTTCTGATCGTCGTGGCGATCAGCAAAATACTAAGGGCGGCGCAGAGGGCGACGAAGAGGTCGCCGCGGCGCGTGTAAAAAGTTTTGCCGCCGGTCGCGCGCGTGATCGTCCACGTGCGGACGGCGGGTTGAAAGCTGCCGGTCGCGTCGCCGACCACGCCGCGCGGCGAGATGCGCGCGCTGATGCCGGTGTTCGTCACGCGCAACACGTCGCGCCGGTTTTCGACGGCGCGGAAGACGGCGTTGGCGAGGTGCTGGCGCAAGACCGGCGTCTCGCCGAGATAGCCGTCGTTGGAGATGTTGATGAGCACGTCTGCGCCTGCGTCCGTGAACCGTCGGGCGATTGAGGGAAAGGCCGACTCGAAACAGATAAAGACTCCCGCGCGCGTCTCGTCGCCGACGGGCAGCAGCGTGTAGTTCGTGCCCGGCGTAAACTCGCCGACGATGCCGCTCACCAGCCACGCGGGCGGAAACCAGCGCGGCAAAGGCACGTACTCGCCGAACGGCAACAGGCGAATCTTATCATACTGCGCGACGAGCCGCCCCGCTTCATTCACCAGCACGGCCGAGTTGTACGCGCCGCCCGCGGGCGCGGGTTCGAGCGAGTTGAAGAGCACGCTCGCACGCTCGCGCCGCGCGAAGTCGCCGACGAGCGCACGAAACTCCCGGTCGTTCGCGTAGGCGAAGTTCATCGGCGACTCCGGCCAGACGACGAGGCGCGGCACGGCGAGCATGGCGCTGTTCCGCGCCTCGCGCGCGGCGTAGTCTCGCACGTCAATCCCTGCATACCACCCCGGCAAATCTTTCGATGCCACGTTCAACGCGCCGTGGCTCATCTCAAGGTGTTGACTGACGAGCGCGGCCGTCTCTTCCGGCGACCGCCCGAAGTTCACGGACACGTTCGGCTGAACCGCGATGACAACGGCGTCGGGCGGCCGGTTCAATGGCGGCGCGGCCTCGCCCCGCGCGCTCAGCCAGATCGTGAGCGCGACGGCGACGGAAGTTAATCCGGCAACTGCCAGCGAGCGCGCGTCCCGTTTGAAGTACAAGAGCGTGAGCGCCGCGTTGATCGCGAGGATGCAAAAGCCGACGGCGTAGACGCCGCCCCACGTCGCCGTTTGAATCAGCGCGGGGTGGAAGGCTTGCGAGTAGCCGACGGCGTTCCAGAGTTGTCCGGTCAGGCCGAGTCGCGCCCACTCCGAAGCCGCCCACAGCGGCGGCGCGGCGACGAGCGCGTAGATGCCCCGACGCGCGCAGAGATGCGCGAGGGTGAGCGCGAAGGTTGCGGGGAAGAGTCCGACGATGAGGACGACGGGGACGAGCAGCGCGTAGGCCAGCGGCAGCGGCAGCCCGCCGTAGTGAATCATCGAGTGCGTGAGCCACCAGCAAGAGCCGTAGAAAAAGAGCGCGCCCGCGAGCCAGCCGAGCATGAAGGCTTGACGCGCCCGCTCCACCCGCGCGACGGCGACGAGCAGAGGGACGAGGCCGACCCAGGCGAGCGGCCACAAGTCGAAATCCGGGAACGAGAGGATCAGTAGGAACGCCGAGAGCAGGGCGAGCACCGCGTGACCGCGCGCAGGGACGAAGGCGCGCACGCCCGCGCGAAACTTCGCGCGCCGGACGCCCGCCGCTGTAGTCGCCGCCGGCGCATCGAGGGAAACAACCTTCTGCACGCAGGCGAGTTTAACAGAGACGACGCGCGGCGGGCACACACGACGCGCGGGAAACTTTCGGCGTCCGCGAAAATATTTTTCCGCACACACAAATTGGTCGGGCGGGTGCGGCAAAACGTTTACCGTTTGCGGCAAAAGAGCGGAAATTTGTCACCGACTCAGTGACAAATTTTGTCGTCCTGACGCGTGACGACTCTGCCGCAAGAGTGCGGCGACTTACGGCAGCCGCCGCGGCAAAACGCCCGCTAGGAGCAATAAGCGGCGAAAAAAGAGCCTGTAAAAAGCAGGAGAACCCGGTCACCTGACCGGGTTCTTGAAAGATATGTTTTAAGGGGATTGCTCGGCGGGCGGCTGGAGTAGCGGCAGGCCACTCTCAGAGAAGTGAAGGCGGCGGGGTCACGATTTAACTTCTTTCGTGCTTGCCACTTCTCCATTTAGCACGTCGCGTGCCACAAAAACATGAACCGGGTCGGGCGTTGATTTTAAGGTCAGCGGGAAGGGGCGACGGGGGAGTTCTGCGTCTGGTTGACTGTCGCCTGCGGGCGACTGTCGGGGGCGTCTTTGTCATCAGCCATCCAGCGGCCGAGCATGATGCCGAGGGCGAAGAAGACCGCGGCGATGACGAGCGCGGCGAGCAGCAGGACGGCCGGACGCCGCTCGTCGTGCTGAAACTCCGCAAAGGCCGAGTGGCGCACCGTCGTCTGAGCGGCAGCGCGTTCGTCGTGCGAAGTTGTCCTCTGCCGTTCGGGTGACATGGAAAAACTCGCGCGCTGGAAAGAAGAAGGAGGGGGGAACTCGAACAGCGGAAGGGCTGAGACTTGAACGCCTCACGCGACGGCTTCAACTTCCAGCCAATGCCCGCGCGCGCCCACGACGCGCACCCGCCCGCCGCGCGCGATTCTAACACCACTCCGCGAACGCGCGCGCCACAATTCGCCGTCCACCAGCACCGCCCCCTCCGGCTCCAAAGCCTCCGCCACGACGCCGACCCGCCCCTCGACATGAAGCGGCCTCCCCGCGCTTTTCTGATGACGCGACATCGCCGCCACCACCAACGCGATCAAGCACACGACGAGCAAAAGCGCGCCGACTAGTAAAAGGACGAAAGCAGGCGGATGAAGGAAACTGAAAAGGGCTGAGGAATGAGTGGTAAGGGATAAGACAAAGGACTGAGAGCAGAGGGATGAGGGATGAATGAAAGCACTCAAGAGATTGAGGGCTTCACTTAATTCATCCTTCATCCCTCCGCCCCCATCCCTTCAACTATCTCGCTCCCGTCTCCAACTGGCGGTAGAGGGCGATGGCTTCCTGATTGTTGGGGTCGAGTTGCATGGCGGTGCGCGCGTGGGTCTTGGCCTGCGCGAGGTCGCCGCGTTCGAGGAAGATGCGCCCGAGGAGAATGTGCGCGTCAATCAACTTGGCCTCCCAGAAGATCGCCGTCTTCAACGAACTGATCGCGCGGACGAGATCGCCGCGCCGCTGGTAGATGCGGCCGATCAGCAGGTGCGCTTCGGCATTCATCGGCTCGATCATCAAGACTCGGTTGAGTTCCGAGAGCACGTCGTCGTCGCGCCCGGCCGTGTAGTCTGCGCGCGCCTTGACGAGCAAGTCCTGCGTGGTGACGTTGGCGGTGTCAACTGCCGGGAGCGGCGCTTGCGCCTTGACCGCTTCGGCGATGTCGAACTGCTGGTTGAGGCGCACGGGAACGCCCGCAATCGCCTGCGTCTTCTGCCAGTCGGTCTGCATCTTCGCGTAGGTCGTCGGCAGGTAGCGACGCGCCTCGTTGTCGGCGGCCGTCGTCATCTCCGCTGTTGCGCCGGACTTCTCCAACGCCTTCGCGTAGAGGAAGCGCGCCTCGCCGTCGCGCGGGTTCAACATGATGACCGAGCGGAGTTGCTCTGCGGCGTCGGCGTGGCGGTTCGAGAGAAAGAGCGCGTAGGCGTAGTTGTAGATCACCGACGCGTCTTCGGGGTCGGACTCTTTGGCGCGTTCGAGAAACGTCTGCGCCTGTTTGATCAAGCGGTCGCGCTCCTCCGTAGACTTCTCGGAGAGCGCGGCCTGCACGGAGAGCGCGCCCGCATTGTTGTAGATGCCCGTGAGCGGCATGTCGGAGGCGACGGGCAAGAGCGCGCCGAGCGCGGTCTTCAGATCATTCAGACGCCAGTAACTCAAGGCGGCGTAGAAGGAGGCTTCGGCAAAGTGCGGGTCGCCTTTTTGCAGGCGCGAGAAATGTTCGGCGGCCTTCTTCCAGTCTTCCTGTTTGAAGTAGAGGTTGCCGAGTTCAAACGCGGCTTGCGGGTAGCTCGCGCCCGCGTTGGTTTTCGCGTACTCCTTCATCGCGTTCTGCAAATAGTTGGAACGCTTCTCGCGGTCGTCCGTCATCACGCCCTTGACGTAACTCTCGAAGGCGCGCGGCGGAATCTTCGTCGCGCGCTCGACGATCTCGTTGCGCGAATAGGCGAGCGTGGAGTCGCGCTGGTGAAGAATCTGGTAGGCGAGGATGCCCTGCATCTTCTGCAAGTTGACGAGCGCGTCGCCGAAAATGTAGGGCGGCCAGATTTGCCCCTCGTTGACGCGCACGACGCGCGCGCTGACGCGCACCTCCGTCGGCGTCTTCCCGTCGGGCGGCGTCACCACGTCGTATGTGCCGATCACGGCGAGCGTCGCCTTGGCCTTCATCGCGACATTGATCGCGGTGGCGCGCGAGGGCGTGGCCGTCAGCGGCAGGCGCAGGCGTTGGAAGACCAACTCGCGCTCGTCGGTCGAGATAGTGCGCAGCCCGTACATCTGCAAGAGGTCGGTCAGCGAGTCTGCGAAGCTCGTCCCGATCCAGTGATACTCGCGCTGGCTGGTCGTGTTCTCGAACGGCATAACGATGATCACGTCGCCGTTCTGCGCCGTCTGCGCGAGCGCGCCCGAAGCGACGAGAAAAAGGAGCGCGAGCGCGCAGGTGAGCGAGGTCAAACTTCTCTTTAGCATGTCGTTCATTCCTAACTCGTAAAAACGTCGAGGCCGTCGGCGCGGTGACTGAACAAGCACGGCGCGCGACGGCCTCGGAATCCAGCGAGCGGCGCGACCCGTCGCGCTCCGGCTCTGAAAGTGGCGTCCCGTACGGGAGTCGAACCCGTGTCGCCGCCGTGAAAGGGCTTTCGTCCTAATTGTTCCTACGAAAACCCTTCTAAATCGGCTACCGTAACTTTCAAAAGAACATTTTCACGCTTCAACGTGTCCTTCAACGTGTCCATGATAATGGAGACACGAGCGATGGCAAATGAGCGAAGCGGATACGTTTTCAAAGACAAATCAGGCGCGTGGTATGCACGAACGACTATAACAGACCCTAGCGGCAAACGTCGAAATGTCAAAAGACGGGCAAAAGACAAGCAAGACGCTAAGCAGATACTTAAAAGCATCCTGACAGAATTAGACGCAGAAGGTAGTAAATCAGTTGACTCGTCAAGGCTAACTTTCGACGATTTGGCGAACTTTTACGCGGCCACCTTCTGCAAACCCGCCACATTTATTGACGGCAAAAAAACAGCAGGATTGCGAGACGTAGGACGAGCAAAAGGCTTCTTAGTTCGCTTTCGAGATTACTTTGGCAAGCGTTTGCTGCGAGATATTACGTACAGGGATATTTGCTCTTACAATGCAATGCGCTTGCAAATGCACACACACCATAAACGCTCGCCCACTATTGCGACCATGAATCGAGAGCTAGGCGTGTTGCGCCGAATCTTTAATATCGGTGTGCGCGAAGGCTGGCTATCAAAAAGCCCCTTCAATGGAGGCGAGTCGCTTATATCTCCTGCATCAGAGCGGAGACGTGAACGCATTCTTTCTTTGGAGGAAGAACAAAAGCTACTTGTTGCGTGTGAGCATCCGAATAGAAAACTCTTGAGAGTGTTGATTATCTGCTTGCTTGATACGGGCGCAAGAAAGTCCGAACTTGCAAAGCATTTACGATGGAGTGCGGTTTGTTTCGCTTCCCGCACAATTACCATTGAAGGCACGACGACCAAAACTCTAAAGACAAGGCAACTGGCAATGACCGAGCGGATGTATCAAGAACTTTCAATGCTTTGGGAAGCATCCTCGAAAGCACTGCAAGAGAGAGTATTTGAGGGGTGGGTCAATGAACGATGGGCATTCGCTTTCGCGTGTAAGGAAGCCGGAATAGATTATGGTAGCCCGGAAGGAATAACCCTGCATTCGCTTCGTCACACAGCCGCTACGCGGCTTGTCAAAGGGCAGATGCCACTGCAAATGGTTGGTCGAATTCTAGGGCATTCTCAACCGCAAACAACCTACCGTTATCTTTCCGCCGATTCGGAAACTATCATCCAAGCGGCGGCAATATTAGAGGCTTTCCAGACACAGGCCAGCAAGCCTGTAGAAAACTCAGAAGCAGTAAACTAATGTGAGAGAAGCAATCGGATGAGAAAAGCCGCTCGCAATATCGCGGGCGGCTTTATGCCCGCGCCTGTCCTCTTTTCAAATAATGCGGCGGGAAAGGTGCTCCCACCGCTCTCTACTTCATGCCGCGTCATTTATTTTGCGGTGCGTGGGCTGAGCGCAGAAACTATGTCATCCACTCTCTCAGGGTATGTTGCTTTGAGCTTCCTTAGAGCGTCTTTAATTATCCAATCAGTGTGAGGATTCTTCACCGATGCCCAAGCTCCGCAGACATTCAAGGTAAACTCAGGGTGATAGTTGCCCGCGTTCCTCAGCACGTTAGCGACCGACTTCTTCACGTAAATACTTGCGTCGGCTTTGAGCCTTTCAAGCACGGGCAAAACCTTCTCAGGCTCTTTACGAGCGACCCCCCTCAGTCCTTCGCTGGCGGCTCTCCTAATGTTCGGGTCGGCGTGGTCAGCCCAAAGAATCATTTCCTCGATAATCTGGTCAGGCTGTTTCTTACCAACTTCGACAAGTATTGTGGCGGCGACTTCGCGCTCTTTCCAATCCGCGCTGCTGGCTAATCTCATTATCGCGGGGAATGTCCGGCGCGGGTCAACGACCCCCTGCCGAACAATATCCGCCACGTCATATACTTTAGTGACCGTCGGTTTTGAATGAGTTGCCATTTCGCATCCGTAACTCAGATGCCCCACTTATTTACAATCAGACCAATGATGAGACCGCCGACTGCTCCCAAGATGAGGATAGGAGCGTATGCCTTTGTAATGATGGCATCCGGCAGACTCAGCAGCACGCCGAAGATGAGACCCTGCGCCCAACCCGGCACGGGTAGCCGCGCCGCACCGATAACGAAGCCGATGGCGAAGCGGTTGAGGAATGCCCCAAAGAGGGCGGCTCGCTTATCAGGGAAGGAGAGTGGGAGCATGGAGGCAACAGATAGTGCGCCATAGGCAAGACCGCAGATTGTACCGAGCAGGAGACGGGACATAAAGTGGAGGCCACAGATGGAGTAAGAGAGCGGGCAGATTAAAGCATAGCCGTCACTTTGCCAACAAGGGTAAGGCGGGTGATGAGATACCAATAGTTCAAGTAAAACCCCTTTATAGGTCAAATACACGCAAACAAACGGGCATTCAGGGGCGATTAAAGCTCCCGAATGCCCGTTTTGCCTTTGGCTCTAAGTAAATATTTCTGCCGCCAAAATATTACCCATCAAGTTGGAAAAGAACTATTGACTTAACGGATTATGCCCCCGACAATTTATAGACAGGCAGGGAGTTTGTTAGAAGAAAGGGCTTGGTGGTCGTACATGAAAATTAAAATTGATGGGACTCGTAACGACAGGAGGAATGAGGAATGGTCATATCTCTGCTTTGACGAAGAAACGGGAGAATTTTATATCGAATCTCATTGGGACTATGCTCTCCATTCCAATGGAGTGAGTAAAAGCACGCTTGCCGAGGCAAAACAAAGGGACAAAACGCGGTATGATAAAGCCGTGAAAATCATCAAAGAAAAGCTCTTTACAGAATAGTTTAGAGCCCCTCTTTACAGCCTAGCGGTGAAACCTATAAGCCCAATTTATACAATAATTAGCCGGATGTGCGCCGCCGAAGCACTCCCTAACCTCTTCAACCACAACAATTAGCCGCGAAAAGTGGTTTTATACAAACTAAACTGCTGATAGCAAAGAGGTTAAGTCGCCTGTAGGGCTTGACAAAATGGGGTTTTCATGGGATACTGAGACCGTACAAGAGTTCTGCCGGGGTGACTATAAATCTCCATCTTGTACCGTGTGTGGGTAGGGCTTGCTATACATGAAGTTGACAATGAGCGAATACGCTGAGACTCGCATTTAGCCGAAAAAGCTATCTCGATAGAACAGAAGTTCTTTATGCGGTAAGAGAAACAACTTACCCTGCTCGTCAACCCTGCTTCTCGTGACGCACGTAATAATGACCCGTTCAGGCTCAGAACACCTGAATATACAGCGCGAGAGAACTAGCACGTAAACGAGTGACCGAAAGCTATACTGCATTCGTAAAACGTAAGACCTAAAGGGTAGGTCTACGTGTCTCTCGTTCCCTCTGCTTCCTGCACCTCAAAGCCTCTCAAAGCTTTACATAGTGTCTTAAGTGGGGGGCAAGTGGCGTAAGCCACGCGCAGCGTAGGCGAAGGCCGAAGCGAAGGGTGCGAAGCACCTGAACAATAACCAAACTAACAACTGTGAGACTGATTAAAACAGTAGATAGAGAACAATGAAGTAGTGTGTTTATAAATAACTTGAATTTATTGTTTGCGTCGGAAGAATGACCTTGTGTAGAGGACAAATATTTATGACTACTGATTATGAGCAAGCTAAAGAAAAATTGTTTGAATTGAGGCGTGAAGATGGGGGGCTGGCTAACGCCGTTCGTGCTGCGGTAGCGGCTGGCGATGCTGTGGAGGTCGCCAGATTGAAGCGCAGACAGGCAGATTTGCCTTCCGAGCTTTATACGGCGGAGGTCATGCAACGTCAGGCTAACGTCGTCAGGCTGCGGGCGGAAGTTGCGGCGGTTCAGAACCGCGTTGACGCCGAGGGAGCGCGTAGTAAAGAGATAGACGCCCGCGTAGTTGCATCCCTGCGAGTTCTTGACGAAGAAAGGCAGCGTATCAATCAAGAGGCGATGGGCGCACTCACAGCAAAGTACGCTGCTCAAAACGATTTCCAAAAGCTGTATAGCGAACTTGTGGAGGCGCAAAGGGCACTTTCCGAATTGCTTAACAAAGCTGCCTAACGCTTGATTAAATATGTCTCGCTACTTGTCAAGTTAGTGCCGCCCATTAGTAGAGGTTGAAGGCCATTAAGCGTTACTGAAAGCCGTTTTTGTGTGCAGCGTTAAGAAGGTGAGTGTTTGCGCGTAGAGGGTTTGCGGTTAGCAAAAATTAACAAGCCGTACTTTACCCACCCTATACCCCTACTTGGTGCTTCTCCTCCATCTGTCACAGTTCATGGGAAAAGCTGGTAGCTTTTAGGCGGGCTACTGAGGATACGGGTAAGCCTATGCTGATTACTATTACGCCGCTAACAGGCGGCGAACCCCTTCGCATAATCTTGAAGTCTCCGCTTTATTGTGAAGGGGTAGATATTAAACGGGAGTAAAAAGAAATGGAAGAAAAGAAAATTACAAGCGCAATTAGTGAAAGGCAGTTCGCGGCGGCAGTTAATCTAAGTTACGCGAAGGTGAAGCAAATGCGACAGAGAGGTCTAATTACTCATTCCAGAGTCGGGCGCAGGATTCTCTATAAGTTTCCCGACCACGTTGAACTATTTCTTAGTAACTACGAGCAAGCCGCTTGCATTCATTCTCTGTAAATAACGGTTTCGCAGAGATAAATAAGAGTTAGTTATTCTAGTCTCTATCCAGATTTAGCATCGTATTACAAAACTCTGCACCATGAGTCTGACACCAACAACTACCAAGTCTCCATGCAGTATCAAAATCAAAAATGGGATTTGCTGAAACGTCAACCGGCTTCCACAAGTCCTTCTTAGTACCATACGGGCAACCGCATGTTTGACGAGCATGTTCATCAGTAATACGTTCATAGAAGCGGCTAGAAACTAACAGGTCGTCTGCCTCTCCAATAGCCGCTAATTTTGCAGCCATATTTACGGGCTTACCTGCCCATACCTCATTTTGACGGTCTGTGCGTTGACTAATACGCCTTAACCCAAGCCTTCTTACTAGAACTGTCTTTTGGTCTATACCAATATGTGCGCCGAGGTCTAAACCTGTCTTATCCTTCATCGTAGGTGCAAATACCTTCGCTGCAAATGTCTTGAAACTAACTGCTGCGGCGAGAGCACGGTACACCTGATTACGATTGAACATTGCGAAAACTCCATCACCTCTTACATCTATATATGGGGCTTCAAAAGTGTCAAACAATCGAACTGCCGTACCCGTGAAAAATTGATAAGCTTTAGCTGTGCTTCGGTCATGCGTAATTGCGCTCAATTGAGTTGAATTTTTCATGTCAACGAAAACGCATGTTAGGTCTTGAATCTTAAGCCACCGAGGAGCATCAAGTGGGATAGTGTTCGTGTCCGGTATCTCATCCACGCTAATAACATCTACCCCTTCCTTGAATTCCGCAGTTTGCTTTTCAATAACTGAGAGATATTGTTCAGGGAGTTGTGAAGAGTTTATAACGTGTCGTTTGATAGGGGCAGGGTCTTTCCAAAATTTAATCATAAGCCACCAATCCTTGTGAGCGATAACAAATAGCGAGGTTATTAGCGGTTTATAGCACCCTTTAGTTTCAATTGCAATACCCAGTTTCATTGATGCAACGAAAAAAGGAAAGTCACTTTAAGGGATTGATTACGTAAAGAGTGATTTATGAATGAGGTTGCGAGGTTAAATCAGCTTTATTAACACTTACATCTTGGGTTGCTGTGTCTTTGGTCGCTTCAATACTTACTGGCTTTGAAGGTGATTTTCGGGGTGTTTTAGGCTTTATCTTGTTCTTCGGCCTAATAAACATAAACGCTATGACGGCAAGAATCGGCGTCAAAATTCCTGCTACAGCGAACCAAATTGCATAGCTAAAATAGTTATATTTGCTGAGAGTTATTTGCGAGTTGATAGTAATTTGTTGTGCATAATCGAATTCTAGCCTCGGATTCTTTGACTCAGGCTCTTCATAACGTGTGCGTAATTCAGTTAGATACTCGTCCGGAGTGTACTTAGCTATATGTCCATAGAACAAAAGATTATCGGTTTCATGCCTGTCGTCTTTAGGCTTTGATTGCAAAATTTTAGTCTTAGGTATTACAGACAGGAGCGCAGCTAAAGCTGATAAGACAACGAAGAAAATAAACGAATGTAGATAAATGTAGAGCCAAAGTGCCAGCCCATTATCTTTACTTAGAATTAAAGTTAGAGCACCAAACAAAGCGGCAGCATCGGCTGCAATGATTGCAGCATTCTTAGTCTCAGCGAATTTTAACCATTCATTTACGTTGGCGAAAATTCCTTTGAGTCGTTCTTCCACTGGATTGTGCTCCGATTATCCGTTAGGGCTTCGTCAGTCTTTTACCACTTACGTTTTTCTTCTTTTCTAAGACTCGAACGATTAAGTCTGCTGGCTCGCACCCTATCGCCTCACACAGAGTCTCAATAGTGTCCAGCCCAATCATCTTCATATCACCACGCCACAACCGCGCAGCCGTTCCGGGCGGGACGTTCATTCGCTTCTGTAGCTGATAGGCAGTTGTAATGCCTCGCGCTTCTGCCGCTTCTCTTATCCTTAGTTCAACAACCATAAAACGCAGCATAGCACAAAAAATATTCGCAGAAAAGATGTTATTCTCTTGTATAATATTATCAAATCTGCTACTATTCCTTTGACAGTCGGGAATGCCGACAACCTCAAAACCGGAGACAAGAACAGTGATTGAACTCATCAGCGCAGACCAACTAGCCAAAGCCACTGAGCGAGCCAAAGCGGGCAACCTCTTCGTCCAGCCTACAAGTTTCCTTCGGCAATATCGTGTAGTCAACCGCGACAACGGCAATCAGTATTACGTTGATTTCTTCGTTCGTAACGGCAAGCGATACGGTCAGTGTACGTGCAAGGCTGGAATGAATAACAGGCAATGCAAACATTTGAGCGTGGCGGCGGGCTACCACGTTATGAGAATGGCAGCGAAACGCGAAGCCGAAAGAATTGCTTTGATGCCGCAAGCAGCCTAAGCAAACGGAGAGGTAAGTGCTGGAACACTTGCCTCTCCTACACCTACTTTCCCAAAACCGGAGAAAATCAGATGCGAGCAGAAATTACCACTACAGCAATAACCAACACAACGCCACGCTTCCTACTTGGGAAAATGGTAATGACTCAAGGCGCGGCGGCAGCTTTAGATGAAGCCGGACAGTCGCCCTTTGAATTTCTGAACCGTCACCAGCGTGGGGATTGGGGCGAAGTTTGCGATGAGGATAGGCAGGAGAATCAACTATCATTGCGGAAAGGCTTCCGACTGCTTAGCGTTTATCATACTAAGAGGGGCGTGAAGCTTTATGTAATAACGGAGTGGGACAGGTCGGTAACAACGCTGCTATTGAGCGAAGATTACTGAGCGGAATACAATTCAGGCGAGCCGCTTCCTCTGAGGCGGCTTAATCCTTAAATTCGATATGTTGGAAGGTCAAGAAGGTGTGAACGTGTCCTTGAAAGTGTCCATCAACGAAAACAGCCACCTACGTGGCGGCTGTAACCTGTTGATATAAAGTGGCGTCCCGTACGGGAGTCGAACCCGTGTCGCCGCCGTGAAAGGGCGGTGTCCTAGGCCACTAGACGAACGGGACTTTAGTTCATCTGAACAACGGTAAAACTAACTTACCCGAACACCTTAGCGGCTGTCAAACGCGACGCGCACGACGCGCGCGCGGCAGACACGTTGGATGCCGCGAAACGATGAAAAGTAGGCCACGGGTGTGCTTTAAAATGGCGCGGCGGGCGCATGCATGTCCCGCTCGCGTCGCTCTAAAATTCCCGCGCCGCGCCCGCCGCCGTCGAATTTCGGCTACAATCAGCGCGACGCAATTCAATCTAAAGACTGCCCCGCGGCAAACACCTTCGGGATGAAAACTTCCTATCCGATTCTCGATCCGCACGCGCCGGAGACGCACCGGACGCGCGGGCGTTGTGCGCTCGGCGTGATGATCAAAGCCCCGCGCGCGGGCGCGTCTAAGACGCGACTCGTGCCGCCGCTGACGCACGAAGAGGCGGCGCGGCTGAGCGTCGCGTTCCTCCGCGACACGGCTGCGAACATGGCGGACGCGTGCGCCGAAGATTCGGACGGCGAAGTTCACGCGGTCGCCGTCTACACGCCCGCGGGCGCGGAAGACGAGTTCGACAAACTGCTGCCGCCCACATTCGCGCTGCTCGCGCAACGCGGCGACACCTTCGGCGCACGCCTCTTCAACGCCGCGTCCGATCTGCTCCGGCTCGGCTACGAGTCCTGCTGCCTGATTGATTCCGACAGCCCGACGCTCCCGCGCGCCCTGCTCACGGCGGCGCTGGCAGAACTCCGACGCCCCGGCGACCGCCTCGTGCTCGGCCCGGCGGACGACGGCGGCTATTATTTGATCGGCATGAAGCGCGCGCGCGCGCGTCTCTTTGAAGAGATCGCGTGGAGCACCGCTGATGTGTTAGCCCAGACCGTCGAGCGCGCGCGCGAAATCAAACTCGACGTGGGACTCCTGCCCGCTTGGTACGACGTGGACGACGCTCAGACGCTCAGACGCCTCTGCGTCGAACTATTCGACGCGCCGAACAGTGACGACGACGCCGACGACGCGTGCGACGCGAGACTCGCGCCTTACCCCGCGCCGCACACACGCGCCGAACTCGCGCGCCTGCTCGAAGGCGAGGCGCGCGCGCGCCTTCTGGCGGAAGCCGCCGCGCGTGAGGGACACGTCGCATGAAAGAGACGCGCGCGAACTCCGCGATGCATCGCGCGGCTGTGATTCATCGCTCGGCGGTGTGGGTGAATGTGCTGCTCCTCGCGCTCGGCCTCGCGTCGCTCGCGCTCTACAGGTACGGCCTCGGCTTCGACAAAAGTCATAAACTACAGATCGTCTGGTTCATCAAAATCGCGCTGGCGCAGTGTGCGCTCTACGCGCTCGCGGCGTGGGTCGTGTGGCGCGCGGGCGCGCGGCGTTCGACGCTGCTGGTCGTCGTCATCTTCGCGGCATTGTTTCGTCTGAGCGTGTTGTTCGCGCCGCCGCTTTTGTCGGACGACATTTATCGTTACGTCTGGGACGGGCGCGTGCAGGCCGCGGGCATCAACCCTTACCGTTACGTCCCGGCCGACGACGCGCTCGCCGCTTTGCGCGACGCAAGTATCTACCCGAACATCAACCGGCGCGACTTCGCGCCGACCATCTACCCGCCGCTCGCGCAGTTGATCTTTTTCGTCGTGACGCGCGTGAGCGAATCGGTGTGGTGGATGAAGGTCGTGATGGTGTTGTTCGAGTCGGCCGGGTTGTGCGCGCTCGGCGCGCTGCTCGCTTCGTTCAAACTGCCGCCGCAGCGCGTACTGCTCGCCGCGTGGCATCCGCTCGCCGTGTGGGAGATTGCGGGCAGCGGACATCTGGACGCGCTCGTCATCTGCTTCGTCGCCTTCGCGTTGCTGGCGCGGCGCAAGGAGTGGGAGAGTTTCACGGGCGCGCTGCTGGCGTCGGCCGTGCTCGTCAAATTATTTCCACTCGTGCTGTTGCCCGCGTTCTATCGCAGGGGAAGTTGGCGGATGCCGCTGGCGTTCGTCGTCACGCTCGCGGCGGGTTACGCGCCGTATCTGTCGGTCGGCGCGCGGCGCGTGCTCGGTTATCTGCCGGGTTACACGGGCGAGGAGGGATTACAGAGCGGCGAGCGATTTTTTCTGCTGCAACTCACGCGTGCTCTCTTCGGCGAGTCGCGCTTCGCGTTCGCGGCTTACGTCGCGTTCGCGCTGTTAGTCATGGGCGCGCTCGCCGTTTGGTGTCTGCTCAAACGCGAACGCGACGGACGCGATTACGTGCGGCGCGCGGCCTTGCTGGCGACGGCGTTCACCGTCCTGTTGTCGCCGCATTACACTTGGTACTTCGCGTGGCTCGTCGTCTTCATGTGCGTCGCGGGCGCGCACACGCTTGCGCCGCTGCTGTGTCTGACGGCCGCATCGTTCATGCTCTACGGCACTTGGCTCGGCGACGCACCCGCCGACATGCTGCGGCTCAACGCGTCTATCTATCTGCCGGCCGTCGTGCTCGTCGTCATCGCGTGTTATTGGCGGCGCGGCGCGAAGAGAGTTGATAACTTGCGCGCGGCGACTTGAAGTAGTTGGGGGCGGCGACGTGAAGCAGTTGCGGTAAACGAACGGGGAGGGGATGAGAAGTTGACGCGACAATTAAGCAACGGACGGCGCGCGCTGGTGACGGGCGGCGCGGGACTCATCGGCTCGCACCTCGTCGATCTCTTGATCGGCGAGGGCTGGCGCGTGCGCATACTCGATAACCTTGAACCGAACACGCACCGCGAGGGACGCCCCGCGTGGATCAACGCGGCGGCCGAATTTGTCGAAGGCGACGTGCGCGACCGCGCGACCGTCGCCGCCGCGCTCGCGGGCGTCGAGGTCGTCTTTCATCAGGCGGCCTACGGCGGTTACATGCCGGAGATTTCAAAGTACGTGGGCGTCAACAGTTTCGGCACGGCGCAGTTGCTCGAAGTGATCCGCGACGAGAATCTGCCCGTCAGGAAAGTCGTCGTCGCCTCGTCGCAGGCGGTCTACAGCGAGGGCGCGGGGCTATGTCCGGGGGAGCACGGGTTGGTCTTTCCCGCGGTGCGACCCGTCGCCCAACTGCGCGCCGGAGACTTCGGCGTCCACTGTCCCATGTGCGACCGCGCGACCGTTCCTGCGCCCACGCCCGAACACGCGCCCATCGGCGGCGAGACCGTCTACGCCATCACGAAAGTTGATCAGGAGCGGCTCGTGCTGACGTGGGGGCGGCAGACGGGCGTGCCCACCGTCGCCCTGCGCTACTCCTGCACCTACGGGCCGCGCCAGTCCGTCTTCAACCCTTACACCGGCGTCATCGCCATCTTCTGCACGCGCCTCTTGAACGGACAGCCGCCCGTGCTCTACGAAGACGGCGAACAGACGCGCGACTTCTCGTTCGTCGAAGACATCGCGCGCGCGAACCTGCTCGCGGCGACGACAGACAAACTCGACGGCCTCGCCGTGAACGTCGGGAGCGGCGAGGCGACCAGCATCCGCGAGATCGCGCGCCTCGTCGCTGACGCGCTTGACGTGTCCGTCGAGCCAATCGCGCGCGGCGAGTTTCGCCCCGGCGAGATGCGACACCTCATCTCCGACACGACGCGCATCCGCGCCGCGGGCTACGAGCCGCAAGTTCCGCTCGCCGCGGGCATCCGCCGCTACATCGAATGGATCGGCGGGCAGATGGACGTGCGCGACTACTTCGCCGCCGCCGAGACGCTGCTGCGCGCGAAAGGCATCGTGCATCGCGTGGGAGAGGAAAGTTGATGAAAGATGAATGATGAACGATGAAGGGGAAGCCGCCCGTTGTCCGCCGTCAGTTGTCAGTTGCATGTGCCTTTCGCATGAGTCGCTAAAGATTGTCTTGAACAACTGACGACGGACAACCGACGGCGGACAACTGACAGCTTTTACTTCATCGTTAGTTTTAGTTGACCGCAAGTGTGAAGGGAGTAGAATCCTGAGGCTCGTTGACATGCTTCGAGGAGACAAAACAAATATGCGTCTTGCGTTCAAGCTCGCGGTCGCCGGTTTATTCCTTTCGCTGTGTGCGTCGGCGTCGCTCGGACAGGTCTCTTGCCCGTTCGGCACGACCGACACCGACCGCCTCGCCAGATGCCTGCTCCGCCCCGTCCGGCGCGGCGGCAACCTCGGCCCCACGCCCGCCACGTTGCCCGCGCCGCTCGACGCGCTCATCGGCAAGCCCATGAACGTGAGCGCGGAGAAACTGCAAGCACACCTGCGCGCGCGCGGCATCAAAGAGGCCGACCTCGGCGGCGCGCTCGTCTTCCGCGGCGGTCGGTTCGTGAACGACCTGACGCGCGCGCGTTACTTCGTCTTCCACGACACGAGTTTCCCGGAAATCAACGCGGCCGATTTTCCCGCCGACATCAACGCCGCGTCGTGGCGTTTCAACCGCCTCTCCGTGTGGCTCGCGACGCCCACGCCGACGCACGTCTTCGTCAACCGCCTCGGCGAGTCAGCGACGAAAGCGAACTTCAGCCAGAACGTCAACGGGACGAAGTATGATTCGGGGCGCGACGCGCCGCCGGGCGCGGAGAGGAGTCGCCGCGCGGCGGCGCGCGCCGGGCAGTTCATACACATCGAGTTGGTGCAGCCGCGGCGCAAATCCAACCCCCGCACGTTCTTCGATCTCGGCCCGACTCCGGGCATGACCGCGAAGCAACTCGACCGCCTCGCGCTGCTCTACGTCGCGGCCAGCGTGCGCGCGGGGCGTTGGCTGCTCCCGGCCTTCCACCTCGCCGTTGACAGCCCGCTGCGCGATGCGCACGACGATCCCCAAAACTTCGACCTCGACGTGTGGCTCGGCAACCTGCGCACGCTGCTGTCCGATGTCGAAGCGGCGTCCGTCGCTCCAGATGGGGGTGGAACGGACGCGCCGCTTGGCGGAAGCGTGTCGGCGGGCAGTCTCACCGCCGCCGACTTCAACTTGCCCGAACCGACCGCCGCGACGCGCGGCGAACGTCTCACGCTCTGGTCAACTTTCTATCACGTCTTCCCGGCGCGCCAACTCGACGGCGGGCAGCCGCTCTTAGGGACAAACGGGCGCAGCCTCGGCGCGTCGGTCAGCGCGAGCGACTGGTGCAACGCGGCTCTGGAAGGGACGGTGGCGGTGTCGAACGGCGCGGGCGCGACCCGCACCTTCAACTTCTCCGACAGGGGCGGCGGGCGACAACTCGACTGCTCGCGCTTCTTTCCGAGCGTGGCGCGCGCGACGATCAACGCGCTCGCGCGCACGCGTTTCGAGATCGCACGCGGCGCGTTCGGCACGGGCGTGCGCGGCATGGCGCTCGTGCCGTATCGTTCCATCGCCGTGGACAACCGACAGCGGCCGATCCCTTTCGGCGCGGTCGTCTTCATCCCGCAGGCGCGCGGCAAAGAGATCTTGTTGCCGTCGGGCGCGACCGCGAGGCACGACGGCTACTTCTTCGCCGCCGACACGGGTGGCCTGATCAAGCTGAATCACATAGACGTGTTCAGCGGCACGAACGCGCGCAACCCGTTCCCCGAATTTATCAAGAGCCGCGAGACCGGCACGTTCACGGCCTTCTTCATCAACGACCCGGCCATCACCGCGCGCCTGACGGCAGCGCACCGGCCGTAGCATCATCAGCGCGCCGCACCAACCGTCGCAGTTGACCGCGCCACGCACCGGCCGTCGGAGTTGACTGCACAACACATCGGCCGTCGTAGTTGACCGTGCGGCACTGACAAGAGTTTGTCCGACTTCCATAGTTCGTCCGACTTCACTCGACTTCAAACGACTTCACACAACCTCGAAGTGACTACACGTGCCGCACACACGACCGCGCGCGTCTCCGTCGTCATCCCCGCCTTGAACGAGGAGGAGACGATTGCGGCGGTCGTGCGCGAAGTGCCGCGCGCGATCGCGTCGGAGGTGATCGTGGTTGATAACGGGAGCGACGACCGCACGGCGGAGCGTGCGCGCGAGGCCGGGGCGCGCGTCGTCTCCGAGCCGCGGCGCGGTTACGGGCGCGCGTGTCGCGCGGGCGTCGAGGCGGTCGAGCCGTCGTGCGAGATCATAGTTTTTCTGGACGGCGACGGGAGCGATTGCCCGGAGTTGATGGATCGTCTGGTCGCGCCTATAGGAGCGGGCGCGCAGGATTTCGTCATCGGCTCGCGCACGCGCGGGCAACGCGAACGGGGCAGCATGAACTTCTCCCAACTCTTCGCCGGGCGCGCGGCGGGTCTCATCGTCGGCGCGCTCTACGGCGTGCGCTACACGGACATGTGCCCGTTTCGCGCGATCAGGCGCGACGCGCTCGCGCGCCTCAAGATGCGCGAGGAGACTTACGGTTGGAATCTGGAGATGCAGATGCGCGCGGCGCGCGCCCGTTTGCGCGTGCTCGAAGTGCCGGTCGCGCATCGCCGTCGCGCGGGCGGCGAGTCGAAAGTGTCGGGCACTTTGCAAGGCACAATCCGCGCCGGGACGCGCATCCTTTACACGGTCGCGCGCATCGCATGGGAGCGCACCTGACAGGCCGCCCGGACACGACGACTAAGACAACCCAAGGCTTTTATGAAATACAACGGAACACTCGCCGCGCTCGTCCTCGCCTCGACGCTCGCGTTCGCGACGCCCGCGTTCGCGCAAGAGCCGACGCCCGCGACGCCCGCCGCTGCGGGCGCAGTCGAGCAGGCCGACGAACAGGCGGAACTTGAGCGGAAGGCTCTGGCCTTGCTCGAAGAAGTGATCGGCGAAACGTCCACTTTGAAACTCGTCGAGAATCGCATCCGCTTGCAGGCGGCCGCGGCGGAGATGCTCTGGCCGCGCAATCAGGAACGCGCCCGCGAGATTTTCAATGCGGCGGCAAACGACCTCGCCGCCGTCGCGGCAGGCATCGAGACGGACGACCCGCAGTATTACCACCTTACGAACGCGACCTCGCAGTTGCGCCAGCGGATGCTCGGCGTGATCGCCGAACGCGACCCGAAACTCGCGCTCGAATTCCTGCGCGCGACGCGCCCGCCGCCTCCCCCCGCGCAATCAAACTCGAACTACCGCCAGCCCGATCAGGAACTCGCTCTCGAAGCGCAACTCGCGCAGCAGATCGCCGCGCGCGATCCGCAGCAAGCACTGCGCCTCGCCGAAGAAGTCTTGAGCCGCGGCCTCTCCTCGAACCTCATGCCGTTGCTCGATCAACTGCGCACGCGCGACCCGGAAGGCGCGTCGCGGCTCGCCGCAAGCATCGTCAGGAGACTCCGCACCGCGAACTTCGCCGCCGACTACGAGGCGACCAACATCGCCAGCCATCTTTTGCTCTCGACGCGCCCGTCCGAGAACGTCAACATCAATGTCAACGACCAACAGCAGACGGCGATTGTCGCCGGACAGAACACGGCGCGGCGTCTACAGTTGGACGAACAGGCGCGGCGCGATCTCGTCGGCCTGCTCGCTAACGCGGCGGTCAACAGCGCGGGCAGCAGCGCGCGGCAGTCGGGTAACGTGGGCGGGTTGCTGTCCACGGTGCGGCAGTTGATGCCGGAAGTGGAACGCTACGCGCCCGCGCAGGTGGCGGGCGTGCGCCGTCGTCTGGAAGGCTACGAGCGTCGGGCGGAGGGCATCAGCGCGAGACGCGAGTTCCGGCAAATACCGGAGACGGCCACGCCGGACGCGCTCATCGAAGCGGCGGCGAAGGCCACGCCGGAGATGCGAGAGCAACTCTACCGCACGGCGGCGTGGAGGGCTTTCAATCAAGGCAACACGGAGCGCGCGCGGCAGATCGTCAACAACCACATCGAGGGCGCAGGGCAGCGCGATCAGATGTTGAAGGAACTCGACCAGCAGTTGTTCTGGCGCGCCGCCTCGGAAGGCAAGATCGATCAGGCGCAGGCCGTGCTCGCCCGCATCAAGTCAACGGAAGAACGCGTCGGGATGTTGTTGCAACTGGCGCGCGTCACTTCGGGCAAGGGCAACACGACGGCCGCGGCCGGGTTTCTGGACGAGGCCTGGAACTTGATCGGCGGGCGCGCGAAAGGCCAGTCGCAGTTCGCCATGCAGTTGCAACTCGCCTACGACTACGCGCAGATCGCGCCGCCGCGCGGCTTCGAGATCGTCGAGGCGAGCATCACGCATTTGAATGAACTTGTCGCGGCGGCGGCCGTGCTGGATGGCTTCGGGCAGGAGGCTTTCGCGCAGGACGAACTGAAAGGGCAGGACGGCTACGTGTGGGGTTCGCTTGCCACGCAATGCAACGAGGCGCTGGCCGCGCTCGCGCCGCTCGACTTCGACCACACGCGTTCCGCCGCCGACCGCCTGCAACGCCCCGAGCTACGGCTCCCCGCGCGCCTCGCCGTCGCGCGCGCCATCCTCTTGAGAGAAACGCAGCGGAACAACTTCAACGGCCGCCCGATACAGGGTCGGCGCGGCGGGCGCGGCGGCTTCGTCATACTCAACGAAGACTAACGCCACGTTTGATTATTCCCGCGCGCGGAAGACGAGGAAGTAATCCATCCCGTCGGGCTTCACGAAGTCGTGTTGCTCGACGAGCGCGAAGCCCGCGCGTGCGGCTTCGGCGATCACCTTCTTGTCGTCCAGCCCGTGGTCGTCGCCCGCGCCGTTGCGGTCTATGACGCCGACAAGCGCGCCCGCGCTCAGCGAGCGTCGCAGGTTACGCATCAAGCGGATCGGCTCGGCGATCTCGTGGTAAGTTTTCAAGATGAGCACGGCGTCAACGCCTGCGGCGGGCAGCAGCGGGTCGTCTTCACGGCCGAGCACGGCGCGCACGTTCGCCAGCCCCTCACGCGCGGCGCGTTCCTCGATGTGCTTCAGATACTCGCGGTTGATCTCGACGGCATAGACAGACCCTTTCGCGCCGACACGCCGCGCGGCGCGCACCGTGAACCAGCCCGACCCCGCGCCGATGTCGGCCACGCGCGAGCCTTCCTTGATCTGCAAAATATCCATCACGCGGTTGATCTGTAGTTTCTCTTCGCGCTTCGCGTCCTCGAAGATCGAGAGGCTGCCCTTGTAAGGGTCGCTCGTCGGGCGGTCGAGTTTGTCTGCATCGCGCGCCGGAGTTTGCGCAGTCTTAGGTTGTTGCCCGGTCGTCGCCGAGAAATTGTCGAGGGCGACATCGAGAGTTCCACGCTCGAACTGCTGTGGAAGAGGCGTGCCGAGCGAACCGCCGAGCAAGGTGAAACTCGCCGCCGCGCAGATGAAGAGTTTGATCGTCAGCGACCACGGTTTGCGATCCACTCCCGCCTCCGCCGTCTCCGCGCGTGTCGAGTTTTCGTTATCGTCTATTTCGTCAGGCATGACTTGTCAGATGAGCGGCCTGCTTCAAGCGGTTGCCGCTGCGCTCTCCTTGCGTGCGATGATCTGCGCGTAGCGCGCGACGGCCGCGAATTCGGGGCGCGCGCCGAGCGTCAGTTCAAACGAGAGCAGGCGCGCGTAAGCGTCCGGCGTATCGGAGAGCGCGGCGGGCAGGTAGTCAGCGACGACGCGCACGCCGCGTTCGGCGACGACACGCAGCCCCGCGCCCGTCGCCAACTCGCCGAGCGAGCGCGCGTCGAAAAGTCTGGCGGGGCCGCCGTAGAGAGATTCGTTGACCTGTTCGGCCGCGAGCGCGCGCTCCGCTTCGTCCAGGTCGTGCGCCTTCAAGACGGCGCGCATGGCCTCGCCCGCGCGGTTGCGCGCGACGAGCGAGACGAGGCCGCCCGGTTTGACGAGCGCGGCCAGCGAGAGCGCGGCGGCGCGCGGGTCGGAGACGTATTCGAGGACGTTGTGACAGACGGCCGCGTCGAACGTCTGCGGCGCGAAAAGTTCGTGCGCGCGTTCGGCCGCGGACTGGTGGAAGGTGACGCGCGCAGCGTCGGGCGTTGTGGATGCGTCGAGCGTTGTGGATGCGTCTGGCGTTGCGGCGCGGGCGGCGTCGGCGGCGATGGCGAGCATCGTCGCGGAAGGGTCAACGACCGCGACGCGCCAGCCGAGCGCGGCGAAGCGCAACGCGAGCGCGCCCGTGCCGCCGCCGAGGTCGAGCGCGCGTCTCTCGCCCGTCGCGTCGAGTTTCGATTGCGGCGCGTTCGACTCGTTGATGACGGAGAGAAAATTCTCCCAAGCGATGTCGAGACGCAGACGCCCTTCGACAGTCTGCAAGTAGGCGGCGTAGGCGGGCGCGCCCGATTCAAAGCGTGCGTCCGTCATCTGACGACGAGGGAGTGCGCGCCGCGCGCGACGACGCGGCCGATGCGCGCGGCGTCCGGGTAGGTTTCGCGGAGGCGCGCGAGGAGCGCGTCGGCGTGCGCCGGGTTGATCGAGATCAAGAGGCCGCCCGCCGTCTGCGGGTCGAACATGAGACTCGCGAGCGGCCGGCTCACTTCGACGCCGAGTTCGATGTCGTCGCCGACGTACTGCCGGTTCGTCTTGTCGCCGCTCGTCAACAAGCCCTGCACCGCGAGTTCGTGCGCGCCCGCGATGAGAGGCACGCGCTCCGCCTCGATCTCGATGGTCACGCCGCTCCCGCGCGCCACCTCCCACGCGTGGCCGAGCAGCGCGAAGCCCGTCACGTCGGTCGCGGCGTGCGCGCCGAACTCCTGCATCAAGTCGGCCGCCTCGCGCCCCGCGAGTAGCATCGTCTGGAGCGACGCCTGCATCACCGCGCCGGTTGCCTTGCCGAACTTGATGCCGGTGGAGACGACGCCCGTGCCGATGGGCTTCGTCAGGATGAGCGCGTCGCCGGGGCGCGCTCCGCGGTTGGTGATGACGTGGCGCGGGTTGACGAGTCCGGTCACGGCGTAGCCGAACATGATCTGCGGATCGTCCACGCTGTGGCCGCCGACGAGCGCGACGCCGTGCGCGGTCAACACGTCGAGACCGCCGCGCATGATCTCGCCGAGGATCGAGAAGTCCAAGCCCTTTTTCGGGAAGCAGGTGACGGCGAGCGCGGTGATGGGGATGCCGCCCATCGCCCACACGTCGTTGATGGAGTTGAGCGCGCTGATGCGCCCGTAGTCGTACGGGTCGTCAACAATCGGCGTGAAGAAGTCTACGGTCTGGACGAGCGCGAGGTCTTCGGTCAGTTGATACACTCCGGCGTCGTCCGCCGTCTCGATGCCGACCAGCAGATTAGGATGTTTCGGGATGTTCAGGCCGCTCAGAACCTGAGCGAGCGCGCCGGGCGCGAGCTTAGCCGCTCAACCGGCACAGTTGACCATTTCAGTCAGACGCATACAGTTCGGCCTCCCCTCTTTAGAATCGCGGCAAAACTTAAACGGCCAAACGCGCGCCGCCTTAATCGCGTGGGTGAGGGAAAAGTGTCGGAGTTGGTGAAAAGATTAACACGAAGCACGGGAAAAAATCACGAGGCGCAGGGGAAAATTTAGGCGGAGAGCGGCGACGAAGATCAGCCGCGCGGTAACGAATGCAAGCCGCGCGGTAACAGTTGAAAGCCGCAACGCGGCGACAGGTAATAGCTCACGGCTTTCAACCTATCGCCGCCTCGCGATCTATCACTCTTGCCGCGTCGCGGCTTTCGACTCGTCATTCTCGTCCGGCTTCGGCGGGCGCGGGCTTCGGCCGGTCGTTGACGTTGAACTTGGTCGGGGCGAGCACGGCGCGCGCTTCGGGGTTGTAGTAGTCGTAGACCACGGACGCGGCTGACTTGGCGGCGAGTCCGTAGCGCGGGCGGAAGGTGAACTGAAACTTCGTGCCCCCGGCGCGCGGCCAGAGGTAGACGACGAGGCGGTCGGGCAGCACGTCGTAGTGGCTGAACTCCCAGCCAGACTCTTTCATCGCCAGTTCGAGCGAGGCGCGATCCACGTCCGCGCCCGGCGGCAGTCCGACTTCGGCGAGCAGCATCCCGTAGCCACGATGCCCGACGCGTTCGGCCGCGACGCGACAGGTCACTGTGTCGCCCGTCGCGGCGGCCGTCCGGTCGAAGCCGACGCTCAGGCGCAGGGCGCGCGAGTCTTGCGGCCGCGCGTGCGTGCCGTCAGCGTTGGCCGCCGCCCACGGTCGGTAATAAGTCGTGACGAGTTGCGCGGTGGCGGCGAGAAGACCCGCGCCCGCCACGCGTTTGATCTCGACGCGGTTTGCGCCAGCGGCGACGAAGCGCGAGAGGTCGAGCGAGATGGGGTTCGCCGGTTCGTGCGTCGCCGGTAGCGTCAGCGTACCCGCGCTCTGCCCGTTGACGAAGACTTCGACTTTTTGCGCCGCGCCCGTTTCGGACTGCGACGTGGTGACAGCAACCTTGTCGCCGCGCGTTGCGCCCGCCGCGCCCGTCGTCGTGCCAGACACGCCCGCCGTCGAGAGCGCGTTCAACGCGTCGAGCACGTTGACCGTCGCCTGCGTCGAGAGCCACACGCCGTAGCGATCCTTGTTCTTCAACAGGAACAGCAGGCCGCGATCAATGAGTTCGTCGGAAGAACGCTTCTCCGTCTTCGCGTCGCCGCCGTTGCTGTTCGCGTCGCCGCTTGCGCCCTTCGCGCCGTCGCCTCCGGCCTTCGTGAGCGCCTGCACGGCGAGGGCGGTGGTTTCGATGCGCCCGGCGTTGCCCCAGCCGTAGAAGGGCGTGTTGGTTTCGAGATTCCAGTAAGAGCCGTCGGCCTCTTCGTGCGCGAGCGCGCGCAGGCGACCGAGCGTGCGCGTGATCTTGTCCGCCGACTCGCCGCCGTCAATCGCGGCGAGCGCGTAGGAGGCGACGAGATACGGCTCGTCCCACTCTCCGGCGCGCGGCGCGAGATAGTCGAGAGCGCGGCGAAGCGGGGTCGCGGGCGTCGTGTTTGAAAGTTTAGTTTGATCAACTGACGGGCGCGCGGCGTTCGCCTGTTGCATGGCGAGGACGCGCGCGACGTAGGCCGTGAGCATCGCGTTGCGGCGATCACTGTCCGCGCTCTTGTCCCAGGAGTAAGCCGTCCAACTGCCGTCGGCGTTCTGCTGCCGGACGAGCCAGTCGCGCGTGCCGGCGATGACGCTCTCGTCAACGGAGATGAAGTCGCGCGCGTCGGTCAGGAAGCGCAGGGCATAGGCCGTGAGCGCGAGGTCGGGTTCGCCGCGCCCCCAGTAGGAGAAGCCGCCGCTGTCGGAGCGGTAGGAGAGCAAACGTTCATAGCCTTGCCGGACGTAGCGCGCGGCCTTCGCGGCGATGGGCGGGGCGTTCGCGCCGTCCATCGCGCCGCCTGCCGTGCCGCCCGCGCGCCGGTAGTGGCGCAGCACGAGCAGGCTCGGATAGGTGGAGGAGATCGTCTGTTCGCCGCAGCCGTAGGGGCGCGACATGATCGCCTCGACGCTCTCGATGGCGTGCGTCATGAGGTTCGGGTAAATCTTCAACTCGGCGCGCGCCGTGCGCGGCAGCGCGTCTGTGGGGACATTCACTTCGAGCAGCGACGCCCCGCGCAAAATTTGCGTCGCGGTCGCCGCAACCTCCTCGCCGTCGGGGTGGACGTGGACGGGCTTTTCGATCTGATCGCTCGCCTCCGTGCCGATGGCCGTGATGCGCTGCAAACCTTCTTTGACGGAGGCGACGGCGCGGAAGTCGAACGTCTCGCGCGCGGCATCGCCCGCCGGGACGGTCGCTTGTTTGTGTGCGGGACTGAGCAGCGTGAACCAGTCTTCGGGCTTGATGTCGAGCGCGACCGACTGCGCGCGTTCGAGGTAGTTGCGCAGGACGACGGGCAGGCTGATCTCGTCGCCTTCCGTCAGGATGCGCGGCGGGTCGTGTTCGACGAAGAACGGCATGAAGGAGCGTATCTCGCGTTCGACCGTGCCGAGTTCGCCCGTCTCGGTCGAGCCGATGATGGACATCTTCCAAGTGGTGATGTTGTCGGCGAGTTTGAAGCGGAGTTCGGCACGCCCGCGCGCGTCGGTTTCGACGGCGGGCTGCCAGTACAAAGTTTCGGGAAAGTCCTTGCGCAAGCGCGGCGTGGAGATCGGCGGCTGCGGCATGGGCGAATTTCCTCCCAACAATTTTAAGCTCTGCCTCGTGATGTTGGTCTGGATTTTGTTGTCGGTTGAGTCAACCGCCGACCCCGCCGCCGTGACCGTGACCGTCTCCGACACGTTGCCCACTTCGAGGCTGAGGTTCAACGTGGCGAGCGTCGCCGACTGCACCGGCACGTCCATCGCGACCGCTTGCTTGAACGCCGCCGCGTCCACGCGCACGGTGTAGAGTCCGGCGGGCAAGTTGCGCAGGAGGTATTTGCCCTCCTCGTCCGTCGTGGTCGTGAACACGCGGTCGGTCTGATACTGAGACGTGGCCGTGACGGTCGCGTTGGGTATGACCGCGCCCGACGAGTCGAGGATCGTGCCGCCGATAGCTCCCGTGTCGCCCGAAAACGTGACGGCGACGGGCGCGATTTGCGGCTTCGCGTCCTGCGCCGATTGGTCGGAGACGATGCGTGAAAACTCCGCGACGTTGAAATCGTCTGGCGTCCCCGCCTTCCCGTCCGCGCCCGCGCTGCGCAGCGTGATGAACTCCAACTGCCGCGTGACGGGCGTCGCGTTCGTCTTCCCCGAAGGCAGTTGGCCGCCGGTCTGAACCTGCACGCGGTCGGCATAGCGCGACTCTGTGCGGAAGGTGGCGTAATAGTCTCTGCCCCAAGGGTCTTTCAAGTCGGCCGCGCCGAGTCCGACGCGCCGGAGCACTTCGCGCAACGCGGCCTCGTCGCGCGGGAAGCGTCCCGTCGCCGTGAGGTAGGCGGCGACGGCTGCGTCCACTCGCGCGCGCGTCTCCGCGAAGTAGTCCGTCCACGTCGTCCAGACGGAGAAGTCGTCGCCCATGTTGTTGCTGTTCAGGATTGAGGTGAGACGACCGTCGGGGCCGCCACTCAAAATACTGATCGAGTAGTTCGTGCCGTTGATCTCGAAGACGAGGGCGTAAGGGTTGCCCCAGCGATCACGCAGCGCGTCGAGGTCGAACTTGTCGCGGGCGAGTTCGCCCCTGAGCGTGGCGGCGTCGCGGACGAAGCCGCCGGTGCGCCGGTGGTAGGCGATGACGGCGCGGTTGATGGCCTCGCCCGCCGGGCGAAAGTATTGCCAGTTGAAACGCGCCGCCGTCCAGTCGTCGTCCGTGCCGTGCCGTTTGTCCGCGCCCGCGCTCCTGAACTCCAACACGTCTTCGGAGCGTGCGACGGAGAAGTCGAGGCGATAGGGCGTGCCCCACGGGTCGCGCAACTCTTCGAGCGCGATGCCCGCGTCCGCGAGCAGGCGGTGCAGAGTCGCCGCGTCAGAAGGGTGCTCCGCACGCTCGTCGTAACGCGCCTTGAGCGCGTCGCGCGTCGCGCGCAGCCCGGCCGTGGCGAGCGCGCCGAAGACCTGCGTCTGGTTCGTGTTGTAGTGGGAAGAACTGAAATAGTTCGGGCGGTAGTATTCGTACTCGCGTTGGAGGAGCAGGTCGGCCACGGCGTCCACGCCTTCGGGGAGCGCGCGCCCGGCGTCGAGTTGCTCGATGTCGCGCAGGCCGAGGCCGCCGATTGATTCGAGGCCGTACCAAAATTGGTAGAAGTAGTTCGAGAAGCCGTAGGACGAGGCGAACTCCTGCTCGGTGCGCGCGCGCTCCTCGACGGCCTTGTCGAAGACGACCACGCCGAGCGCGCTCTCCACGCTGCGCCCCGAGGCGTTGCGCACGCGCACGCCCGCCGACGCCTCTTCGCCCGGCTGGTAACTCGCCTGACTCATCCGCACGTCGAACTTCAACTCGCGGTTGCGCGGGTAGACGACGGCGCGCGAGCCGCGCCCGTAATCGTCGTCGTAATCGTCTTCGGGAAATTCGGTCGAGTAGGCGGCGAGCGTGATGCGGTTTTGAAACTCCGGCCGGTAGGGCACTTCGACGACCGCGTTGCCGCCGCGCAAGCGCGCGCTCTCCGTCGCCACGACGCGGTTGTTGCTCACCACGTCCAGCAGAATCTTCAAGTCCTTGCGGTTGGAACTGACGCGCGCCGTGATGCCTTCGCCCGCGCGGTAGATCGTCTTGTCCGTCTCGACGCGCACGACCGTCTGCTTCACGCGCCAGAAACTTTCGACGTGCCTGCCCGTGCGCCCCTCGCGGTCGCGCGCCTCGAAGTTGACGTAGATGTAACTATCGTCATCTTCCGTTATCTCCGAGCCGACGACTTTGGCGACGCCGTAAGCGTTCGTCTTGACCAGAGCGGGGACGCGCACGCCGTCCTCGTCGGTTGACGTGCGTGTGAGTTTCAACTCACACGCGGCGGGCGTGCCGTCGGCGTAAGAGGTGGAGACGTAGAAGGCGAGCGGCAGCCCCACGGCCTGCCGGTAGTTGCCCTGCGTGATGTAGATGTGAATCGGCTCGCGCGTCAGGCGCACGCGGAAGCGTCGCTGCTCGGTGCGGTTGGTGGTCGGGTCTGTGACGTAGGCGGCGTAGTTGAGATCGTCGAAGCGTTGCCACGAATTGCTCGCCAGTTCCGCGAACTCCTGCGCGAAGTTGACGCGCACGCGGAAACTTCCGTCCGCCCCCAACTCGCCCTCGTACTTGTCGCCCTCCTCGATGTCGTACTTCTGCTCGCGGTAATTCCACGCGCGCTCCGTCTCGCGCACGACGCGCACGCGCCCGCGCTTGAGCGGCTGGCCGAACAGGTAATCGCCGCGCACTTCCACCAGCGCGCTCTCGCCCGGCAGGTAGTAGCCGCGATCCGGCGTCGCGCTCACAGAGAAGTTCGGCAACTCGTAGCGACTGATCTTGACGCGCAGGTAAGTTGCTTCGTCATCCGAGCCGCTCTCGTCCGACTGAACCCTGACGTTGTAGTCGCCGAGCCGCGTGTTGTCTGGGATCGGCCAGTCGCAACTGGCGACGCCGAAGCGCGAGGTCTTGAGCGGCGCGGTGAAGACGGTCGTGCCTTCCGGGTCTTCGATCTTGAGCGTGGCCGCGGTGTCGGCGAGGGCGCGGCGGGTCGCGTGGTTCAAGAGGAGCGCGCGCAGGTGGAGCGTCTGGCCGGGCTGGTAGAGCGGCTTGTCGCTCGTCAGCAGGATGCGCGTCGTCTGGTTGAGACTAATGTCGTCTGAGGCGGTCTGGACGACATCGCCGCGCCGCGCCGTCACTTTGATCTCGCCCTCGTCCGTCTTGATGTGCTCAGGGAACTTGAAGTCGAGCGTGGCGTAGCCGTCCTTGTCCGTCATGCCCGTCAACTTCAACGCGTTGCTTTCGTCTTCCTCGTCATCTTTGTCATCTTCGTCGAAGACAACTTCGGCCGCGATCTCGACGCCGCGCACCGGGCGCGACGAGAGCGGGTGCGTGGCGCGCACGCGCACGCGGTAAAGCTGTCCCTCGTTAGCCTTGCTCGCCGCCGCCACGCGCAACTCGAAAAGATCGGGCGTGATCTCGGAGAGCGAGATGATCCCTGCGGCGCGCGTTGTCGCCGTCGTCGCTGCCGCCGTGTCCGTCGCGGTCGTGACCTCGTAGCGCAGGCGATACCAGAGGAGCAGGCTGACGTCCGCGCCGGGGCGCGTGAGGTTCGAGACGGGCAGGAAGGCCGCGACGACGTTCGCGCCGGGCTTCAACGTCTCGCGCCGCTGCGTGCGCGCGATTACTTTGTCGTGCGGGTCGAGCAGTTCGAGTGTGACGTGCGCGGGCGCACTGCGTCCGGTGTCGTTCTCGACGGCGAGAGAGACTTTACCTTGACCTTCGACGAGCGTGATTCTCGTCGTCGCCTCGTTGACGCGAAGCGCAAAGGTTTGGGTTACGGCGTTGACAAGTGTTGTGACTGCGAGGGCGCAGAGACACACCTGTAGACAGGGTAGAAGGGAGAGCCATCTACGGCGCATGGGACACCTCCAAATTGTGCGGCTGTGATGCGCGCCTCTCGCACAATGGTTGTTGCCCCGATCCAAAATAATATTTTTGGTGGGACGAAATTTTCGCAGCGCGCCTTCAAGCAACCGCGCGCGAGCGGGCGAGCAACAAAGCGACAGCACACGGCTCGACTGTTTAGTCGCCACCACACGCACACGCAGTCTCAACGCGCGGGCAAAAAATAATTTCGCATCGCCCCGATCCTTTCGCGCCGCTTGCGGTAACAACAGACGGCCGAGAAGTTCTCGACGGAAACGAGCACCTCAGGTTTTGCCTGACACCGACACAGACGAATCTCTACTCGCACGCGCACGTGCGGGCGACGAGGACGCGTTCCTCTCGATCTACACGCGCCATCGCGTGGCGATGTACCGCTTCGCCTGCCGCCTGCTCGGCGACGCGTCGGCCGCCGAAGACGTGACGCACGATTGTTTCCTGAGTCTCTTCCGACACCCGGAACGCTTCGACCCTGCGCGCGGCGCGTCGCTCCGCACCTATCTCTTCGCCGCCGTGCGCAACCTCTCTCTGAAACAGTTTCGGCGCGTGGCGCGCGAGACGTTGATTGACGAAGCGACGGACGAACAGTGCGCGCCCGTCGCCGAGCAGCCATTGAGCCGGATGCTCGAAGCCGAACTGTCGGCGGCGGTGCGCGCGGCCGTGGAGAGTCTCCCGGCGTTGCAGCGCGAGGTGTTGCTTTTGTTCGAGTTTGAAAATTTGAGTTTGCAGGAGATCGCCGTTGTGGTCGGCGCGGAAGTGAACACGGTGAAGTCGCGTCTGTCGCGCGCACGCGCATCGTTGCGACGCGCGCTCGCCCCGCATCTCGCGGGGAACGCGGAGTTGATCGGGGCGTCGGAGAAGTAGAGATGAGCGAGAAGAAGTCGAATCAAGATGCAACGCGCGCGCCCGGACGCTCAGGCGTCGAACTCGATCCGCACGAGGCGTCGTTCGCGTGCGAGTCTCCGAACGCGTCGGCGTTGGACGGTGATTTGAAAGCGTTGCTTGACGGTTGGCAGTCTCCCCAAGTCGTGCCCGCGTCGCTCGACGCGCGCGTCCTTAATTCGTATCGCGAACTGTTGAAGGAGAATGAAATGAATTTCCAACGCCCCGGCGACGCGCTCGCGCCGCAGTACGCCCTCTTGCCCGCGACGGGCGCGCCCGCCGACTACCGGCTCACAATTTTGGAGGAGCGCGGACTCTTCTCGCGCCTGCTCGCCGAAGTGCGCGAGACGGCGCACGACGCCGAACTCACGCGCGCCGAATTTCGCCGCGACCCGTTCGGCTTCGCGCGTCGCATGGGCGCGGCCTATGCCGCGATGACGTGGCGCGCGCTCCGGCAGGAGAACACGGCTTACGGCGTCGTCGCCGCCTTCGTCGTCGTCCTCACGCTCGTCGGCGCGGTCGCCGCGCTCAATAATTTTCAAGCGACGCGCGGCGGCCTGTTGGCCGAACGACTGCGCGAAGATTTGATCTACCTCGGCAGCGTGACGGAGATTCCGAAGGCGCAGCCGAAGCCCGACGAAGGCGCGGCTGGCATGGCGAAGGGCGCGGGCGGCGGCGCGAAGCCGCAGCAGGAGAAGCCGGGCGGCGGCGGTGGCGGCGGTCGCCTCGAAGACAAACCGGCCGTCCACGGCAAACTGCCGCAGGCGACGCTCGACCCGCAAGTGCTCGCGCCCGACCCGAAGCCGCCCGCCATCCAGAACCCTTCGCTCCCGACGGCCGCGACCATCCGCGCAGACCCCGTGCTGTTCCCCAACGACCCGCGCGCGATCAACTACGGCGACCCGAAGTCTAAAGCGACCGAACTCTCTTCCGGTTCGGGGAGCGGCAACGGCATCGGCGAGGGCACGGGCGGTGGCGTGGGTGTAGGCAACGGCACGGGCTACGGGGCGGGCGAGGGCTACAACACGGGCGGCGGCGCGCCGAAACACGGCGGCGGAGGCCCCGGCGGCGGTGGCGGCGGCACGGACTACGCGCGCACTTTCCGCGTCAATGAGGTGACGCGCAAAGCGCACATCACGGCCAAGCCCGAACCGCTCTACACGGAAGAGGCGCGCAAGAATCAAGTGACCGGCACGGTGCGCCTGCGCCTCGTGCTCTCCGCTACGGGTCAAGTGACGAGCATCACGCCGCTCACCAAGCTGCCCGACGGGCTGACGGAGAAGGCGATTGAGGCCGCGCGCAAGATTGGCTTCACGCCCGCCGAGAAGGACGGTCGCAAAGTTTCCCAGTGGGTCGTCATCGAGTACAACTTCAACATCTACTAAAGTCCATTCAGTGCGACGAACGACGGCGGCGACTCAAGTTTTAACGAGTCGCCGCCGTCGTTTTTTAACGAGTCGCCGCCATCGGTGTTTCTCGCGCCGCGCCCGTTATATACTGTCGGCTTCCGACGCCTCGATCCGCGCCGACGCATAAACGAGAGAACGCCCGTGACCGAAACATCTCCCCGCACCATCGTCTGCCTCGCCAGTTATTTCAAGGGCGGGGAGTTCCTGCGCGAGTGCCGACGGCAGAACTGCCGCGTCGTCCTCGTCACGAAAGAGAAGTGGCGCACCGAAGCGTGGCCGCACGACTCGATTGACGAGTTCGTCACGCTGCCGAACGACGCCTCGCCCGATCACTTCATCTACGCCGTCACGCAAGTTGCGCGTCGTCATAAGGTGGCGCGCGTCGTCGCGCTCGAAGAGTTCGACGTGATCACGGCCGGGTTGATCCGCGAGCACCTGCGCCTGCCCGGTCTGACGAGCGCGGAGGCGCGCCTGTTCCGCGACAAGCTGGCGATGCGCGGTGCGGCCGAGGCCGCGCGCGTCCGCGTGCCGGAGTTCGTCCACGTGCTCAACTACGCGGAGTTGGACGAGTTCATGCGTCGCGTGCCGCCGCCGTGGGTCTTGAAGCCGCGCACGGACGTGTCGGCCATCGGCATCAAGAAGGTGGAGGACGCCGAACAGGTCTGGCGCGCGATTGACGCGCTCGACGCGCGCGAGCGGCTCAACGAGCAGTCGTCCTTTTACCTGCTCGAACGTTTCGTCGCGGGCGAGGTTTATCACGTTGACTCGATCATCTCCGGGGGCAAGGCGGTGTTCGCGGGCGTCAGCGTCTACGGGCGGCCGCCGATGAACGTCGCGCACGACGGCGGCGTCTTCATCTCGCACTCGCTCGAACGCACAAACCCGGATCGGCGGAAGCTGTTGGAGATCAACCGGCAGGTCGTCAAAGCGCTCGGCCTGCGCCGCGGCGCGACGCATGCGGAGTTCATCAAGAGCGCGGCGGACGGCCAGCTTTATTTTCTCGAAATCGCCGCGCGCGTCGGCGGCGCGTACATCGCCGAGTCGTTGGAGGCGGCCAGCGGTCTCAACATCTGGCGCGAGTGGGCGAAGCTCGAACTGAGCGACGACCTCACGCGCCCGTATGTCGCCGAACCCACGCGCGAAGAGTACGGCGGCATCGTGCTCTCGCTCGCGCGGCAGGAGTGGCCGGACACAGATCATTACACGGACGCGGAGATCGTCTACCGCGTGCGTAAGGCCTACCACGTCGGCCTCGTCGTGCGCTCGCCCGAACTCGCCCGCGTGCGCGAGTTGCTGCAAACTTACGCCTGCCGCTTCGCAGACGAGTTCATCGCCGTCGCGCCGCCGCTCGAACGCGCGGAATGAGTTTGACGCGCGCTCGGCGTCAAACGTCGCCGACCGGAGTTAAGTCCTCAACCACCTATCAGGAGTTAAACCTCAGATGCGGAAAATCTTCCAAGCGGCAATCCTCTCGCTGCTCTTACTCGCTCTCGTCTTCAACGCCGCCGCGCAAGTTCCGGCGACCGCGCAGACAGAAGCCGCGTGGGAAACTTACACCTTCGACGGCGAAGAGTTTTCCGTCGCGCTGCCGGAGATGCCCGTGCTCGATCATTCGGGACGTTACGTCAACGGATTCCCTGATAGAGACGGCACGGCGCGCAGCTACGGGGCATACCGCGACGACGTGGTCTACCTGATCCGCGCCTTCGACAAGCCGCGCGCGGGCGAAGACCTCGACTACTTCGCCGGAGATTACCTGCGTACATTCCCCTTAGCGCGTGAGATACCCGAATTCAAAGCGCAGCGCGAGTTGTCGCGCGGTAAGTTTCCCGGCCGTCAATACGCCATCGTCAACAACGTCTCGTCGTCGAGCTTGCCCGCCTCTTCGCTCTACGTTTTCCTGACCAAGCGGCACGCTTACGTCCTGCGCGCCGTCGGGGGCGACGACGATCATCCCGGCGTGCGACGCTTCATCAATTCATTTACGTTGTCGGATAAGCCCGCCGGGCGGCAGGTCTTGGACGAGAGTCTCTCGATGCCTTCACTCGCACCCGTCGCCGCAGCCGCGCCGTGGTCGCCGGACAAAAAGAGGCCGCCCGCAAGCGACCCGCAAACGGGCGGGAGCGCGCCGCAGGCGAGCGGCGTTGCACCACCGCGCGGCGAGAAGCCCGGCGTCGGCACGGGCATGGGCGTCGGCATGGGCAGGGGCGAAGGCGGCAGCGGCGTGTCGAAACCCGTCAGTGGCGAAGTGGACTACACGCGCACCTTCCGCTCCAGCGAGGTGTCACGGAAGGCTCAGATCATTCACAAGCCCGAACCGCGCTACACGGAAGAGGCGCGCAAGAATGAAGTGACCGGCACGGTGCGCCTGCGCCTCGTGGTCACGGCTGACGGGAAAGTCTCAAACATCGTGCCCTTGTCGCGCTTGCCCGACGGCCTGATTGTGACGGCGACCATCGCGGCCAAGCACATCAAGTTCATCCCGGCCGTCAAGGACGGGCGCAAAGTCTCGCAGTACGTCACCATCGAATACAACTTCCACATCTACTGAGCGCGGCGCGAACGCGCAGGCACTTCAACACGGCGAATGCTTCGACCGGGAGACGACTCTAACTCGTCGGGCGGTCGCTCGGCGGGTGGACGGCGTGGAAGTCGCGGTAGAAACGCTCGGAGTAATCGGCCAACAGATGCTCGACGCGCGCCGGGTCGTGCGACATGACGATGAGGCCGACGTGCGACTCCTTGTTCATGCGCCAGACGATTTCGGGGTCGTCGTAGTTCGACGTGTCGGGGTAACGCTCGCGCGCGAGGGAGACGAGCAGCCCGGCGTAGTCTTCGCGGCGCGGCGGCAGTTCGTACCCGCCCGCGCGGCCGCCCGCGATCTCGATCCGCGCCCACTCGCGCCAGAGGTTGACGCCGGTCGCCGCCTCGACGAGTTCGACGATGTTCGCGCCGCCGACGCGCGCCGCCGTTTCGAGAAAGTAGAACTCGCCGTCCTCGCGCCCCTTGATGAATTCCGTGTGCGAGACGCCGTAGGGCAGGCGCATCGCGCGCAGCACGGCGCGGTTGATCTCCTGCAAGGCCGTTTCGTCCTCTGTGCCGCGCACGCAGGTGCGCGTGGTGAAGATGCCGCCGCCGTGCGCCACGTCGAGCGGCGGGTGGCCGTAGCGGTTGACGGCGGCGAAGAGGACTTCGGAGTCGTAGACGATGGAGTCCACGTGGTAGATGTCGCCGGGCACGTAGCGTTCGAGGACGTGGAAGCACTGTCGGTCGGCGAGCGCGTCGAGCGCAGGCCAGAGCTCGTCGGCCTCCCGGATCTTTTTGATGCCCGTGGCAGAAGCCTCGAAGCGCGGCTTCAAGAGCCACGGCGCGGGCACGCGGCGCATGTAATTGCGGAGGCGTTCGTAGTTGAGGGCGTGCTCGAATTCGGGCACGGCGATGCCCGCCTCCTGCGCCTGCATCCGCATGGCGAGCTTGTCGCGGAAGTAGCGCGTGGTGGTGTCGCCCATGCCGGGGACGCGCAGGTGTTCGCGCAAGGCGGCGGCAGTCTCCAAGTCGAAATCGTCGAGCGGGACGATGCGGTCAATCTCCTCTGTGCGCGCCACGTAAGAGACGCTCTTGATCACGTCTTCGAGAATCCACTTGTGATCGTTGTCGGGCATGTAGAAGATTTCGTCGAGACTCTCGCGCGGCCAGTCGGCGTCGCGGATGCTGTAGGACGTGAGCAGCAGGACGCGGCAACCCTGCCGCTTGCACTCGCGCATGAACTCCTGACCCTTTTCGTAACTGGCGATGCAGAGGACTGTGAGCGGGCGTGTCTGGTTCGTCATCTAACTTGCGAACTCCTTCAAGAATTCCAAAAATCGCTGGTGATGATGCGGCGCGCTTCTTCGAGTGAAAGGTCGCCGCGCGAGAGTTTGAAGGCGATGGTCTCTTCGTAATCCGTGATGCCGGCGCGCGTGCGCCGCGCGGCCTGTTCGGGGGTGAACCCCAGCAATTCGAGCGCTGCGGCCTGTCGCGGAGCGAAGCAACGCGCGGCGAGCCAGTCGTCAACTTCTTCCGCGTCGGTGAAGCCCGCGTCGAGCCACGCCTGCGCTGCCGTGTCGGGACTCGCGCCGCCGGGCAGCGCGTCGCCGCCGTGCCGGCGGAGCGTCTCGCCAATGAGCCGGATGAGCGCGGCGGGCGGTGTAGGAGGTGCGGCGTTGTCGTTCGTCATAAAAGTCTTTCCGTGTTCGCGCGAATAATTGCAGTCGGCTAATCTATAGCGCGGACGCGCCCGTTGCCAAGCGTGGGCGCGGGCTGTGACGCCGGGCGGGCGGGTCGGCGGGCGAGGGCACGCGCCGCGCGCTTCCTTTTACGCGGGGCGCGATTGCATAATGTCGCCACCGGGTTTGACAGTTTTTTCGAGTGACTATGACTTTCACCACCGTCGGCGTCGGGGGCTTTGCCTCGAACGCGGGCAAGACCACTTTGATGTGCGAACTGCTCCGGGCGTTACCGCCCGGTTGGGAGGCCATCAAGATCACGCGCGGTCATTATCGTTCGTGCGGCAAAGACCCGCACGCGTGCTGCGTCAGCCACCTGCTCGCGGATGAACCCGTGATTCGTTCGGGGCGCGCGGAGACTTACGCGGCGGGCAAAGATACGGGGCGATACTGGGACGCCGGGGCGTCGAACGTCCACTGGGTCGTGGTGACGGACAAGCAGGTCGAGCGCGGCATCAAGTCTGCGTTGGAACGCGTGCGGACGACGGGCGTGCTCATCGAGGGCACGAGTTTCGTCCAGTTCGTCGCCGTTGATTTGATGTTGATGGCGGCGCGCGCCGGGTCGGGCGCGGAGCGAATCAAGCCTTCGGCGCGTCGCGCGCTCGCCAAGACGGACGCGCTCTATCTATTCGACGACGGCGCGGATGCAAACGACGCGCGCTCGCGTTTCGACGCGTGGCGCACGACGGCGGACGCGGCGGGCGAAAATTCGACGCGCGACATCCCGGTCTACACGAGAGAAGATTTGCCGCGTCTGGTCGAGCGCGTGCGAGAGATTCAACGCGGCGTCGCTGCCGCCTGAAAGTTAAATTTCAACGAGCCGAGAGGAGAAACTTATGTCGGACAATGATCGCGAGAAGAAGGACGGCGAACGCAGGGACGGGGATCGCGCGGAGATGCACGAGGCCGTCGCGGAGCGCGCGGCGGGGCAGAAGCCCGCCGAGTTGCCGCGCGACAAGTCGAACCACTTGATCGGCGACGACGAGACGGCCGAGCAGTTGAAAGAAGACGCGAGCTAGCACGCAGTTGAAAAGATGCGACCGAAGACGCAGTTGAAAGAAGAGACGAGTTAAAAAATCGTATGCCCGAAGGCCGCGCCTACATCCATCAACTGAATTGTTCCGACGGCGGCGTGCCGAAACTCCCGGTCGCGGAAGCGCAACTGACCGAGACCGGACTCGACCGCGACCGCCAGCGAGTCCCGTTCATTCACGGCGGGACGCAGCGCGCCCTCTGCCTCTACTCGCTCGAAGTGATTCAGGCGTTACAGGCCGAAGGCCATCCGATCTATCCGGGGTCAATCGGCGAGAACGTCACGGTCGCGGGTCTCGTCTGGTCGCAACTCGCGCCCGGTTGTCGTCTCGCTCTGGGCGACGAAGTGGTAATTGAAATCACCTCCTACGCCAACCCGTGCCGCACCATCCGCGCTTCATTTGACGGCGGCAAGTTTAAGCGCACCTCGCAGAAGCAGCACGCGGGCGAGTCGCGCCTCTACGCGCGCGTCATACGCACGGGGCGGCTCGCCGCCGGTCAAACGGTGCGCTTGCTGTGCGGCGAAGGCGAGGCGGCCGGAGAGGCTTAAAGGTAATCGAACGTGAACAGCAACAGCGCGCTCATCCTCGTTGACATCCAGAACGACTTTTGTCCGGGCGGCTCGCTCGCCGTGAAAGAGGGCGACCGGATTGTGCCCGCGGTCAACGAACTGCAAAAGCGTTTCGCGCTTGTCGTCGCGACGAAGGACTGGCATCCGGCGGGGCACTCTAGTTTCGAGACGCTCTGGCCGCCGCACTGCGTGCAGGAGACGGCGGGCGCGGAGTTCGTCGCGGCGTTGGACACGAGCCGCGTCGCGCGCGTCTTTTTGAAGGGCACGGACTTGGAGATTGATTCCTACAGCGGCTTCTTCGACAACGAGCACCTGCGCGCGACCGGACTCGGCGATTACTTGAAAGAGCGCGGCGTGACCGATGTCGTCGTAGTCGGACTCGCCACAGACTACTGCGTGAAGTTCACCGCGCTCGACGCCGTGATGCTCGGCTTCAACACGACGGTCGTCGCCGACGCCTGCCGCGGCGTTGAAGTGAACGAGGGCGACACGCGGCGCGCCTTCGCAGAGATGGCGGCGGCCGGGGTACACATCACGGAGAGCCGTCAATTGCTCGACGCGCGTGCGTCTGAAAGTTAACCGCGCGTGTGAATTTTTAAGTTATCAACCCGAACGTCTAACAGGAGAAACTCGATGCGACGCACATACACGATTCTCACCACGCTCGCCCTCATCACGCTCTTCGCCGGTTGCACCGCGGAGCGAGTGACCTCGCCCGCCAACGGCAACAACGCGAACTCCGCGGGCGCGGCGAGCAACAGCAACGGCGCAGGCACGAGGGACGGCATCGGGCCGAGGGACACAGGCATCGGCGGCACGAGCGAGGGCAACGCCAACTCTGCGGTCAAGGGCAACTCCAACGTCGAACCGACGGGCGTCAACAAGAACGCCGGGCGCGATACGCCAGCGAATGCCAACAAACCTTAACGCGCCCGCTCACACTGAGACGCGCCGCACGCTTCACGCGCACGCAGAGGCGGCGCGCTGCTACCGCGTCAAATAAAAGACGGCGGCCGGGAGATTCTCCCGGCCGCCGGCTGTGCGTTTAGCTTTAAAGCGCTTAGTGCTGAACGCCTTCGATGAAGGCTTTCAGGAGACGCGAGCGCGAGGGGTGGCGCAGTTTGCGTAGCGCTTTCGCCTCGATCTGGCGGATGCGTTCGCGCGTCACGCTGAAGTCTTTGCCCACCTCTTCGAGCGTGTGCTCCTCGCCGACGGGGCCGAGGCCGTAGCGCATCTTGATCACTTTCTCTTCACGCGGCGACAGGGTGGCGAGCACCTCGTCAGTGATCTCGCGCAAATTCGCCGCGACCACCGAGTCGGCCGGGTTGACGCGCCCCTTGTCTTCGATGAAGTCGCCGAGGTGCGAGTCTTCCTCTTCGCCGATGGGCGTTTCCAGAGAGATCGGCTGCTGCGCCAGTTTGAAGACGCTGCGCACCTTCGAGACGGGCATGTCAACCTTCTGCGCGATCTCCTCGCTCGTCGGCTCGCGCCCCAACTCCTGCACGAGAGCGCGACTGGTGCGGACGAGTTTGTTGATGGTCTCGATCATGTGGACGGGGATGCGGATCGTGCGCGCCTGATCCGCGATGGCGCGCGTGATGGCCTGTCGAATCCACCACGTCGCGTAGGTCGAGAACTTGTAGCCGCGCCGCCAGTCGAACTTCTCCACCCCGCGCATGAGTCCGATGTTGCCCTCTTGAATGAGGTCGAGGAACTGCAAGCCGCGGTTCGTGTACTTCTTCGCGATCGAGACGACGAGACGCAAATTCGCTTCCGTCAACTCGCTCTTGGCCTCGATGGTCTCGGCGACGCTGCGCGCGATGGACTGGTGCGAACGCTTGATCTCAAGGATGGGAACTTCGTGCTCGGCCTCGATCTCTTTGAGCCGCTTCTTGGCCGAAGAGATGTGCTTTTTGAAATCCTTCTCCTGCTCCGGCTTGATGCGCTTGGCGTGGAGCTTCTCGGTGTACTTCTCGATCTCGCGCTCGGCCGTGCGGATGTCTTTGTGGACGGCGGCGATGGCGTCAATGAGACGTTGGCGCGTCGCGTCTTTCAACGTGAGTTGCTTCATCTCCTGCGCGATCTCCAAGCGCGCGCCCGCCACCTTGCGACGCAGGCGCATCACTTTCTTGCTGCGCTTGCCGCGCGTCACCTGCTGCTCGGCGCGCAGTTTCTCCCAATCCTTCAAGCCACCTTGAAAGAGCACGTTGATCTTCTCGATGCCTTCGAGCGTCCAACGTTGATACTCTTCGGTCTTGTCTTCGAGGTCAGCCACGTCGGCCTGATCGGCGAACGCCACCACGTCGCGTATGCTGAGCATCCCGGCGTCAATGTCCTCGCCGATCTGCAAGAGTTCTTTAAGCGCGATGGGCGAGCGCGCCAGCGACTTGTGCGTGCGGTTCTGGCCGCGTTCGATGCGCTTGGCGATGGAGACTTCCTGCTCGCGCGTGAGGAGCGGGACGGTTCCCATCTGGCGCAGGTACGTGCGTACGGGATCGCTCGACTTGTCGTCCACACCGGCCGACAAATCGAGTTCGTCTTCGGCGTCGAGCGGGTCGTCGGTCTCGTCGGCGGCGACGGCGGCGACCTCTTCGATCAAAAGTTCGTCCGAGTCGGCCTCGGTCAGGCTCGCGCCGCCGAGTGTCTGTAAAACGTCTTCAAGGTTGCTGGTGGAGATGGCGTCGTCGTGCTGCTCCTCGCCGACCCCATCGAAAGAAAGGTATTTGTCGCCGCCGAAACCCACTGGGCGAAGGCCGTCGTCCGCTCTGTCCTTCTCAATCATACTTACCCTTAACCTCTGCGCCTGCCGCTCTTTAGCGCACGATGCGCGAAAAGTGCCGCCTCTACGATAAACTATGTAATAAAGCCACGTTGCCCGCTAGCATAAACTCCTTCGGCGCGCGAGGCAACCCCTTTGCGCCACGCCTTTAAGTACGAGTTAGATGAATTAAAAGATTAAAAAGTTTTATCGCAGGGGAAATTAACTGCTTTGTGTGAGGGAAGTACGGCGTAAGTCCAACAAAATGCTGGCGAAACGGCTGCGAAAGGGTCACGGGTGAACCTCTGGCGGCGCTCGGAGGGAAACGCCGACGCTAAATCCTCGCCCCTGCCACAGGCGAACGAAAAAAGTGACGGGAACGCGGGCGCGTCCCGCGCGCGGTTGGCGCGGGGCGGCGACAGAGACTGCAAAGTTAGGGGCGCGCGGGTTCAGTTAAACTGCATGCGCTGCCAGATGACGTTCTCGTCGGGAAACGAAATGCCTTCCTCTTCGCGGAGCGAACTGGCGGATACGACGATGGTTTCGACATCGTGGTAGATGCCGTCGCAGGGTGGGCAGCAGCCGAGGTGGTCACGCACGCCGTCGCGCGCGGCTTCGTCTAGCTCTCCGGCGTGGTAGTCGCTGAGGAGCGGTAAGCTTTCTTCACAATCCATATTGAGGGTCTCTCCCGGAAGGGGTCTTAAAATTCTGGCGCACTTAAGATGCTAATTTTGCGCCGCCTGTCGCCTGATGAGGTCTCTTAATTTTAGACGCGCCTTGTGCAGTTGCGATTTGCTCGTGCCGGTGGACGTGCCGAGCATGCGCCCGATCTCCTCGTGCTCGTAGCCTTCGACGTCGTGGAGGATGAACACGCTGCGGTAGCCGGGCGGCAGTTCCGAGATGGCTTTCTCCAGCGCGATGCGATCAACGATGGGCATCTTGGCCTGATTCTCCGTGCCGCGCACGATCTGGACGGGCGTCTCGCCCTCCATCGTCAACAACTCGGAGCGCGTGCTGCTCTTGCGGAAGTACATCAAGACGTGGTTGACCGTCATGCGGTGCAGCCACGTGGTGAAGGCCGAGTCGCCGCGGAAACTGCCGATCTTGTTGAAGAGGTGAATGAAGACCTCCTGCGTCAGGTCTTCGGCGGTCGAGGGGTTCGACGTCATGCGCAGACAGAGGGCGTAGACGCGCCGGAAGTGGCGATGATACAACTGCTCGAACGCGTCGCGGTCGCCCGCCGCGCTCTGCTGCGCGAGTTCAAAATCCGTCACCTTCGGCTTCGTCTCGGCGGCGGCCGCTTCATTCGTTTCTGCTGCGCTCATGTTTTATCCCTTCGTGTCCGCTGATCTTCCGGCGTGTGCGCCCGAATGTCAACCGCGAGCCGGAGAGGTTAGGGTATTTATGTGGTGAAAGTTTCGCGGCCGGACGCGGGAGAGTATAATGGCATCCAAGTTCGTAGGACGCGTCTCCCGTCGTGAACCCGGATTATCTCAAGGCATAAATGAAAAAGCTGATTCCCCCACGCGCCGCACGCTCCCTCTTCGCCGCCGCGCTGTGTCTCGCCTTCGCGTTGCTGTGTGCGACGGGCGCACAGGCGCGTGGCTGGACGAGCGTGAGGTCGGAGAATTTCGTCGTCGTCAGTAACGCGGGCGAGGCCGAGGCGCGCCAAGCCGCCGCGCGCCTCGAAGAACTGCGCGCCATCTTTTCGCGCTTGCAGGCGGGAGGCGGGTTCGACGTGTCCATCCCCGTCACAGTGATCCTCTTTCAGAACGGCGGCGACTACGAGTTCTTCAAGCCGACGTATCAGGGCGACCTTCGGCACGACGTGGCGGGCTACTTCCAGTTCAGCCCCGACGTCAACTACATCACGCTCTCGCTGAGCGTCGGGCGCGGGCGCGACCCGCTCTCCGTCCTCTTCCACGAATACGTCCACGCGCTCGTCAGGAACAACTACGCGGGCGCGCCCGTCTGGTTCAACGAAGGGCTGGCTCAGTACTACAGCGAGTTCGAGTTGTCGGAGGACAGGCGACGCGTGCGTCTGGGACGCGAACTCACGCACCGCCTCGACGCGCTGGCGCGTGGCGAGTTGCTGCCGCTGCGGACGCTGCTTGCGGCCGACGCCTCCTCCGCGCACTATCAAGAGCACGACAAGCACACCCTCTTCTACGCGCAGTCGTGGGCGTTCGTGCATTACCTCTTGAACGACGCGGCGGGCGCGCGGCAGGCGCAACTCGCGCGCTATCTCGAACTCGCCGCGGCGGGCGCGTCGGTCGAAGAGAGTTTCCGTGAGGCGTTCAAAGTTGACTTCGGGCACATGGAGACGGCGCTCTCGGCCTACGTCCGCGACGCGCGTTACCCTGAGCGCAGCGAATCTTTCGACGCGCCCGTGCCGCCCGCCCCGACAGCGGAGAGCCGCGCGCTCTCAGACGCAGAGGCGCAGGCCGCGCTCGGCGATCTGCTCCTGCACACGAACCGTCCAGACGACGCCGAAGAATATCTCGCGCGCGCACTGAAACTCGATGCCGACCTCGCCCCCGCGCACAGTTCGCTCGGCCTCCTGCGCCTGCAACAAAATCGTCCGGACGAAGCGCGCGTACATCTTGAGCGCGCCGTCCGTCTCGCGCCTGAAAATCATCTCGCGCACTTTTACTTCGCGGACTTGCTTCGCCGCGAAGGCTTGGAGACGGAGAAGACCGTGGCGGGCTACGCCGCGACGACGCGACTCATCCGCGCCGAACTCAAAAAGGTGATCGAACTCGCGCCGAACTTTCTCGAAGCCTACGCGCTGCTCGGACAGGTTGACCTCGAACGCAGCCCGCGCGTTGACGAGACCTTCGCGCTCCTCGGCCACGCCGTCTCGCTCGCGCCGCGCCGCCACGAGTTCAAGTTGCTGCTCGCGCAACTGCATGCGCGGCGCGAAGAGTTCGACCGCGCGCGGCAGATGCTCGAACCGCTCGCGCGCGACCGACGCTCCGCGCAGACGCGCGCCGAAGCGCAGGCGCTCCTCGAACGAGTGGCGACGGACGAGGAACATGCCGCCGCGCAGCGCAGGGCGCAAAGTATCGCACCGGCCGATGCGACGAACACACTCGCGGCGGCCAGCGCGGGCGGCGCGGTGAGTAGCGGAGCGACGCCGGACAGGAACGCGGCGAGCAATGCGTCGAGTGGCAACGGGGCGGCCGGTGTCTCAGGCGGCGCGGCAGTTAACGTGGGCGGCGCGGGCGGTGCGGCGAATGTTGGCGTGGCGGGTGCGACGCCGCGTGAGGGCGAAGCGTTGGCGGCGACGCTCGCCGTCGCGGAGGAGACGCAGCCCTGCGACATGCCGCAGCCTGGCCCGCAGTTCAAGCCGCTGCGCTTCGACGGGCGACAGGCGTGCGGCCAACTCGTGAGCGTCGAATGCGAAGGCGTGGCGGGCGTCACGCTCCTCGTCGAGACGCCGCACGGCACTTTGAAACTGCGCAGCCCCGCGCTCAACCGCATCCGCTTCGTCAGCTACACGGCCGACGTGCGCGGCCGCGTCGAGTGCGGCCTGCGCACGCGCTCCAACCCCGTCCTCGTCACCTATCGCCCCCCGCGCGACGCGAAAAGTGCCGACGGCGAAGTGGTCGCCGTCGAGTTCGTCCCGCCCGATTGGGTTCACTGACGACCAACCGCTAAAACTTTTCCGCTTTACTTTTCTACTTCACAGTTCCACTTTATTGTTCCACTCCACAACCGAACCTCTCAGCTTCACTGTCCGAGTTCACAACCGACGCGCGGCAGCAACTCCGCGATCTCGTCCGCGCTGCACCCGCCCGCGCCGTGCAGGGCGTTGGCCGCTCCGGCGGCGACAGCGAGCGCGCCCGCCGCTTGGGGCGTCAGACCTTGACGGAGCGCGGCGGCGAACGCGGCCAGCGCGGCGTCGCCGCTGCCGACGCTGTTGACTGCGCGCACACGCGGCGCGACAAACTTGTAGCGCACGCCCGCGAAATCGAGCATCGCGCCCTGCGCGCCGAGCGTGATCATCGCGTTCTCCGCGCCCGCCTCGCACAGACGCCGCGCCGCGCGAGCCGCGCCGGAAAAGTCTGCGCCGGAAGGGTGTGCCACGGAAAAGTCTGCGTCGGAAAAGTTGGTTGCGGGCAAGCCTACGCCGGAAAGTTTCGCGACGGGCACGTCAGAATGTTCCGCGATGGGCATGTCGGAAAGTTTCGTCCACTTAATTTCCGTCGCCTCAAGTCCCGCCGGTTCAAGTGGCGTCGCCTGAAACTCCGTCGCCTCAAACTCCGCCGCCTCCGCCGCGTTGATTTTGACAAGGAAGGGACGTGCGGCGAGCGCGTGGCGGAGTGGCGCGCCCGCGCAGTCGAGGAGCACGCGGCGTCCGGCGTCGCGCGCGGCCATCGCCAGGCGTGCGTAAGTGTCCGCGTGTAAGTTCGGGGGCAGGCTGCCGTTGATGACGACCAAATTTGCGCCGGGAAGTTCGCGCGTGTAGGCCGCCTCGAAGTCGCGCCACTCAGCTTCGGCGACCGCTGCGCCGGGGGCGTTGATGACGGTCTGCTCGCAGCGACGCCGGTCGTTGATGATGAGGCAGGTGCGGCTCTCCTCGCGGACGCGCGTGCAGCGCGACGCCAGCTGTTCGGCGCGCAAACCCGACTCGATCAAGTCGCCCGCGCGCCCGCCCGCGAAGCCGAGCAGCAGCGACCGTTCGCCGAGCGTCTTGAGCACGCGCGCGACGTTGACGCCTTTGCCGCCCGCCATCGAGCGCGCGCCGCGCGAACGTTGCACCTCGCCCGCGCGCAGGTCGTCCACTTCGACGATGTGGTCAACGGCGAGGTTGAGATTGACGATCAGGATCATAGTTGAGATTGACGATCAGGGTCATAAACTTTCACGCCATGACTTCCGCGCCATAACTTCCACGCCGCGACGTTCGCGCCGCGCGACTCAAACGCGCCGCGACTTTAACTTTCGCGGCGCGCGACTCAAACTTTAAGTTCGATGATCCGTGCGCGGCAACTCCGCCCGCGTACTGTGAGGCGCGCGACCGTGACGGGCAACTTGAAGCGACGCGGCCCCGCGCTCCCCGGATTCAGGTAGAGCACGCCGTCGCGCCGCTCGACGGACGGGCGGTGCGAGTGGCCGCTGATGACCACGTCGAAGCCTTCGGCCGCGGGGTCGAGCGCGAGTTCCTGCAAGGCGTGGAGGAGGTAAAGTTTGAACGCGCCGAGTTGAATCGTCTCGGTCTCGGCGATCTGTTGCGCCCACGCGTCCCGGTCGTTGTTGCCGCGCACGGCGACGAACGCGGGGGCGTGTGCGCGCAGGGCGTCGAGCACTTCGGGTCGGCCGATGTCGCCCGCGTGAATAATTAAGTCCGCGCCCGCCAGCGCAGAGAGAGCTTCGGCGCGCATCAAATTGTGCGTGTCGGAGATGACGCCGACGACGTATTTATCTCCGGGCGGTAAACTGAGCGGCATCCAAACTCTCCTGTGCGCCTTAGCGTGATGCGCCGAGACGGAGGCGCGCGGTCGCTTTCGTCAATTGTCACTTTTAACTGTGACCGGCGTCACGCTTCCGACAATTCTTGCGTGTAGTTTGAGGTATAAAGTTTCGGCGCACGAAGTCAAACACTTTTTCGGAACACACTTTTCGGAACACACTTTTCGGAACACACTAGGGGGCGGACGGTGCGACAGCGATGAGCGTGAACTACATAGACCTGTTATTGATCCTGATCGTGCTCTTGAGCGCGTACTACGGTTGGTATCGCGGCTTCATCCTCGGCCTGCTCGATCTGCTGCGCTGGATCGGCAGCCTGCTCGTGGGCTTGCGCTTCTACCAGCCAGTCGCGCGCTGGCTCGCCCCGCACTTCGACTGGGCGGAGGCGTGGGACAGACCCGTCGCGTTCCTGCTGGTGGCGTTCGCCGCCGGGCTGTTGATTCAACTGCTCGGCTCCGCGCTCCTGCGCCGTCTGCCGAAGGACTTTCACCAGCGTCGCTTGAACCGCGCGGCGGGCGTCGTGCCCGGCGTGGCGAGCGGACTCATCACGGCGGCCATCACCGCCGCGCTCTTGATGGCCGCGCCGCTCCCCGAAAATATCTCGGAGCGCGCCCGCGCGAGCGCGCTCGCAAACCGCCTCGCCGCTTCGACCGAACAGTTGGAAAGTGCCCTCGCGCCCGTCTTCAATGAGGCCATCGCGCAGACGCTCAACCGCCTGACGGTCAAGCCTGAATCGGACGAGAGCGTCGAACTGCCTTTCAAAGTGGCCGAGACGAAAGCGCGGCCGGAGTTGGAGGCGCAGATGCTCGAACTCGTCAACCGCGAACGCGCCGAAGCGGGACTCGCGCCGCTCGCCGCCGACGACGAACTGCGGGAAGTGGCGCGTCGTCATTCGTCCGACATGTTCGCGCGCGGCTACTTCTCGCACGTCACGCCGGAAGGCCGCGACCCCTTCGCGCGCATCCGCGAGGGCGGCGTCACGTTCCGCACGGCGGGCGAGAACCTCGCGCTCGCGCCCACGCTCTCCATCGCGCACACGGGCTTGATGAACTCGCCCGGCCACCGCGCCAACATCCTGCGCCCGCAGTTCGGCCGCGTCGGCATCGGCGTCATGGACGGCGGGCGGCGCGGCCTGATGGTGACGCAGAACTTTCGCAACTGAATCAAGACAAGTAAATCGTGAATCGTAAATAGAGAAAACCTGCTTGAATCTATTTACGATTCACGATTTACTTGTCTTCCGTCTCACACACGCTGCGACTCAGGGATCAAAGACTTGTGGATGTGGATGGCGGCCATCGCGCCTTCGGCGGCGGCGACGACGGCGAGTTGCGATTTCGGCGTGAGGTCGCCCGCCGCGTAGACGCCGGGAATGCTCGTCTGCTGGTCTTCGTCCACCCACACCAGCCCGCACTCTTCGTCAATCCGGCAGCCGAGCATGTCGTGCAAATTCGAGGCGGTCTCCGTGCCGAGGTTGAAGAAGAGTGCGTCGCACTCAAGCGCGTCGCCGTCCGCGAAGCGCACGAGTTCGAGTTGGTTCGTTTCGGCGTCGCCTTCGAGTTTGGCGATGATCTGATTGGTGACGGGGATGTCGAACTCGGCCAGCTTGGCGCGATGCTCGTCCGTCATGTCGCCCGCGTCGCCGTTGGTGATGAGCGTCAACTTGTCCGTCCACGTCAGGAGGCCGAGCGTGAAGCCGACCGTCGCCTTGCCGCGACCGAGGACGGCGACGCGCTTGCCCGTCGTCTCGAAGCCGTCGCAGTCGGGGCAGTGGTGGACGGAGACGCCGTAGAACTCGCGGAAGCCGGGACAGTCGGGCATGAGATCGCGCAAGCCCGTGGCGAGCAGCAGGCGGCGCGCGTCGAACGACTGGCCGACCAGTTTGTCGTCGCCGGTCGAGACGCGGAAGCGCTCTTCGCCGAGACGTTCAACCTTCGTCACGCAGGCTTCGACGATCAGGCCGCCGTGCGTCGTCACCTCGTCGCGGCCGCGCGCGAGCAGTTCGGTCGGGAGGATGCCGTGGTGGCCGAGGAATCCGTGGACGCCGTGCGAGTAGATGTTGCGCGGGCTGTTGTGGTGGAAGGTGAGCACGCGGCGGCGGTAGCGCGCGAGAAAGAGTGCGGCCGAAAGACCCGCCGGCCCCGCCCCGATCACGATGCAATCGTAGAGTTGTTCCGCCATGACGTTTGCAAACGGCGCGTCGCTCGCCCGCACGGCGCGTCGCGCCTCGCCCCCTCGTTCTTTTAAACTTGAGAATGTGTCCTGTGGTTCGTCGTCGCAGTCAAACACGGCGGCGGGCGCGGAGTCAACGCTTGACGGGTCAAACTTCGGGGCGGCGCGGTGTTAGACTCGGAGACACCGGGGAGAGAGTTTGAATCGAGGGAGAAGTTTGAAGACGATGTGGAAACGTAACGCGGCGTGGCACGCTTTGTTACCGCTCGGCGCGTGCGCGCTCGTGGCGGGCGCGCTTTACGGATTCGCGCCGCAGAAGACGACGACGGACATGCACTCACGCGATTCGCACACTGCCGAACCCCAACCGGACGCGACTCGCCGCCCGCTCGTGATGGCGCACCGCGGCGGCGCGGGGCTGTGGCCGGAGAACACGATGAAAGCCTTCGCCGGTTCAATCGCGCTCGGCGTGGACGTGTTGGAGATGGACTTGCACGCGACAAGCGACGGCGCGCTCGTCGTCATCCACGATGCCACGGTCGAGCGCACGACGAACGGCGCGGGGCGCGTCAACAATATGACGCTCGCCGAACTCAAACAACTCGACGCCGGTTATCGCTGGACTGAGGACGGCGGGCGCACGTTCCCGTTCCGTGGCAAAGGCGTCACCATCCCGACGCTCGGCGAAGTGCTCGAAGCGTTCCCGCGTGCGCGCCTCAACATCGATCTCAAACAGGCTCAGCCCTCGCTCGTCAAATTTTTTTGCCGCGCGTTGCGTGAGAGGCGCGCGACGGAGCGTGTAACGGTCGCCTCGTTCGCTTCGGAGACGATCACGGAGTTCCGGCGCGAGTGCCCGGAGGTCAATACGTCGGCCAGTCTGGACGAGGTGGTCGCGCTGTCCACCGAGTTGCAGGCGGGGCGCGGCGTCGCCGCCGACAAGGCACAGGTGCGCCTCGTGCAAGTGCCGGAGAAGGCGTTCGGGCGTCAGTTGGTGACGGCGGAACTCGTGGCGGCGGCGCACCGCGCGGGGCTTCAAGTACACGTCTGGACGATCAACGAAGAGGACGCGATGCGCCGCGTGATCGCGCTCGGCGTGGACGGCATCATGACCGACTACCCGGACAAGTTGATCGCGCTGCTGAAACAGACGGCGGCGCGTTGAAGTCGGCTTTCGAGGCTGGCGGGGTGAAACTGATGGAAAAAAGAGTTCTGGGAAAGACCGACATGAGCGTCAGCGTGCTCGGCTTCGGCGGCTCTGAGATCGGCTACGGGCAGTCCGCCGTCGAGACGGTGGAGCGACTGCTCGGTAGCGCGCTGGATGCTGGCCTCAACGTGATCGACACGGCCGAGTGCTACGTGACGAGCGAGGAACTGATCGGCCGCGCCGTCTCACACCGCCGCGCCGATTATTACCTGTTCACGAAATGCGGCCACGCCGCCGGGATCGATCTGCCCGACTGGGACGCGCGCCTGTTGGAGCAGAGCATCGAACGCAGCCTCCGGCGGTTGCGGACGCATCACGTAGACCTGTTGCAGTTGCACAGTTGCTCGGAAGAGGTGTTGCGGCAAGGCGACGTGATCGAAGTTTTGCGGCGCGCGCGCGAGGGCGGGCTGACGCGCTACATCGGCTACAGCGGCGACGGCCGCGCCGCACTCTACGCCGTCGAGTGCGGCGCGTTCGACACGTTGCAGACCTCCGTCAACGTCGCCGATCAGGAGGCGCTCGAACTCACGTTGCCCGGCGCGCGGGCGCGCGGCCTCGGCGTCATCGCCAAGCGCCCCATCGCCAACGCCGTCTGGAAAAACGCCGCGCGCCCCGCAGACCCCTACGTGCAACCCTACTGGGATCGGCTGCGACAACTGGACTACCAATTTTTGCGCGGCGACATGGCGGAGGCCGTCTCGACCGCGCTGCGGTTCACGCTGAGCGTGCCCGGTGTGCAGACGGCAATCGTCGGGACGGAGAGGCCGGAGCGTTGGCGGCAGAACGCCGCGCTGCTGGCCGAAGGCGCGCTCGACGCCGCGCAGTTTGAGGCGATCCGCGCCCGCTGGGCGGAGCGCGCGGGCGCGGATTGGGCGGGCGAAGTTTGAGTCGCGCGACTCGCCGTGCGGCCGGGCGCGTTTCAGTGTAGTCTGTCGTTTAGATCGTAAATTCGAGCCAACCTGTCGGAGATGTTAATGCAAGAGCCAGCCGTGAACGGGAGCGGGGACGCGTCGCCTGAGCAGCAGGGGCGCGCGCCGCGCTGGGGGAAGGTGATTGATCAGACGCGCTGCATCGGTTGCCACGCGTGTACGACCGCCTGCAAGTCGGAGAACCTCGTGCCGCTCTCCGTGACGCGCACCTACGTCAAGCACGTTGACGTGGGCGAGTATCCGCAGACGCGACGCGCGCATCAGGTGACGCGCTGCAACCAGTGCGCGCACGCGCCGTGCGTGACGGCCTGCCCGACGACGGCGATGTTCAAACGCCCGGACGGCATCGTGGATTTCGACAAGTCCATCTGCATCGGCTGCAAGGCGTGCATGGCCGCCTGCCCCTACGACGCCATCTTCATCAACCCCGAAGACCACTCGGCCGAGAAGTGCAACTTCTGCGCGCACCGCATTGACGTCGGACTCGAACCCGCGTGCGTCGTCGTCTGTCCGGTCGAGGCGATCCTCGTCGGCGACATGCACGACCCCGATTCCAAAGTCGCGCGCATCGTCAACCGCGACCCCGTGAACGTGCGTCGGCCGGAGAAGGAGACGCAGCCGAAACTCTTCTACAAGGGCGCGCATCAGGCGACGCTCGACCCGCTCGCCGCGCGCCGCCCCGAAGGCGACCTCTTCATGTGGAGCGAGCAGCGCACGGGCGCGGGTTACGTCGTCTCCGGCCACCCCGATCACAACAACACTTCGGCCGCCGCCCTGCTCTCCTACGACGTGCCGCACACGATCCCCTGGGACTGGCGCGTCAGCCTCTACACGTGGACGAAGGGCATCGCGGCGGGCGCGTACCTCGTTGCGGCGATGCTCGTGTTGCTGGGGTTCATCCGTTCTGCCGACACTCTCTCCGGCGTGATCTACGACGCTCCGATCAGCTTCTCCCCTTCGCCGCTGTGGCTGTGGGTCGCGCCCGTCCTGTCCGGCGCGTTCCTCGCCTTGACGGGCGCGCTGCTGATCTGGGACTTGGAACATCCCGAACGCTTCTACCTCATCTTCACGCGCCCGCAGTGGCGCAGTTGGCTCGTGCGCGGCGCGTTCATCATCGCGGGCTACTCGCTAGTGCTCGCTCTACACTTCGGCGCGAGCCTGTTGGGCAACACGACGCTCCCGCGCCTTCTGATGATCGCGGGGCTGCCGCTCGCATCCTTGACGGCCATCTACACGGCCTACCTCTTCGCGCAGGCCAAGGCGCGCGACATGTGGCAGAACCCGCTCTTGCCGCCGCACCTCTTTGTCCAATCGCTGCTCGCAGGCGCGGCCGCGCTCCTGCCCTTCGCCGCTTGGCTTGAGCCGACCGCCGTCGCGCCGCTCCTCTGGTCGCTCGGCGCGCTCAGTCTCACACACCTGTTGTTAATCTGGGGCGAGACTTCAATCGTCCACCCGACGGCGCACGCACACCTCGCCGTCCGCGAGATGACGCGTGGCCGCTACCGCGCCTTCTTCCTCGCCGGACTTGCGCTCTCGCTCGCAGGCGTCTTCGCGCCGTGGCTCGGCCTCGCCGCCGTGCCCTTCGCGCTCGCCGGGCTGCTCCTGTTCGAGCACGCCTACGTGCAGGCCGGTCAGTCCGTCCCGCTCGCCTGACGCTTGAGAACTTGAACGGACACTCTTCGACGATGCCGCGCGCGGCCTTTAGGGAAACTCGACCGGCAGAAACTCGAACGGAGGAGCTTATGGCGACGACAGCAAAACGTTTCCGCGTCCTGCTCGAAAAACACGACACGAGCGAGGCCACCGGCATCACGATCCCCTTCGACGTGGAGCAGACTTTCGGCACACGCGCACGCGTCCCCGTCCGCGGCACGATCAACGGCTTCCCCTACCGCAGCTCCATCTTCCCGATGGGCGGCTGCTTCATGATGGCCGTCAACAAAGACATCCGCGCGGGCGCACAAGCCAAAGCGGGCGACCGGATCAGCGTCACGATGGAACGCGACGACGAGCCGCGCATCATCACCCCGCCCCCCGACCTCGCACGCGCCCTCCGCGCCAACAAAGCCGCCCAAGCCACTTGGGACAAACTCAGCTACACGCATCAGAAAGAGCATGCCCGCGCCGTCGAAGACGCCAAACGCCCCGAAACGCGCGCCCGCAGAATCGAGAAGGCGATTGCCCAACTGGCCGAAGGGAAGAAGCCGTCATAGCACTTTAAATTGAGCATGGAACAGCAAGCGATGACCGCACCGGAGCAGAAACATGCGCGGGCTTGCGAGAGACAATCGCAGACAGTTGCAGAAGTCGCCGAATAGAAAGCCGAGTAAGTCTGGATGAGTATGAACCTGAGCAAACTTAACGAGCGCGTGAGCGCGGCGCGCAAGGAGACGGAGGCGCGTGGGGAGACGTTTTATCCGGGGCCGAGCCGGATTCATCTGGCGGCGTTCCCGCCGAAGGAGCGTTGGGACGATTGGGTGGAACTGGATTCGCGCGCGTGGCCTGAGCGCGTGGAGCGTCGCTATATGCTCGTGCCGACGACGTGCTTTAACTGCGAGTCGGCGTGCGGCCTGTTGGCTTACGTGGACAGGGAGAGTTTGCAGGTGCAGAAGTTCGAGGGCAACCCCGAACACCCCGGCTCGCGCGGGCGCAACTGCGCCAAAGGCCCCGCGACGCTGAACCAGATCACAGACCCCGACCGGATACTTTATCCGCTCAAGCGTGCGGGAGCGCGCGGCGAGGGCAAGTGGGAGCGCGTGAGTTGGGACGAGGCTCTGGACACCATCGCGGTGCGCATCCGCAAGGCCATCGTCGAAGAGCGGCACAACGAGGTGATGTATCACGTCGGGCGTCCGGGCGAGGACGGTTTCACCGAACGCATCCTCGCGGCGTGGGGCGTGGACGGGCACAACTCGCACACGAACGTCTGTTCGTCTTCGAGCCGCGCCGGTTATCAATACTGGATGGGCTTGGACAGGCCGAGTCCCGATCACGCGAACGCGAAAGTTATTTTTCTCATCAGTTCGCACCTCGAAGCGGGACACTATTTCAACCCGCACGCGCAGCGCGTCATCGAAGCGAAGGCCGACGGCGCGAAACTCATCGTCTTCGACACGCGCCTGTCGAACACGGCAACGCACGCCGACTATTTCGTCTCGCCTTATCCCGGCTCAGAACCCGCCATCGTGCTCTCGATTGCGAATTATCTGATCGAGAACAATCTTTATAACGCGGAGTACGTGCGTCGCTGGTGGAACTGGGAAGAGTTCATGGCGGTCGAGCACCCGGAGCGTGAGACGGACTTCGAGAATTTCCAGACGCTCCTCAAGGAACTTTACGCCGGGTACACGTTCGAGTTCGCGGCGCGCGAGTCGGGCGTCGAGGCGAAGGTGATCGAGGAGATCGCGCGGGTCGTCGCCACGGCGGGGACGCGTTTTTCGAGTCACAACTGGCGTTCGGCGTCGGCCGGTAACAGCGGCGGCTGGCAGGTGACGCGCACGCTCTTCATGTTGAACGCGCTCTTGGGCGCGGTGGCGACCGAGGGCGGCGTCTTTCCCAACGCGTGGAACAAGTTTGTGCCGAAGCCGATCTACACGCCGCCGCACCCGCCGCGCTGGAACGAGTTGACTTGGCCGCGCGAGTACCCGCTCGCGATGAACGAGTTGTCGTTTCTGCTGCCGCACTTTTTGAAAGAGGGGCGCGGCAAGGTGGACGTTTACTTCACGCGCGTCTACAACCCTGTGTGGACGAACCCCGACGGGTTCAGTTGGGTCGAGATGTTGAGCAAAGAGAGTTTGATCAACTGCTACGTCGCGCTGACGCCGACGTGGAACGAGACGGCCTACTTCGCAGACTACATCTTGCCGATGGGGCACGGCTCGGAGCGGCACGACGTTCATTCTTACGAGACGCACGACGCGCAGTGGATCGGCTTTCGCCAGCCCGTCCTGCGCGCCGCGCGCGAGCGGCTCGGCGAAGAGATCAAAGACTCGCGCGAGATCAATCCCGGCGAGGTGTGGGAGGAGAACGAGTTCTGGTTGGAACTCTCTTGGCGCATTGACGCGGACGGTAGTCTCGGCATCCGGCAGTTCGTCGAGTCGAAAGAGCGGCCGGGCGAGCGTCTGAGCGTGGACGAGTACTACAGTTACATGTTCGAGAACTCTGTGCCGGGGTTGCCGGAGCGCGCGGCGGCCGAAGAATTGTCGCCGTTCGAGTTCATGCGCCGCTACGGGTCGTTCGAGGTGAAGAAGAAGGTCGGGGCGATCTATCAGGAGAGCGTGCCCGCCGAAGAGTTGGAGGACGCGCGCACCGATCACTTCGGGCGCGTGTTTACGAAGACGCCGAAGCCGCCCACGCTGAACATCGTCCCCGTGCCGAGTCCCGACGGCGACGCCGAAGGGCGCAGGCTCGTCGGCGTCAAAGTTGACGGCGAGACCTTGCGCGGCTTCCCGACGCCGAGCGGGCGGCTCGAATTTTATTCGCGCACGCTCTCCGATTGGGGCTGGCCTGAATACGTCATCCCGACCTACATCCGCAGCCACATCCACCCCGACAAGCTGGCGAAGGATCAGACCGTGCTCATCTCGACCTTCCGCCTGCCCGTACAGATTCACACGCGCTCGGCGAACGCGAAGTGGCTCGACGAGATCGCGCACACAAACCCGCTGTGGATTCACACGTCGCACGCGGCGCGCTTGCAGGTTCGCACGGGCGACCTCGTGCGCGTCGAGACGGAGATCGGTTACTTCGTCGTGCGCGCGTGGGTGACGGAAGGCATCAAGCCGGGCATCGTCGCGTGCAGTCATCACATGGGGCGTTGGAAGTTGAAGGACGCGGGGCAGCGGCAGATGATGGCGACCGTCTCGCTCGCGCACGAGGGCGACCGCTGGGGCTTGCGACGCGAGTCGGGCGTTGCGCCCTACGAGTCGGCTGATGCCGATACGCAGCGCATCTGGTGGACAGATGTAGGCGTGCATCAGAACTTAACGTTCCCCGTCCATCCCGACCCGGTGTCGGGAATGCACTGCTGGCATCAGGCCGTGCGCGTCGGTCGCGCCGAAGCCGGAGACGCGCACGGCGACATCTCTGTTGACACGGAGAAGTCGCACCAGGTTTATCTCAAGTGGCTCGCCGAGACGCGCGGGGCGGACGAGTTTTCGCCCGACAGCACGCGCCGCCCCTACTGGCTGCTGCGCCCGCTCAAGCCGTCGAAGGAAGTCTATCGCCTGCCGGACAAGACGAAACTCGTGGGCGTCGAGTGATGGAACTCTTTCGCGCTCTCGCCGTCTTCGCAGAACCGCCGACACAAGAGAGCGCGGGCATCGCCCGTGCGCTCGAACTCGGCGCGCTCCCCGCGTCGAGCGAGTACACGGAACTGTTCGTCTTCCAACTCTATCCATACGCCTCTGTCTATCTCGGCGCGGAGGGAATGCTCGGCGGCGAGGCGCGCGACCGCGTGGCGGGCTTCTGGCGCGCGCTCGCGCAGACGCCGCCCGCCGAACCCGATCACCTCTCCGTCATGCTCGCCCTCTACGTGCAACTCTCCGAACTCGAAGCGAACGAAACGGACGACGCGCGGCGCGACAGTTGGCGACGCGCGCGACGCGCCTACCTGTGGGAGCACCTACTCAGTTGGCTGCCCGCCTACCTCTCCAAGTTGACCGAGATTGCGACGCCGTTCTACCGGCGTTGGGGCGAGACGCTGCTGGACGCTCTGCGCGAGGAAGCGCGTGCGACGTTGGACGCGGCGACGCCGCAACTCCCGCTGCACCTGCGCGCGTCGGCCGGGCTGGTTGACCCGCGCGAGGGCGAGGCAGCGGAGTTTTTGCAGACGCTACTCAGCCCCGCGCGCAGCGGGATGATCATCGTGCGCGCCGACTTGAGTCGCGCGGCGCGCTCGCTCGAACTCGGCCTGCGCGCGGGCGAACGCAAGTACGCGCTCGAATCCCTGCTGGCGCAGGACGCGCGCGGCGTGCTCGCGTGGCTCGCGCGCGAAGCCCGCGCGTGGGAAGCGCGCCACGCACGCGAACGCGACACGCTCGCCGAGATCGCGCGCGCGTGGGAAGCGAAGGCCGCCGCCTCGGCGCAACTCCTTGAAGAACTCAAGGCCGCCGCTGACGCGGAAGCATAGAGAGAAACTATGGAGGATGAATGATGAAGGGAAAGCCGCCCGTCGTCAGTTGTCCGGGGTCAGTTGTCAGTTGCAAGTGACCATTGCGTGAGCCGCTACAGATCGTATTGAATAACTGACCACGAACAACGGACAACTGACAACGATCACTCCGATAGTTAATCGTCCCTCCTTCATCCTTTCCCATCATCCCCACATTTGCCCGCCCCCGAAAAATATTTGTAACTTTTCCCATCCCCACCTGTTTTAGTGGGCGTACAGTGTTTCTATGGCGAGCGAAGAAGACGAGTTTGCGATCATGTTCCACGAGTTCTACCCAAGCCTGTGCCGTTTTCTGGAGTGCCTGCTGGGGGGGCGCGGCGCGGCTTCGACGGCGCAGGAGATCGCACAGGACAGCTTCTTGCAGTTGCACCACAAAGGTCTGCGCAGTTTGCCGGAAGGCGAGGCTCGCTTCTGGCTCTACCGCGTGGCGCGCAACTTCGCCTTGAACGAGTTGAACAAAAGGAACACGCGTTATCGTCTCTTCGACAAAGTGGTTGACGTGTTCCGCACACACGTGCCGACGCCGGAAGAGGAGTTTGAGACGGCCGAGCGCAGAGGGTTGGTGACGGACATGCTCAAGACGCTCCCCGAACAGCAACGCGCCGCACTGCTCCTGCGCGAGCAGGAAGAGTTGAGCTACGGCGAGATCGCGCGCGTGCTCGGCGTCTCCGAAGGTAAAGTCAAAGTTGACGTATTCCGCGCGCGCACGGCCTTGCGCGAGCGTTGGGGCAGACGGGAGCACGCGCAGGCGGCGCGCAGCAGCAGCAAGGCCGCCGGTTGAAACGGCAAGCGGGGAAGTCTCAAGCGGTGACAACTATGAAATGCGTCTGGACACAAAAAGTCTCGCTCTTGATTGACGGCGAACTCGCCGCCGGGGAAGCGCGCGACGTGGAGCGACACCTCGACGCCTGCGGCGACTGCCAAGCGGCGCGCGAAGATTTTCTCCTGCTGCGGCGTCAACTCGCCGACTACCCGCTCGAACTCGACGCCTTCGCACGGCAGCGCGCGCTCAAGCGCGTCCTCGCGGCAAGCGACGGAGGCGCGGCGAAGTTTGAAAGTGAACGGTCGGGCGTGTTCGGCATGCCGCGACTCAGCCCCGTCGGGTTGGCCGCGCTGCTGTTGCTGCTGGTCGGCGTCGCCGCAGGCGTCGTCTCTCTGTTGAGTTCGCGCCGCGCGCCCGCGGAAGTTGTTAACTACGTGCCGACGCCCGCGCCCACCAGCAACAATAACAACGCCGTGACTGCTATGCCCGCCGCGACGCCGATTGCGTCGCCGACAGCGGCGAACGATTTGACGGCGAGCACGAACAGGCAGGGCGGTGAAGTGGCCGCCGTGAACAGTCAGAAGAAGCGTGCGGGCGGAGCAGTTCCGAAGTCTTTGCCGAAGTCTCAGAGGTTCATTACGCCGCATGTTGACGTGCCCGTTGTGGAGTCTGCGAGAAACGATGTCGAGGCTGCGGCCAATGGTGGCAGCATCGGCGTGGTCGAATCGAGCGATGCGGGCGACGACGCGGCGCGACGCGGCGCGGAAGAGGCGGCGGACAACGCGGCGGGCGAGTCGAAGACCGCGCGCCACGTCGAACAGGCACAATTATTGTTGCGCTCTTTCCGCAACGCGCGCCCGGCCGACGCGGGACGCCGCGCCTCGTCCGACCTCGCCTACGAGAAACAGCGTTCCAAAAAATTGCTCTATGAAAACATCGTGCTCCGGCGCGAGGCGGCGAGCCGCGGCAATCTGCCCGTCGAATCGCTGCTCAATAGTCTTGAGCCGATCCTGATTGACATCGCCAACTTGCCCGACAAGCCCGCGCCCGCCGACGTGAAAGAGATCAACGAACGCATGCGCCGGAAGAACCTCGTCGCCATGCTCCAAATCAGCGCGGTCGAATCCGCCTCCGCGCGTTCCTATTAAACAGAGGACTCAAAGTTATCATCATGCCACACGCATTCAAACAACACGCGCGCGCCCTCCGGCGTCGTTTCCTGTCGAGACGCACGATTGTCTTCGTCGCCCTCGCGCTCGTCGCAGTCTTCGTCGCCTCCGGCGCGTTGCTCGCGCGCGCGTCCGACGCCCCCGGCGCGAACCAAGACCTCGCCAAACTCAACCGCTTCGTGCAGACGGGCAACACGCCCGCGATGAATATGTTTCGCGCGGGGCGCGATCAGATTGAGAACGAGGAATGGGCGAAGGCCGCCGAGACCTTCCGCAGTTTCATCAACACCTACTCGCGCGACAAGGACGTTGACGCCGCGCTCTACTGGTACGCCTACGCCCTCAAGCGGCAGGGCAACGCGAAAGAGGCGGCGAAGGTGCTCAAGCGTCTGATCAAAGAGCACGAGCGTTCGGGCTGGCGCGAAGAGGCCGACGCGATGCTCACCGAACTCGCGCCCGCGCTCGGCCAGACGCAGATCATTGACGACGCGTTAGGCCGCGAGAACGAGGAACTCAAGATCATCGCCCTCCAGAGTCTCTTCGACTCGAACCCCGAACGCGCGCTCGGCTTCGTCACCGACTGGCTGCGTCCCAACTCGACGGCGAGCCGCCGCATGAAAGAAGCGGCCGTCTCCCTGCTCGGCGCGCACGGCGGCAAACAGGCCGTCACCGTCCTCTTAGACATCGCGCGCAACCAGCCCGACGCGAAACTCCGGCAGACGGCCATCCACCGCCTCGGCGAAGCGGGCGGCGAGGCCGTGATGGACGAACTGATGCGCATCTATGCGGCCGACGCCGACCCGAACATCAAGCGGCAGGTGCTTCACGCCCTCGCCGAGATGGACGGCGCGCGCGCCGACGCGAAGCTCTTGGAGATCGCGCAGAAGAGCGGCGAAGACATCGAACTACGCAAGACCGCCATCAGCCGCCTCGGCGAGCGCGACGGCGCGTTCGACAACCTCGTCCGCATCTACGACGCCGACCGCACCGACGAAATCCGCAAGCGTCTGCTCAACTCCTTCGCCGAATCCGACGACCCGCGCGCTCAGGCGAAACTCCTCGAAGTGGCACGCACCGGCGACAACGTCGAACTGCGCAAGTTCGCGCTGCGCCGCCTCGGCGAGAAGAACAACGAGGCGATGCTCGACGAGTTGATGCGCGTCTATCAGGGCGAGCGCGACCTCGACGTGAAGCGCGAAATCCTCAACGCCTTCGCCGACATGGACAGCCCGCGCGCCAAGGCCAAGCTCTCCGAGATCGCGCGCAACCCCGCCGAGAACGTGGACTTGCGCCGGACGGTCATTCATCGTCTCGGCGACCACGGCGACGACGCGCAATCCGTCGAACTGCTCATCTCGATCTACGACGCCGAACAGAACGTCGAGATCAAACGCACGCTGCTCAACGTGCTCGGCGAATCGGATCAGAAGGCCGCCCTGCGCAAGCTGATGCAGATCGCGCGCACCGACCCTTCAATCGAACTGCGCCGCCAGGCCATCCAGCACATCGGCCAGAGCAAAGACCCGGAAGCCCTGCGCTTCCTCGAAGACATTTTGAAACCATAGAAGGTGTCAGTTGTCCGTCGCCAGTTGTCAGTCGTTTTGTGTCTGCTACGGCAGCTATTGAAGATTGAATTGAACAACCGGCCACGGACAAAGCACGACTGACCACGGACAACTGACAACTGCTTACTGACCTCATCCTCGAAAGGAATTCATCATGCGTAGATCATTCTCGTTCGCCTCTCTGTTCATCGGTCTGGCCTTGCTCGGCAACGCGGCCTGCGCGCACCCCGGCAACGCGGCGTCGGTCGCCGCCTCCACAAATCCGGCCGCGTCGGAAACATCTTCTGCCGCCGCGCAGAGTTCGACGTTCATTCAAGTCGAGGGCGCGGACTTGAAAGCGAAGCTCGACGCGGCGGGCAGCCGCGCACGTTCGTCGCGCACGCCTTACTGGTCGGCCTATTCGTTCGACGTGCGCCCCGGCGTCGCCGTTGACCCGAACGGCGGCGAGTTTCACGGCTCGATGAACACGAGCGGCGGCACGACCGTCTTCGTCGGCACGTCGAACGGCATGACGGTCGAGACGCGCAACCTCGGCGTCTTCCTCCTGCGCGAAGCGGCGGGCACTGCTGTCACGCGCATGGAGATTTACAACCTCGACCGCAAGCGCGAGTACGGCGGCTATCCCGTCTACTGGATGGGGCGCGCGTCGAACGAGGAGAGCTTGAATTACCTGCGTGGCCTCGCCGAAGCCGCGCCCTCGCCCGCTTCGACGACGAACGCCGGGCTGCTCAACCAGCACGCCACGCTCGCCATCGCCCTGCACGACGACGCGCGCGTCGGCGCGATGCTCAAGGGGTTCGTCAAGGCTTCGTCCAACTCGAAGGTGCGCTCGACGGCCGTCTACTGGATCGGGCAGATCGGCGGCGAGACAGAGTTCCTCGCAGGGATCGTGCGCGACGAGAACGAGAAGTCGGACTTGCGCCGACAGGCCGCGCACGCCATCGGCGAGAGCCGCGACCGCGCCGCGCTCTCGACGCTACGAACTCTCTACGAGGGCTTGCCGCAGTCCACCTCCGCGCAGCGCGAAGTCAAACGCGGCATCATCCACGCCGTCTCGGACAACGAGGACACGGCGGGTGCGTCGGCGTTCCTCCTGAAAGTGGCGAAGACGGACGCGGACAAAGAATCGCGCCGCACGGCCGTCCACGCGCTCGGCGACCACGGGCGCGATGCGGTGATTGACGATCTGATGAGCATCTACGCGGGCGATCAGGATGAGGACGTGCGCCGCGCCGTGCTCCACGCGCTCGCCGAGATCAAGACGCCGCGCGCGCAGGGGAAAATTTTGGAGATCGCGCGCACGGGCAGAGACGAAGACATGCGCCGCCACGCCATCCACATGCTCGCCGACATCGAGGGCGAGGCGATGCTCGGCGAGTTGCTCAAACTCTACGACACGGAGCAGAGCAACGACGTGCGGCGTCAACTCCTGCACGCCTTCTCCGAGATGAAGAGCCAGCAAGCCGAAGACAAACTCTTCGCCGCAGCGCGCGGCGACAACAACACGAACGCCGATTTGCGCCGTCACGCCATTCACATGATCGGCGAGCGCGCCGGGAAGCGCAGCCTCGATCTGCTGCGTGAGACGGTTGAGAGTTCGAGCGCGGAGTCGCAGTTGCAGGTGCAGGCCGTCAACGCCCTCAGCGAACGCCCGGCCGAAGAGTCTGTGCCGATCCTGATCAAGATCGCGCGCACACACCCCAACCAGCAGGTGCGCCGTCGCGCCATCAACGTCCTCGGCGAATCGGGCGACCCGCGCGCGCTCGAATTTTTCAAGGACGTGCTGCGGAGCGAAAAGGAGTAAACCGTGATGAGGTCGAAGCAAATTGTCGTCGCCGTCGCCGTGCTGGCCTTGCTCGCGCTCATGTCGGCCGCGCCCGTCTCCGGCGGGCAGAAGTTGAAGAACAAGAAGAAGGAGAAACGCTTCGAGCCGGTCGTCAAAGCGAGCGTCGCCGACTACGCGGGGCGTTACGTCGGCATCGCGCCCGACTACTACCTCGACATCACAACGGGCGTGGACGGCCAACTCTCCGTCACGAGCCACGAAGGCGCGCGGCGCGCGACGCTCAGGGACATACGCATCGAAGGCGCGCATCTGAACGGCACGCGCGTCTACACGAACGGCGCGGCGAAGGATTTCACGGCTACGTTCGCCAACCGGATTCTGAACGGCGAAACGTCCTTCGGCATTCTGGTGGAGAACCTCGACGTTGAGTTCGAGGGCATGACCTTCACGCGCATCTTCTACCAACTCGACCCCTCGCCTTGAGAGTTCGTCCGACGCGTCGGCGTTTTGTCGCACGCGCAAACATGTAGATCGCCCGCCACAGGGGCACGGGGCAGGCGGAGGCGCGGGAAGGAAGGACTGGCCTCCGAAGCTCCGGCACATCCGCCGCGCGCCCCGTGCCCCTGTGCCGAGCGATCTACTCACAACCGACTTGGCTTAAAAAACATTTCAGCGAAGCGCGGCCTGTCTGCGAAAGCGCGCGAGACAGGCGTCGGGCGAAGTGCGCCCGGAGGACGCCGGACTCGACGGCGAGCGCGGCGGAGATTCAACATGAAACGAAACATAACAGCCTTCATCCTCGTCGCCCTGTTCGCGTCCGCCGCGGCCTCGTCGCAGCCGGAGATTCGCGCCGCGCAAGGAGCGTCAACGTCAACTGCCGCAGTCGCGCCGTCAACGTCTTCAACGTCACCGACGCCGACGCAAGAGCCGCAGCCGCCGGTCTCGACAGTGGCGGACGTGAAAGCGACAGACGCAAAAGTGGAAGACGTGAAAGTGTCGGACGTGAAGGTGGCCGACGTGAAGGTATCGGGCGCGCTCGTTCCTGCCGCCGTCGCCGCTGCTACTCCGAAGGTTGCGCCGAAGAGTGCGGGCGTGGCGTTGCCGCCGGAGAAGGCCGCGCCCGTCACCGTTGCGCGCTTCGAGCGTGCGCCTTTGATTGACGGCAAGTTGGACGAAGAGGTGTGGAAGACGGCCGTCGCCCTCAAGGACTTTTACCAGATTCAACCGGGCGACAACATCAAGCCGTCGCGTGCGACCGAGGCGTGGCTCGGTTACGACGCGAAGTTTCTCTACTTCGCCGTGCGCGCGTGGGACGAACCGGACAAGGTGCGCGCCACCGTCGCGCGGCGCGACAACGTGTTCGGCGAAGACAACGTGCGTATCTTCCTCGACACCTTCAACGACCAGCGCAAGGCTTACGTGCTCGGCTTCAACCCGCTCGGCGTGCAGCAGGACGGCGTGTTGACCGAAGGGCAGGGCACGGATTTCAGCGTGGACATCGTGATGGAGTCGAAGGGCGTGTTGACGAGCGACGGCTGGACGCTCGAAGTGGCGATCCCGTTCAAGTCTCTGCGCTACGAGGCGGGCAAGGATAAACTCTGGGGCTTCCACCTGTGGCGCAACATTGATCGTTTCAACGACGAGATAGATTCGTGGATGCCCATCTCGCGCGACAAGTCGGGCACGCTCAATCAGGCCGGACACCTGACGGGACTCGAAGGCGTCTCCACCGAACGCTCGCTCGAACTGATTCCGAGTTTCACCGTCTCCGAGACGGGCAAGCGCGTCCGCACCATCCGGCCGAGCGTCGTCTCGCGCAATCCGAATTTGTTCGACCCCGGCCGCTTCGTCAATCAACCTGTTGAACTCGACCCCGGCATCAGCGCGAAGTTCGGCCTGACGCCGACCGTCACGCTCGACTTCGCTTTGAACCCAGACTTCGCGCAGGTCGAAGCCGACGCGACGGTGGTGACGGCCAACCAACGCTTCCCGATCTTCTTCGAGGAGAAGCGGCCGTTCTTTCTCGAAGGCATCGAAATCTTTCGCACGCAGATCGCCGCCGTCCACACGCGCGCCATCGTTGACCCCGACATGGCCGTCAAACTCACGGGCAAGCGCGGCCGCAACACCTTCGGCCTCCTCGTCGCCTCGGACAACGCGCCCGGCAACTTCACCGACGAGGAGCGCGAAGAGACGCTCGACGAGTTGCAGACCTTGCGCGCGCCGCGAGGCTTGAACGAGAGCGAGCGAAACTATCTCGCGCGTCTGGACGAGGCGCGGCTCTCCGAGTTTCAGTTCAACCGCGTGCTCGACAAGAACGCGCTCATCGCCGTCTTGCGTTTGAAGCGCGACGTGGGGAAGGAGAACTCTGTCGGCCTGCTCGCCACGAGTTACAACTTCGTCGAGAAGCATAACCAGATCGGCGGTCTCGACGGACGCTTTCGTCTCAACAAGCAGACGGTCTTGGACGTGCAGGTGCTCGGCACGCACTCGCGCCGCTTCTTCTACGATCCGGATCGCGACGAGTCGGTCTATCGCAACGGGCAGGGCTTCGCCTACGCCTACGACCTCGACAAGAGCGGGCGGCATTTCAGCGTCAACGTCAACGGCGTCGGGCGCACGCGCGACTACCGCGCCGACGTGGGCTTCACGCGCCGCACCAACACCAACAACCATAACCTCAATCTGAGTTACAACTCCGAGCCGAAGCCGAAGGCTAAGATCGTCTCCTACAGTCTCTACAATTACCTCGGCGGCAATCACGACTGGGCGGGCAACTTGCAGAACTGGAACGACGAGTTTCAGTTCGGCCTGAACTTCCAACGCCAGACCTTCTTCCGCGTGGGTTACAACGGCGGCTACGAGCGCGTCTTCGAGTCGGAGTTCGGCGCGAACCGCAGGCCGGGACGCGCGGGCGCGTTTGCGGGCGACAACTCCGAGCGCGGCGCGACGCTCAAAAACGTCTTCGCCTACGGCGGCTCGACCGTCAACAAAAAACTCTCCTTCTTCAACTTCTTCGGCTACCGCTGGGGGCAACTCGATTTCGATTTCGGCAGCGACCCGAAGTACCCGCGCGTCAGCCCCTCGGCCATCGCCGCGCGCGAGGCGCAATCGGACGGCCTCTGCGACGGCGAGACGCCGCCCGCCGTCTGCTCCGGCGCGCTCGACCCCGGCGCGGCCAACCTCCTGCAATACAGTCTCGACGTGACGTACAAGCCGACGACCGCGCTCAACAGTTCGCTCTCCTTCACCAAGAACCGCCTGACGCGCCGCGACAACGGACTCGTCGCTTTCGACACGAACATCCTGACGCTACGCACCACCTACCAGTTCACGCGCTTCCTCGCCCTGCGCGCCCGCGTTGACTACGACACGCTCGCCGCGAACGCGCACGGGCAGTTTCTCCTGGGGTGGACGCCGAATCCGGGGACGGCCTTCTACGCAGGCTACAATGACGACCTCAACCGCGACGGCTTCAACCGCTTCACAGGCCAACTCGAACCCGGTTTCCGACGCAACGGTCGCACCTTCTTCATCAAGATGTCCTACCTCATCCGGCGCAGTTTCTAACCTCGCGCCGGGGAGCAAATTTGGAGGGGCGGCCGTCTCAAATTCCGTTCGCGCGTTATGCAGGCACGCGGACGGCGAATGAGACGGCCGCCCCTCCAAACTCGTTTTATCGGCGGAATTTCCCTTTTCCCGCCGTTCGCTTTACTTTTATCCCGCCCGTCTGAAACTTTTCGCGCCCGAACCGCACTAACACACTGGACGACGGACGAAGCAGATAGTTATGGAAGCAATCAGCGGGACATTGACGGTCGAACCACAGTCGGCGGGCGCACACGCGAAGCCTTTGATGAATAGTCCTGAGCAACTCATCGCAGCGGCGCGTCGCGGCGACCATGATGCCTTCCGACACCTCTTCGACAGGTGGGCGCGCCCCGTCGTCTCCTTCGTCTACGACATGGTGGCCGACCGCGCGCTCGCGGAGGATTTGACGCAGGAGACCTTCGTCCGCGCCTACAAGTATCTGGACGCGCTGCGCGACGAGACGAAGTTTTCGACGTGGCTTTTCAGCATCGCCAAGAACGTCGCGCGCGAGCATTTGCGCTCGGCGCACAGCCGCAGCAAGAAGGTTGATCTCGATGACGAGACGGTGCTTGAGTTGCAGGACGAGCGGCCGACGCCTGCGGGCGCGTTGCTCGACAAGGAGTTGAACGGCGTCGTGCGCCACGCGCTCGGCGCGCTCGACGAGGACAAGCGTCTGGTCTTCACGTTGAAAATTTTCCAGCAGCGCAGCTACGAGGAGATCGCGGAGATCACGGGTTTTTCCGTGCCGAAGGTGAAGACCGATCTGCACCGCGCGCGCACAGAGATGCGGCGGCGCATGAGTCCTTATCTGGGGGTGAAGCAATGAAGTGTGAGGAATGCAGCGCGCCCGCGCTCGAAGAATTTCTGGACGGCGAACTCGACGCGCGACGCGCCGCCGAACTGAGCGCGCACCTCGCCGCCTGCCGCGCCTGCGCCGCACGCTACGACGAACTGCTCGACGAGCAATCGTTGTACGCGAGCTACGAGCGCGATCTCAATGCGACGCCGCAAGCGTTGTGGACGGGCGTCGCGGCGCGCATCGCAAAGGAGGATCGCCTGAGCGGGCGCGAGCAATCGCCCGTCGTCGCTGCCGGGGCGGGCCTGCCGGGGCGAGTCCGCGCGTGGTTTGCGAGCGCGCTCGTCGTCCCGCGTTTCAGCCCCGCGCTCACGGCCGCGATGATGCTCCTCGCCATCGGCGCGACGGCCGTCGTCATGCGTTATACGAATCAGCAACCCGCGATTGAGCCGCGCGAGATCGCCTCCGGTTCAACGTCGCACCCGTCGGCGACTCCGGTGAACATCACGCCGCCGACGCCCGAAGCGACTTCGACCACCGCGTCGCCAAACGTCGAGCCTAACGGCGGCATGACGAACGTCCAGACGGACGCACCCGGCAAAGTTCAGCCGACGGAATCGCAGCGCAAGCGAAACCAGCCGGAGCGCAAATCAGTCGTGCCGTCGAACGACCCGGCGCAGGTGTTGGCCGCCAGTCAAAACAACGAGATCGTCAGGCGGCAACGCGCCACCGAACGGCTCGTGCGCGAGGCTGAGTCGAAATATCTCGCGGCGATCAAGATGCTGTCGGAGGACGTGAACCTCAAGCGCACGCGGCTCGACCCGCAGGTCGCCGCGCGCTTTGACGAGACGCTCGCCACCATTGATCGCTCCATCGCCGAGACGCGCCGCACCGTGCTCCGGCAGCGCAACGACCCGGTCGCCGTCCAGTACATGCTCTCGGCTTACGCCAAGAAGGTCGAAGTGATGCGCGAGATGGCCGCGCTTGACTAAAACGAAGTGGCTGTGCTCGACCGGAAGGAATTTGATATTACCGCCAGCGGAAATTTGAACGTCATTCGGACTCAAGAGTAACGTCATTCAGACAACTCGGACTCAAGTGTTATGAACAAGAAAACTCTGACAGCTTTCATCGTCGCCTTCGCCATCATTCACGGCACGGCGTTACCGGCACACACGCACGCACGGGCGCAGCAGCCCGCCGCCGCGTCATCCACACAGGGCGGCTCGGTCTCGATCAACAACACGGCCGGGCGCGTGCAGATCAAGTTGGAACGCGGCAGTCGCGTCGCGATCAGCAACCGCTACGGGCGCATCACGATCACGGGTTGGGACGGCGACACGGTAGAGGCCACGGCGTCGAGCGAGAAGGGCGCGGAGGCCGTGCAGGTGGAGATGACGGCCGACCCGTCCGCGCCGCGCAACGTGCTCTCGCTCACCGTGCCCGGCCGCCGCGGCCAGCGCGGCACGCCGTTCCCGTTCGTCTACACGAACCCCAACATAGACATCCAGCCGTTCATTTACGTCAACCCCGACCTCGACCCTCCGAACAACCCGACGCCTGCGCCCGCGCCCGCCCCGCGCATCTACCCCGTCGCCCCGGCGCAGAGCCGGACGCCGCCCGCGGCGAAGGTGAAGCCCGCGAAGCCCGTCGCAAAGGCCAAGCCGCAACGCGACAACAACAACAACGATAACGACGACAACGACGATAACGACAACAACAACGTCATCATCGTCCCGATGCCCGACCTCAGCGAAATACCCGACGCGCCCGAAGCAGCGGCGATCGCGCCCGTTGCGCCGCCGCGCCAGCCTGCGCCCGCCGCGAAAGCAGGGGCGCGCGGCATCGGCGGCGGTGCGGGCGGCGGCATGGGCGGAGGGTTCGGGGCAGGCATAGGTGGAGGGAGCGGCGGCGAGGGCGAGGGCATCAGCCTCAACGTGCGGATGCCGCGCTACGCCATGCTCGACGCCATCGAAGTGCGCTCCGGCGACGTGAACATCTCGGACATAGACGGCCCCGTCTCGGTCTCCGGCGGCAACAGCAACATCACCGTCAGCCGCGTCGGCGCGCTCGAAGTGCGCGCGCGTTCCGGCAACATCAACGTGGACGGCGTGGAGGGTCTCGTCTACATCGTCGCGACGAGCGGCAAGATCGTCGTCCGCCGCACGAACGGCGACGTGCGCGCCACGTCCATCAACGGCGACATCAACATCCAGTGCGTGCGCGGGCGTGTGGACGCCAGCAACGCGCGCGGCGGCATCGTCCTCAACGCCATCGAGGGCGACGTGGAGGCTTCCAACACCGACTCCGACATTCACTTCACGGGCGCGATCCGGCGCGCGGGACGCTACCGTCTGAAGTCAATGGAGGGGCGCGTCATCATGGCAATCCCCGAAGGCTCGCCGGGCTTCACGGCCATTCTCGCCTCTTACAACAAGGACGTGATCACGTCGTTCCCCATCACCACCGACACGCTGGCGGGCGGCAGCACGCGCGTCAACCGCCGCATCGTGGTCAGGCAGGGCGACGGGCTGGCGCAGATCACGCTCGACTCCTTCGGTCAACCCGTTTACCTGACGAAACTCCCGGCCAATTCGGCCACCACCTGCAAGTAATTCAGAGAGGTAAGCACGGATGAAACTCTGTAGACTATTCAGCGCATCCCTCATCGCCGCGGCCGCCCTCGCCGCCTCGTCTTCTTTCGCCTTCACGGGTTGGCACGCGCGGGCGCAGGACAAAGAGAAGAACAAAACGAAGACGCCGGACGCGCGCGTCGCCCCCGAAGCACGTGGCGAGCAATCGGACTGGTCTATCGCGATGCCGATGCCGGTCATCGCCCCCGTCGTCATCCCCGACTTCAACATCGAAGTGCCCGACATTCATGTCGAAGCGCCCGACATCAACATCAACATGGGCGGCTACTGGTTCGACGACGGCGACATGGACGGCGGCCAGCGCACCGAGCGCGAAGAGTTGCGGCAGACCTACCACCTCTCGCCCGGCGCGCGTGTCGAACTCTCGAACATCAACGGCTCGATTGACGTGGACACAATTGACGGTAACGCCGCCGAACTACGCATCACGAGTTACTCGCGCGATCCGAACCCGCGCAAGCTGGCGGTCGAACAGACGGCTTCGAGTCTCGCCGTGCGCGGCGAAGCGCGTCGCCGGAAAGGCGACCGGGACAACATGAACTTCGACGACACGAGTTATCGCGTCGCCTTGAAGTTGCCGCGCCGCGTCGAGTTGACGGTCGTGGGCGCGAGCGGCGACGTGCGCGTCGGCGAACTCGATGGCTCGATCCGCCTCACGAACGTGAGCGGGAGCGTCGGCGTGGCGCAGGCCGCCGGGTCGGCCGAGGTGTCGCAGGTGAGCGGCAGCGTCACTTTGCAGATGGCGAAGCTCGGCGCGGGCGGCGTGCGCGTCGGGGGCGTGAGCGGCAAAGTCTCTCTGCGCTTCATGGACGACGTGAATGCGGATTTGCAGACCACAGGGATCAAGGGCAAGGTCTACGTCGAACTGGCGAACGTGTCGGTGCAGGGCGAGATGAACCGCGCGGACTTTCGCGCGCGCATCGGGACGGGCGGCGTGCCCATCAATATCTCCGACGTGACGGGCAGCGTCCGTCTCGCGCGCGGCCGCACGGTCGCGGAGATGCTCGGCGCGTTGAAGACCTCCGAGCGCGGCCTGACGCGCATGGAGACGGCGCGCGATCTGACCCTGCACGTCGGCAACCGGCAGGTGCGGCAGGCGTTCGTCGAAGCTCTGGGCGGCGAGCAGAACGGCACGGTGAAGATGACGGCCGCGCGCGCCCTCGCGCCCTACGTCGCCGAACCGGAAGTGCGCGAGGCTTTCATGAAGTCAATCGAGACGGAGAGCGGCAACGGCATCGTGCGGATGACGGCCGTGCGCGCCATCGGGAGGCAGTACGCGGCGGACAAGTCCGTGCGCGACACGCTGCTGCGCATCCTTGCCGCCGAACAGAACGATCTGGTGCGCTTGAATATCGTCGGCGCAATCGGCAAGTACGCGGACGAGGCGAACGTGCAGCGCGCGCTCGGCGAGGCTTTGAAGAACGACCGCAGCGACATCGTGCGGATGCGCGCGGCGTCTGCGCTCGCCAAGCGCGCCGACAACGCGGAAGTGTACGAACTGTTGTTGAACGCCGCGCGCAACGACAAGAAAGTGATCGTGCGCGCGAACGCCCTCGGCGGCCTGCGCAGCCGGATTAAAGAGCGACCCGAACTGCGCGAGTTGTTCGTCGGCTATCTCGAACACGAGTCGGCCGTCATGCAGTACAAAGCGTTGCAGGGGCTGGTTGATCTCGGCGACCCCGCGTTGAAGACACGCCTCGTCGAGAAGGCGAAGGAGTTGATAGGCGTGCAGACGCGTCGCGGGTGGGGCAATCAGATGTTGCTCGACACGTTGCTCCTGCTCCGCCGCCTCGACGCGCAGGAGGCCGACCGCGTGTTGGAACAACTCGGGAGCGAGCGCATGAAGAGTTATTAAGAGGGAAGTTAAGAGTTGTTGATAGGGAAGCTTGCTTTAAGTTTAATTGTTCCTTTGAGCGTGCACCACAGAGACGCGGAGAGCACAGAGAAAAGCCGAGCCGGATTTGAGATCGCAAATTTGAGATCGTGAGTTTGAGATCAACTCCTGCTTTCCTCCGTGCCCCCTCCGTGTCTTCGTAGTTATCTCGCCCTACTGCGCATCCGAAAATTCGTAACCGTAAAAAGAGTCTCCGCGTTTGCGCTGGCGTTCGCGCCGTCTGTAGAATCGGGCGCATGCTCGAAGTCGAAACTAATAAACTTGACACGCCGGAATTGAAGCAGGCGCGCGAGGCTCTGGACGCCCACGTCCGCGAGATCGTCGAATGGCACTTCAACCCGGAGACCGGCTGCCCCTTCTGGCTCGACTACGCCTCGCGCCTCGACTGGGAGCCGCGCCGCGAAATCAAAACTTACGCCGACCTCGCGCGCTTCGGCTTCTTTCAGGACGAGCACTTGCGTGGTGGCCCCGTGCGTCGCTGGGTTCCGCGCGCATACAGTGACCGCCCCGTCTACGTCTTCGAGACCGGCGGCTCGACCGGCGTGCCGAAGTCGCGCATCAACGTCGAAGACTTCCGGCTCGACTACGAAGCCTTCAGCCACACGCTGCCCGACGAGGCGTTCCCCCGTGGCGCGGACTGGCTCGCCGTCGGCCCTTCGGGGCCGCGCCGCCTGCGCCTCGCCGTCGAACACCTCGCGCAGTATCGCGGCGGCATCTGCTTCATGGTTGACCTCGATCCGCGCTGGGTCATCAAGCTGCTCAAGAGCGGTCAAGCCAAGCAGGCCGAAGCCTACAAGCAGCACGTCGTCGAACAGGCGCTCACGCTCTTGCGCGCGCACGAAATTCGCTGCCTCTTCACGACGCCGAAACTGCTGGAAGCCATCTGCGAAAAAGTCTCTCTCAAAAAACTCGGCATCACCGGCGTCTTCTGCGGCGGCACGGAGATGACGCCGCAGTTTCACCGCTTCGCCGTCGAAGAACTGCTCGACGGCATCCACTTCGCGCCGACCTACGGCAACACGCTGATGGGGTTGGCCGTCGGCAAGCCGCGCCTCGCGGAAGACAACTACGCCATCATCTACTACCCGCCCGCCCCGCGCGCCATGCTCGAAGTGGTTGACCCTGCCGACCCCGACCGCATCGTCGGCTACGGCGAGACGGGACGCGTGCGCCTGACGACTTTGACGCGCGAGTTCTTCATGCCGCGCTTCCTCGAACGCGATCAGGCCGAACGCGAACCGCCCTACCTGCCTTACGCGTGGGACGGCGTGCGCAACGTGCGCCCCTTCGCCAAGCTGGAGACGAACGTCGTCGAAGGCGTCTACTGAATCGTCGGGTGTCGGTTGAGAGAATCAAGTGTGAGCCGAAGTGAGCTACTAAAGCAGAAGATACTCGCGGCGTTCGGCGATGTTCCACGCCCCGATTTGAGCCGCATCCGCCAACTGGGATGTTGCGAGGAGCACGATTCGGATTTCGACTGGTATCGGCAACACTCCTGGCAAGAACTTGAGAAGGAGATCGGCGCGCCACACTTCGACCGGATCGAGTTCTTCGCGCTGCACCCCGTAGCCTATCACTACTTCGTGCCGGGCATTCTCTTGGGGACGCTGGAAGCCATCGTGACAACTAAGGAAAGCTATAGTCTCGTTGAGGAGGATTGGATTCCCAATCTTACTCCTCGGAAAAGTCACGTCGAGATTTTCGAGCAGGAATATCTGCCGCTATTCACCGCACCGCAGCGGGACGCGGTGGCGAGTTTTCTTGAGTTCTACTACGAGTGGGAAGAGGAGCGGCAGGGCTACGCTGTGAAAGATGATGACTACAAGCGGGAGCTAATTCAGATATGGCGCGCCAAAACCTAGCGAAGGAATAGACCGGGCATCACACCCTAAAGTTCACTTTATCATGTTGCACATACCTTTATTGCGCAGAGGCGAGCCTTACAAAAGTTTGGACGTGGTGCGCGTGGCGCATCACCGGACGCGCGAGCCGTTCGTGGAGATCAGTCAGGCGAACGCCGGGTTGATCCGGCGCGATCTGGCGTCGCAGGAGAAGTCGCGCGCGGCTCTGGCGGCGTTCCCGGTCGCGGAGTTGATCGAGATGTCCGTCAGGGCGTCGGAGATTTTCGCGCACGACGAGTTGCCGGTTGGTGACGAGGGGCAGACGCCTGAGCAGTACGTCGAACAGGTGTCGGCGACGACGGGGCTGCCGTTCGTGTTGGCGCGGCGCAACATGGAGAAGATTCACGGCGCGCTCTCGCAGATGGAGAGCGTGCTGCGTGGCCTGACGCGTAATCTCGATTTCTCGATTCTGGATCGAGGGCACGGCGAGATCGAGGGGCAGGTGATGAGTTTCTTCCCGCGCGCGCAGAGTCTCGGCGTGGTGCTGCCGAGCAATTCGCCGGGCGTGCACTCGCTGTGGATTCCGGCGGTGGCGTTGAAGATTCCGCTCGTGTTGAAGCCGGGCGGCGCAGAACCTTGGACGCCCTATCGCATCGTGCAGGCTTTCATGAAGGCGGGCGTGCCGCGCGAGGCGTTCGGTTATTACCCGACGGGGCACGGAGGCGCGAGCGAGATCATCAGGCACACGGGGCGTGGCATCGTCTTCGGCGACGTGGCCTCCGTCTCGCAGTGGCAGGAGGACGGGCGCGTCGAAATCCACGGGCCGGGCTACAGCAAAGTCGTCATCGGCGACGACCTCGTTGACGAGTGGGAAGACTACCTCGACGTGATCGCCGCTTCGATTCTTGATAACGGCGGGCGTTCGTGCGTCAACGCGTCGGGCGTGTGGGTGACGAGACACGCCGACGAGATCGCGGAGGCATTGGCCGCGCGGTTCGCAGAGATCCTCCCGCGCGCGGCCGACGACGAGACGGCGCAACTCGCGCCCTTCGCAGACGCGCGCGTGGCCGCGCGCATCTCGCAGATGATCGATCAGGGCTTGCAGGAAGCGGGCGCGCGCGACGTGACGGCGGAGCGGCGCGTCGCGTCGGGCGCTGAAGCGTCGGGCGAACGCTTGCGCGAGTGGGAATCGTGCGCGTACCTGTTGCCGACCGTCGTGCGCTGCGAGTCGGCGTCGCACGCGCTGGCGAACCGTGAGTTTTTGTTCCCCTACGCAAGTGTGGTCGAAGTAGGACAGGACGAGTTGCCGGGCGTGCTCGGCGCGAGCCTCGTTGTGACGGCCATCACGCGCGACGAACGGTTGATCGCGAAACTTTTAGCTTCGCCGCACGTTGATCGTCTGAACATCGGCGCGATCCCGACCAACCGGATCGGTTGGGATCAGCCGCACGAGGGAAACTTGTTCGAGCACCTCTACGCGCGCAGGGCGTTTCAGCGCGCGTCCGCCGCCGGGGCGACCTGACGCGCACAATGAAGATTCTGTATCTCACGGCCGGCGCGGCCAACATGTATTGCGGCAGTTGCCTGCGCGACAACGCGCTCGCCACCGAACTAATCGCGCGCGGGCACGACGTGATGCTCCTGCCCGTCTACACGCCGACCCTCACCGACGAACCGAACGTCAGCCGCCCCGGCAAAGTCCTCTTCGGCGGCATCAGCGTCTATCTTCAACAACACGCCTCGGTCTTCCGCCGCACGCCGTGGCTCTTAGATAAGTTGTGGGACTCGACCGCCGCTTTGAAACTCGCCGCGCGCCGCTCGATTGCGGTCAACCCGAAACTCCTCGGCGAACTCACCGTCTCGATGCTTCGCGGCGAGGACGGACGACAGCGCAAAGAGTTCGACAAGATGGCGCACTGGCTGCGCGAACAGGAGACGCCCGACGTGGTGACGCTGCCGAACTCGCTCCTGCTCGGCATGGCGCAGACCATCAAGCAGGCGCTCGGCCGCCCCATCGTCTGCACGCTGCAAGGCGAAGACCTGTTTCTCGACGGCCTCGAAGAGAGTTACCGGCGAGAATCGCTCGAACTCATTCGCGCGAGCGTCGAACACGTTGACGCCTTCGTCGCCGTCAGCGACTTTTACGCTGGCTTCATGTCCGAACATCTACACATCCCCGCGCACAAGATGCGCGTCGTCCCGCTCGGCATCAATCTCGAAGACTACGACGAGCGCGACGAAACGGCGGCAGCATCGTCGGTGGCGACGCGGCGTGCGAAAGAGGAGATGTTCACCGTCGGCTACTTCGCGCGCGTCGCGCCTGAGAAGGGCTTGCATGTTCTGTGCGAGGCTTACAAAAACTTTCGCGCGCGCACAGACGTTAACAACGCGCGGCTCGAAGTGGCGGGCTATCTCGCGCCGGAGCACGAGCCTTACCTGCGCGACATCGAGCGGCGGATGCGCGAGTGGGGACTCGCCGCGGAGTTCAATTATCGCGGCGCGCTCGGCCGCGAAGAGAAGATCGCGTTCCTGCGTGGCTTGCACGTCTTCTCCATGCCCGCCACCTACGACGAGCCGAAGGGCATCTCGCTCTTGGAAGCGATGGCCTGCGGCGTGCCCGTCGTCCAGCCGCGGCGCGGCGCGTGTACCGAGATCGTCGAACGCACGGGCGGCGGCCTCCTGGTCGCTCCCGACGACACAGACAGTCTCGCCGCGGGTCTCTACGAACTCTGGCAGACGCCCGCGCGCGCCGCCGAACTCGGCCAACACGGCGCGCGCGGCGTGCGCCAACACTACAGCGTCGCGCGCATGGCCGACCGCGCGCTCGAAGTCTACGAGGAGGTGAAAGGGTAAGGGGTAAAGGGGAAAAGGGTAAGGGGCAAATAGCAGAGAGCAGGTTTTATGATCCCTTTTCTCCTTCCCCTTTTCCCTTTCACCATCGCCGTTCCGGTCTATGCTTGAAGTCAACAATCTCTCGAAAGAATATCCGACGCCGCGGGGCGGGCTGCCGATTTTGTCGGGCGTGACGCTGAAGCTGCGGCGCGGCGACGCGGTTTCGATCATGGGGCCTTCGGGGAGCGGCAAGAGCAGTTTCCTGTACGTGGTCGGCGCGCTCGAACCGCCCACTTCCGGCACGGTCACGCTCGACGGCGAGAACCCCTTCCTGATGCCCGAACGCGAACTCGCCGCGTTCAGGAATCAACGCATCGGCTTCATCTTTCAAGACCACTGTCTGTTGCCGCAGTTGACCGTCCTTGAAAACGTGTTGACGCCGACGCTCGTCGCGGCATCGGCGAAGGGCAACAGCGGCGGCGAGTTGGAACGGGCGCGCGAGTTGCTCGAACAGGTGGGGCTGACGGAGCGCAGCGAGCATCGCCCGGCGGAATTGTCGGGCGGCGAGAAGCAGCGCGTCGCGCTCGCACGCGCGCTCATCCGGCGGCCGCTCTTGCTGCTCTGCGACGAGCCGACCGGCAACCTCGACCACGCGGCGGCCTCCACGGTCGCCGAACTCCTGCTCGAACTCCACCGGCGGCAAGAGACGATCCTCGTCGTTGTCACGCACAGCGCGGAACTGGCCGCGAAGTTTCCCGTGCGATACGAATTGCAGGAACAAAATCTTGTCCGTCGTCCGTAGTCAGTTGCCCGTCGTTTGTCTCGGACAAGCGAGTCGCTAAAGATAAAGGCTCAAGTTAACCGACGCGGAACAACTGACCACTGATCACGGACAAATAATAACTGGCGACTGACAACTGATCACGGACATTCTTTTATGACGACCGCCACGCTGCTCAGGCGCAATCTTGTTTACTACTGGCGCACGAACGCGGCGGTGGTGTGCGGCGTCGCCATTGCGGTGGCCGTGCTGGCGGGCGCGCTGCTCGTGGGCGACTCGGTGCGCGCAAGTTTGCGCGCGCTCGTGTTGCAGCGTTTGGGACGGACGGCTTACGTCGTCTCGGCGTCGAATTTCTTTCGCGAAGAGTTGGTTGGGGAACTCTCCGCGCACCCGCAGTTCGCAGGTGCTTCTTTCGAGGGAGCGTGCCCGCTCGTCGTGTTCGAGGGCGTCGTGATTGACGAAGCGAGCGGGCGGCGTGGCGGGGGCGTGCAGGTGTATGGGGTTAACGAACGGTTCTGGCAATTCCAAGGGGTGGACGCGGGGCGTCGAAGTTTGGGAGAGCGCGAGGCGTTCGTGAGCGCGGGGCTGGCGTCGGAGTTGGGCGCGCAGGCCGGGGGCGAAGTGCTGCTGCGCATCGAGAAGCCTTCGGCCATCCCGGTCGAATCGCTGCACGGTCGCAAGGAGGACGTGGGGCGCACGATGCGCCTGACGGTGCGCGAAGTGTTGGGCGGCGAAGACCTCGGCGAGTTCAGCCTGCGCCCGCAGCAGGGCGCGGTGCGCGCCGTCTTCGTGCCGCTCCGGCGCGTGCAGAAGGACGCGGAGCAGGAGGGACGCGTCAACACGATCCTGCTCTCCACCAAGGCGGGCGGCGACGCGACGGACGCAGAGGGCGCGGCGCAACAGCAGGCGGCCGTGACGAAGATTTTGCGCGAGACGTTTACGCTCGCGGACTTAGGGATCAAACTGCGCCTGCTGGACGCGCCGCACGCGCTGTCGCTCGAAACGGAGAGCGCGGTCATCGGCGACACGCTCGCAATACAAGCGCAGGAGACGGCGTACGGTCTCGACTTCGGCCTCTCCTCGATCTACTCATACCTCGCCAACTCGATCCGCGCGGGCGGGCGTGAGATTCCTTACTCGCTCGTCACGGCAGTTGACGAGGGAAGCTTCGCGGCGTTGCGACACGCGGCGGGTCAACCAACGGGGTCACAGTCGCGCGCGTCGTCGCAAGAGATGGCGCAAGAGTCTACGCCGCAGTCAGCGCAAGCATCCACGCCGCAGTCGTCGCAAGAGTCTTCGTCGTCGGCGCAAGAGTCGTCCGGTCAAGTTGTGAGTGAGACGCCGCCGATCATCTTGAACGAGTGGGCGGCGCGTGATCTCGGCGCGCGCGAGGGCGATGCTGTGTCGCTCGATTATTACGTCTGGCGTGAAGAGGGTCGGCTTGAGACACGCACGGCGGAGTTTCGTCTGGCGGGCGTCGTCGCGTTACAGGGCTTGGCCGCCGACCGCGAGTTGACGCCGGAGTATCCGGGCATCAGCGGCACGGAGAGTTTGTCGGATTGGGATCCGCCGTTCCCGCTTGACCTCGCGCGCGTGCGCCCGCAGGACGAAGACTACTGGAAGCAATTTCGCACGACGCCGAAAGCCTTCATCCCGCTCCGGCGCGCGCAGGAACTCTGGCGGACGCGTTACGGCAAACTCACTTCGCTACGCATTCATCCTCCCGCGGAAGTGTCGCTCGAAGAGGGACGCGCGCGGGTCGAGCAGGCGTTGCGCGCGCGCGTCGATCCGCTCGCGGCAAACTTCTCGCTCTACGCGGCGCGCGCCGAAGGACTCCGCGCCGCGCGCGGGGCGACCGACTTCGGCGAGTATTTTCTCTACTTCAGTTTCTTCCTCGTCGTCTCCGCGTTGATGCTCACCGCGCTCTTCTTCAAACTCGGCATCGAGCAACGCTTGCGCGAGATCGGCATCCTGCAAGCCGTCGGGTTTCCCGCCGCGCGCATCCGCACGCTCTTTCTCGCCGAGGGCTTGTTGCTCGCCGCCGCTGGGAGCATCGCCGGACTCCTCGGCGCGCTCCTCTACGGCGCGTTCGTAATGTACGGGCTGCGGACGTGGTGGGTGGGTGCGGTCGGCACGCGCTCGCTCGCGCTGCACGTCTCGCCGTTGTGGCTCGCGGCGGGCGGCGCGGGCGGCATCCTCGCCGCGCTCGCCTGCATCTGGTGGACGCTACGCACGCTCGCGCCCGTCTCGACGCGCGAACTGCTGACCGGGACGATTGACGCGACGCTGCGACGACGCGCGGGCGAGTCGCGTGGGAGACTCGGAGCGCTCTTCGCGCCGCTCACGCGAACGGGCTTGCCCGTGCCTCTCCTCGGCGCATCTGCGTGCGCTGTGTTCGGCGTGTTGCTGTTAGCGTTCGCCGCGTCGAAGTTGATCGGAGCGGTGGCGGGCTTCTTCGGCGCGGGCGCGTTGTTTCTCGTCGCGCTGCTCTGCTTTCAAGCGGCGTGGCTGCGGCGTGCGAACCGGCGCAGGACGATCAGCGGGCGCGGCTGGTGGTCAATCGCGCGGCTCGGCTTTCGCAACGCGACGCACCGCCCCGGCCGCAGCGTCCTGTGCATCGCGCTCATCGCGTCGGCCGCCTTCATCATCGTCGCCGTGGACGCCTTCCGGCGCGAAGGCGGCGCGGCCGCGTCGGTTGACAGAAAATCCGGCACGGGCGGTTACACTCTGCTCGCCGAGACGCTCTTGCCGCTCGTGCACGATCCGAACGACACGGGGGCGGGGCGCGAAGCACTCAACCTCGGCGCGCAAGAGGAGACGGCGACGCTCGCGGGCGTCGCCTTCGCGCGCTTCCGCCTGCGGCCGGGCGATGATGCCAGTTGCCTCAATCTCTACCAGCCGCGTGAACCGCGCATCATCGCGCCCGCGCCCCCGTTCGTCGCGGAGAACCGCTTCACCTTCGCCGACTCGCTCGCCGCGACGGACGCCGAACGCGCGAACCCCTGGCTCTTGCTCGAACGCGACTCGACGGACGGCGCGATCCCCGTCATCGCCGACGCCAACTCTCTGACCTACGTGCTACACCGCAAACTCGGCGAAGAGATCGTCTTGAACGAAGGGACGGATCACGCGCTCCGTTTGCGTTTCGTCGCCGCGCTCTCGGACAGCCTGTTTCAATCGGAGTTGTTGATGTCGGAGCGAAATTTCCTGCGCGCGTTTCCCGAGGAGGAGGGCTATCGCTTCTTCCTGCTCGACGTTGCGCCGGAGCGGACGGCGGCGGTCGCCGCGCTGCTTGAATCGCGCTTGTCGGACTTCGGCTTCGACGCGGGCGGCGCGGGCGAGCGGCTCGCGGAGTTTCATCGCGTGGAGAACACCTACCTCTCCACCTTCCAGACGCTCGGCGGCCTCGGCACGCTCCTCGGCACGCTCGGCCTCGCGGCCGTCCTGCTCCGCAACGTGTTGGAGCGCAGGCGTGAACTCGCGTTGCTGCGCGCCGTCGGCTACAACGCGCGCCACTTCGCGCTGATGGTCGTCGCGGAAAACGCGTTACTACTGTTCTGCGGTCTGCTGACGGGCGTGGTGTGCGCGCTGCTCGCCATCGCCCCGGCCTTCTACGCGCGCGGCGGGCGTCTCCCCACCGCGTCGCTCGCAGTGCTGCTCGCGGCCGTCGTCTTAACCGGCCTCGCCGCGTCGCTCTTAGCGACGGCCGCCGTCTTGCGTGCGCCGCTGCTCCCGGCCTTGCGCGCCGAATAGACGACGGCGCGGAACATGTCGCGCGCCGTCGTGCCATGTCGCGTATAGCGTTCTATCTTTTCGCGACGAGCACGAGGCCGACCATGCAGAGCAACAGGCCGACGACGTTGCGCGCGGAGAGGTGTTCTTTGAAGGCGAGGACGCCGATGGGGATGAGCATGAGCGTGACGGCCGTGCTGCACACGACCGCCGCCGTGCTGATGTTCCACCCGGCGCGGTAGGCGAGCAGGAAGCCGACTTCGATGACGGCCGCGCCCAAGCCCATCGCGTAGACCGCCCAGTTAGATTCGCGCACGGTGTCGAGGAACGACTTGTCGTTCGGGTAAACGAAAGAGTAGAGCACGCAGGCGACGATGCCGACGAGGTAAGCGATGGTGATGATGAACAGCGGGTTGGCCGCTTTCGGCATGGACTTCTGCGACAGGTGATAAAGCAAATTGCCGCCGATGGCTAGGACGAGAGGTAGATAGAAGTGTTTCATGAGTAGTTTGAAGCCTGTCGTAGTTCGGCGGCTCACGGTCGCGCGGCCGTCGCGGAAATTTCGTGATTCGTTTCTAACAAGATGCGTCTATATTAAATCCGTTTCGATGGGGGAGGAAATCATGCGCCGTCAAAAATCTCTGCTCGCGTTGATCGTCGTGTTGGTCGTCGGCTCAGGCAGCGCGCGTGCGGGCAACTGGCCGCAGTGGCGCGGGCCGCAGTTGAACGGCACGAGCGACGAGCGGAACTTGCCGCTCAAGTGGGGCGCGGATGAGAACGTTAGTTGGAAGTTGCCGCTCCCAGACCGCAGCGGCTCGACGCCGATCGTGTGGGGCGAGCGCATCTTCCTCAACGTCGCGGAGGGCGACCAACTCTTCCTGTGGTGCGTGGAGCGAACGCGGGGCACGATTGCTTGGAAGCGCCCGCTCGGCGGCGGCAACCACCGGCAGCGCAAGCAGAACATGTCTTCGCCTTCGCCCGTGACCGACGGCAAAAGCGTCTACGTGTTGACGGGCACGGGCGTCCTCAAGGGCTTCGACTTTGAAGGCCGCGAACTCTGGGCGCGCGACATCCAGAAAGACTACGGGCAGTTCGGCCTCCAGTGGGGCTACGCCTCTTCGCCGCTCCTTCACGAAGACGCGCTCTACGTCCAGGTGCTCCACGGCATGAAGACGGACGAGCCTTCCTACGTGCTGCGCATCAACCGCGCGACGGGCAAGACCGTCTGGAAAGTTGAGCGGCCGACCGACGCCATACAGGAATCGCCCGACGCATATTCGACGCCCGCCCTCCTGCGCTATGCGGGCAAGACCGAGATCGTCATCACGGGCGGCGACGTGGTGACCGGCCACGACCCGCGCGACGGCAAGGAACTCTGGCGTGCGGGCGGACTCAACCCGGAGAACCTCGGCTTCTATCGCATCGTCGCCTCGCCCGTCGTCCACGACGGCATCATCTACGCGCCGACGCGCGTCAAGCCGCTCTTGGCCTTCCGCGCGGGCGGGCGCGGCGACATCTCGAAGTCGCATCTGCTGTGGTCAACTCAATTTGGTTCGGACGTGCCGACGCCCGTCACGGACGGGAAATATTTTTACATCGTCGGCGACAAAGGGATCGTCTGGTGTCTCGACGCGAAGACGGGCAAGGAAATTTACGGCCCCGTCCGCCTCAAGCCGGGCGACTACTCGGCCTCGCCCGTTCTGGCCGACGGGAAGATTTACGCGACGAGCGAAGAGGGCACAACGTCCGTCTTCCGCGCGGGCGAAAAGTTTGAAGTGCTGGCCGAGAATCATCTGAACGAATACTCGCTCAGTTCGCCCGCCGTCTCCGACGGGCAGATTTTCCTGCGCACCTCCGCGCACCTCTACTGCATCGGCAAGCGCGCCACCGCGCGTTAGAAGACCAGCGCGCCGCGACGCGTTGAGCGGAGTCTCGATCTGGGTATGCTGTACATGGTGGTGGAACACTTCAAGGGCGGCGACGCCCTGCCCGTCTATCGCCGCTTCCGCGAACAGGGGCGGCTCGCCCCCGCCGGGTTGAGCTACGTGTCGAGTTGGGTTGACGAGACGCTGCGCCGCTGTTTTCAACTGATGGAAACGGACGACCGCAACTTACTCGACCAGTGGATCGCCCGTTGGAGCGACCTCGTTGACTTCGAGGTGTTCCCCGTCATGACCTCGCAAGAGGCCGCGGAGAAAATCACGCCGCGCCTTTGATCAATTGCTCCGCGCCTATAGATCAAAAGAGCATCGAAGGACGGCCGCGCGGCCTTCGTCCACCGTTTAGGTGTGGTAGTTCGAGAGTTTGAGTTGAAGTTGAACTGAGTTAGCGGCGACTCACTTGAAGGGGTTGCGTTCGGGAGCTTCGTCGTGGTGGGCGGCGTGGAGGAGTCCGCGCACGAGGACGTTGAGGGCGGGGATGCGATGCCTGATCCAGACGCGCAAGGGAGCGGGACGCGCGCCGAGCCGCGCCTTCGGTTCGAGCGCGGTGCGACCGAGCGAGAGACGGCGGCAGTCGAGTTTGATCGCATCGTCCACGACGGCCTGCAAGAGCCGGAAGTACAGAGGGACTTCCGCGTTCGTCGCGCGGTCGAAGCCGATGTAGTAGCCGACGGCCGTCTCGCCGTCTTTTAAGGTCGTCACGAAACCGAGCAACTCGCCGTCGCCGCGCCTGACGACGGTGCAGCGCAACGTATCTCCGAAGGTGTGGGCGAGAGCCGGGATGAACTCCGGCCGGAGCGTGACGAGCCGCAGCCGCGCGTGTTCGTGAACTTGAAGGTAGAGCGCGTGGAGTTCGGACGCGTGTCCGGCGATGTCTTCCAGCGTCTCGACGCGGCAGCCCGCCGCCGTCACTTCCTTGTCAATCTGGCGCGAGGTCTTGCGGTACTTCGAGTTGAGACTCGCGAGGTAGTCTTCGTAAGTGCGCCACTTCGGCGACAACTCCAAAACCATGTCGGGGTCGGTTTCGAGCGGGCGGTAGGAGTAGCGCGCGAGTGCGTCCGCGTCTGCGGCCTCGGCGTCGGGGATGTCTTTGACCATCACGAGGTCTGTGTCGCCGGAGAGGCGGTCGGCGCGGCGCAGCCGGTAGAGGGCTTCGGCGACGGCAGGCCAGAGTTCGCGCCTGTCCGCGCCCGCAGCGAAGGCGACGCCGTGTTGACCCCACGAGAGCAAATTGCCGCAGACGAGCATGCGCTCCTCAATGCGACGGAGCGGGGCGGCCACGGCGCGCGCGCGGCGCGGGTCGTCTTTCTTCTGCACGCGGCTGACCGACAGGCTGACGCTCTGCGCGGCGACGGCGGCGAGCGGCCGCGCCCCCGCGCCGTAGATGATGGCGTAACGCCCGCGCAGATTTTCGGGGGCGGCCTGTTCGAGCACGCGCAGGTACGGGCGGCCGAGGAAGACGGAGGCCGGGGCGGCGAGCGCGTCCCAGTGCGCCGCGTTGAGGTAGTCAACGCTGTCGGAGAGCGCGAAGCCGAAGCCGGTCGGGCGATGGCGCGCACGGTGCGCCTCGCGCAGATCGTGCGCCTTGCCGACCAGCTTCTTGAGCGGTTTGAGTGCGGGCATGAGTTAAAGGGGACGGCGCGCGAGTCTTGGCGGCCGTCCCGGTTTTTATGACTGCGGGCGGAAGTAGAGCACCATCGCCGCGCCGACGACGACGAGCAGGAAGCCGAGATAGAGAATGGGATTCGGCGAGTGCTTGGGCGGGTGCAGCCACATCGTGATGAGCACGTTGATGACGGGCGCGCCGCCGAAGACGAGCGGCATCACATAGGTCGGCAAGCCGCCGGTGCGGAAGGCGAAGATGATGCAGACCGCGCCGAGCGCGCCGAGCGCGCCCGCGATGGTGGCCGTCGTCGCCCCGCCGGAGTTGAAGCCGCTCGTCAGCGCGCCCTGCGACCAGAGCCACGCGACGGGCACGAGCACGCCGATCAGGAAGTAGGCCACGCCGACGCACAAGAGCGCGCGCATCGGGTTGCCGAGCTTGACCTGTCCCTGATGGAGCATCGCGCCGTACAGACCCCACGACAGCGCCGCGCCGAGCGCGAACACGATCCAGATCATAGATTTCTCTTTTCCTTTTTCCATTATCGTTTGTGTGATGAGCCGTTAAAACTGGACGCGCACGCCGAGTTGAATCTGCCGCGCAGAGGTGACAGTCGAGCGGATGCGCCCGAAGGTCGGGAGCGGCGCTTCGTTGTCCACCGCGCCCGCGAAGACGGTCAAACCGGGCGGCGCGAAGTTGGCGCGGTTGAAGAGATTGAACGCCTCGACGCGAATCTGGATGTTCGTGTCTTCGCTGAGCGGCGAGCCGAAGCGGATGTTCTTCATCGCGGAGAGATCGAAGGTGCGCAGGTTCGGCCCGATGAACGCGCCGCGCCCGGTGTTGCCGAGCGTGCCCGCCGGTTGAAGGTAGAAGGCCGCGGGGTCGAAGTACTGATCGGGGTTGCCCGTGACTGCCGACTCGTAGGTGTAGCCCTCGCGGATGCTGGCGCGGTCGCGCCCGATGCCGGGGCCGAGCGACGGCTGCCACAGCGAGCGCGAGCGGTTCGCCTGCACGAAGACCGTCAAGGGGTTGCCGCTTCTGGCCTGACCGATTCCGGCCAACTGCCAGTTGTCAAAGAGCGCGCCCGCGATGCCGTCCAAATCTTTCGCGTAGGGAATCTTCCAGACGAAGTTGACGACCCAGTTGTGCTTGGCGTGATAGTCGGTCAGACCCTTGTTGTAGTTGAAGCCGGGGAATTCGGGGAAGGCCGTCGTCGTGCCGTTCGTCGCGTCGGAGAAGAAGGTCGAAGCCTGCGTCGTGTCAATGTTGCGCGAGAAGGTGTAGGACGACTGCATGTTGAATGTCTGATTCCAACGCTTGCGCACCTCGAAGATCATCGCGTTGTACCAGGAGTTGCCGTCGCTGCTCTTGAGTTCGATGGTCGAGAACGCGGTGTTCTGGCGCGGCGCACCGGCGGGGAAGAAGGGCGTGCCGTCGGCGCGCATCACGGGGACGGCCGTGTTCACGTCGTTGCTCCGCAGCAGGTGGACGCCGCGCGATCCGGCGTAGCCGAGCGTGACGACGGTCTGCCAAGGCAGTTCGCGCTGGACGTTCAGGTTGTAGACGTTCAGGTAAGGGTTTTCGAGATCGAACTGGACGGGGCGGATCGAGTTGGCAAAGGCGCAACCGAGCGGCGCGGCGGGGAAGGCCGGACGGCAGGGCGAAGTCGGCGTGAAGCCGATGGCGACGCGCGGCGTGGCGGGCGGGTTCGTCACCGTCACGATCAAGTTCTGCTGGTTGTTCGTGTTGAAGTAGATGCCGTAGCCGCCGCGCAGAGAGGTCTTGCCGTCGCCGAACACGTCCCACGCGAAGCCGACGCGGGGCGAGAGATTCTTGCGCGTCGGGTTCTGGTAGAGCAACCCGGTCGTGGGCGCGCGGTCGGTGAAGATCGAGGGCAGGGCGGAATCGCGCCCTTGGAGATCAACCGGCATGGTCGTCGTCTCGTAGCGCAGCCCGGCGTTGAGCGTCAGGCGTTCGTGGAGGCGGAAACTGTCTTGCACGTAACCGGCGAAGAGGGTGAAACGCCAGTAACGGTCGAGCGCGCCGTTGGCGGGCAGGCCGATGAAACTCTGCGGCGTGTTCGCCAGAAAGTTCGTCAGGTTCGAGAACGTCCACGTGCCGAGCGAGAACGTCGGGTTGTACATGTTGTCCTGATAACGCTCGACGAGGCCGCCGATCTTCAACAGGTGACGGCCGCGCGTGTGCACCATGCCGTGCTCGAAACTGAAGACGTTTTGCGTGAGCCGCAGGTTGGCCGACGACTGCGGCCCGAAACGCGGAAGGCCGCCGATGTCTATGTTGCCGATAGTGTCGCGCCCCGGGATGAAGGGCGTCAGCGTTTGCGTCGTGTTCGATTCGATGTCTTGCCCGATGCGCGTGCGGCCGAAGCCGAAGCGCAGCGTGTGGAGCGTGCGCGCCGACTGGATGTAGCGGTGCTCGGCGGTGAAAAACTGGTTGCGCGACAGGAAGGTGCGCGGGAACTGCGGGAAGTCTGTCGGCAGCGCCTGATCCGCGTCGTCGAAAGTGTAGCGCGCGAAGAATTGGTTCTTGTCGTTCAAGTTGAGATCAACGCGGCCTTGCAGGAAGTGTTGCGTGACCTGTTGATTGAAACCGAAGTTGTAGGCCGCGAGGCCCCCGCCGAGGTTCGCGCCGTTCGGCAACGGAAACTCGTCGAGGAAGGGTCGGATCGCGGCGTTGACCGCGCCCGCGCGCACGGCCAAGTTGGGCACGACGGTCGAGACGGTACGGCCGAGTTGTTCGCGCAGCGATTCGTAGTTGAAGAAGAAGAAAGTTTTGTCTTTCTGGATGGGGCCGCCGATTGAGCCGCCGAACTGGTTGCGCTTGAACTCGGGCTTGCGCGGCGTGTCGAAGAAGTTGCGCGCGTCGAAGTTGTCGTTGCGGTGAAACTCATAGAGCGAGCCGTGCCACGCGTTCGTGCCGGACTTCGAGACGGCGTTGATCTGCCCGCCGGAGTTGCGCCCGAACTCCGCGCTGTAGGCGTTCGTCTCCACGCGAAACTCGCGGATGCCCTCGACGCCGAGCACTGTGCCCGCCGCGCTGCCCGCAGGGCCGTTCGTGAAGTCGTTCTGCGGCGTGCCGTCAATGAGGTAGACGTTCGAGCGCGGGTCTTGGCCGTTGACGCTCACGCCGAGGCCATGTGCGACGGCCGAGCCACCGTCGCGGTGCGGGTAGGCGATGACGCCCGGTTGCAAGAGCGCGAGGTCGGTGTAGTTGCGCCCGTTCAGGGGCAACTCGCGGATGGCGTCTTCGCTGACGAGATAGCTCAACTCGGAGGTCTGCGTGTTGACGAGTTCGGCGTTGCCGGTCACGTCAATCTGCGTGTCAACGGACGCCACTTCGAGCGTGATGTTAAGCACGGCCGACTCGGAGATGGCGAGGCGCAGCCGCTCCAACAGGTAGGGCTTGAAGCCCGTCTGCGACGCGCGTATCTCGTAACTGCCGACAGGCATGCCGGGGAAGACGAAGCGACCCTCGTCAACGCTCGTGGCCGTGCGCGTGAAGCCCGTCTCAAGGTTGCGCGCCGTGACTTCGACGCCGACCAGCACGCCGCCCTGCGTGTCTTTGATCTCGCCCGCGATGGTGGCGTCGGTCTGCTGCGCGAAGACGGCCGGTGCGGCGACGAAGAAGAGTGCGAAACTTGTCAGGAGGACGGCGCGTAAAAGGTGTCGGAAGTGCAAAGTTGAAAATTTCATGGGAACTGTTTGTGGACGCTTCTCTGGTTCGGGCGAAGACTGCGGCGGTCTGGGGACGCCGGAGTCATTCTAATCATTACTCTTGACCTGTCGCAATCGTCTGCGACACTATACATTGTTACGTCTGACGCGGCCTCGTGGTTTCTTCCGAAAATCTGTCCGGCCTTTTACGAATAACTGAATGAAACGACTTTTGCTTGCTCTCGTCGTCGTCGCGCTCTACGCCTCGCACCAGGACTTCTGGAACTGGCGCACCGCCTACCCGATGGCCTTCGGCTTCATCCCCATCGGACTTTTCTACCACGCCTGTTTCGTCGTCGCCTGCGCGCTCGTGATGTGGATGCTCGTCACGTTCGCGTGGCCGTCGCACCTCGAAGAAGAGGTCGAGCGGGGCGAGACGAAGAAGGAGGACGCGCATTGATCCCGGCCATCGTCGTCTTTATCTATCTCGCCGTCGTCGTCTATATCGGCATCTTCGCCTTCCGCAAAGCGACGGGCAAAGAGAAGGCCGAAGACTATTTTCTCGCCAACCGCTCGCTCGGCCCGTTCGTCTTCCTGCTCTCGCTGTTCGGGACGAACATGACGGCCTTCGCCATCCTCGGCTCGTCGGGGCACGCCTTCAACAACGGCGTCGTCACCTTCGGGCTGATGGCAACTTCGTCCGCGCTCGTCATCCCGCTCACGATCTTTCTGTGCGGCACGCGCATCTGGGCTTTGGGGAAGAAGCACGGCTTCATGACGCCCGTGCAGATTTTCCGCGACCGCTGGGAGTGCGGCCACATCGGCACGGTGATCTTCTTCGTGCAGGCCGCGCTGCTCGTCCCTTACATCATCATCGGCGTGATGGGCGGCGGCACGACTTTGAACGTCATCAGCGGCGGCCTCGTGCCCTACTGGTTCGGCGGCGCGATCGTCGCGCTCGTGGTGATGAGTTATGTCTTCTTCGGCGGGATGCGCGGGACGGCGTGGGTCAACACGTTCCAGACGATTTTGTTTCTCGTCTTCGGCGCGATCGCCGTCGTGGTCATCGGCGCGGGGATGGGTGGCTTCAAGTCGGCGGTCAACGCGATGCTCGCCTCGCCCGCGACCGCGCCGCTCTTAACGCGCGAACGCATCTCGCCCTACTACTTTTTCAGCTACACCTTCATCCCGCTCTCGGCCATCGCCTTCCCGCACATCGCCATTTTCTGTTTGACGGCGCGCAAGATGGCGCAGTTCAAAAAGACTGTCATCTTCTACCCGCTTTGCATCATGGCGATCTGGCTGCCGTGCGTCTTCCTCGGCGTGATGGCGAACCGCGTGCAGGACGTGCCGCAGATTCGCGCGAAGGTCGAGGCGCGGCGCGTGCTGGCGACTCAAGGGAAGACTCTGCCGCCCGAACAGCGCGACCAATTGCGCGAACAGTCGGCGGGTGACGACACGCTGCTCCTGCTCCTCCAACGCTTCGCGCCGCTCTGGCTCGCGGGACTCCTCGGCGCGGGGATCATGGCGGCGGTGATGGCGTCTGATTCGCAAATCCTCGCGCTCTCGACGATGTTCACCGAGGACATCTTCGCCTTCTACGGCGGCAAGCGGCGATTCGGCGAAGCGGTGCAAGTGCAGACGGGGCGCATCTTCGTCATCCTCCTGACGCTGTTCGCCTACATCGTCGCCCTGCAAGCGCCGGAGTCTATTTTTGAACTCGCCATCCAGTACGCGTTCTCAGGCTACGCCGCGCTCTCGCCGCTCATCATCGCCGCGCTGTTCTGGCGTGGCAGCACGAAGTGGGGCGCGCTCGCGGCGACCGTCTGGACGGCATTCGCCGTCGTCGCCGTCGCCGTCTTTCACGCGAACGTGCCCGCGCCCGCGCCGGGCGCGACGACGGTGTGTGCGGTGATCGGCGGCGTCGAAGCGCTCACGCGCACGCCGGGCGGCACGGCCGTCTTCGGCTTCATGCCCGTCGTGCCGATGGTCTTGGTCTCCGCACTGCTCATGTTCGTCGTCTCGCTCGCCACACGCAAGCCGCACGCGGCGACGATTGAAAAGTATTTCGCGCGCGCTTAAGCGAAACTATCTTGTCAGCGAAAACTACTGTTAGCGATAACAACTTGTCGCGGGATTTAAAAGATGCTGCGCCGACTCATCCTCAAACAACTCGACGCCGCCGAGCGCAAACTCGGCGGCGTCTCGCTCGACTACCTGCGCCACGTCGCGCGCACGTCGCTTCCCGCGTTCTTCAAGTTCGCGCTCTTTACGCCGCTCGCCGCGCACCGCCGTCGCCTTCCGCCGGACGCCTACCACGTCGCGCGCCTCGTGGCGACGCATCACGAAGACTGCGGCACGTGCGTCCAGATCGAAGTGAACCTCGCGCGCCGGAACGGGGTCGCGCCGGAAGTGTTGCGCGCCGCCGTCAAGCGACGCCCGGACGAACTGCCCGCCGCGCTCGCCGACGTGTACCGCTTCGCTGAGGCCGTCGTCGAAGCGGGCGGCGCGGAAGGCGAGTGGCGCGAGCGCGTGCGCGCGCATTACGGCGAGGAGGCGCTGGTCGAGATGGCTCTGGGGATCGCGGCGGCGCGCGTCTTCCCCACGACGAAACGCGCGCTCGGCTACGCGACGAGTTGCGCGCTCGTCAACGTCGAGGTCTGAGGCTATTGACTTCGACGCCCTTTTGCCGTACACGATAATTTCACACGTTTAACTCGCTGGCTAAGGGACACTGATCGGAGGGAATCGTATGCAAGGGCCTTTGCGCGGAATCATCGCCGGCATCGCCGCATGGAAACTCGGCGGCGGCTGCATCTCCACCATCATCATCTTCATCCTCGTCTACTACTTCCTCGGCAAGAGTTGTTAGGCGAAGAGGGCGTCTGTAAGTCTGGTGGAAAACTGTTAGGGGCGGAGGTTCAGCCCGTTGTATCAGAGAGACAACGGGCTGAACCTCCGCCCCTTCAAACGTTCCGAACAGTTGCTTACGGCGTCGCCGTGCTGCGCATCGTCTCGTCGCGCTTGGCTTTGAACTCCGAACCGGCCTTCCATTCGGGATACTTGTCGCCCTGCGCGACGCGGTAGCCGATCATGGTGAGCAGTTGCGCGTCCTCGACCGCGCCTGATAGCTCCCAGTCGGGTTTTATCTCGTCCGAAGGCTTGTGGTAGTCCTTGTCCGTGTACTCGTCGCGCTTCTGCTTGCTGTAGGCGGCGTCTTTGCCGACGTAATCCACGCCCGCATCCGTGTAGAGCGCGGGCACGCCCACCTTGGCGAACTCGAAATGATCGGAGCGGTAATAGAAACCTTTCTCCGGTTCGGGGTCGGGTTTGATGGTGCGACCCTGCGTGCCCGCCACTTCGCGCAAGAGGTCTATGAGCGTCGAGTTGTCGTCGCCGACCATCGTGATGTCTTTGGTGCGACCCCACTGGTTAACGCCGTCAATGTTGATGTTGGCGAGCGTCTTGTTGGCGGGGTAGAGCGGGTTCGTCGCGTAGTGTTTCGCGCCGAGCAAGCCCTTCTCTTCGCCCGTGACGGAGAGGAAGATGATGGAACGCTTGGGCGCGGGCGTCATCTTCGTGAAGGCTTCGGCGATCTCAAGCATCGCCGCCGTGCCGGAGGCATTGTCGAGCGCGCCGTTGAAAATCTGGTCGCCCGGTAGTTTCGGATCACGCCCAAGGTGATCCCAGTGCGCCGAGTAGATGACGTACTCGTTCTTGAGCGCGGCGTCCGAGCCTTCGAGTTTGGCGACGACGTTGCTCGAATCAATCTCGCGCAGAGTGTTCTTGACTTCGATGTTGGCCTTGGCGTTCAAGGTGACGGGCTTGAACTCTTTCGTCACCGCCGACTTTTTGAGCGCGTCGAAATCCTGACCGGCGGCCGACATCAACTCCTTCGCGCGGTCGAGCGTGATCCAGCCTTCGACCGCCGCGCGATCCATGTTCTTGTTCGGCGTCTGGATGTCGAAGTTCTCACGCGACCAACTCCCCGAAACGACTTCGTAAGGATAGCCCGCAGGCGCAGTCTCGTGGACGATGATGGCGGCGGCCGCGCCCTTGTCGCGCGCGATCTCGTACTTGTACGTCCAGCGGCCGTAGTAGGTCAAGGCGTTGCCCTTGAACATCTTCTCGTCGAGCTTCGACGCATCGCCGGCGTCGGGCACGGCCGGGTCGTTGATGAGCATGACGATGGTCTTCCCCTTCACGTCCACGCCCTTGTAATCGTCCCAGCCGTATTCGGGCGCGACCACGCCGTAGCCGACGAAGACCACGTCCGAGTTCTCCACCTTCGACTCCGGCACGAAGCGGCGCGAGACGGCGACGTAATCGGTCGGGAACTTCAGATCGATCGTCTTACCATTCGCCGTGAACGACGCGCGCGGCTCGCCCGTGAAACCGACGAGCGGCACTTTCTGCACATAAGTCCCGTCGGGGTTGCCGGGTTTGAGGCCGAGGCGTTGATACTGCTCGGTCAGGTATTTGACGGACAACTCTTCGCCCTTCGTGCCGGGGCCGCGCCCCTCGTACTCGTCGGAGGAGAGCGTCTTCGTGTGCCGCATGATGTCGTCGGCGTTGATGCTGTCGAGGGCGGGTTTGATGTCGGCGGTGTTCGCCGTCGTCGCGGCGGCGTTCGTGTTCGCCGTCTGGTTGGTCGTCGGCGTCTGCACGCACGCGGCGGCGGCCAGCAGGCCGAGCACGGCGGCGAGCGACAGGGCGGAAAGAATGCGCTTCTTCATTTTCAAGTGCCTCGCATCTGATTGAATTGGAAGTTGACGAAACGTTTCTATGCCGAAACGGGCGGCCAAGTCAATTGTCGGACCGAAGGGCGGCGGGCGATTTACTATTGACACGCGGGGCACAACGGGCATACTGTGTGCCCGTTAATCACTGACCCTCGCAAGTGAATCGCTGACGACCAACACACTTCGCCAGCGCTCTCGCTCTCACGCACACGGGATGGAGCTTACGCCGTGCCTCACATCTAGGCCGCACGGCTTCACGGCTCAAACACAATTCAACCAACGTTACTAACCGAACCGCGCCGCGTGCGGAAGGTTAGGCATCCGTCATCGTGACAAACCCGCCGCCGCCGACACACATGAGCGGCAACGGATCACCCACACCCGACCCCACAGTCGTCACCACGCCCATCGGCGTGCATTAGGAGGACAGACAGCAATGCCTACGAAAAAAGCGAAGAACGGAGACGATCTTCAAAGTGCTATCAACAGCAAGGGCTATACGTGGGAGGCCGGCGCGACCGAAATCGCGTCCATGAGCGAGGAGCTACAGAAGGCGCACCTCGGCCTCGAAGTTGACCGGAAGGAACTTCAGGCCACCGAGCGCGCGATTGCCGCCGCCGAAGAGTTGCGAACTTTCTCCGCCGAGTCGTTCGGCGCGCCCCCTTCGGTGGACTGGCGCAACAACGGCGGAAACTTCATCACCCCGATCAAGAATCAGGGGGGCTGCGGTTCGTGCGTTTCGTTCGGCACGCTCGCGACGATCGAGGCGCGCTTCAACATCAAGTGCAAAACGCCGGGGCAGAATCGCGACTACTCCGAAGGCTACCTCTTCTTCTGCGGCTGCGGCCAGTGCTGCAACCAAGGCTGGAACTTCGGCCCCGCCCTCGACTTCTGCCAGAACAAGGGCATCCTCAACGAGAGCCAGTATCCCTACACGGCCAACAACCAACCGTGTCCCGCCGGGCTGCCCGCGCCGTCTCTGAAGATTGATAGCTGGTCGGCCATCCTGCCCATCGCCGACCGCAAGAACGCGCTGGCGACCAAAGGCCCGCTCGTGGCCGGTCTGGCCGTCTTCCAGGACTTCTTCTCCTACAAGACCGGCGTCTACAAACACGTCTCCGGCGCGCTCGCCGGTTACCACGCCGTCAGTTGCATCGGTTACGACGACGTGCAGAAGTGTTGGATCTGTAAGAACAGTTGGGGCACGGGCTGGGGCGACGGCGGCTTCTTCAAGATCGGCTACGGGCAGTGCGGCATGGACAGCCAGTTCGCCATGTACGACCCGAACGTGACGTGCGCGCCGGTCAACACCTGCGAGCAATACCTGCCCGCGTTGCGCAACGTCTTGGCCGTCGCTCAGGCCAACCCGCAACTCAAGCGTTGCCTGCGCTACTACGTGTGCGGCAAACTCCCGCGCCCGGTGTGCACCGTCCAGCACATCACGATTGCGAGAGCCGTGGTCGCCATCTTGCAGAAGTGCCCGCAGTATCGCGCGCCGTGGTGCGCCGCGCTCGGCTAAACCCAACGCCGGAGAGGCACTAGAGGGAGCGGCGCAACGGTCGCGCCCCTACGCCCTCTCCCACAACGGAGGATATAATGGGAGCAGAACTTTTTGATTCGTTGTCCGCGCTGGCCGCTTCCCTCGGGAATTCGCCTTGCGCCGGCTGCGACGAACCTTCAGGAGAGGATATGAGTATGAGTCAAGATTTCTTCGGCTCTGCGGGCGAGTCCGGGTCGGACGATCTGGTCGCTCAGTTGGAGTCCGCTTTGAGTAGTCTCTCGACCGAAGACGCGGACGCGTTTTCGCTCGACGCCCTGTCGCTGGATGAGCAACTTGAGTTCGCCGCCTTCGGTGACGAGAGCAACAGTCTGACCCTCGAAGACCTGCTCTCTTTCGCCGAGAGGAATCCCGGACTCAAGATCACTTTCTCTTACTAGCGGCGCGTTTCGTCGTCAGACCATGAGGGGGCGGGGGGCTTCTTGCCGAACTCCGCTCCTTACGGTCTGGCGGCTCACATCAAACTTTCGCCCGGCGGA
>JAVEDE010000043.1 GCA_030841105.1 Pyrinomonadaceae bacterium
ACGACAACGCCGACGCGGGCGGTTCGGGCGTGAAAGACACCTCCGACGACGCGGGCGGCGACACCGATAGTTCCGACGCGGGCGGCGCGGACACAGACCTGACCGACACGCTCGGCGCGGACACGGACGGCTCGGACGCCGCCGACGCCGACGGCTCGGACTCGGACGACTCCGGCCCCACCATCACCATTGACAGCGCGGCCGCCGACACACACGGCTCTAAGTTCGTCACCGCCGAGGCCGATTCCGCCCTTGAAATAGACAACAAGGATGCTGCTTAAGCGTTCGCCCCGCGCTTTATGAACGGTGAAGTCGCCAACGGCTTGAGCCGACTTTTAGAGCCGCACACGGCGGAGGAGTTCCTCGCCTCCTCGTGGGGTCAAACCTACAGGCACATCCGCGGGCGCGCGGGGAAGTTCGCGCACCTGCTGCCGTGGGAGCGTCTCGGCGACATTCTCCGGCAGCATCGCCTCGACTTCCCGCGCCTGCGCCTCGTGCGCGAAGGCCGCGCCCTCCCCGTCAGCTCGTACCTGCGCCACACTACGGCCGCGCGCGGCAAACAACCGATCCCGCATCTCCAACCCGTCAAATTCACCGGCGAACTCCGCGCGGGCGCGACGCTCGTGCTCGACGCGGTTGACGAACTCCACGAGCCGCTCGAAGAGTTGGCCGCCGAGTTGGAACGGCAGTTTCGCGAGCGCATCCAGATCAACTCTTACGCCGGTTGGCACACCTCGCGCGGCTTCGATCTGCACTGGGACGATCACGACGTGTTCATCCTGCAAGTCGCGGGGCGCAAGCGTTGGCGCGTCTACGGCGAGACGCGCCCGCACCCGCTCGCGGGCGACACTGACAGCCCGAAGCCCGACGCGGACGCGCCGCTCTGGGAAGCCACGCTCGAAGACGGCGACTTGCTCTACATCCCGCGCGGCTGGTGGCACGTCGCCGAGCCGCTCGACGAGCCGACGCTCCATCTCACCGTCGGCGTCCACAAACGCACCGGCATTGATCTCCTGACGTGGCTCGCCGGACAACTGCGCGCGAGCGCGACTTTTCGCCAAGACCTCCCGCGCTTCGCCGCGCCCGGCGAGCGCGCCGCGCACATGCGACGGCTCGGCGAAGAGTTGCTCGCAGCGTGGGGCGACGACGCGCTCGAAAAATATTTCGCCGAACTCGACGCGATGGCCGAGCCGCGCGCGCGTCTCAGCCTGCCATGGGGCGCGACGACGCAGGCTCTCCCCGCCGACCGGGAGGCGCGCGTGCGTCTGCTCGCGCCGCGCCCGCTCGACTTGAAAGTGGCGGACGGCGTGGTCGAATTCTCCTGTCACAAAAAGCGTTGGCGGTTTGCGGCGGGCGCGCTCGTCGTCCTCAATTGTCTGGCGGACGCGCGCGCACATTCCGTCGCCGAACTGTGCGCGGCGTCCGAGGTCGAACGACTCGGCGAGGAGACCGTGCGCGCGTTCCTCGGCGAGTTGATCCGGCACGGCCTCGTCGCCGTCTCCGCGGACTGAAGGCGCGAGCGGTCACACGATGAGCCAAACTTTTTTCTATTGCTCCGACCTGTCGCGCGCCTCCGGCGAACGCAGTTTCGGCACGGCCTCCGTAGGCGAAGTGTGGCTGCTCGTCGAATACCGCGAGGCGTGGGGCACGCACGCGCTCGAAGACAGCGCGCTTCCCGCCGCGGTCAAGCGACACTTGAACAACTTCTGCCAGACCGTGCCGCGCGCGCGCCTCCTGTTCGTCAAGCGCGAGCGCGTGCGCCCCGAACCGCCCGTCTGTTTCGTCGTGCGCTGCCGCGAACGCGCGCCCTCAATCGAGCGATTCGAGTTGCACAGCTACGAAGACTTGTTGCAATTCGATCTGGCCGCGCTCGCGGCGGGCGGCGCACCCGGCGGCGTGAAACTTGAAACTCCCCTCTACCTCGTCTGCACGCACGGCAAGCGCGACAAGTGTTGCGCCAAGTTCGGCTACGCGCTCTACAAATCGCTGCGCGCGGGCGAGGCGACAGTTGATAGCGACGATGGCGGCGGGCGCGTCTGGCAATCTTCGCACGTCGGCGGCGACAGGTTCGCGGCCAACCTCGTCTGCTTCCCGCACGGACTCTTCTACGCGCACGTCACCGAGGACGCAGGACGCCGCATCGTCGCAGAGTACGCACGGCGGCGACTCACGCTCGAAGGCTACCGCGGGCGCGCCTGTTATTCTTACCCCGTGCAGGCCGCCGAGTTCTTCATCCGCACGGAGACGAACCTCGACGCGCTCGACGCGCTGCGCTACCGGCGGCACGAGCGCACGGGCGAGCGTAGTTGGCGCGTCACGTTCGTCGAATCACTCGCCGGGACGGGCGCGCGGATTCACGAAGCGCACGTCGCCGCGCGTCCCTCAGAGTTTCGTAACTACATCACCTGCGGCGCGGCCGAAGAGCGGCGCGTGATTCAATACGCGCTGGAAGACTATCGCGTGACCGGCGACGACACGCGCGTCGAATGAGGGAAGGGTTTCAAGTTCCAAGTTACAGGTTTCAAGTCTGAAAGGCTCTCCGGTCTCAAACTTGAAACCTGAAACTTGGAACCTGAAACCTTTTATTCGAAACTTGAAGACGGAGAGATGGGAGATGATTGGTAGCACACGCTTCACCAAGACGCCTTCGCTAACACGCTTCACCAAGATGCTTTCGCTAACGCCTTCACCGGCGATTTCGCTAACACGTTCATCAGTGGTTTCGCTCGTGCTCGCCGTGGCTCTGCTGCTTTCGGCGTCGCTTCAGGCGCGGGCGCAAACGGCGGCGGCGACAGCGACGGGCGGACGGCGTGCGACGGAGTCGCAACTGCGTGCCGCGCGTCGTTACATCAAGCAGGGCTGGCGCACGCTCGCGCGGTCGAACCGGCAACTCGCGGAGGCCGCCGTTGATCCGAAGTTCCCGCCGCTCGCGGGCAACCGCCGCCCGGTCTACGTCGCGCCGACGGAAAATTTCGCGGCCGTCGAGAGTCGCCTGCGCGCCGAGTTGCCCGCCGCCGATTTCGCGCGTATCGTGCTGCGCCGTCTGCCCGCGTCGGGCGGCGAGACGGCCGAACCGGGGCTGCTCTACCTGCCGCGCCCTTACGTCGTGCCGGGCGGCCGCTTCAACGAGATGTACGGGTGGGACAGTTACTTCACCAACGTCGGCTTGCTCCGCGACGGCGAGATCGATCTCGCCCGCGACATGGTGGACAACTTCATCTACCAGATCGAGCACTACGGCAAAATCCTGAACGCCAACCGCACCTACTTTCTCACGCGCTCGCAGCCGCCTTTTCTCACGCGCATGATCCTCGACGTCTACCGCCACAAGCCGGATCGCGCGTGGCTCGAACGCACCGTGCCCGTCATCGAAAAGTATTACCGCTACTGGGCGGACGAGCCGCACACGACCGGGGCGATGGCGCTGGCGCGCTATTACGACGCGGGGGAGGGCGTTGCGCCCGAAGTCGTCTCCGCCGAGCGCGACCGGGAAGGCCGCACGCACTACGACCTCGTGCGCGCCTACTACCGCACGCACGAGGTGACGGACTACGACCTCACACAATATTACGACCGCGCGCGGGACGAGTTGACGCCGCTCTTCTACAAGAGCGACCGCTCGATGCGCGAGTCGGGCTTCGACCCGTCGAACCGCTTCGGCCCCTTCAACGCCGACATCATTCACTACTACCCCGTCTGTCTCAACTCGCTGCTCTACGTGATGGCGAACGACACCGCGCAAATTCTCAAGCTGCTCGGCAGGCGGCGCGACGCCGCGATCTGGGAGTATCGCGCGGCCGTGATCAAATACTACGGGGTCAACCAGCTGATGTGGGACGAGCGCGACGGCCTATACTACGACTACAACTTCGAGAAAAAAACTGTGCGCCGCTACCCCTTCGTGACGACCTTCTACCCGCTCTGGGCTGGCATCGCCACGCCGCAACAGGCCGCGCGCGTCGTTGCCAACCTGCACCTGTTCGAGCGCGCGGGCGGGTTGCAGACGAGCGCGAACGAATCGGGCAGCCAGTGGGACGCGCCTTACGGCTGGGCGCCGATGCAGTTGATCGCGGTCGAGGGCTTGCGCCGTTACGGCTACGAGCTCGAGGCGAACCGCATCAGCGTCAACTTCCTCTCGCTCGTCCTACGCGAGTTCATCGAGCACAACACCATCGTCGAGAAGTACGACGTGACGGCGCGCCGCTCGCAGATCGGGGCGGGACTCAAGTTCGGCTACAAGTCGAACGAGATCGGCTTCGGCTGGACGAACGCCGCGTTCGTCGAACTCTACGCCGCGCTGCCCGCAGCGGAGCGGGCGAAGGTGTTGAATTTGGATGGCGTGGGCGTACCGGATAAGAAATGATGAAGTAGAAACGCGGAGCGACGAACTGGACGCAGGGAGTCAGGAAACAGAAAACAGGAGTCGGAAGGAAAGCATTCTTGCTTTCCTTCTGGCTCCTGTTTTCTGTGTCCTACCTACTCGTTTGCTTCATCCCACCACCGAGCCGCCGCAGCTTGAACCCGCCCCGGCGGTGCAGCCGAAGCAGTGTGCGGCGGTCGTGATCTCGCCGTCGGCGAACTCGCGCGGGTCGAAGTCCGCGATGGTTTGCGGCAGCCCTGCTGCGACGCCGAGGTCGAGCATCTGGTTGAAGTCGCAATCGTAGAGCCGCCCCGTCCAGTCAACGCTGAGGAGCGTGCGGCACATGAGTCCGGCGACGGCCTGCGGGTTGAACGCCTCGACGAGTTTTCTCATGTAGCGTTCCTCGTTGCCCGTGCGTCGCAGGTAGTCGAGGAAGCGTTTGATGGGCATGTTCGTGATCGTGTAGAGGCTGTTGAAAGAGACGCCGTGGCGCGCGCGCAACTCGCGTTTGAAGTCGGCCTCGATTGCGCTTTGCGCGGGCGGCAGAAACGCGCCCACCGGGTTGTAGACGAGATGCAATGCGAGGCCGCTGCCCTCGACGCCGTACCCAACCTCGTTCAAACGCCTGAGCGCCTCGACCGACTTGTTGAAGACACCGTGGCCGCGCTGCGCGTCCGTCTGCTGTTCGAGAAAGTAAGGCAGCGACGAGACGACTTCGACCGCGTGCGCGCGAAAGAACTCCGGCAAATCTTCCTGTCCCGGCTCGAACATCACGGTCAGGTTGTGGCGCACGATGACGTGCGCGCCCGCGTCGCGTGATTCGATGACAAGGCGGCGAAACGAAGGGTTAAGTTCGGGCGCGCCGCCCGTGATATCAACGATCCGGAAGCGGAAGCGACGCACGGCCTCGACGATCTGCGCGGCCGTCTCCTCGGACATGATCTCGGTGCGTTTGGGACTCGCGTCCACGTGGCAATGCTTGCACGCCTGATTGCACAGCTTGCCGACGTTGACCTGCAAGGTCTCGACCGCGCCCGCGCGCCTGAGCGTCAGCCCCGCGCCGCCGACGCGTTCGTCGAAACCGACGTGCGCGCGTGCCGTGGCCGAAGCGTCCGCGTTGACGACGGGTAGGACTTTTCCTTCGCTCACATCGAAACCTTGTTGACCGAGTTGTGCGCCTGCAAGCCGTGGATGAGAGCCGCGCCGCCGCGCAGCGCAGAGGCCATGTGGATCGCCTCGGTCATCTGCTCCATGTTCGAGCCGGATTCAAGACACGACTGCGCGTAGGCGTCTATGCAGTAAGGGCATTGCAGGGCGTGCGCGACGGCGAGGCCGATAAGCGCCTTCTCGCGCCGCGAGAGCGCGCCGTCTTCCTGGCACGCCTGATACCACGCCATGAACTTCTCGAAGAGGTCTGGGCGGTGCTTGCCCATGTCTGCAAAGCGGCTGAGATCGTCTTCTTCGTAGTATGACATTCGTTAAAAAGTCTCCATGCGGTTGCGGCCTGATGTGTGCCGTCCATTGTAACCGTTATCCAGCCCGCGCGTCGTCGCCGCGTCCACGCCGCACGGGCGCGTAAAGCCGACTGAGCGTGTGCGGGTTGACGCCGAGCCAGTAGAGCATTTGCAGAAACGACCAGCGCGCGAACGTCCACGCGAAACTGCGCCCCTCGAAGCGGCGCGAAGATGTGACGACCCGCGCCCGCAGGTGAATTAACCGCCCGCGCTGCTTGAGCCGACGCACCAAATCCAAGTCCTCGAAGATGGGGAACGGCCGGAAGCCGCCGACCTTCCGGTAGACGCGCGCCCGCACGAAGATCGCCGAGTCGCCGTAGTACAAACCGAGCTTTCGCAGTTGCGGGTAGAGCCACGTCAGGAAACGCGCGGCGAAGCGCGTGCCGTCGAAACTGATCGCGAAGTTACCGCCGACCGCTCCGGCATCGCCGCGGAGCGCGTCGAGGATGCGCGCGTCGGCGTCGGGCGGCGGGAGCGTGTCGGCGTGTAGAAACCAGAGTACGTCGCCGCGCGCCGCGAGCGCGCCCGCGTGCATCTGCGCGCCGCGCCCGCGTGCGGAGCGGATAATGCGGTGCGCGCCGTGCTCACGCGCGATCTCAATCGTCGCGTCGGCGCTCCCGCCGTCAACGACGATGATCTCGACGCGCCGTCGGCCGTCGTGCCCGAAGCGCGCGACGGCCTGTAGCGTCGCGCCGAGCGAATGAGCCTCGTCGAGCGTCGGGATGATGACGGAGATGGCCGGACGCGTCGTTGGTAATGGACGCGCCGTCGCTGGTAATGAAGACATCTTACGTTCGCTCGTGTTCGCGGCCGGTGTGGTTCGTCTTCAACTCGCGCGCTAACGAGTGACGTTCGCATCGAGTCAAGCCAGAAGATGATCCGCCGGGACTGGGAGCGCGGCGCGTTCGGTTCGCACATTTGACGGCGCGGCCTTTGCCGGACGCTCCGCGCCGAACGGCAACTTGAGCAGTTCAGACAGGCCGAGTTCCTCCGGCGCGCGGTAAGCGGGCACCCCGATCTCGATTGCGCCCTGCGGCACGTTGAGCCGGAGCGTCCCGTGCAATTTGTCCCAGAGCGTCAGCCCGCTCGACCAGTTCGCGTCGCGCTCCGCGCACACCGTCGAATGATGTATGCCGTGCATGCGCGGCGTCACGATAAACAGATTCAGACGGCGTTCCACCTCGACGGGCAGGCGCACGTTCGAGTGGTGAAACAGGATCGAGGCGAACAGGAAACTCTGCCACGCCGCGAGCGACTGCGGCGCGACGCCGATCAAGCGCACCTGCGCCGCGCGCCACGCCGCCGAGGCGACGAGTTCGCCGAAGTGAAAACGCAATGCGGTCGAAGCATCCAGATCGAGGTCGGCGTGATGCACGAGATGAAAGCGCCACAGCGCAGGCACGCGATGCGTCAGGACGTGCCACACGTAGAGCGTGTAATCCAAGAGGACGACGGCGAGCGCGACTTCGAGCGGGCGCGGCAGCGCGAACTGTTTGAGCAGCCCGACCCTGCGCCGCTCGACGTGCGCGGTGAGTCGTTCGACCACAGGGCGTTCGGCGAGTTGGAGCGTGACGGCGGCCACGCCCGCCACGGCGAGGTTGCGCGCGTCCCGTCGCAACTTCGATTCGACCGGACGCCGCAGCGGACGCCGCTGCTCCCACCACACCAGCGCGCCGAACGCCCCCAACGCCAGCGACGCGCCGAGCCATCCGGGAATTTTTCGCATCTTCTCACCTCGCGTCGCGGCCGCTTCTAACTTGGCGTGGCGGCAATTTCTAAGTTGACGTTACAGCTATTTCTAAGTTGACGTGGCGGCTATATTTCCGCGAGCATAACTTTTCAGGAGGCCGTAAGACAAATTGAACACGGCACACGCAGACAATGACACGCGGCCGGTGCTCGTCTTCGTCTACAACGCGGAGAGCGGACTCTTCAACACGCTGGGCGACGTGGCGCACAAAATCTTCTCGCCGGAAACTTACGCATGCAACCTGTGCGCGCTGACGCACACGACCTTCGGGATGCGCCGCGAGTGGAAGGAGTTTCTCGAAAGCCTCGACGCGCGCCTGGAGTTTTTGCACGCCGACGAGTTGCGGAGTCGTTACGGGCTGACGGGGCTAGCTCTCCCGACGATCTTCCAGCGCGGGCGCGGCGACGCGCTCGAAGAGTTCGTTGATGCGGCCACGATCAACTCGTGCCGGACGTTGGACGAACTCAAGCGAGTCATCACCGATAGATTGTAGCGAGCCGCTCGTTGTTTAGCTCGTCTTACCTTTGAGCGAGCGGGAAGTGCGGCTCGATGTCAACGGGCACGTCGCCGAGGCGGGCGAGGGCGCGCTGCATGGGCGGGCGGATCACGCCGTACTTGTCGAGCATCGCTTTGGCCTTCGCGTGCGAGCCTTCGGCTTGCAGCGTGAGTATCTCGCGCGTCAACTTGGTGACGGCCTCTTTGATCCGCGTTTCGTCAATTTGGAAAGTGCCGGCGCGTTCGTCGAACTTGATCGCGCCCTCGTCCGTCAGGTAGTTGAACTGCACGGCGATGCCTTTGCCGTGCGCCTCGGTGATGCCGAAGCGCACCGAGCGGAAGCAACTCGCAAGGAAGGTCGTGTACATCGAACGCTCCATGCTTTTTTCGACCAGCCCCTTGTCCATCAAATACTGCAACGCCCACAGACCCGTAATGTCGGCCTTCGCCTCTTCGATGGCCGAGTAGAGTTCTTTGAGTTGCATGCGGACGGTCGTCGCCTGCCCGTCCACGTTGATGTTGTGCGGCCCCAGCCCGTGCATCAACTCGTGCGCGAGGATGTGCGTGAAGAACGACTCGAAGGAGAGCACGCTCCGCTGTGCGGGCGCGAGCACGACGCGCGAGATGGGGATGAGGGTCTTCTGAAACTTGGCCTCCTGCACGTTCTTCAGCATCACGCGCTTCGACCCCTTCTCTTTGACGACGCGCTCGTCGTTCGGCAGGTTGAACGCCGCCGTCTGCACGCCCCGGTTGCCTTCGCCCGAAGAGAACACTTCGTTGACGACGCGGATGGGCGAGGCTGCGCCGAGTTGCGGGTTGCGGTAGCGCGCTTCGAGCGGGAGGTTGTCTTCCAACTCCTGCAAGTAGCCGCTGAACTTCGCGAGCTTCTCCGACTCGGCTTCGTCGCGCAAGGTGACGTATGACTCGAAGGCCGCCTTGTAGTTGAACAACTCGTCTTCGTAAGTTTCGTAAGGGCCGATGGTCACGTCAATCGGCGCGTCCAAGTCCATCCACGCCACATCGCTCTCGTAATAGTCGTCGCAGAGAAAAGCGTCGGCGCGTTTGGTGAGGAAACTTTTGAGGGTGGCGTTCGTCGTCTCGGCCGCCGCCTGTCGCAGGAGTCGCGCGGCGGGCACGAGAAACTCTCGATACTCCTCGCTGTAAGGGACGAGTTTGAGTTTGCCGTCCGCGCCGCGGCGGACGAGGTGAAAGAAGCCTGTGGCGCGCGCACGCTCTTCGGCGGGAAGCGTGGCGACCCACGTATTGAACTCCTCCTTCGTCATGTCGTCGGGGTAGTAGTTGGCGTGGTGCGGTTTCTGGCGCGGGACGCCCGCGATGAACGGCTCGTTGCCGTCGAGCCGCGACCAAGGGCCGACGTTGAGGCGGAAGTAGTGTAGGCGCGCGCGCCCCGCCGCCGTGCGGTCGGCTTCGAGCCGCCGCTTGAGCGCGGGGTTGCCGCTCCACACTTGTTTGAGGTAGAGCGGGTCTAACAACTTCGCGGCCTCGATGATCCGAACGAGCGCGCGGCGGTCGCCCGCGGAGAGGCGCGAGGTGTCGGCCGTGAGCATCGTCGGGGCGAAGCGGCGAATTTTGGCGTCGAGCGACGTAGTGGCAGCGGCGGCGGCTTTCGGCGCGCGTCTACGCTGCGCGGCCAAGGCGACGACGCCCAACGTCTCGAAGCACAAGGCCGACAGCAGCGCGCACGCGATCATCATCCGGTATTTCATCTGGTAGTCTCCTCCAACCTTTCGCATGATTATCCGAGTTTGTTTATTAGATGCCCGCCGCGAAAGTAAATGCAAGCCGCGAGACGCGTGCGGCGACGGCGAGCGCGCAGCCGGGTAGATTTTCTCATTTGAGACAAGCGACGTGAACTTAAAACGGCTGCGCGGGCGTGAACGTTGATTCGTTCACGCCCGCGCCGCCATTGTGAGACGTGTGCTTGATTACTTCGCGCGCGCCTGCTGCTTCTCGCGTTCGGTCTTGCCGTCGCTGAGCGCGGCGGCGGTCGCCGCTTCGACATTGACGAAGTTGACGCGGCCGGGCAATTCGTCCTGTCCGGTCACGGCGGGCGCGTTGTTCGCGCCAATCATCTTCAAGTGAAGCGCGGCGTTGCGGCCGGTCTCCGTGTCGTGGAGGGCGAGGCGCGCCGGTCTCGGTCAGGTGGAGCGCGTGGCGGCTGCCGCGCGAGATGTATTTAACCGTCGGCTCGGCCTGCCTGCGGTCGGCCTCGAAGTGGAGCAGGAGCTTGCCCTAAGCCTCGCTGGCGCGAACGAGCGCGGCCTCTTCTTTTGCGTCGGCGGTCGCGGCGGGGGTCAGGGATGAATGATGTATGGATGATGAGTTGACCCTCGCCGCCGTGCGAGACGCCGTATCCGTTGAACTAACGCGCGCGCTCGAAACGAAGCAGGCGAGCGCGCGCAGGAGACCGAGCGCGGAATAAATGAGGGAAGATTTTTTGTTCGCGAGGTTGATCGTCCTGTCGAATATAAAAGTTGTGCATACCGGCGGCCTTCGCGGCGCGCTTGAGAACACAGAACGTCTCTCACCCGTTAACGCGCACGGCGCGAGGAAAAGGGATCAGGCGGGCGCGTAGAAAACTTTTCCGCGCGACGTTTAAAAATTTCCGTGCGCGGTGATCCCTGCGGGGCGCGGAATGCGCGTTAACGTATGGAAGCGATTTTTATTCGTCGGGAATAGGTCGGGAGGAAACGAAAGCATGAGCGCAGTTTTGGAGATGGTCACGCCGCACGGCGACATTCACGCAAGCGCGCCGCAAGACGCGGCCGTCGCGCCGCCGCCGGGAGTCGTGTTGACGCAGATGCTCGTCGCGCCGCTCGTCACACAGGCGTTGCGCGTGGTGGCCGAACTCGGCGTCGCCGATCTATTGACAGAGGGCGCGCGCGGCGTTGAAGAACTGGCGGCCGAGACGGGCGCGCACGCCCCTTCGCTCTATCGCTTCATGCGCGCGCTCGCGGGCTGCGGCGTCTTCGCAGAGACGGGCGAACGCGTGTTCGAGTTGACGCCCACGGCTGAACTCCTGCGCGCGGATGTGGAAGGCTCGATGCGCGACCTCGCCATCTTCATGGGCGCGGACTGGCACTGGCAGGTGTGGGGCGCCGCGCCCTACAGCGCGCGCACGGGCAAGGCGGCGTGGGAGCACGTTCACGGCACGGAGGTGTTTCCGTATTTCGCCGGGCACAGAGAGGCGGCGCGCGTGTTCGACGGCGCGATGACGAGTTTGTCGAAGATGGTCTCGAAGGCCGTCGTCGAAGCCTACGATTTTTCGTCTATCAGAAAACTGGCCGACATCGCGGGCGGGCACGGCAGTCTCCTCGCCGCGATATTGCGCGCCAACCCGCACCTGAAAGGTTTGCTGTTCGACATGCCGCAGGTGATCGCGGGAGCGCAGGCGCACGTCGAGGCCGAGGGCGTTGCGCGCGCTCTGGAACTCGCGTCGGGCGATTTCTTCGAGAGCGTCCCGGCGGGCGCGGACGCCTACCTGATGAAGCACATCATTCACGACTGGGACGACGCGCGCGCCCTCTCGATTCTACGCAACTGCCACCGCGCGATGCCGGACGACGGGCGACTGCTGCTCGTGGAGATGGTCGTGCCCGCGGGCAACGAGCCGCACCTGGCGAAGATTCAAGACCTCGAAATGATGCTCTCGCCGGGCGGGCTGGAGCGCACCGAAGAGGAATACCGCGTGCTGTTCGCCGCCGCCGGTTTCGAGTTGACGCGCATCATCCCGACCGCCTCGCCGATGAGCGTGATCGAAGGAGTGAAATTCAAGGCTCGGTAGGGAGACTCGATCAATCTCCCCCGAAGACCCGCCCGATTGGGCAGGGCGGGTCGCACAACGGGCGGTCTCCGGTTCATCGCCGGAGGCCGCCCGTTTTCGTCGGCGCGTCGCCGCGCGTCAATTGCGGGGCGGAAAAATAGCGCGGCGGGGGCGTAAAAAGTTGATCCCGTTCGCGGGAAGTTTGCGCGTTAGTTGATAGAGGCAATTAAAACAGCGGTTGGAAGCGGCAGGCTTCGGCGCAGGGGAGACGAACGGCGATGACGAGTGCGACGAACATGACGAAGACGCAGGCGATGCAGGCCGGGAACAACACGCAGCAGGGCGGCGACTATTATCGCGCTTATTACCGTGAACTGGTGACGCGCCACGCGAGCCGCGCTGAAACCAGCCGCCGTCTCGACGAGATCAAGGCCGGACGGCGACGGGCGCGACGCGAGCGTTGGTTGAAGGGGCTGAAGTCGCTGGCGGGCGTGCTGGTCAGTCAGGAAGCCGCGAGTTAAGACGGGCGGCGGTCAATGGAAGAGTTGGTAAAGCGGCAGGCATTTGAAAAGTTGATTTGAAAAAGCGACGGCGAGGGAGAGTGAAGCGATGAACTATTTAATCTATTTCGGAATTGTGGTGGCCGCCGGGTGCGGGTTGACTTTCGTGTCGAGGAGCTTCGCCTACGCGATGTCGCGCATGGTGGAAGCAGGGTTCGACCACGTGGAGTATCGTTTGGCCTTGCGCGCGCGCGAGCGCCGGAACATGCGGCGCGACGCGCGAATCGCAAACGTCGTGACGCCGTTTCGCGCGGGCGGAGACGTGGTGACGTTGCCGGTGAACAAGCGTTCAACGCAACAACTGGGCGTAGCGCGGGTCGCCGCGTAAATTGTCGAGGCGCGGGTCAACGCGCAGGTAAGTGTAACCGACGGCGTGTTCACGCTCTGCCCGGTCGAGCCAGTTGAAGGCGTTGTCGTTGTCGCCGAGGAGCGCGTAGACGACGGCGATCTCGTAGGCCGTCACCCACTGCTGTTTGCGGCGCGCGACGAGTTCTTCAAGGATGCGGCGCGACTCCTCCGCGCGGCCGCTAACGGCTAAGACGTGAGCCAGTTTCGCGCGCGTCGTCGGCGTATCACCGGCGAAGGCGCGCTCCTTCTCGTAAATCTTTAAAGCCTCGTCGGTCATTCCTTTCTTCTCATAATTCCAACGCAAGACGATGTGAGCCGGGAGCGAACCGGGATCCATGGCGAGCGCCTTGCGGCACTGCTCGATGGCTTCGTCGAAGCGGCGCGCGTGAAAGAGGACGTTGGCGACGGCCGTCGCGATGACGGCCGAGCGCGGGTCGAGTTCCTCTGCGCGTTTGATCTCGGCGAGCGCGTCGTCGTGCCGCTCCATGGCGGAGAGGTTGAAGGCGTACCAGTGGTGCGCGGTCGGGTAGTTCGGGTTCAAGGCGATGGCGCGGCGAAACTCTGCGGCCGCGCCCTGCCAGTCGCGGTCGTAGTGGAACTTCGCGTTGGCGAGCGAGACGTGCGCCTCTGCGAGCGAGTCGTCGAGGGCGACGGCGCGCTCGGCCGACTGCTTGGCGCGCGCGAAGGCGTCGGCGGGCGGCGGTTCGAGATACCAGTTTTGCAGCGCGTAGCAATCGGCGAGACCGGCGTAGGCGAGCGCGAAGCCGGAGTCTTTGGCGATGGCCTGCTCGAAGTTGACGATGGCCTGGCGCAAACCTTCGGGCGTGCGCTTGCCCCAGTGGTAGCGACCGGCGAGATATAGTTGCTGCGCCTCGCTGTTCTCGGTGTAGTGCTTGGCAAGGCGGCGTCGCTCGTCGCCCGTCAACTCAAGACTGAGCGCGCGCACGACGCGTTCCGAGATCGAAGTCTGCAAAGTGGAGATGTCGGTGAAACGCTCGTTGAAACGCTCCGCCCAGAGCACGCGCCCGCCCGTAACTTCCGTCAGTTCGAGCGCGGTCTGCACGCGGTCGCCCACGCGCTCGACCCAACCGCCGAGCACGTAGTCAACTTTCAGTTCGCGCCCCGCGTCAATCGCGCTCTTGTTCGCGCCGAGGTAGCGGCGCACCGCGCCCGACGTGCGCAGGGTGATCTCGTCCAACTCGCCGAGCTTGTTCGTCAACTCGTCGGCGATGCCGACGCCGAGGTATTGCTCGTCGCCCTGCGCGCCGACGGTCGAGAAGGGGAGCACGGCGAGCGAGCGCATCTTCTTGTCGGCGGCCGTCGCCGACGCGGCGGGCGACGCGGGGAAAGCGTCTGTGACGTAGATTTCAAAGTTGCCGTCGCGCTGCGTCTGGAAGGCGACGCGGCGGCCGTCGGCCGACCACGCCGGTTCGTCGTCGAAGGTGCGCGCAGCGGTGATGAGCCGCTGGTTGTGGCCGTCGGCGTCCATCACGTAGACGGCCGGAAAGTCGGTCTTGTTCGGTCGGTTGCCCGCCCAGGTGATGTGCTTGCCGTCGGGCGACCACGCGGGCTTCGCGTCGTCGCCGGGATGGTTCGTCAGGTTGCGCACGTCCGAGCCGTCGGCGTTCATCACGAAAATCTCGTAAGACTTGCCATCGCGGGCGGAGGTGAAGGCGATCTTCTGGCCGTCGGGCGACCACGTGGCATCGTTGTCGAAGCTGGAGTTGTCGGTCAGTTTAATTTTGTCCGAGCCGTCGGCGCGCATCGTGAAGATTTCATAGTTCGTCGGCGCGTCGAGCGTGTTGCCGCCGTAGGCAATGCGCCGGTCGTCGGGCGACCACGCGGGGCGCGTGTCTTCGCCGGGGGCGTTCGAGAGGTTGTGCTGGTTCGAGCCGTCGGCCTCCATCACGTAGACTTCCATCTGGCCGTCGCGCCGACTCTGGAAGGCGATCTTCTGCCCGTCGTGCGACCAAGCGGGGCAGTCGTCCTCGGTCGTGTTGAAAGTCAGGCGGCGGACGTTCGTGCCGTCGGCATCCATCACGTAAATTTCGGTCGCGCCGTCGCGGTTGCTGGCGAAGGCGATCTTCTGCCCGTCGGGCGAGTAGTCGGGATGCCAGTCGTGAGCGATCTCGGTGGTCAGCCGCAGGGGGTTCGCAGCGGCGGCGGTTTTGCCCGTACGCTTCGAGTAAAAGTACGCGCCCGTAGCCGCCGCCGCGAGCACGACGAACAACACGGCGGCCATGGCGGCCGCGCGCCAGGACGGGCGACGCCCTGTCCCTGTCGCGACTATGGTGTGTGGCGCGAGGTGGCGGCCGTTGTTCCGGTCGCCGAACGGCAGTTCGAGCGTCGGCAGCGTTGACAGGTGCGGGTCGTCGGTGTCGTGGCTGACGACGAGGCGTGTGACGGCCTCCTCGCTCTGGTAGCGCGCGGCGAGCGGGTTCTTCGTGCGCTTCAACATCTCGGCGAAGCGCGGGTCGGCGTGCAGGTGGTCGAGGTGCGGGTCAACGGCCGCGAAGGTGAACCCGACGGCGTGTTCGCTCTCGGCCTCGGCGAGCCAGTGGAACGCGTTGTCGCGGTCGTGCAGCAGCGAATAGATGACGGCGATCTCGTAGGCCGTGACCCAATGTTCGCCGCGACGCGCGAGCAACTCGCGGAGGATCGCGGCGGCCTCATCATTGCGACCGCAGGCCGCGAGGACGTGCGCCTCTTTGAGTCGCGTGGTCGGCGTGTCGCCCGCAAACACGCTCTCCTGCTCGTAGGCGGCGAGCGCCTCTTCGCGCATCCCGCGGTGCTCGTAAGCCCAGCGCAGGATGACGTGGGCGGCAACCGAGCCGGGGTCGAGTTCGAGCGCGCGGCCACACTGCGCGACGGCCTCGTCGAAGCGGCGCGCGAGGAAGAGGACGTTGGCGACGGCCGTGGCGATGACGGGCGACTCCGGCGAAATCTGCTGCGCGCGTTTGATCTCGGCGACGGCCTCGTCGTGACGGCCGACGGCCGATAGGGCGAAGGCGTACCAGCGGTGGGCGAGTGCGTTGCCGGGGCGCAGTTCGATGGCGCGGCGAAACTCCGCTTCCGCGCCCGCCCAGTCGTGGTCGTAATGCAGCTTGATGTAACCGAGCGAGGCGTGCGCCTCGGCCAGATTCGGATCAGCCCCGACGGCTTTGACGGCGGCCGCGCGCGCCCGCTCGAAGGCGTCGGGCGGCGGCGGCTCGACGTACCAGTTGAGCAGCGCGTAGCAATCCGCGAGTTCGGCGTAGGCGATGGCGAAGCCGGGGTCGAGTTCGACGGCGCGCTCGAAACGGCCGATGGCCTGTCTGAGTCCGTCGGCCGTGCGGCGCGTGGAGAAGTAGTGACCGGCGACGTAGAGTTGGCGCGCCTCTTCGTTGTCGCTGAGGTGGAGTTCGACGCCGCGCGCGATCTCGGCGCTGTTGCTGGCCGCTTGACCGAAGAGCGCGCCCTGCGCGGGACGCGGGGCTTCGCCGCGCAGGCGCGCGATGCCGGGATTCTTCGTGCGGCGCACGAGCGTACTGAAGCGCGCGTCGGAGCGCAGCGGGTCGAACTGCGGCTGGACGCCGAGCCACACGATCCACGCCTCGCGGTCGGCGAAACTCTGTTCGAGAAGTTGGAAGGCGCGCTCGTAGTCGCCGAGTTGTGAGTAGACGATGGCGAGATAGTAGGGCGAGACGTAACGCTTCGCGGCCAACTCTTCCAACTCGCCGAGGACGTGGCGCGCTTCCTGCATCCGCCCGGCCGCGGCGTAGGCCGAGCCGAGCGTCGCCGTGATGAACGGGCTGGGGCCGGAGAACTCGATGGCCTTGACCGCCGCGTCAATCGCCTCTTCATGCCGCCCCAGATGGCCGAGCACCCAACTGTAGCCGAAGTAGCCGAGGCCGTGCATCGAGGCCGTCTCGATCATCTCGCGGTAGACGGCGAGGCTCTCGTCGAACCGGCGCGCGTAGAAGAGGCAGAAGCCGAGCATGTGCTGGTTGAACAGCGTGAGCGGGTCGAGTTCGAGCGCGCGGCGCACGAGCGGCAGGCCGGAGTCGAAGCTGCCCTCCATGACGAGTTGCGTGCCCTGCCAGAGGTGCGCGGCGGCATGGTGCGGGTTGAGTTCGCGCGCGCGTTGGAAGTGGGCGATGGGCGTGTCCCAATCGAGGTCGTGCGTGTGGACGGCGAAGCCGTAGGCGGTGTGGGCGTCGGGCAGCGTCTCGTCGAGTTCGAGTGCGCGCGCGCCCGCTTCCTTGGCGGCGGCGGAACATTCTTCGGGCGGCATCACGCCGTAGATGCCGATCCAGTTGTAGTAGTCGGCGATGCCGGTGTAAGCGGCGGCGTAGTCGGGGTCGAGCGCGATGGCGCGGTAGTAACTGGTGATGGCTTTAGCGAAGCCGTCTTCCGTAAACGTGTTCCAGTGGTAGCGAC
>JAVEDE010000057.1 GCA_030841105.1 Pyrinomonadaceae bacterium
AGTCGAGCCAGCGCATCAACTTCGTCAGCGACTACGTGGAAACTCTGCTCGGCTACACGGTCGAGGACTGGCTCGCCACGCCCAACTTCTGGCTCTCTATCGTCCATCCCGATGACCGCGAACGCGCCGGGCGCGAGGCGGCGGCAACCTTCGCAAGCGGCCGCCTGGGCACGAGCAGATTTCGCTGGGTGGCGAAGGACGGCCGCGTCGTCTGGGTCGAGGCGCAGTCGTCGGTCATCCTCGAAGACACGGGTCGCCCCGTCGGGATGCGCGGCGTGACGATGGACATCAGCGAGCGGATGCGGCAGGAGGTCAACGAACATTTTCTCGCCGAAGCGAGCACCGCGCTCTCCTCGTCGCTCGACTACGAGACGACGCTCGCCACGGTCGCACGCCTCGCCGTCCCGCAGTTTGCCGACTGGTGCGGCGTTGACATGGCGGACGAAGACGGCCTGCTGCGGCGTCTGGCCGTCGCGCACGTTGACCCCGCGAAGATCGAGTGGGCGCACGAAATCTACCAACGCTACCCGCCCGACCCGGCCGACCCGCAGGGGCTATATCATGTCCTGCGCACGGGCGAGTCGGAATTCTACCCGGACATCCCCGACGAAATGCTCGTCGCGGGCGCGCGCGACGCGGAGCATCTTGAGATCATGCGACAGATCGGCTTCGGCTCGGTCATGCTCGTGCCGCTCAAGGCGCGCGAACGCGTGCTCGGCGTCATCACTTTCGTCAACACGGAGACGAGCCGACGCCACCGCGCGGAAGACCTCGCCCTCGCCGAAGACCTCGCGCGGCGCGCGGCTCTGGCCGTCGAGAACGCGCGCCTCTATCGCGCGGAGCGGCAGACGCGCGAGGCGGCCGAACGCACCTCTGATCGGCTCGCGCGCCTGCAAGCCGTCTCCACCGCGCTCTCGCAGGCGTTGACGGCGCAGCAGGTCGCCACGGCCGTCATCGAGCAGGGCATCAGTTCGCTCGAAGCGCACGCGGGCACGGTGGTCTTGCTCGACGAGACGGGCACGCAGTTGGAGATCGTCACGACCGCTGGATTTCCGTCGGCGGCGATCAAAAACTGGGAGCACTTCGCCGTCGAGTCGCCCGTGCCGCTCGCCGACGCCGTGCGCGAAAAAATGCCTGTCCTCATCGAGTCGTTTGCCGACACGCAAGAACGTTACCCGATGCTCGGCCTGCTCGCGTCGGTCACGGGCAGTCAGGCGCTAGCCGCCCTCCCGCTCAACGTCAAAGGCCGCACCATCGGCGCGATGGGCTTGAGTTACCCGCACCCGCAGCGTTTCGGCGAAGACGATCTGGCCTTCATGCTCGCGCTCGCGCAACAGTGCGCGCAGGCGTTGGAGCGCGCACGACTCTACGAGACCGAGCAGCGTCTGCGCACCGAGGCGGAGACGGCCAACCGGCTCAAAGACGAATTTCTCGCCACCGTCTCGCACGAACTGCGGACGCCTCTGACGGCCATCGTCGGTTGGTCGAGCATGTTGCGTACCGGCGACTTCGACCCGCCCACGACGGCGCGCGCCATCGAAACCATCGAACGCAACGCGCTGGCGCAGACGCAGATCATCGAAGACCTCCTCGACGTGTCGCGCATCATCACGGGCAAGGTCACGCTCGATGCGCGCCCCGTCGAACTCTCCCTGATTGTCGAAGCCGCGCTCGACTCGATCCGTCCGGCGGCGGCGACAAAGGGCATCGCGCTCAAGTCCGAAGTGGGCGCGGTCGCCGGTCTCACGGCCGTGTGGGGCGACCCGGCGCGCCTTCAACAGGTGATGTGGAATCTGCTCGCCAACGCCGTCAAGTTCACGCCCGCGGGCGGCGAAGTCGCGGTGCGCCTCAGTCGCTCCGAGTCGCACGTGCGGATCAGCGTGGCCGACACGGGGCAGGGCATCAGTCAGGAGTTTCTCCCCTACGTCTTCGACCGTTTCCGGCAAGCCGACGGCACGATCACGCGCACGCACGGCGGCCTCGGTCTCGGCCTGTCAATCGTGCGTCACCTCGTCGAAATTCACGGCGGCACAGTCACGGCCGAGAGCGCGGGCGAGGGGCGCGGCGCGACGTTCACCATCGAACTCCCTGTTGCCGAGGGCAACCGTCGCGGCGGCGCGGCCGAGGCGCAAAAACTTTCGGCATCGCTCGCGGAAGTCGCGGCCGCCGTCAGCCCCGTCTCGGAACTGGCAGACCTGCGCGTGCTGATCGTTGACGACGAGCCGGACGCGCGCTTGTTGTTACAGACCATCATGGAGCAGAGCGGCGCGAAGGTGCGCGCGGCGGCGTCGGCCGCAGAGGCGTTGGCGGCGCTCGGAGAGTTTCGGCCGGACATCCTCGTCTCGGACATCGGGATGCCGCACGAGGACGGCTACGCGCTCATGCGTAGCGTGCGCGCGCGCAGCCCGGAAGAGGGAGGGCGGATTCCCGCCGTCGCCCTCACGGCTTACGCGCAGGAAGAAGACCGCATGCGCGCTCTCCTCGCGGGCTTTCAGGTTCACGTGGCGAAGCCGATCAATCCGCAGGAGTTTGTCGCGGTGGTGGTGGGGCTGGCCGGGGTGACGAGCCGGAAGAAGAGTTGACGAGCGCGACGGGTTTTAGATCGAGAGAAAATTTAGCGCGATGAGCGTCCGTCAGGCTTGCAGGTAGCGACTCACCACGTCGCCGATGACGGTGAAGTCAATCGGCTTGCTGACGCATTCGACGCACCCTGCGGCGACGGCCTTGTGCCGGTTCTCCACGTCGCAGAAGGCAGACACGGCGACGATGGGAATGTCTTGAGTCTTGAGTTGCGCTTTGATCCGGCGGGTCGCCTCGTAGCCGTCGAGCACGGGCATGCTCAAGTCCATCAGGATCAAATTCGGGCGCACCTGCGGCGCGAGATCCACTGCTTCCTGCCCGTTAACGGCCTCGACCACCAGACAATTCTTCATCTGCAACATCATCCGCATCAACTCGCGGATGTCGCCCGAATCGTCCACAACGAGAACCGTCCTATTGTACGGCTGCCCCTTACTCATCGGCCTTGCTTCCTTTTGCGACCTGTCTCGTGAGTTACTTTGCGGGAGAACTTAGCACGGCTCACCCGTTGCGACAAGATGATAAATAACGTGAGTTCGACATAAGCGAACTAGAAAACAAGTGCCGGAAGCTGTAACTGTTCTTTGACACTAATATTCAATGAAGGCTTCTTCTCCCGATACGTGTAAGCGATCAGCCCGGCCAGCACATTGACGAAGCAGTTGGCGACTGAGCGGTGGCGAGAGTGCTCGATCTGCGAGATGTTCTTCAACTGATCC
>JAVEDE010000064.1 GCA_030841105.1 Pyrinomonadaceae bacterium
GAGCAGGTCTAGTTGATAGCCGTGCAGCAGGCAGCCGGCAGCGGGCAGGGACGTGGCTCGCGGCAGCAGGGTGTTCACCCCGTCGCCGCGCCACCACGTCCACTGACCGCTGCCAGCGGCCCGCTGCCAGCTGATAGGCGAAGCCACATATGAGACCAAGTTTTCACGACAACAAGACAACGCTGCGCGCCGACTTCGACGCGATCCGCATCTCGCTCGCCTCGCCCGAGAAGATCCTCTCGTGGTCGTTCGGCGAGGTGACGAAGCCGGAGACGATCAACTACCGCACGTTCAAGCCGGAACGCGACGGCCTGTTCTGCGCGAAGATCTTCGGCCCGATCACCGACTGGGAGTGCCTGTGCGGCAAGTACAAGCGCATGAAGCACCGCGGCGTGATCTGCGACAAGTGCGGCGTCGAGGTGACGCAGGCGAAGGTGCGCCGCGAACGTCTCGGCCACATCGAACTCGCCTCGCCTTGCTCGCACGTCTGGTTCTTCAAAGGACTGCCGTCGCGCATCGGCCACCTGCTCGACATCCCTCTGCGCGAACTCGAAAAAGTGCTCTACTTCGAGTCGTACATCGTCATTGATCCGGGCGACGCTCCGGTCAAGGAGCGCGAACTCCTGACCGACGAGCGTTACCGCGAACTGATGCGCGACTTCCCCGGCGCGTTCGTCGCCAAGATGGGCGCGGAGGCGATCAAGGAACTGCTCGCGATGGTCAACATCGAAGAACTCTCCGTTGACCTGCGCATCAAGATGAAGGACGAGACTTCGCAGCAGAAGAAGCTCAAGTATTCCAAGCGGCTCAAGGTCGTCACGTCGTTCCGCAAGTCGGGCAATCAACCGAACTGGATGATCCTCGACGTGATCCCGGTCATTCCGCCGGAGCTTCGCCCGCTCGTGCCTTTGGACGGCGGCCGCTTCGCCACGTCCGACTTGAACGATCTCTATCGCCGCGTCATCAACCGCAACAACCGTCTGAAGAAGTTGATGGAACTGCGCGCGCCCGAAGTTATCGTGCGCAACGAGAAGCGCATGCTTCAGGAAGCGGTTGACGCCTTGTTCGACAACGGCCGACGCGGCCGCGTGTTGCGCGGCGTCAACAACCGCCCGCTGAAATCTTTGAGCGACACCTTGAAGGGCAAGCAGGGTCGCTTCCGCCAGAACTTGCTCGGCAAGCGCGTTGACTATTCGGGTCGTTCGGTGATCGTCGTTGGGCCGGAGTTGAAACTCCACCAGTGCGGCCTGCCGAAGAAGATGGCTCTGGAGTTGTTCAAGCCGTTCATCTACAACCAGCTTGAGAAGCAGCAGTACGCCGCGACGATCAAGCAGGCGCGCGAGATGGTTGACCGCCAAGAGCCGGTCGTGTGGGACATCTTGGAAGAAGTGATTCGCGAGCATCCGGTGCTCTTGAACCGCGCGCCGACGCTTCACCGTCTCGGCATTCAGGCGTTCGAGCCGGTGCTGGTCGAAGGCAAGGCGATCAAGATTCACCCGCTCGTCTGCACGGCGTTCAACGCGGACTTCGACGGCGACCAGATGGCCGTCCATATTCCGCTCTCACCCGAAGCGCAGATCGAGGCGTCGGTTTTGATGCTGGCGTCGAACAACATTCTCAGCCCCGCGTCGGGTCAGCCCATCGCCGTGCCTTCACAGGACATCGTGCTCGGCTGCTACTACCTGACGCGCGACCGCGCCGGGTCGAAGGGCGAGGGACGCGTCTTCGCGAACACCGACGAAGTGTTGCTCGCGCTCGACGCGAAGGAAGTCACGACGCAGACGCCGATCAAGCTGCGCCTGCGCAACGACCTCATTGATCTCACGCAGGAGCACGACACGCAGGACATCATGCGTGCGACCATGCAGGAGAACGTGAGCCGCGTCATCAACACCACGGTCGGCCGCGTCATCTTCAACGACTCGATCCCGGCCGGGCTGCCCTACATCAACGGCACGCTCAAGAAAAAGGCTCTCACGGCCATCGTCAACTATTGCCACCTGCGTCTCGGCCACGCGATGACGGTGAAGATGCTCGACGATCTCAAAACGCTCGGCTTCAACTACGCCACGCGCGCGGGCATCTCCATCGGCATTGACGATCTCGTCACGCCGGATGCGAAGAAGGTGCTCGTCGGCCAGGCCGACTCGGACGTGATCGAAGTTGACAAGCAGTATCGCGACGGCGTGATCACGAACGGCGAGCGTTACAACAAGGTCATCGCCATCTGGTCGGAAGTGACCGACAAGGTCGCCAAGGAAATGTTCAAGGCGATGGACAAGCGCGAGAAGGATTCGGGCGAGTTGAACCCGATCCTGATCATGTCGGATTCCGGCGCGCGCGGTACGGCGCAACAGATTCGACAACTCGCGGGCATGCGCGGCCTGATGGCGAAGCCTTCGGGCGAGATCATCGAGACGCCGATTCGTTCAAACTTCCGCGAAGGCTTGAACGTCTTGCAGTACTTCATCTCGACGCACGGCGCGCGTAAGGGTCTGGCGGACACGGCCTTGAAGACGGCCGACTCCGGCTATCTCACACGCCGCCTCGTTGACGTGGCGCAGGACGTGATCATCTCCGAACCCGACTGCGGCACGCTGCGCGGCATTTCCTCGACGGCCATCGTCGAGGGCGGCGAGGAGATCGAATCGTTGCGCGACCGCATCGTCGGGCGCACCGCTCTGGACGACGTGATCGATCCGGTCGAGGGTCGCGTCATCGTGGAGACGGGCGCGGAGATTGACGAGGACATCGCGGCGGAGATTCAACGCTCCGGCGTGCAGCGCGTGCGCATCCGTTCGGTGCTCACCTGCGAGTCGCGCAGAGGCGTCTGCATCAAGTGCTACGGCCGCAACCTCGCGACGGGCAAGCCCGTTGACATCGGCGAGGCGGTCGGCGTCATCGCCGCGCAGTCCATCGGCGAGCCGGGCACGCAGCTCACGATGCGCACGTTCCACATCGGCGGCACGGCGCGTCTCGAAGAATCTTCCAAGCACGAAGCGCGCACCGACGGCACGATCCACTACGTCGAGTTGCAGACGGTCAAGAACCGCAAGGGCGAGATCATCGCCATGAACCGCAACGGCGCGCTCACCATTCACGACGAGCGCAACCGCGAGGTGGCGCGCTTCCAGATCGTCTACGGCGCGCACCTGCACGTCGAAGAGGGTCAGCGCGTCAAGCAGGATCAACTGCTGGCGACGTGGGATCCGTTCACCTTCTCGATCCTGACGGAGGTGGCGGGCAAGATCAAGTATCAGGATTTGAAGGAAGGCGTTACGGTTGACGAACAGGTGGACGAGGTCACGGGACAATCGCGCCTCGTCGTCAAGGATTCGCCCGACGAGAAGAAGCAGCCGCGCTTTGAAATCCGCAGCTTGAGCGCGAACAAAATCCTGAAGACCTACCAGATGCCTGTGCGCGCCAACCTGATGGTCTCGGACGGCGACGAGGTCGAACCGGGCGACATCATCGCGAAGATTCCGCGCGAGACGACGAAGACGAAAGACATCACGGGCGGTCTGCCCCGCGTCGTCGAGTTGTTCGAAGCGCGCAAGCCGCGCGAGACGGCGATCATGTCCGAGATTGACGGCATCATCAAACTCGGCCCCATCGCCAAGGGCAAGCGCAAGTTGATCGTCGTCGGCAACGACGGCGAAGAGCGCGAGTACGACATCCCGCGCGGCACGCACATCAACGTGCAGGAAGGCGACCGCGTGCGCGCGGGCGAGGCGTTGATGGACGGCCCCTTGAACCCGCACGACATCTTGCGCGTGCTCGGCATGAACCGTTTGCAGGAATACATCGTCAACGAGATTCAAGAGGTGTATCGCTTGCAGGGCGTGAACATCAACGACAAGCACATCGAAGTGATCGTCCGGCAGATGTTGCGCTGGGTGAAGATTCGCGAAGTCGGCGACACCGAGTTCCTCTTGGACGAGCAGGTGGATCGCTTCCGCTTCACAGACGAGAACGCGCGCGTGGCGGAGTTGGAAGACGGGGGCGGCGAACAGGCGAAGGCCGAACCGTTGCTGCTCGGCATCACGAAGGCGTCGCTCTCGACCGACTCGTTCATCTCGGCGGCTTCATTCCAAGAGACGACGCGCGTGTTGACCGAGGCGGCGATTTCGGGTCGCATTGACTACCTGCGCGGCCTCAAAGAGAACGTCATCATGGGTCGCCTCATCCCGGCCGGGACGGGCATGGAGTTCTACCGCAACGTCACGGTTGACCGCGACGAGACGGCCGATCAAGGCGCGCACATGGATCGCGGCCTCGACGACCTGCCGGACATCATCAGCGCAGGCGTTAAGGCTGCTGCGCCCGCCATCCCCGACGCAGCTTCGGTCGTGGCGGCAGGTGCGGGCGACGGCGCGGACGAGGCGTCAGGAGACGACGAATAGAGACGGCCTTTTCCGCACGACGACAACAAACAAAGAGCGTGGGCTTTCGAAAGAAAGCCCACGCTCTTTTAGTTTATGCCTCGCTGCCGCTGCTTACCGGGCGTCGGTGTGCGCGGGGGGATTTTTAACGTTCGACGGCGGGGGCGGCGAGTCGTGCCAACCATATTTCGCGCCCGTCCAGTAGAGGCAGCCCGTCTTGCCGGACAGCTTTTGCCAGATCAAGTCGCCGCGCAACAGGGGAAGCGTGCGTTTCTCCGTATTCGCGCGCGCCGCTCCGACTGACTGCGCCTTCATCCCTTCGCCGACCGCATTCTTGAGTAGGTAAGTTTGCTTCGCGTCCGCGTTGCGCCATCCCGCAGACTTGTAGCCGTGAATGATCGCAAGCAGCGTGTCGCCCGCTTCGACTTTGACGGGCGCGGGCGTCGGCAACTGTTCGTCAGCGCGGATTTTCTGAGGGGGCGACACGCGCTGCGGATCTACGACGATCCAGAGCGCGTTTTCGCTGTTGATCTCGGAGAGTTGCGCCGCGTTCGGTTTGACGACGACGGCGATATCTTCCGAGCCGTCGCCGTTGAAATCGGCCGTGAGCGCGTTGACGCCGCGACCCGCGTCGGCCGCCGCGACTACTGCGTCTCGATAGACGCGCGCGAGCGCGCCCTGAATCTCGGAAGGCTGCGGCGGCGCGGTGGAGACTTGAAGCGGCGTCGGCGTCACCGCAAGGGGCGAGTTGGAAGCAAGCGGCGCGGGCGTGGCCTGCGAAGATTGAGGCGGGGGCGCAGTCGCTTGCGTTGCCGTTTGTTCGACGCGCTGCCGGCAACCCGTGAGGGCGGCACAGGAGAGAAGCGTGACGAAGAGGCAGAGTCGAGTCGCGAGAGTTTTCCGTGTGAATGGTGAGAGACGCATTTTCCTGATTCCTGTGGACGGTCGGACGCGCGCGTTCTTGCTTCGCGTCAGTGTTAACTCAAACTATTTTGATGTGCGAGTTGTTTGCACGCACGGTGGCGGGTTAAACGGAGAGGCTAACCGGATGTCTACGTCTGGCTAGCCTCTCCGGGTTGGACACAGTCGCCGGTGCGTTGTGCCGGTTAGAGCGAGTTGAGGAACGTGGCGATCTGATTCCGTTGCGTCGCGCTCAGCGAGCGGAAGTTGTTGATGACGAAAGTGGCCTCGCCCGCGTGGCGCAAGATCGCCTCGGTGCGGGTGAGGGTTTCGCCGTCGTGCATCAGGCGGTCGCGCGTGCGCACGCCCCAGAGCGGCGGGGTGCGCAGTTTGTTGGCGGTGGACTGCCCGCCGTTCTGGACGATGCCGTCGCCCGTTCCGACGTTGTGCAACAGGAAATCACTGAAAGGGTGAATGACCTTGCTGCCGAGAGCCGCCGTGACGGTGAACGCGCCGCCGTTGATCACGGTTCCCGCCGGGGCGGTCGTGATAGACCTGACGTGGCAGATGTTGCAGCCGACCTGGTTGAAGAGAATGTCCCCGGCCTGCGAGTCGGAGGTGGCGGCCACGGCCGTGTCGCGGGGCGGGGCTTTGGTGGCGCGCATGAATTGTGCGAAGACGTTGATGTCTTCACCGGGGTCTTCCGCGCAAATCACGCTCGGGTTGCTGTCGCACGGCGTGTTGTCGGGCACGGTGTCGAACGCTGCGACCGAGCGACCGAGCGAAGTGTTTTCCGTCCGCGCGAAGCGGTTGGTGATGCCCATCTCGTTCAGATAGGCGTCGCTGGAAAAGGAGACGAGGCTGGCGTGTTGATTCTTCCAGCCGAAACGACCGACGCGCAGGGCGTTGTTGGCTTCGAGCACGGGCACTTGAATGACTTGCCCCGCAATCTGCCCGCCGCTCTGGTTGGGTTGGCTGTTGGCGATGGCGACGATGGTGTTGCTGTCTATCGCCTCGATGAAGCCGTCGCCGAGTATGTTGAGCGAGGTGCGGAACGTGCGAATGTTCTCCGCGCTCGAAGGGACGCGCTCCTGTATGGAGGCGTTAATCGCGCGGTCGTTAATGAGCGAGCCGCCGGGGGCGTCAACGAAGTTGCCGAAGCCGTCCAGATGCCCTGCGCGCAATTCGGTGATCTGGCTGATGCCGCCCGACACGGGGTTCTGGTGGCACTCGCCGCAGCCCTGCGCGTTGTAGACAGGCCCTAGCCCGTCGGGGATCACCTCGATCTCGTCGAAGATGAGTTGGTTGTTGACGAAAGTGCCGGGCACGGGTTCTTGACCCTCCGGCGGTGGCGTACCTTGCGGGATGTGCCCGTTGGTACGGTTGTCGAATGCGGCGGGGGCTTCGGTGGCAGTCTGGCTCTGAACGGTATTGGTGGAAACCATTGGGAGAACAAACGCCGTTGCGAAGAAGAGTAGGACAGCGACTTTGACGAATTTCATGCTGCGTTCCTCCTTCTGTGAACTTGGACGAAACTGCCTTCCAAGATTGGGGTGGGACTACGGCGCGGCCAACAGAAATGAGGTTGGTTGCGGCGAGGGGTACGGATTACCTCCGGGGTCTTGCGCGTTTTGAGTTTGACCCGCCGGGTGAAACGGCAGGCCGGAGCAGACAGAGACTTAAAAGCGAGGTCACGCAGACCGGAAGACGTTGCGGGACAGTCTTCGGCTCTGGCGCGGGTGATGCTGAGTTGGTGAATTAAATGGTGAAGGACGGGGGCGGGCTGTGTGGCCCGAACCCGATCCAAGGTTCCCTTCGACCTCTGGTTCAACCGCTTGTCGGTGATGTTGCTCTGCGCGAGGGTTCGTCCGCCGGTGCGGTGCTGGACAATTTCCGTTGGCGACAGAAGCTGTCGCTGACGATTCTGGGGCGTTCTAACTGGCGAGAATGACGAGGCCGGGAATCGTCAAGAAATGGTGAAGCGCGGGCAGACTATTAGCAAAAGCCGCAAAAGTCAATGATTAATTCATTTCGGCATATGAAAATTTACATATGTGCGGAAAATAGTCCGTCGCCCGGCGGCTCGCCATGCAGGTCAATTTTGGCGCGTGATTCCCACCTAAAGGAGGGTCTCTCGTGACCTCTGTCGGCAACTTGACAGATTGTAGGGCGATCCGTACAATCTCTCGTTTGGACTACAGTCCATTTCCCAAGTGTGCAACGCTCAGTAGGTTCTGTCGGTGTGGAGGCGTTGCCCGGCTGTCTGTTTTAGGGGCGGTCGCTTGATAATTATTGTGGCGTAAATGCTCGCGCGCCGCCGGTCAGGCAAGTTATGACCGCCAGCGGATTCCAGCGCGCAGCACGCGAAAATGGCGCGGTTTTACTTAGCGTCTCACTCCTTTCCTTCGGGATAGGCGACGCCACAGAGAAACATTTTGGCTCACGGGGAAGCCATGATCCACACCCGTCTCCCTCGAACGCGAGACGCAGCACGGAACATCCCGCTTTAAGTTAATTCAACAGAGGCCAACCGCTTCTTGCGCTGACTGCCGGACGAGTTCCGGTTAGAGGCAGGATTCGGAGTCTTTTGCGCTTTGAGTTACTTCGCTACTTCGACGAGACGAAGAAGGACGGAATACAGCAGTGCCGACTATCAACCAACTTGTTCGCAAAGGCCGTCAGGAAGTTAAGTACAAAACGGCCAGCCCCGCGCTGCAATCGTCGCCGCAGAGGCGCGGCGTCTGCACGCGCGTCTACACGCAGACCCCGAAGAAACCGAACTCCGCGCTCCGCAAGGTGGCGCGCGTTCGCCTGACCAACGGGATCGAGGTGACGACTTACATCCCCGGCGTCGGCCACAACTTGCAGGAGCACTCGATAGTGCTCATCCGTGGCGGCCGCGTGAAGGATTTGCCGGGCGTGCGTTACCACGTCATCCGCGGCACGCTCGATTCGGTCGGCGTAGCCGACCGCAAGCAGGGACGCTCCAAGTACGGCGCGAAACGTCCGAAGGGCGGCGCGGCGGCAGGCGCAGGTGCTAAGGGCGGCGCGAAGGGCAAGAAATAGTTTCAGGAGTTGAAGGCTAAACAGTTATGCCAAGAAGAAGAGTCGTAGACAGACGCGATGTGATGCCCGACCCGGTCTATAACAGCCCGCTGGTCACGAAGTTCATCAACGGTTTGATGGAGGGCGGCAAGAAGTCGAACGCGGAGAAGATTTTTTACAACGCGTTGCTTCAGGTCGGCGAGAAGGTGGGCGAAGACCCGTTGAAGGCGTTCAAGCGCGCGATTGACAACGTGCGGCCGCAGGTCGAAGTCAAGTCGCGGCGCGTCGGCGGTTCGACGTATCAAGTGCCGCTCGAAGTGCCGCAGGAGCGGCGCGGCTCGCTCGCCATCCGCTGGATCGTGGGCGCGGCGCGCTCGCGCGGCGAGAAGACGATGATTGACCGCCTGACGGGCGAATTGCTCGACGCGGCGAACAATCGCGGCAACGCCGTCAAGAAAAAAGACGACGTGCATCGCATGGCGGAAGCCAATAAGGCCTTCGCGCATTACAAGTGGTAAGAACCCGGTGACAAGTGGCAAGTGACGAGTGACCAGCACAGCCTGCTTAACTCATCACTTGTCACCCGTCACTTGTCACTTAAAAGTTATGGCAAAGCAAGACCTCAGCAAATTTCGCAACATCGGCATCATGGCGCACATTGATGCCGGGAAGACCACGACCACCGAGCGCGTGTTGTTCTACACGGGCGTCTCGCACAAGATCGGCGAGGTGCACGAGGGCACGGCGACGATGGACTGGATGGAGCAGGAGCAGGAGCGCGGCATCACCATCACCAGCGCCGCGACGACCTGTTTCTGGAAGCGCAACAACGTCGAGCACCGCATCAATATCATTGACACGCCGGGACACGTTGACTTCACGATGGAAGTCGAACGCTCTCTGCGCGTCCTTGACGGCGCGGTCGCCGTGTTCGACGGCGTGGCGGGCGTCGAGCCGCAGTCGGAGACCGTCTGGCGTCAGGCCGACAAGTACGGCGTGCCCCGCATCTGCTTCATCAACAAGCTCGATCGCGCGGGCGCGAGTTTTCAACGCTCCTTCGATTCCATCATCACGCGTCTCGGCGCGAACCCCGTCGCTATCCAGATTCCCATCGGCACGGAAGATCAGTTCAAAGGCGTCATTGATCTCATCAAGATGAAGGCGCTGTTGTGGAACGACGAGACGAAGGGCGCGGAATACGCGATTGAAGATATTCCCGCAGACATGCAGGCGGAAGCCGAAGCCGCGCGCGAAAAGATGATCGAGTCTATCGCGAGCATTGACGACGAGTTGACGAACAAGTTTTTGGAAGGCGAAGAGATTAGCGAAGACGAACTGCGCGCCGCCCTCCGCAAAGGAACGATTGAGATCAAGATCGTGCCCGTTGTGACCGGCTCGGCCTTCAAGAACAAGGGCGTACAGACGCTTCTCGACGCGGTGGTTGACTTCCTCCCGTCGCCGCTCGACATCGAGGCCATCAAGGGAACGAACCCCAGAACCGGCGAAGAAGAGCCGCGCCCGGCCGACGAGACTGCGCCTTTCGCCGGTCTAGTCTTCAAGATCATGGCCGACAAACACCTCGGCCAACTCTCGTTCGTACGCATCTATTCCGGCACGATCAAGGGCGGCTCTTACGCCTACAACTCGGTCAAGGGCACGAAAGAGCGCGTCGGGCGTCTGCTCCGCATGCACGCCAACAAGCGCGAAGACATTGACGAAGCATCGGCCGGCGAGATCATCGCCATCGGCGGCATGAAGCAGGTGACGACCGGCGACACCGTGTGCGACGAGAACCGCCCGATCATCCTCGAAGCGATGGACTTCCCCGCACCCGTCATCCGCGTCGCCGTCGAACCGAAGACGCGCGCCGATCAGGACAAACTCGGCACAGCGCTTTCGCGTCTCGCGCAGGAAGACCCCTCGTTCAACGTCTCGACCGATCAAGAGACCGGCCAGACGATCATCGCCGGAATGGGCGAACTCCACCTTGAGATCATCGTGGATCGCATGAAGCGCGAGTTCGGCGTCGAGGCCAACGTCGGCAAGCCGCAGGTCGCGTATCGCGAGACGATCACCGCCGCCGCGCCCGGCAAAGAAGTTTACAAACGGCAGACGGGCGGCCGCGGCCAGTTCGGCCACGTCGAGATCGAGATCGAACCCGCACCGGGCGAAGGCTTCGTCTTCGAGAACAAGATCACGGGCGGCGTCATTCCGCGCGAGTTCATCAAGCCGACCGAAGAAGGCATCCGCGATGCGCTGCGCCGCGGTTTCCTCGCGGGCTACGAGTTGGTTGACATCCGCGTGCGGCTCGTCTTCGGTTCGTATCACGAAGTTGACTCCGACGAGCGTTCGTTCCACATCGCAGGCTCGCTCGCGTTCAAGGACGCGGTGCGCAAGGCCAAGCCGGTGCTGCTCGAACCGATCATGCGCATCGAGGTGGTGACGCCGGAAGACTACATGGGCGCGGTCAACGGCGACTTGAACCGTCGGCGCGGCCAGATCGAGAAGATGGAACCGCGCACGGGCGGCGTGCAGGTCATCACGGCCTTCGTCCCGCTCTCGGAGATGTTCGGCTACACGACCGACCTTCGCTCGTCCACGCAGGGACGCGCCACTTCCACGATGCACTTCGAGCGTTACGATCAAGCTCCGAAGAACGTCGCCGAGGAAGTGATCGCGAAGGTGCAGGGCGTCGCGAAATAAGTTTGAGCAAGACCATAAACGGGTCGCGTCTCTCGCTGAATGACAGGCGCGGCGACCCAACAGACAAACTGACAAATCTAATTTGTAGGAGCGAGAGAAAAAGATGAGCAAGGAGAAGTTTGACCGGTCGAAGCCGCACGTCAATATTGGCACCATCGGGCACGTAGACCACGGGAAGACGACGTTGACGGCGGCCATCACGAAGGTCTTAGCCAAGCACAACCCGAAGA
>JAVEDE010000065.1 GCA_030841105.1 Pyrinomonadaceae bacterium
GCGTTCGCGCTCCACGCGAGCGGCATCCAGTCCTCGCCCACGCGCAGGTCGAGCGCGGCCGGTGACGACGCCCCCGCGGCGGCGTGCGCCCGCGCCGCCTCCTCGTTCGCGCGCGGCGTGAACGTCATCGCGTTCGCCTTGCCGAGTTCGACGCCCGCGACGTATGGAAACGCTTGCAAGTAGGCGTTCGCGCGCTCCTTCGTGCCCACCGGCGCGGCGACGCCCCCGCCGAGGCCATAACGTTTAAACTCCCCCGCGATGTACTGCGCCGCCTCGGTCGCGCCCACTGTCCCCGTGCGCCGCCCGTCCAACTTGTCCGAGGCCAGATACTCTACGTGCGCGCGCAAACGCTCCAGGCTTACAACGTTCGACCCCGCGCCGTTCTGCTGCTGCTGCGCGAACGCGCCCGCCGCCATCACGGCGACGAGCAACAGTGAAAGAATTTTATGTCTCATAATTTTAAAACCTGTCAGTCGTCAATAGTCAGTTGTCCATGGTTCGTTGCCTGCGCCCGACCGGCGTCAAGCAACAAATGAATTGTTCGAGATCGGGCGGCGCAAAACAACTCACCACGGACGACTGACCACGGACGAATCTTTACTCCACCCAGTCCGCAATAAAAATGTTCGTGTCGCCGCGCGTCTTGGCGTTGCGGTTCGAGGCGAAGACGAGCCGCTTGCCGTCGGGCGTGAACATCGGGAAGCCGTCGAAGGTCTCTTCGTAGGTGATGCGCTCAAGGTTCGTGCCGTCCGTGTTGATGGCGTAGAGATCGAAGTTGCGCCGCTTGGGATCGTTGACGTTCGAGGCGAAGATGATGCGCCGCGCGTCGGGGAAGAAGTAGGGCGCGAAACTGGCCGCGCCGAGTTTGGTCACCTGCCGCTTGTTCGTGCCGTCGGCGTTCATCACCCAGACCTCGAAGACGGTCGGCTCGATCAAGTTCTCCGCGAGCTTCTGCTTGTAGCGCGCGATTTGTTCGGGCGTCTGCGGGTGGTAGGAGCGATAGACGATCTGCTTGCTGTCGGCGGAGAAGAACGCGCCGCCATCGTAGCCGAGTGCGGTCGTCAGACGACGGACGTTGCGCCCCGTCGTGTCCATCGTGTAGAGGTCGAGGTCGCCGTCGCGCATCGAGGTGAAGATGATCCGCTTGCCGTCGGGCGAGATGGTGGCCTCGGCGTCGTAGCCGGGCGTGTTCGTTAAAGCACGCGCGTTCGAGCCGTTGGCGTCGGCGGTGAAGATGTCATACGAAGGATAGATCGCCCAGACGTAGCCCTTCGAGAAATCTGGGTTGGGCGGGCAGTCGGGCGACGCGATGTGCGTCGAGGCGTAAAGGATGCGCTTCGGGTTCTTCGGGAAGATGTAGGAGCAGGTGGTGCGCCCCTTGCCCGTCGAGACCATGCGCACGTCCGAGCCGTCGGCGCGCATCGTGTAGATCTGATCGCAGCCGCGCCCGTCGCGCTTCGACTGGAAGATGAGTTGTTTGCCGTCGCCGCTGAAATACGCCTCGGCGTTCTCGCCGCCAAACGTCAACTGCCGCACGTTGCGCAGACGCTTCTCGGCGGCGAGCGTCACCTTGTCGTCCGCCTGCGGCGTCGCTGTCGCGCTCAACTTCGTCGTCTGCGTTGCCGAGAGCGACGCGGCGAGCGCGGCGCAGATCATCGTGAGAATCAAGAGGGGGAATAGTTTCTTCATACTTTTAAAGTTAGCCGTTCTTCCGCTCGAACTCCTTCATAAATTCGACCAGTGCTTCGACGCCCTCGCGCGGGAAGGCGTTGTAGATGGAGGCGCGCAGGCCGCCGACGGAGCGGTGGCCTTTGAGGCCGTCGAGTTGGGCGGCGGTCGCCTCTTTGACGAACTGCTTCTCCAAATCCTCCGACGGCAGACGAAACGTGACGTTCATCAGCGAGCGCGATTCGGGCGCGGCGTGGCCGCGGTAAAAGTCGGTCGCGTCAATCGCATCGTAGAGCAGTTTGGCCTTCGCCTCGTTCTCGCGCTGCATCCCACTGAGACCGCCTTTGCCCTTGAGCCACTTGCAGACGAGGTTGAGGATGTAGATGCCCCAGGTGTTCGGCGTGTTGTAAAGCGACCCGTTTTCGACGTGCGTGCGGTAGTCGAGCATCGTGTGAAGGCCGTCGGTGATGCGCGCGAGCAGGTCGTCGCGGACGATGACGAGCGTGAGGCCGGAAGGCCCCATGTTCTTCTGCGCGCCCGCGTAGATCATCGCATACTTTTCCACCGGCTCGACGCGCGAGAGGATGTTCGACGAAGCGTCGGAGATGAGCGGCACGTCGTCCACTTGGGGCAGGTCTTTCCACTCGACGCCCTCAATCGTCTCGTTCGAAGTGAGATGAACGTAAGCCGCGCCCGGCGTGAGTTTCAGTTCGTGCTGTTCGGGCGTGCGCGAGTAGCGGCTGTCCTCTGTGTTGGCGGCGACGTTGACGTTGCCGACGCGCTTCGCCTCTTTGAGTGCCTTCTTGCCCCAACTGCCCGTGATGATGTAGTCGGCCGTCTGGCCTTCCGCGAGCAGGTTCAAAGGGATCATCGAGAACTGCAAACTCGCGCCGCCCTGCAAGAAGAGCACCTTGTAGGTGTCAGGGATACCCATCAACTCGCGCAAGCCTTGCTCAGCCCCGCCGATGATCTCGTCGAAAGTTTTCGAGCGGTGGCTGATCTCCATCACGGACATGCCGACGCCGGGGAGCGCGAGCATGTCGCGCTGCGCTTCTTCGAGGACGGGCACGGGGAGCACCGCCGGCCCCGCGCTGAAGTTGTAGATTCTCTCTGTCATGTTTCTCTTCCTGAAATGAAGTTAGCTGAAACGAACTTAGTCGGTCTTGATCTTCAAACCCGAACGCATGCCCTTGCCCGCGATGCGCGTGACGAGCGAGCGCGGCACGAGACGTTCGGCCTGCGTCTGCGCGTAGTTGAGCCAGCCGGAGATGATATGGCCTTTGCCCCCTTCGAGTCCACGCAGGGCTGTGTCAACCACGTCTTCTGCCGTCTCGGCGACGCGAAAGGGCGGCTTCTTCACCCCGGCCGCGTTGAAAAAATTGGTCTCCGTCGCGCCGGGGCAGAGCGCCAACACGCGTATGTTGTAGGCGCGGTTCTCGTCCCACAACGCCTCGGTGAACGAGAGCACGAAGGCTTTGCTCGCCGCGTAGGTCGCCATGTAGGGCACGGGCTGGAAGGCTGCGGTCGAGGCGACGTTGATGATATTGCCGCGCCGCCTTTTCCGCATCGGCGCGAGATAGAGATAGGTGAGTTCGACGAGCGACTTCACGTTCAAGTCAATCATGTTCAACTCGCGCCCCACGTCGAGCGAGAGGAAATCGCCCATCGAACCGAAGCCCGCGTTGTTGACGAGCGTGTCAACTTCCAACCCGCGCCGCTCCGTCTCCTCGAACAAACGGCGCGGCGCGTCCGCCTCCGACAAGTCGAGCGCGATTGTCTGGCAGGTGACGTTAGCATGCGCCCGCCCCAACTCGTTGCACAAGGCGTTCAACTTCTCCTCCGAGCGCGCCACCAGCACGACGTTCTCGCCGCGCGCCGCCAGCCGCCGCGCGAACACCTCGCCGATCCCGCTCGACGCGCCCGTGATGAGAGTTGCTTTCATAAGAAATCAGTGACGAGTGACAAGTGACAAGTGACGAGCCGGAATCAAGACAAGTTTGAAGAGCAAGTTTAAAGACTAAGTTTTCTGTTTCAACTTGTCACTCGTCACTTGTCACTTGTCACTGCATTTGTCACTGCTTTACCAATTCGAGCAGATCGAGTTCGATGATGTCGGCGTTGTCGGCGCGCAACTTTTCCAACGTGGCGGCGGGGGGCGCGGCTTCGAGGTTGATGCGCGCGACGGCGGCCTCCGCGCCCTCGAAGACGATGTTCTCCATCTCCTGCACGTTGATGTGCGCCTCGCGGATCGCGTTTAAGACTTGAGCGAGGACGCCGGGGCGGTCGCGGTGACGCACGACGAGCAAGTGCGTCGCGGGCGTGCGCGCCGCGAGGTTGACGACGTTCGGGACTTTCCCCGTCTCCTTGAACGCGCGGATGATGCGCACGGTTTCGGCGGCGATAGCCTCCTGCGCTTGATCGGTCGAAGCGCCGATGTGGTGCGTGCCGTAGAGGTTCGCTTCCTTCGCGATCTCGTCGGTGAACTCGCCCGTCGCACTCGTCGGCTCAGCGGCGAACACGTCGAGTCCCGCGCGCAAGCCCCGCGCGCGCATCGCCGCGACGAGCGCGGCTTGATCCACGACCTCGCCGCGCGCGGTGTTGATGAAGTACGCGCCCTCGCGCATGGCTGCGAAGAAGTCCGCGCCGAGAAAGCCGCGCGTGTCCGGCTTCAAAGCGACGTGGATGCTCACGATGTCCGCAGCGCGTGCCACGTCCGCCGGACTCTCCTTGCGCTCTATCCCTAACTCCTCCGCACGCGCCTCCGTCAAACTACGACTCCAAGCCACGACCGGCATCCCGAACGCCTGCGCGCGTTTGATCACCTCTTGCCCGATCTGCCCCGTGCCGACGAGGCCGAGCGTGCGCCCGTAGAGTCCGCGCGCCTTGGAAAACTCCTTCTTGTTCCACTGCCCCTGCCGCAAGCTGATGACGTTATCGGCGACGCGCCGGTCGAGCGCGAGGATTAACGCGAAGGCCAACTCCGCGACGGCGATGGAATTTTTGCCCGGACAGTTCGAGACGTAGATGCCGCGACGCGAGGCCGCCGCCACGTCAATCGTGTTGTAGCCCGCGCCCGCGCGCACGACTAACTTCAACGCGCCCGCGTCGAGCATCGCTTCCGACACCTTCGTCGAACGCACGACGAGCGCGTCCGGCGCGTAAGCCCTGATCGCTTCGACGAGGGTGTCATCCTTCACGTCCGGCTGGTAGGAATAGTCGCAGCCCGCGGCCTCCAGCCCGTCGCGCCCCGACTGCTCGAATTTATCGGCGATTAGCACACGCATCAGTTCAACACTCCTTCCGTCCGTCTCCGTCGCCGTTGATCGTTATGTCCAACTCAACGCGGCCACCGCTTGATCGTTCGCGTTTACTTTTGGCACGGGTCACCCGCGCTTCGCCCGCCGCCGTCCGCGGGTTGCCCGCCGATGAGCCGACCGCGCAGAGAGGCGAACGCGAACGCGAGGCGACGATTCTTCGCGCGGTTCTCCGCCGTGTCGTTCGGGGCGACGGGCTTCGTCGCGCCAAAGCCGACCGGCAGCACGCGCTTGCAGTCCACGCCTTGCTCGACGAGCCAGCGCGCGACGGCCAGCGCGCGCCGCTCGCTGATTCGCTGACCGGCGGTTGCGTCGTCGCCGTCGCCGCCGCCCGCGTCCGTGTGGCCTTCGACGCGCAACAGCGTGATGTAAGTTTTTTCGTTCAGAAAATCTCTGACCACTGCGAGGGCGCGCTCCGCCTCCGGCGACAACTTATCGCTGCCGTCGGCGAAGACGACCGGGTCGGCCAGTTTCAACTCGTTGTGCTCGACGGCGTAAGGCTTGGGCTTCTCGTCGCCTTGCGCCGCAACGTGAACGCAGAGGACGCAGAGCAACAGGGTCAACAAAGTGAACTTTAACGTTTGCTTTCTCATTTTCAATTCGACTCTCAAGCGACTCCTCGAAACGTCGGGCGCGACCCGTGCGACGCGCACGCGCGCCGCGTCTTAAATTTGGTGAATCAACAAACCGTCGCGCAGCTTCGGCTCGAACCAGGTGGACTTGGGCGGCATGATGCCGTTGGCGTCCGAGACCGTGAGCAAATCTTCGATGGTCGTCGGCGAGAGCGAGAAGGCGACGGCCGCGCGCCCCTCGTTGACGAGTTTTTCGAGTTCCGACGTGCCCCGTATGCCGCCGACGAAATCAATGCGCTTGTCCGTCCGCACGTCCTTGATGCCGAGGATGGGGTCGAGCAAGTAGTCTTGCAAGACGCTCACGTCGAGCGAGGTGGTCGGATCGTCCGTCTGCGCCTGCGACGCATCGAGCGGCGTCAGGTTGTACCAACGCTGCTTGAGATACATGCCGAACTGCCCGCGCGCGGGCGTGGCCGACGTGCCCTCTTCAACGCGAAACTTCCCTTCGACCGCCGCGAGAAAATCTTCGGGCGACATGCCGTGCAGATCTTTCACGACGCGGTTGTAAGGTAGTATCTGCATCTGGTCGGACGGGAAGATGACTGTGAGGAAACGGTTGTACTCCTCTTCGCCCGTGTGCCCCGGATTCGCTTCGCGCAGGGTGGCGCGTGCGCGGCTCGCGCTGGCCGCGCGGTGATGCCCGTCGGCGATGTAGAGCAGAGGCACTTCGCCGAAGGCGCGCACGAGCGCGTCGGGCGCGGGCGCGCGCCAGACCGTGTGACGGATGCGATCCGGCGCGGTGAAATCGTAGAGCGGTTCGCCCGCAGAGACGACTGCGGCGACGAGCGCGTCAATGCGTCGGTCGGCGCGGTAAGTTAAAAAGACGACGCCCGTCTGCGCGCGCAAAGACAGCATGTGGCGCGTGCGGTCGTCCTCTTTGTCGGGGCGCGTGCGCTCGTGCTTGCGGATCAAGTCCCGGTCGTACTCGTCAACCGCGCAGCACGCGGCGACGCCGATCTGCTCGTGCTCGCCCATCACGAGACGATACAGGTAGAGGCTCGGCTCGCCTTCCGTCTCCAGAGGGCACGTCTCGATGAGTTGGCGAAGATTCTCGGCGGCGCGCGCGTAGACTTCCTCGCTGTAAATGTTCGTGCCCGCGGGCAGATCAATTTCGGGGCGGGTGACGTGCAAGAGGCTCAAAGGATTATCGGCGGCGAGCGCGCGCGCCTCCTCTGTGTTCACCACGTCATACGGCACACTCGCCACCTGCTCGACACGCTCGACGGGCGGGCGCAACGCGCGGAAAGGATAAATGACAGCCACGGGCGTTCGTTCTCCTCACAACGGAAGATGTAAATGCGGGATTTCTAACCCCTAAGACTATCCGCACCCGCACCCCTTTGCCAAGCCGCGAACGCACTCCGACGCAACAACGCATCGAGATTGTTTTCCCCGCAACAGATTATTTCCAGAGGTGTATATTTAACGGCAGGAGGCTACTGACTATGGCAAACAGGGAACATCTGAAAATTTTAATGCAAGGGGTGGAGACATGGAATGAGTGGATGTCGCGTGATCTTGAAATTATCCCTAACCTTAGAGGTGCAAACCTTAGAGAAATGAATTTGGAGGGCGTAAACTTTAGAGAAGTAGATTTAAGAGGGGCAAATTTAACAAATGCTATTCTGAGTAGGGCAAGTCTCTTTGCTAGTAATTTCAAATCGGCAAATTTTACTCAAGCGCAACTCGTTGATTTAACTTTCTTGGCTGGCGAGCTAAGTGGAGCGAACTTTACTCACGCCGACATCAGTTCTGTAATATTTTCGTTTAGCAATTTAAGTGGTTCATGTTTCAAAAAGGCAACAATAAATAATTCTGATTTTGATTCTACAAATCTAAGTAATGCAAACTTCAGCGCGACTGAAATCAGTCATCTCAGGTTTAGTAATACTGATCTTAGCGTAGCAAAACAGATTGATGCCATCATACATCGTGGGCCTTCTTCAATTGGTGTTGATACTATCTACCGTTCCAAGGGCAATATCCCCGGAGTCTTTCTACGCGGCTGCGGTGTGCCGGAAGATTTCATTACTCACATGCCCTCACTAGTTGCAGGCGTACAACCCATTCAATTTTATTCATGCTTCATTAGTTACAGCCACGAAGATAAATCCTTCGCGCGGCGGTTGCATGATGCGTTGCAGGGGCGGGGGATTCGGTGTTGGCTGGACGAGCATCAGGTGTTGCCGGGGGATGATATTTATGCGTCGGTGGATCGGGGCATCAGGCTGTGGGATAAGGTGCTGCTGTGTTGCTCGAAGGATTCGCTGTCGAGTTGGTGGGTGGATAACGAGATCGAGACGGCTTTCTCGAAGGAGCAGAGCTTGATGCGGCAGCGCGGCGAGAAGACGCTGGCGTTGATTCCTTTGAATCTGGACGGCCACCTGTTGAGCGAGGAGTTCAAGAGCGGGAAGGCGACGCAGATCAGAGCGCGGCTGGCGGCGGATTTTACGGGGTGGGAGACGGACAACAGCAAGTTTGAGACGGAGTTTGAACGGCTCATACGCGCCTTGCGCGCGGACGCGGGCGGGCGCGAACGTCCGCCGGAGTCGAGGTTGTGAGTTTTCAAAGCTAGTGGAGGCGCGGCGCAGTCAACTTCAAACAAGGCGCGTGGGGCTTGGGCGGCGCGGTTTCCCTGTCAGGCGGGCGCGTTTGAAGTGTCGGCCGCCTTTCTTGAAGTTTCAGCACGCGCGTTGATAATTCAAACCCGTCTCCTGAACATTTCAACCCGCTTCCTTAAAGTTCAAACCCGTCTCCTTAATATTTCAACCAGCCTCCTGAACATTTCAACTCGTCTCCTGAATCTTTCAACCGGTCTCCTTAAACTTTCAACCCGTTTCCTTAATATTTCAACGGGTTTCCTTAAACTTTCAACCGACTTCCTTAAAGTTTAAACTCGTCTCCTGAAATTCAAACTCGCTCCCTGAAATTCAAACTCGCCTCCTGAAAGTTCAAACCCGCTTCCTTAAACTTTCAGGAGGCGAGTTTGAAATGTGGGGGGTTTTGAGCCACCCTTGCGTTCTTGCGGCCGCGCCTGTTTAGTGTCAGAATCCTTCACGCCACTTATCCCATCTAAAGATTAGTCACAAGAGGTTTTCCGGTGCGTCCCTCGCAGTTCAGGGCACAGACCACAGCAGCACACGTCGCGCGCATCATCGCGGCGTTGACGCTCGTCGTCGCGCTGTTGTCTGTGAGCGCGCCGCAGGGATCGCTGGCCTCCTTTGCGGGCGCGTCCGGTTGCTCGATGTCGTGTTGCGTGGGCAAGCCGCCACACGCGGCGGGCGATTGCGCCAGCGTCTCCTGCCACGTCAAACTGCCCGGTCGCGCCGCCTCGCACGACGGCGACGGCACGCACGCGGGCGATCATCACGCCGCCGCTTCTACTCATCAAACTGCCGACGACCACGCACACGACGGTCACGTATCGCACGCGCAGCAGCAGGCGTCGCACAATTCGCACTCCGTCCAAAAAGAGACGCATCACGCGGAGACGCACCACGCGGAAACTCTCTTCGCGGCGCACGCCACGGAAACGCATCACGCGTCGCATACGCCACAGACGCACGCGGCCGAGACCACGGAAACGCATCATGCGTCGCGCGCGGCCGAGGCCACGGAGACGGATACGACGACGGAGGTCACGAAGACGCACGCGTCCGACGCGCACGGGACGAAAGTTGATCAGCCGGGTGGTAATAGTCGTAGCCGAAGGAGCGTCGCCGCCGCAGCGCACGCTTCGATTGCGAACCCGTGCCCTTCGGATTGCGGGACGGCGGCGAGCGGTTTCGGCAACAACGTGCGCCCGCGCGCCGCCGACGCGCTCGCACAGGCGCGTCGGCCGCGACCGCCCACGCGCTTCGCCGCGCTCAGACACTTCTCCAACCTCCCGCGCACCTCGTCCGACGGACGCAGGCTCGCGCCGCCCCGCGCGCCGCCCGCCGCGCCTTAACCCGACTCCAACTTAAATTTAAAACTCACCCGCCGCCGTCTCGCGCCGGAGGCTCTGCCCCGTTCGTGCGGCTTCGGCGGCCACGTCTATTCGACGCGCGTCGCGCTTTGGCGTTCGTGGCCGGGTGAGTCGAACGGCGTGTCCCGGCCTCCTGCGCCGCCCGGAAACCTTTCGGGGCGACGACGCGGTTCGTTCGCACGCCGCGCAAACGGCGTCGGCCGCTTCGACCGTACCCTGTCGGGCGTCGAGCGCAATTGGCTCAAAGGAAGTTCTTATGTTATCCGGCAAAATTAGTTTGCGGGCGGTCGCTCCCCGGCGTCCGCGCGGGCGAGGTGTCGGCCGTTGCCGCTGCTACTGTCGCCGCACATTCTTTGTTCTCGTCCTCCTACTCTGTCTCTCAAACGTGCCGGGCGCGTGGGCGCAGCAGGCGATGACTTCGGCGACGCTCGGCGGGCGCGTGGAAGACGAACGCGGCGCGGCGTTGAGCGACGCGAACGTCGTCGTCATTAATCTCGACACCGGGCGGCAACAGACGACAGCGAGCGACGAGACAGGTCGCTACCGTTTCCCCTACCTGCCCGTCGGCAACTATCAACTGACGGCCGAGCACGCGGGCTTTGCGACTGTGCGTCGTCGCCTGACGCTCACGATAGGCCAAGCGCTCGACGCGCCTTTGCGTCTGACGGTGGCGGAAGTTGCAGAGAGCGTCAGCGTGTCTGAATCGGACGTGCCCGTCGTCGAAACGGTACGCACGCAGATCGCCGACACGATCCTTTCGCGCGACACGGACACGCTGCCTTTGAACGGCCGCAACTATCTCGACCTCGCGCTCTTAGTCCCCGGCGTCTCGCGCACGAACACCGGCGCGAACCAACGCTTCGCCGAAACTTCCGCCGTCCCCGGCACGGGGCTGTCCGTCGCCGGGCAGCGCAACCTCAACAACACTTTCATACTCGACGGCCTCTCGGCCAACGACGACGCGGCCGACCTCGCCGGGACGTTCTACAGTCAGGAAGTGGTGCGCGAGTTTCAGGTCGTCACGTCGGGCGGGATGACGGAGTTCGGGCGCGCGTCTGGCGGCGTCGTCAACATCATCACGCGTTCCGGCACGAACGATTTCAGCGGACGCCTCTACGGCTTCGCGCGCAACCAACGCTTCGACGCGCGCAACCCGCTCGCGCGCACGCGCGACCCGCTCACGCAGGCGCAGTACGGCGCAAGCTTCGGCGGCCCCGTCCGGCGCAACCGCACCTTCTTCTTCGCCAACTTCGAGCAGACACGGCGCAACGACGCCGGAGTCATCACCATCACGCCCGCGAACGCCGCGGCCGTCAACGCGCGTCTCGACGCGATCAGTTATTCGGGCGCGCGCATCCAGACCGGAATCTTTCCCGGCGGTCTCGACTCGACGAACATCTTCGGCCGGCTCGACCACGAGTTGACGAACACGCAGCGACTCACGGCGCGCTACAGTCTCTATCAAGTCAAGAGCATGAACGCGCGCAACGTCGGCGGTTTGAACGACGTGAGTCGCGGGAGCGCGCTTGACAACCGCGACTGGAACGTCGCCGTCGGCCACGTCGCCACGCTCTCGGCGGGAGCGCTCAACGAGGCGCGCTTCCAGTTCACGCGCAGCCGTCTCGACGCGCCCACGAACGATCAGACGGACGCTCCGGCCGTCAACATCGCGGGCGTCGCCAGTTTCGGCACGGCCACCTTCTCGCCGCTCGCGCGCGCGCTCGACGTGTTCGAGGCGACCGACGCTTTCACCACGCAACGCGGCGCGCACACCTTAAAAGCGGGCGGGCAGTTTTTGCTCAACCGCGTGGACGTGCTCTTTCCCGGCGCGCTCGCAGGCGTCTATACCTTCTCCTCGCTCGCGAATTTTCAGGCGGGGCGATACATCACTTACCAGCAGGCGTTCGGCGCGCCCACGCAGTTTCAGTCGAACCCGAACCTCGGCCTCTTCGTGCAGGACGAGTGGCGCGCGAGCGAAGCCTTGACCGTCAATGCCGGACTCCGCTACGACGCGCAATTTCTCCCCGCGCCCATCGAGACGGACGCCAATAACTTCGCGCCGCGCTTAGGCGTCGCCTACGCGCCCGGCGACAGCCGCCGCACCGTCCTGCGCGCGAGCGTCGGCCTCTACTTCGACCGCTTGCCGTTGCGCGCCACCTCGAACGCGCTGCAACGCGACGGCGCGAAGTATCGCGTCGCCGTGCTCTCGTTCGGGCAGGCGGGCGCGCCCGTGTTCCCCTCGACGCTCGACGCGTTCCCGGCCGGACTCCTCACCGCCGTCACCACGATCGATCCGAAGATCGAGAACAGCTACAGCGGGCAGGCCAGCCTTCAACTCGAACGCGAGTTGTCGCACGACACTTCGCTCGCCGTCGGCTACCTGCACCTGCGCGGGCGGCATCTCGTCCTCTCGCGCAACGTCAACGTGCCGACGCTGACGGCCGCCGAAGCACTCGCGCGCGGCGACGCGAACCTCGGCCGCCCCGATGCGCGCTTCGCCAACGTCTCGCGCTTCGAGAGTTCCGGCGAGTCCGTCTACGACGCGCTGACCGTCTCGCTCAATCGTCGCGCCGCGCGCCGCGGCCTCTCCTTCCGCCTCTCCTACACGCTCTCGAAAGCGATTGACACGGCGGGCAACTTCTTCTTCTCCACGCCGCAGGACAACTTCAACCTGCGCGACGAACGCGCGCTCTCCGACAACGACCAAAGACATCGCTTGACGCTCAGCGGCTCGCTCGATGCGCCGCCGTCGTCATCTGCGGCGACGGGCGGCGCGTCCGTCTGGCGGCGTGCGGCCAAAGGGTTTCAGTTGAGTTATATTTTCACCTACGCGTCGGCCTTGCCCTTCAACATCCAGACGGGCACGGATCGCAACAACGACACGAACGCCAACGACCGCCCCGCCGGAGTTGGCCGCAACACCGGGCGCAGCTTCGATTTCGCGTCGCTCGACTTGCGCCTGAGCCGCCGGTTCGCGCTCACCGAGCGCGTGCGCCTCGAAGCTCTGGCCGAAGGCTTCAACGTCCTCAACCGCGCCAACCTGCAACTGCCGAACAACACGTTCGGCACGGGACAGACGCCGCGCGCAGGGTTCGGCGCACCGAACGCCGCCGCCGACCCGCGCCAGTTACAGTTCGGCCTGCGGCTCAACTTTTAAAAGCCGTCGCTCACCGACCGGAACGAACTTCAGAGGTATTTATGAAACGCTTATTTCTCACCACCATCTTGTTGCTCAACACGACGCTCGCCGCCACTGAGGCACAAGTCGTCGGCGCGAACGCGGCGACGCACCGCGACCACGCAACGCATCAAGACCGCGCAACGCAAGAAGTGCGACACGCGCCGACGGCTCAGTCAGCAGCGATAACGACGACGGCGCAGGACGCGAACACGTCGCAAGCCGTGCGCGTCTCGCCGGAAGGAACGGACGCGGCCGAACCGTCCGTCGCCGCGTCTGCGAAAGACGGGAGCGTCTACGTCGTCTGGGTCGAGCACGGCGCGAACGGCGCGGCCGACGTGTGGCTCGCGCGCTTCGCCGCCGACGGGCGACGCCTCGGCGCAACGCCCACACGCGTCAACCTGCGGGCGGGCGGCGCGACCGCTTGGCGCGGCGACCCGCCGACTGTCGCCGTCTCGCCCGACGGACGCAGCGTCTACGTCGGTTGGATGGCGCGCGACAAGTCGGTTGCCTCCGCTTCACCGGCCGACGCCGCCTCTCTGCAACTCTCCACCTCGCGCGACGGCGGGCGCACCTTCGCGCCGCCCGTCAAAGTCAACGACGAACTGAAGCCACACGCGCACGGGCTGCACTCGCTCGCGGTCGCCGCGGACGGGCGCGTCCACGTCGCGTGGCTCGACGAGCGCGGCGTCGTGCCGCCGCCCGCCGCGCACGCGGACGCGGACGCGAAAGGAAAACACACAGGCCACCACGAAGAACCCAACCGGCAAGTCTTCACCGCCTACTCGGCGGACGGCGGGCGCACGTTTTCGCCGAACCGTCTCATCGCGCGCGACGCCTGCCCGTGCTGCAAGACCTCGCTCGCGGCCGCACCGGGCGGGCGCGTCTACGTCAGTTGGCGACAGGTGCTCGCGGGCGACTTCCGGCACATCGCCGTCGCCGCGTCCGCGGACGGCGGGCAGAAGTTTGCCGCGCCCGTCGTCGTCAGCGACGACCGCTGGATGTTGAACGGTTGCCCCGTGTCGGGCGCGTCGCTCGCCGTCGGCGGGGATGGCACACTCGGCGTCGCTTGGTACACGGCGGGCGAGGCGGGCGCGCCGGGCATCTACCGCACGGAGTCGCGCGACGGCGGGCAGACCTTCGCCGCGCGCCGCGCCGTCGTGACGGGCAAGGCGCAAGGCACGCCGTCCCTGCTTGCGGCGGCGGGAGACGCCGAGTTCATCGTCTGGGAGTCGAGAGCGGGCGGCGCGACGCGTCCGGCGAGTGCGCGGATCGAACGCGGCGGCGAGAGCGTGTCGGGCACGCGCGATCTCGCGCAAGGCGGCGAACTCCCTTCCGCGACGATGTCGAGAGACGGGCGCATGTTCGTCGCCTACGTCTCGAAGCAAGGCGACCGTCGCGCGATCAGTCTCATGCGCGCAGGCGGAAGCGATGCTCCCACCGCTACGACGCCCGACGCGTCGCCGACGGGACGCACGAAGAAGCCCGTCCGCACGATGAACTGAACGCGCCGCCGAACGTCTTAACATAGGGCTTGACCTTGTAGTCGAATACAGGGCTTACAATGGCGCGCAGGGAGGAAGAATTTTATGCGTCAAACAATTTGCCTGTTGGTGTTGTCGCTCGCGTTGTCCGTGGTCGCCGTCGCGCAAGGTGCGAAGCCGGGCGTCTATGCGGGAGAGGAGCAGCGCGAGTTGAAGTCTCTGTCGGCGGAAGAGGTGGAAGCGTTGTCGAGCGGCCGGGGCATGGGGCTGGCGAAGGCCGCCGAGTTGAACCACTACCCCGGCCCGCTCCACGTCATCGAGTTGGCGGCCGAACTCAAGCTCACAACGGAGCAGCGCGCGGGCGTGCAGACTGCGTTCGACAAGATGCGTGACGCGGCGGTGCGACTCGGCCGCGAGATCGTGAGGCGCGAGCGAATGCTCGACGCGATGTTTGCGAAGGGCGACATTGACGAGGGCGTCCTGCACACGGAGACTTCGGAGATCGCGCAACTGCAAGGGTCTCTGCGCGCCACGCACCTCGCCGCGCATCTGGAAGTGCGTCGCTTGCTCTCCCCGCAGCAAGTTAAAAAGTATGATGAACTGCGCGGCTACGCGGCCGGGCAGAAGCCGACGAACGCGCCGCACGACCACAGCGGCGGCCACCACGACAAACACTGACGACTGAGAAGGTATTCAAAGAGATGAGCGAAGATTCACAGACGTGTGATCTGGCGAACCGGAAATGCGTGCCCTGCCACGGCGGCGTGCCGCCCCTCGGCGCGGACGAGATCGGGCAATTCCTCGTTGAGTTGCGCGACTGGGAAGTGGTCGAAGGGCATCACCTGAAAAAGAGTTACGCCTTCCCGAACTTCCAACAGTCGCTCGCGCTCGTCAACCGCATCGGCGAGGTGGCCGAAGCCGAGGGTCATCACCCGGACATCTGCTTCGGCTGGGGGCGCGTCGAAGTGACCATCTACACACACGCCATCAACGGCCTCAGCGAAAGCGACTTCATCCTCGCCGCCAAGATAGACGGAATAGAGAAGGGATGAGGGCAGCAGGGTGAAGGATGAACAAGAAAAGCACTCGCACAGTTGAGTGCTTTCTTTATTCATCCCTCATCCCTTCCTTCTATCCCTTCACCTCACCCGGCTCTTTTTCCGTTTCAGAAAGTCAATGAGGACGAACTGCGAGAGGTTGCCGGGGGTGGCGAAGTAGGCTTTGCCGTTCGTCATCTGCGACATCTGTTTGACGAACTCGACGAGGTAATAGTCCGAGGCGAGCATGAACGTGTTGATCATGATCCCGGCCTTGCGGCACGCCTGCACCTCCCTGAACGTCGCGTCCATCACGACGGGGTCGAGTCCCATCGAATTTTTATAGAGGCGTCGCGCTGCCGGTGTTGATGTCGCCGCGCGCCGCACGCCGCCCCCTCTCGACGCCGATGCGGTGGACGCGGCCACGCCGTCGAGGAAACAGGCGGTGGGCTTGCCGTCCGTCACCATCACGATCTGCTTCATCTCCTTGCGCTGCGCTTGCAAGAGACGGCGCGCGAGTTTCAAGCCCTCGGCCGTGTTCGTGTGGTAAGGGCCGACCTGCGTCGTCGCCAGTTTCGCAAGCGGCAACTCCTCCGCGTCGTCGTGAAAGAGCACGATCTTGAGCGAGTCGCCCGCGTACTGCGTGCGGATCAGATGCGCCAGCGCGAGCGCGACCTTCTTGGCGGGCGTGAACCGATCCTCGCCGTAGAGGATCATCGAGTGCGAGCAGTCGAGCATGACGACCGTCGCGCACGACGATTGATAGTCGCACTGGTGGACGTAGAGGTCTCTGTATTCGAGGTTGAGCGGCACGCCCAGACCCTCGCGCCGGATGGCCGACAACAGCGTCGCGTTCACGTCGAGGTTCACAGTGTCGCCGAACTCGTACAGCTTCGACGCCTGCGCCGCCTCCACGCCCGTCGCGAGGTGCGGCGTGTCGTGCCGCCCGACGGAACTCTTGCCCATGCTGCCGAGCAAATTCCTCAGCGTCTTGTAGCCAAGAAAATCCAAGCCCTTCTCCGTCACCTCAAACTTCACATTGCGCGGCTGCGGCTGTTCATCAACGCGCCCCGCCCCCGCCTGCCCGCGCCGCCGCTGCTCCTGCGGCGTCGGCTCTTCGCGCAGATTCAAAAAGCCCTCTTCAACCAGACGCTCGATCAACTGATTCAACAACTCTTCGAGTTGCGACCCCTTGAAACGCCCCTCGTTCTCCGCCAGCATCTCCGCGACCTGTTGCTCGTCCACCTCGCCCGTCTCCAAGAGGGCGCGCAACAGCGCTTCCCTCAGCGCGTCGAGCGAAGTGTCCTGCGGCCGCCGCTGCCGCGTCCAGTAGTAATCGTCGTCGAAGCCCGACTGCAACAAGCTGTCCTGCAACGCCTCCATCAGGTCGCCCAGATTCACGCCCGACACGTCGAAGCCTTTGAATTTTGAATAGCGGATGAACTTCATATAATTACTTCTCAGAAATAACCGTCAACCCCGGCACGTTTTTAAAGTCGTTCAGATCATGTGTTACTAAAGGGGCATCGTATGCTAAAGCAGTGGCGGCAATCCATGAGTCGCCGACAGAGATGGGGAGACCCACTCGCTTAGCGTGCGCCTGAACTTTAGCCCAAAGCAGTGAAATCTCTTCGTTCGCTTCAACGAAGACAAACTTTTTAACGTATGTGTGAAGTTCTCTATACCGGTTGTTTCCCCAGTTATTATTCAGCGGCATGAGTTCTAATTCCGCGAAGGTCTGGGCGGCAATCATCGTCAACTTACCTTCGATGTGCGGCTTATACAAATCGCCGCGCGTGTCTCTTTTGAATATGTACGAGACTACGTTCGTATCAATCACCACCACATTGTTGAGCGGCACACTACTCATTTTCCGTTTTGACTCTATCCTGCTGACGGATGCCACGCACCAAAGATAAAAACTCGTCAACGCTTTCTTCTTCCGGCCAAAAATCTCCCTGTAACTCTTTAATGTCGCGAATCGGCTCAACTCCCTGCTGCCGTGCGAGTTCCCATGCACGCGCATGTGCCTGTCTTCGCGCCTCCTCTTGCGCTAATGTGGCCTCGCGTTCAAGTCGTTCAAGGAGAGAAGAATACTCTTCCGACGTAAGCGATGAACTAGAGACATAAGGTGTTTGCCTCTCGATTTTTTCATAATCAAGTAAGGTACTCATCGTTAGATTCAACTCCCTTCCATGTCTGCATCAAACATGCGTGGTAAGCCCGTTATCGGCAGCAGCGATAATTCTCTTTTTCAATTCAGCGTTCGTTTTATTATCTTCTAATAGATTTTCCGCATCCGCTTTGATTCGTTCGAGAGCCTCTTTAGCATGCTTTAGCCACCATGCGTCTCTCGTATAGGCGTGAAGGAAGTATTTACCCCATTGTTTACCGTCGGTTTCACTAGGCATCCAATTAAAAGCGAGCTTTCCTGTTACCGTATAGAGGAGATTTAAATCTTTGTTATGCAACGCCTCATCTGCTGCTTTGTAGCAATCTTCAAGCAAGTCCCGATAAACAGCAGCTTCAGCTTGGCTTTCTGCGGCTATCTGTTCAGCTTTCCGCAAGCGGTTCAGCAGCGTCTCTCGCTCTTTCTCCCATTCAGCTTCACTCACGGATTATCACCTCTCTTCATCGGAGCTACGGAATACTTTTGACTTCGCACATCATACGACTTCATAAGTCGTGAATCGTGAATAGATGAAAACGGTTTTCTCTATTCACGAATTGTTACTAAGAGCGGTTCGCGGATGACCTCTTCGCCGTCCGTGCCGATCAGGGTTAAGGCTTGGTTGGCTTCGAGCACGGTCTCGACGGCATCGTGTAGGTTGCGGCGCGCCTCGTCCAAGTTTTCGCCCTGCGTGCTGACGCCGGGGAGTTCTTCGACGAAGCCGACGTAGCCTTCCGGCACTTTGAGGTAGACGGCGTTGAATGTCCTGTCCATGTTGGCGACTCCTTAGCTGAAACGTCCCGTCTCGGTCAGGTCATCATAGATCATGCCGCGGCGATCCTTCTTGGCCTTGGTGGCGGCGGTGTAGCCGCCTTCCTCGTTGCGGCTGATCTTGTTCTGCGCGTAGAGACCTTCGAGGGCGAACTCGCAGGCGGCGATGAGTTGGGCTTCGTCGTCGCGTTTGAAGTCGAAGGGGATGACCACGGTCTCGATCAATTCGGGCACGGCTTCGAGGAGCGCGACGCACTCGGCGGCCGAGGCCGTGTCGGCGAGGCGCAGGTTGTTGCCCTCGTCGAACCAGCGCACCGCGGCGGTGAAGTCTATGCCGACGAAGTAGCCCTCGTGGATTTCCCCTGCGGCGCGTTTGATCAAATCTTTGGCGATGCGCCCTGCGCCCACCTGCTCGCCTTCGTATTCGAGTTCCATCTTGCCGGTCATGGAGGGGACGGCGGCGTAGATGTCGGAGATGCGCGGGACGATCTCGTCTTCGCCGGTCAGGAGCGCGCGGCGTTCGGCGTTCGAGACGACCGACTCCATGACGGTGATCGGCAAACGCTGCGAGACGCCGGAGCGTTTGTCTATGCGTTGATCGTCGCGCGCCTCGAAGGCGATCTGCTCGACGAGTTCGCGTATGAAGTCGGGCACGCGCACGGTAGAACCGTCGAAGCCCTCGCGCTTCGTCCAGGCCTCCTGCCGCGTGATCTCGACGCCGAGTTGGAGGTCGGCCGGGTAGTGCGTGGAGACTTCCGCGCCGATGCGATCCTTTAAGGGCGTGATGATCTTGCCGCGCGCCGTATAGTCTTCGGGGTTGGCGGAGAAGACGAGCATCACATCTAAGGCGAGGCGCACGGGGTAGCCTTTGATCTGCACGTCGCCCTCCTGCATGATGTTGAAGAGGCCGACCTGAATTTTACCGGCGAGGTCTGGCAGTTCGTTGATGGCGAAGATGCCGCGGTTGGCGCGCGGCAGCAGGCCGTAGTGGATGGTCAGTTCGTCGCTCAGCAGGTGGCCGCCCTTCGCCGCCTTGATCGGGTCAACGTCGCCGATGATGTCGGCGATGGTCACGTCGGGCGTGGCTAGTTTTTCGACGAAGCGCGCGTCGCGCCCGACCCATGCGACGGGCGTCTCGTCGCCCAACTCTTCGATCAACTGGCGGCTGTACGCGCTGATCGGGCGGAACGGATCGTCGTTGACTTCCGACCCGGCGATAACGGGAATCTGTTCGTCGAGCAGATTCGTCAACTGGCGGATGATGCGGCTCTTGGCCTGACCGCGCAGGCCGAGCAAGATCAGGTTGTGGCGCGCGAGGATGGCGTTCGTGATCTGCGGCACGACCGTCTCGTCGTAGCCGACGATGCCGGGGAACAGACGCTCGCCCGCGCGCAGTTTCGTGATGAGGTTCGCGCGCAGTTCGTCTTTGACCGTGCGCCCGTGGTAGTTCTGCCGCTTCAACTCGCCTAAAGTTTTTGCCTGTGACATTACTTTAAAATTACTTCCCCTGTTCTTTGAATGTTCGATGAAGTTCTAACCGCTGACAACGAACGAGACTTGCGCTTCAGGCGCGCGTCAAATTGTCGCGGCGTTCACGTCCGTCGCAACGTAATCGCCCTCAATCGTGCGCGCGACGAGTTCGTCCGCGACGAGTTTTTCCAGATGCGCCTCGACCGCGCGCGCGGCCAACGCGTGCGCCTTCGGCGACACGTCCGTGTAGACGCGCGCGACGATCTCTTGGGGCGTCCGCGCGCCCTCACGCACGGCCGAGAGGATGTTCCGCTCGCGTTCGAGCCGGTGCGCGATGTACTCCTCGATCTTGGCGCGCGGTGCGGCGACTGCCGCGCCGTGACCGCCGAAGAGGACGCGCACGTCGGGCAGCAACGCGCGGTAGCGTTCGAGCGACGCGAGGTAATCACGCACGTTGCCTTCGGGCGGATCAATGAGCACCGAGCCGAGGCCGACGATGTTGTCGCCCGTGATGAGCGCGTGCGTGCGCGCCTCGTAAAAACTGAGATGGCCGCGCGTGTGCCCCGGCGTGTGCATCGCGCGGAGCGTGAGCGCAGGCGTGCCCGCGAGTTCGATCACGTCGCCGTCTTCGATGAAGCGATCAACTTGAACTTGACCGCGCAAGCTCTCCGCCGTCAATCGGTGCGCGGCCACAGGGACGCGGCCGCCGAGATGCCGGACGAGCGCGGCTGTGCCCGCGACGTGATCGGGGTGATGGTGCGTCAGGATGATCTCGCGTAACGTCCGACCTTCCGCCGCGAGTTCGTCCACGCAGGCGTTGAGCGCGGCCTGCTCGTCTTCGTAGGGCGAGCCGGGGTCGAGCAGGACGAGTTGGCCGTGGCCGACGAGGTAAGCGTTCGTGTGCGTGGCGGGCGGCTTCGTCGGCGTGCGCAGGGGGAAGCAGATAAAGCCGGGCATGAACTCGATGCGGCGCACGGGTTCGCGTCGCGCTTGCGGCACGGAGAGGAAACGTTCGGTCGAGTCGTTCGTCAAGCCGCCGCTCAGCACTCTCAAGGCGTGAAGCACGGGCGGCGCGACGAGCGCGTCGCAGCGTTCCCAACGCCCGACCGCCTCGGTCGCACGCGTCCATTCACCGTCCTCAAACTCTGCGGTGCGGACGCGCGGCTCTTGCTTGCGCGGGCAGCGTGCGAGGAAGAACCACGTGTCGAAGCGGCGCGGGCTGAAAGGGGGCGTCACCCAACGCCCGGCGAAAGTGAAATCGCGCGCGTCGAGGTGGAGGCCGTAGTGCGCGAGCAGTTGCGGGAAGGTCATGCGCCCGGAGGCGAGGTCGTCGAGGACGGAGTCGAGTTGTCCCTTTGTCAACGCGTCCGCGCCGCGCGCGACGAGCACGCCGAGTTCTTCAAACAACTCGCGCGCGGCGCACGCGATCATCGCCGCCTCTTCGGCGTCCGCGGAGTTTGCGACGGGCGTGTCGGCGTCTTCCGCGTCGCGCTGCCCGCCGGGGAAGGCGTGGAAGCCGCCGAGGAAGGCGAGTCGTTCGCTGCGCCGCGCCCAGAAAACTTGCGGCACGCCGTCGCCCTCTGTTTCGCGCACGAGGATGACGGCGGCGGCGTCCTTCGGCACGGCGTCGGCACGGCCGCGCGGCGCGGGCGTCGGCGGAGTTTCGGGCGATTCGTTGAGAGACATCTTCGGGTGAAAACTCGTCTTCGCGGGAGGCGACTAACGCACTCCGAAATTTACGCTCGGTCAGTTACGGGAGTGTGCGAAGTATAGCACCCGGAGGAAGGCAAAAGTAAAAAGGCGAAAGTAGAAAGCGGAGAGGGGGGAAGCGCGTGTCGCCCCGTCCTCTCCGCTGCTGTCGCCTGTTACGGTTCGCGCGTCGAACTTTTAAGCGCGCGGCCTGACGGTGAGAAAGATCGTGTTGCCGCGCCGGTTGACGAGCAGGAGCGCGGGGCGCGTGCCCGTGCGACCGATGGCCGCGTTCAAATCCACACCCGAACGGACGGGCTGGCGGTTGGCCTGCACGATCACGTCGCCGCGCTGGATGCCTGCGTCGGCGGCCGGGCCGTTCGGGTCAACTTCGGCTACGACCACGCCCTGCGCGTCCGATTGCAACTCGAACTCGCGCGCAAGTTCCGGCGTCAGCGGTTGGACGCGGACGCCGAGTTTCCCGGTCGCCTCGCCCGTCACGCCCGCGCCGCCCGGCTCAGAGCCGCCCTCTTCGCCGTCGCGCTGCGCCGTCTGCGTGAACTCGCCGAGCGTCGCCTTCAACTGTTGCTCGCGCCCGTCGCGCACCACCGTTAGCGACACGTCCGTACCCGGCGCGGTGCTGGCGATGCGGTTGCGCAGCGAGTTGACGTCGTTGACGGCCGCGCCGCCGACGGCCGTGATCACGTCGCCCTGTTTCAGACCGGCGCGTTCGGCCGCGCTGCCCGACGTGACCGCGCCCACGATGACGCCGCGCACCTCTTTCAAATCGAGGCTCGCCGCGATGTCCGACGTGACTTCCTGAATCTGCACGCCGAGTTGGCCGCGACGCACCTTGCCACTCTTGACCAACTGCTCCATCACGCCCTTCGCCATGTTGGAGGGGATCGCAAAGCCGATGCCGATGCTGCCGCCGGTGGGCGACAGGATTTGCGAATTGATGCCGATCAGTTCGCCGTTCGTGTTGATGAGCGCGCCGCCGGAGTTGCCTCGGTTGATCGGCGCGTCGGTCTGGATGAAGTTGGCGAAGCTGCCGTCGCCGACGCCCGAAGTGGTGCGCTCCTTGGCGGAAATGATCCCGGCGGTGACGGTCTGGCCGATGCCGAGCGGGTTGCCGATGGCGAGCGCCATGTCGCCGACGCGCACCTTGTCCGAATCGCCGAGCGGCAAGACCGGCAAATTCGACGCTTCGATCTTCAACACGGCGAGGTCGCTTGGCGGGTCAGAGCCGACGACTTTCGCGGTCAGCACGCGGCGGTCGCCCAGTTCGACCCTGATCTCGTCCGCGCCGTCAACCACGTGATGATTCGTCAGCAGGTAGCCGTCGGCCGTGACGATGACGCCCGAACCCAAGCCCTCTTCGCGGCGCGGGGTCTGCGGCGCGTTCGGGATGCGCTGCCCGAAGAACTCGCGGAACGCCGGATCGTCCAGAAACGGGTGTTGCTGCCCCGCGCGACCGCGCCGCTCGGAGCGCACCGTGACGACCGCCGGGGCGACGCGCGCCACCACGTCGGCGTAGGAATTCTGTTGCGCGACCGCCGCGCCCGTCGTCGCCGACGCGCCCGGCGCGAAATTAACCTGCGGGTTGGTGATCTCAGTCGCCTTCGACCCGACCGAGTTGCAGCCGACGAGGACGAACGAGACCAAAAGCGCGCAGGCCAGCCGCGCCAACCCGTGCGGCGTCCGTTGGGTGGTAAGGATTTCGTTTTTCATAAGTTGTACCTCTGTTGATAAAAATGCCCGTATTGTTCACTCAACCGAATGCGGGTCAACTTCCCCATGTCTGTTATTTAGATACGTTCGAGAGGGCGCGCGGTTGCGTTAAGAATGTAAAATTACTGTGGCGGCGGGGGCTGCCAGTATTCTTCCGTCTCGGCGTTCGCGGGCGACGCGGCGGGGGCAGCGGCGGGGCGAATTGTGGCAGGGCTGGCGTCGCTCCCGTTGGCTTCCGGGTCTGGCTGGCGTGCGTGCGTGTTGTTGACCACGACTTCGGTGATCAGTTTCGTGTTCGGGATGACGATGAGCCGCCCGTCAACGGCGCGCACGAGCGTGTCGCGCATGCGGATGGTCTCGATGATGCCCTCGTACTCGCCCATCCTGATCCGGTCGCCGATGTTGAACGGGCGATAGAGCAGCAGCATGATGCCGGAGAGCAGATTCGAGAGCACGTCTTTGAGGGCGAAGCCGAGCGCGAAACCCGTCAGGCCGAGTCCGGTGACGAGCGTGCTCACGTTCATGCCCGACGCGCCGAGCGCGGTGACCGTACCGAAGATGAGGATGCCGTAGTAATAAACTCTCGACAGCAGCAAGACGACGCCCGTGTCCGCGCGCACGCGCGGCGCGGCCAGCGCGATGACGCGCCGCCCCGCCCCCGCCACCACCCAGAAGATGAGAAAGACCAGCACGCCCCGGAACATCCCCGGCAAGGCGCGCATCATGTCGGCGTGCAACTGCGCGAAGACTTCCGTGAGCGTGGCCGGGGGCGCAGGAGGCGTGGGCGTGGGAGATTGGAGAAACATAGAAGAAAGTGACGAGTGACAAGTGACGGGTGACGAGTTAAAGACAAGTTCTTTGTTTTACTTGTCACTCGTCACCTGTCACCCGTCACTTTTTAATCTTCGCTCTGGTAGCGGAAGCGTTCGCCGTCCTGACCGTTCCAGGGGACGCCGCGCATGTGGTAGCCGCCCTCTTCCCAGAAGCCCGCGTGGTCTTCGGCGAGGAAGCGCAAGCCCTTGATCCACTTCGCAGACTTCCATGCGTAGAGTTGCGGGATGATGAGACGCGCCGGGCCGCCGTGTTCGGGCGGGATCGGGCGGCCGTCGTGAGACCACGCGACGAGCGAATCTTCGGCGAGGAAATATTCGACGGGCACGTTCGTCGTCCACCCGTAATCGTAGGCGAGCGCGAGGACGTACTTCGCTTCCGGTTTGACGCCCGCGAGCCGCGCCAGTTCGCGCGTCGCCACACCGCCCCACACGTTGTCGAGACGCGACCAGCGCGTCACGCAATGAAAGTCTGCATAGACGCGCGTCGCGGGCAACGCCATGAACTCGTCGAGCGACCACGCGAGCGGCCGCTCGACCAGACCTTCGATCTCGAACTTCCAGTTGGCGAGATCAATGTCGGGCGTGCCGTGCGCGTCCAAGACCGGCCACTTGCGCGTGCGCGTCTGGCCGGGCGGCATCCGCTCGGCGCGCCGCGTGTCGGGGCTGATGACGACCTCGCCGTCCTCCAACGCCTCCGCCGGGCGCGGCTCTTCGCGCTGGTAATCCTCGTCTCTCATCAAGCCGCTCAAGAAACCCATAATGCTCCGCAACAGTGACAAGTGACAGGTAACAAGTGACAAGTTAAAACCAAAAACTTGCTCCGACAACGCTCGTTCTTACTTGTCACTCGTCACCTGTCACTTGTCACTTCTTCGTCGCCCTTTCCGCGAGGTTCATCAACTCTTCGGGCATCCACTTGCCGACGCCTTTGGCGGTCGGCTCGCGGATGCCGACGCTGCGGTCGTGCCATTCGTCGGCCGCACCACTGTGGCCGCGCTCGCGTTCGTAGCGGTCGGTCAGGTCGAGGCTGAGCGTGATGCCGTCGGCCACGTCGTTCCAGTCCTCGCGCTGGATGCCGCGCATGACGAGCGAGAGACCGGCCGACCAGTCCTCTTCGGGCGCGCGCGCGTCCTGTTCCGGGATCGTCAGGTTGTAGACGGGCGGAAACTCTTTGCCGCGCATCTCGCGCACGATTTGCGCCTTCAACTCTTTGCGCGGCATGTCGGGTCGCTCGCGCCGGATCGCCTGCGCGCGGCGGAAGATGTCCGCGACGCTCATCTGCTTCTCTGGTTCTGCCATCGTTTTTTAGCCTCTCGAATTTGCCCTTAACTTACACGCCCGCCGCGAGAATCACAACCCCGAATTGGCGCGCGCCGCAGACACGCGACCGCCACAGTTTCGCCACTCAAAGTTGAGGCTTCTCCGTTCCGTCTCGCCGCTCGCGTTGTGGTATCGTGCTTCGTTCGTAAACCGGCAGAAAGCGAGGATCGGTAACTATAGTGTCAGAGACGATTCCGGCGGATGGAGGGGTGGTTGCCCAGCACGATAGGCCGATGGGTTTCCCGACCTGCCCGGTCTGCGGGCGCGAGTCGAAGGACGAGTTGACGCCGTTCGACGCGCTCGACGAATGGCTGCGCGCGCTGGTGTCTGCGAACGCCCCGGCGGGGCAGTTCGTCAACGTCGTGTGCAAGCGTTGCGTGGAGATGTTCGACCGGGCGCGCACGCAACTACAGACGGACGCCGTCGTCTTCGAGCAGGGCGGCCTCGTCCTGCCGACCCCGCTCAGGCTCGACGCCGACGACCGCTTCACAGGGCGCGGCGTGACCATCGCCTTCCTCGACTCAGGCTTCTACAAGCACCCCGACCTGACGACGCCCGACAACCGCATCCTCGCCTATCACAGCATCGTGCCCGACCACAAAACGTCTCTTGAGACGAGCGACCCGGCGAGTTGGCACGGCATGATGACCTCTGTGGTGGCGGCCGGAAACGGCTCGCTCTCGAAAGGCTTCTATCGCAGCATCGCGCCCGAAGCCAACGTCGTGCTCGTCAAACTCGCCGTGTCCGGTCGCATCTCCGAGCGCAACATTCAGGACGGTCTCGAATGGGTGCTCGCGCATCGCGAGGAGTACAACATTCGCGTCGTCAACATCTCTGCGGGCGGCGACGACGAGGAGTCGTATCTCAACAACGAACTAGCGCAGACCGTTGAGCGCGCCGTCAAAGAGGGCTTGATCGTCGTCTGCGCGGCGGGGAACGCGGGACACATGCCGGGGCATCCGGTGTTGCCCCCGGCCAGCGCGCCCGCCTCGATCACCGTCGGCGGCTTAGACGATCAGAACTCGCTCGACCGCGCACGTCGCGGCATGTACCGTTCATCCTACGGCCCGACGATTGACGGCCTGCAAAAGCCCGAAATCATCGCGCCCGGCATCTGGGTTCCCGCGCCCATCCTCCCGCACACGCCCACCGCCGACGAGGCCGAACTCTACGCCACGCTCGACAAGGCGACCGACGACGAACTGCTCTCGATCATCGAATCGCATGCAGAGGTTGACCCAGACCTCTACAACGCGCGCGAACTACGCACCTCGCTCCTGCGTCACCTCATCACGATCAAACTCCGCGAAGGCGACGTGATCAGCGAACACTACAAATACGTGGACGGCACTTCGTTCGCCGCGCCTATCGTCTCCTCGATCATCGCGTGCATGCTCGAAGCCAACCCGCGTCTCAAGCCGCAACAGGTCAAACGCATCTTGATCGAGACGGCCGAGCGACTGCCCGGCATCGAGATTGATCGGCAGGGCTGGGGCGGCGTCGCCCCGCGCCGCGCCATCGAACTCGCGCTCCTCGTCAAGTCGCTCTAAAGGCCGCGAAAGAAAGTTGACCTTTCAAAATCCTCTTAAGACTCTGCCGGGAAAGCCCCTTCACGCCGCTTTACCCGGCCGTCACGCGCTAACACCCGCCGTCACACCCACTAACTCCACCGTCACGCGTTTCAATCCCACCGTCACGCGCAAAAACCCGCCGTCACGTGTTTTAGTCCCGCCGTCAGGTGTTTTTTTTCCATCGTCACGTGTTTTAGTGCTCCGTCATGCGTTTCAAGTCCGCCGTCACGTGCATTAACTCCATCGTCACCTGTTTTTTTCTCATCGTCATGCGTTCGGGTGCTCCGTCACGTGTTTTAAGTCCATCGTCACGTGCATTGAGTCCGTCGTCACGTGTTTTCTTCCCGCCGTCAGGCGTTTAAGTTCATCGTCACATGTTTTTTTTCGTCGTCAGAGGTGCGTTGAAGGTTTATTAGTTGCGACTAGCAGCGGGCGGATAAATTTCTGCGCCGCGCCCCTGTGCACGCGCTAGAATGGCCGCGCCAGCTTTGACCGCGCCGCTCGTCTTGCAGCGTTGCGCAACCTCAAGGGGAAAACTATGTGGACAGACTCTTTCGCGGCGTGGCTCGATAGATGCGCCTCCAACTCTCTGGTCGCGCTCGCCGCCCTTGCGTGCGCGACATAGACGAACTGCTGCGCATCAACGAGAAGATCACAGGCAAGCCGCACGCTGCCTATTACGAGACGAAGGCCGCCGACTTACATCGGGCGTTCGCCCACCACCTGCCTCGTCGCCGAACACGGCGGGCGCGTCGTCGGCTTCGACCGCGGCGACTACGTGAACCTCGTGCGCTCGCTCGACGAGTAAAAGTTGTCAGTTGTCCGTGGTCGGTTGTCGGTTGTTATTCGTCCGTCGTAGGTTGTTCAGTTCAATCTTTAGCAACTCGCTCATCAGCCACATACAACTGACAACCGACCACGCACTACTGACCGCCTTGCTTATGAAACTCAACCCCGAAACCGTCCTTCGCCGCCGCCCATACCTTCGCCTCGCGCTCAATTCGAGCGACGAGGTGCAGGTGTCGGTCGGCGAGCGGACGATCAAGTGCGGGCTGCACGCGCTGGCCGTGCTCGAACTCTTCTCCCGGCCGCTGTCAATCGCCGACGCGATCAAGCAACTCGGCGCGCGTTACGCGGCCGGGGAGCGCGTCGCCGCCATCGCCACGCTCTTCCGACTCCAAGAGGGCGGCGCGCTCCGCGACGTTTCCGCGCGCGATGAAGAGGACGGCGCGGCGCACGAGCAAAACGCGGCGCACGACAAAAGCGCGTCCGTCGGTGGCGTTGAGGCTGTCGAAAAATTTGTCGGCGACGCGCGCAGCGAAGATAACGAGCGCAACGAAAATCTCTCCGCCGATGAAATCTATTTCGAGTGCGCGCTCGACGACTCGACGCGCGCCCTGATTCCTTACCGCGAGCGTGATGCGCGCGCTGCTGCTGCTGCGGCGGGTGTTCCGCGCGCTGCCGGAACTCTTCAAACGACGCCGACGGCCGCGCTCGAACTCAACCCGCACCTCTTTCTGCAAACGGGCGACGACGCGCCCGCGCACCTCGCCGCGCGAGTCCCGTTCCTAGATCGTTTCTCGCCGCGCCGCCCGCTCCTCTGGGTCGAAGACACTGGCACGGAGACGCTCGCGCCCTACTGGCTCATGCCGGAGCACGCGCGTCTATTCGTGCAACTCAAGGAAGGAAAAGTCGCGCCCGCCGAACTCGACGCGGACACGTCCGCGCGGTTCGCGGAGGCGCGGATTTTGATCGCGCCGGAAGAGGACGCAGCGCGCGCGGACAATTGGCGACGCGCGTGCGAAGAGTTGCGGCGCGATCTGCAAAGCGAACAACATGCGGTGATGCGTAAGATCATCCACCCGCTGCAACTCGCGGCCTTGCGCCGCTACTTTCGCGCGCTCGACGCGCGCGGCCACCTCAAGGCGAGCAGCAACAAGCACTACGCGCACCGCCGCCGCTCGATTTACGACGAAGAGACCGCGCGCTTCGTACAACAACAAATCAACGCGCTCGTCAATCGCATCACGCCCGCGCCCGTCCGGCCTTCGCACTGTCAGGTCTCCGTCTATCAGCCGGGCGCGTTCCTGCGTCGTCACAAAGATCAGCCGCAGTACGTCTGGAATCTCTCGCTCGTCGTGGACGCCGAGCCGGAGTCGGAGGAGGCGAACGCGTGGCCGATCTGCGTGGAGGTGGAAGGGCGTGCGCGTGAAGTGCGCCTGGAGATCGGCGACGCAGTGCTCTACCGCGGCGCGGAGTTCACGCACTGGCGCGACGTGCTGCCCGACGGCGAATCCGTCACGATGCTCTTCTGCTTCTTCTCCCTGGCGGACGATGAATGAAAAGGAGGAGACAGGAGATAGAATAAGACGCGCGGGTCTTCCTTCTGACTCCTGTCTCCTATCTCCTCCTTCATCGTTCCATCTATGCGGTGGACACGCCCGCACGCTTTGTGCCACAATTCGCGCACAACAAACACGCGAATTAAAATAATTTTTGAGGGGAACACTATGGCAGAAAATGAGAACGCGTTAGGCGCGGCGGAAGCACAAACCGGCGGCAGCGACGCGACCGCAACTACGAACGCAGAGCCGCCCGACACAGCCGCCGCCGCCACCGAAGCCGCGCCCGCGAGCACGGAAGAGATCACTTATCACGCCGTCGAAAAAGACGGGCAGGTGACCGCCCTCTGGGAGATGCAGGGACGCAAGCACCTCCGCACCATTGACCCGCGCTCACGACAGGGACAAGAAATCCTCCGCCTCTACACCGCCGAACACCACGACGAATAAAATAGTGACAAGTGACAAGTGACGAGTGACAAGTTAAAGGCAAGGCTTTTGTTTTAACTTGTCACTCGTCACTTGTCACTTGTCACTCACTAAATTCCTTGCTTCGCCTCTGACGAACGCCTCGATGTTGTCTATGAGTTGGTCGGCGAGCGCCTGCATGGCCTGAAGACTCGCCCACGCGATGTGGGGCGTGACGATCAGGTTGGGCAAGTCGAGTTCGAGCAGCGCGTTGCCTTCGCGCGGCGGCTCTCGGCTCAACACGTCCACGCCCGCGCCTGCGATCACGCCTGCGCGCAACGCATCGATCAACGCAGCTTCGTCCACCACCCCGCCGCGCGCACAATTAATCAAGATGGCCTCCGGTCGCATCAGGGCGAGTTCCGCCGCGCCGATGAGGTGGCGCGTCTCGGCGTTGAGCGGCGTGTGCAGCGTGATGATGTCGCTCGCGCTGAGGACTTCGGCGAAGGGCGTGCGGCCGTCGCGCGCGACGTTTGCGCCTTTGCGTTCGGCGACAAGCGTGTTGAGGCCGACGGCGCGCGCGAGTCGTTCGACCGACTGGCCGAGCGCGCCGTGGCCGATGATGCCGAGCGTGCTGCCGTGCAAATCGCGGATCGGATGCGTCAGCAGGCAGAACTGTTCCGCGCGCTGCCACTCGCCCGCGCGCAGGTCGCGTTGATAAGTGTTGAGGTTGCGGCGCAGCGCGAGGATCAGCATGAGGACGTGTTCGGGCAGCGTGTGCGTCGCGTAGCCGCGCACGTTGGAGACACTGATGCCGCGCGCGCGGCAACTCTTGAGGTCAATGTTGTCCGTGCCCGTCGCCGCGACCGCGATCAACTTGAGCGCGGGCAACGCGGCGAGTTCCGCGTCACCGATCTTGACCTTGTTGACGACGGCGATGCTCGCCCCTTTGAGACGTTCGACTACTTCGCCGGGGCGCGTTTGGCCGTACTCGCGCCACTCGTGCGCGAAGGCGGGCGGCCTGATCTCCGCCCGCAGCGTGTCGCGATCCAGAAAGACGATTCGTTCCATAGTTTTCTACCCGAACGCGCGGGCTTTGAGTTACCGCAGGTAGGGGACGAGCAGGCGGACGAGCGCGACGATGACGAAGACGCCCACCACGTCGAGCAGCAGCCCGTAGCGAATCATGCGGCCGAGGGGGATGTAGCCTGAGCCGTAGACGATGGCGTTGCAGGGCGTCGAGACGGGGAGCATAAAGCCTAGACTCGCGCCCATCGTCGCGCCGAGCGCAGGCTCTAGAGGGTCTGCGCCCGCCGCGCGCGAGATGGCGATGACGACGGGCACGACCATGTTAGCCGAGGCCGTGTTCGAGGTCGCTTCCGAAGTGAGCGTCGCGACGAGCGTCGAGGCGAAGAGGAGCGAGAGGCCGCCGGAGATGGGCAAATGCTTCGTCAGTCCGTAGCCGATGGCCTCGGCCAGCCCCGTCTGGAACGAGAGCACGCCGAGCGCGAAGCCGCCGCCGTAGAGCAGCACCACGCCCCAGTCAATTTTCACCGCCTCGTCCCAAGTGATCGCGCGCTCGCCCCGACGGTCGCCGGGCAAGAGAAACAAGAGCATCGCGCCCGCGATGGCCGCCACCGCTTCGGGCACGCGGCGGTTGACCGCCTGATAAACCGCGCTCGCGTCGCCCGCGATGAGCGCGATGAAACCGGGCACGACCCACAGCACGACCGTCGCGAGGAAGGCGATGAGCGTTGACTTCTGCCCGCGCGTCCACGCCCCCAGACGTTCGCGCTCGCGCTTGAGCATCTCGCGGCTGCCCTCGATCTCGCCGACGCCTGCCGGGCACAAAAAGTTCAGATAGAAACTGAGGTAGAGGAAGAGGATGATGACGACGGGCGTGCCGATCATCGCCCACTTGAAGAAGGGAAACTCGACGCCGACGAGTTGGCGTATGAAGCCGAGGCCAATGACGTTCGGCGGCGTGCCGATGGGCGTGGCAAGTCCGCCGATGGAGGCGGCAAACGAAGTCATCAACATCAAGCCGGTCGCGTAGCGGCGGTTGATCTTGCTCCCGCCCGCCTCCTCGTTGTCGAAGAGGAAGGCGAGGATCGCCATGCCGATGGCGAACATCATGGCGGTCGTCGCCGTGTTGGAAATCCACGCGGAGATGAAGGCCGTCACCGCGCCGAAGGCGACGAGTATTCGACCGGGTCGCGCGCCGACCCACTTGATCGAGAGCACGCCGAAGGCGAGACGCCGATCCAGACGGTGCAAGAAGATCGCCCGCGCGATGATGAACGAACCGATGAAGAGGAACATCAGCGGGTCGGCGAACGGCGCGAACACGTCGCGCGCCGGGGCGACGCGCAGCACGACGCACGCCGCCGCGCCCGCCAGCGCCGTCGCAGGCAGCGGCAGAGCCTCCGTCACCCACAGGATGACGACGGCCGCCATCACCGCTGCCAGCCGGTGCGCCTCCGGCTTCAGCGCGGGCAGCGGCAGGAGCAGCAGCAGGATGAAGACCGAGGGCGCGAGCACGAACCCGGCCGCGCGCCGCACGCGCTCGAAACGCGCCTCGCCTTCCGTGATCTGTTCGACTACGTTGAGCTTTCTGTCCATAAGTTAGCTTGTCGGTTTGCGGCGCAAGATGGATTTCCCGACCCGCCGCCACGCGCGCGATTTAGAATTTAAAACTATTCTACCGCGTGTTACCCTGTCTCGCTCTCAAAAATATTAAACGGCATTCCAACGTCTACCGCCGCAGGCGGAAAGCGGCTGCGAATCATCGTCACCACAACGAGCGACAGGGCTATGGCGAATAAAAAAACGACGACCGACAACGCACGCGGCAACACGCCTTCCGCGCCCGAAAGATTGGCGACCGGCAACGACGGCCTCGACAGCATTCTGGAAGGCGGCTTCCCCACCAACCGCCTCTATCTGGTGGAGGGCGACCCCGGCACGGGCAAGACCACGCTTGCGCTCAACTTCTTGCTCGAAGGCGCGGCGCGCGGCGAGCCGGTGCTTTACGTCACGCTCTCGGAAACCAAAGAGGAGATCGAGGACGTGGCCGCCTCGCACGGCTGGTCGCTCGACGGCATCAACATCTACGAGTTGATCCCTTCCGAAGAAACTCTCAAGGCCGAGACGCAGTACACCATTTTTCATCCTTCCGAGATGGAGTTCGGCGAGACGACGACCGCCGTGCTCGCCGAGGTGGAGCGCATCCAGCCGCGCCGCGTCGTCTTCGACTCGCTCTCGGAGATGCGCCTGCTCGCGCGCGACCCTTTGCGCTACCGGCGACAGATTCTCGCGCTCAAACAATACTTCGCGGGGCGACAGTGTACGGTGCTCCTCCTCGACGACCGCACCTCGACCGGCAGCGACTTGCAGGTGCAGTCAATTGCGCACGGCGTCGTCGAACTCGAACACCTCGCGCTCGACTACGGCGCGGAGCGGCGGCGTCTGCGCGTCGTCAAGCTGCGCGGCAGTCGTTATCGCGGGGGCTTCCACGATTTCAAGATCGAGACGGGCGGCGTCGTCGTCTACCCGCGCCTCGTCGCGGCGGAACACCTGCAAGAGTTCACGCGCGAGATGATCACAAGCGGCGTGGCGCAGTTGGACGAGTTGCTCGGCGGCGGACTCGACCGCGGTTCGAGCACGCTGGTGCTCGGCCCGGCCGGTTCGGGCAAGTCTTCAATCGCGGCGCAGTTCGCCGCCGCCGCCGCCGAACGCGGCGAGCACGCCGCCTCTTTCATCTTCGACGAGAACGTGAACACCTACCTGACTCGCGCCGCCGGACTCGGCCGCGAGATGAGGGAACAGGTGGAGGCCGGAAACATGACGATCCAACAGATCGATCCGGCCGAACTGTCGCCCGGCGAGTTCGCGCACTTCGTCCGCCGCGCAGTGGATCGCGACGGCGCGCGCGTCGTGGTGATAGACAGTTTGAACGGCTACTTGCAGGCGATGCCCGACGAGCGTTTCCTCACCGTGCAGATGCACGAGTTGCTGACTTACCTGAACCAACAAGGCGTGGTGACGATCCTCGTCCTGGCGCAGCACGGCTTCATGGGCAGCCAGATGGGCACGCCGGTTGACGTGAGCTACTTGGCCGACACGGTGCTCATGCTGCGCTTCTTCGAGGCGCGGGGCGAGGTGCGGCGCGCGATCTCGGTTGTCAAAAAACGCACCGGGTATCATGAGAACACGATCCGCGAGATGCGTATGTCGTCGGGCGGCATCGCCGTCGGCGAGCCGCTCAGGGAGTTTCAGGGCGTGCTGACGGGCATGCCGAATTACCGGCGACCGGCGGGGGAAGAGATGCCTGACGCGCCGGGGGAGCGTGGCGATGCCGACGCCTGAGTCGGGCGGGCATGACGAGCGCGTGCTGCTGCTTGCGCCGACGGGGAGAGACGCGCACATGATCGCCAGAGTGCTCGGCGAGGCGGGCGTCTCGGCCGAGGCGTGCGGCGACATCCACGATTTTTGCCGGCAGATGTCCGAGGGGGCGGGCGCGGCCTTCATCACCGAAGAGGCGTTGGACGCCGCGGCCTTGCAGTGTCTCGTTGACGCGCTCGGCGAGCAGCCGCCGTGGTCAGACTTCCCGCTCGTCGTCCTGACCAGCGGCGGGAGCGACGCGTCGCCCAACCTGAGCCTGTTGAAGACGCTCGCCGCTGCCGGGAACGTCACGCTCATCGAACGCCCGACGCGCGTCATCACACTCGTCAGCGCGCTCCACGCTTCACTGCGCGCGCGCCGCCGCCAGTACGAGGTGCGCGAGCACCTGCTGGCGCAGCGGCGCACCGAAGAGGAGCGCGCGCTGCTCTTGGCCGAAGCCGAAGCGGCCAACCGCACGAAGGACGAGTTTCTCGCCACCATGTCGCACGAACTGCGCACGCCCATGACGGCCATCCTCGGCTGGGCGCAACTGCTCCGCAGCCAGACGCTCAGCGCGGCCGACTACGAGCGCGCGCTGGAGATCGTCGAGCGCAACGCGCAGGCGCAAAAAAAACTGATTGACGATCTGCTCGACATCTCGCGCATCATCACGGGCAAGCTGCGCTTGGACGTGCGCCCCGTTGATGTGGCGGGCGTTGTGACGGCGACGGTTGACGCCTTGCGCCCCACGGCCGAGGCGAAGGGGATTCGTCTTCAATCGCTGCTCGACACGAAGGCTGGCCCCGTCTCCGGCGACCCCGACCGCCTTCAACAAGTCGTCTGGAATTTGCTCTCCAACGCCATCAAGTTCACCCCGAAGGGCGGGCGCGTGCAGGTCAGGTTGGAGCGCGTCAACTCGCACGTCGAGATCATCGTCAGCGACAGCGGCAAAGGCATCAGCGTGGAGTTTCTGCCGCACGTCTTCGACCGCTTCCGGCAGGCCGACGGCACGAGCACGCGCAGGCACGGCGGGCTGGGGCTGGGGCTGTCCATCGTCCGCCAACTCGTCGAACTGCACGGCGGCACGGTCGCGGTCGAGAGCGCGGGCGAAAATCAGGGCGCGACCTTCGTCGTGCAGTTGCCGGTGATGGTCACGAGCAGGCAACCGGAGGCCGCCGGCACGCTCCCGCGGCGACACCCGACTTCAGGCGGCGACGACCTCTCGTTCGACTGCCCGCCGTCGCTCGAAGGCTTGCACGTCCTCATCGTGGACGACGAACCGGACACGCGCCGCCTGCTGCGCACCGTGCTCGAACGCTGCGGCACGAAAGTGACGACCGCCGCGTCGGCCGTCGAGGCGCTCGCGTCCTTCACGCAGTCGAAGCCGGACATCATCATCAGCGACATCGGGATGCCGGGCGAAGACGGCTACGAACTCATCGGCAAACTGCGCGCGGCGGAAGCGGGCAGCGGCGGCGGGCGAACCCCGGCCATCGCGCTGACGGCCTACGCGCGCGTCGAAGATCGGGTGCGCGCGCTCAACGCGGGCTTTCAAGTTCACGTCCCGAAGCCTATCGAACCCGTCGAACTGCTCGCCGTCGTCGCCAGCCTCGCCGGGCGCACGGGAAACGGTTGAGCGTCACACTCTGAACCCGTCAAACAGATTGCCCGCGCCGGGCAACTTTGCGCCCTCTCACACATCTAATTTCCCGACGCCCCCCGCGACTCAAAACACTTATAAAATCAGGGAGTTTTTGAATAAATGACGCGAAAAACTTTTCTCGCCGTGGCTCTCGTTCTGTCACTTTTCGGCGCGACCGCCGTCGTCGCCCAGACCGGCGCGGGCATCCAAAATCGCGGCCATGCGCCGACGCGTCCGGACGGACTCGGCCGCCTCGATCTGCGTGTGGCCGACGCCGACGGGCGACCCGTCAAAGGCGCGCAGGCCAAGCTCAGCTCCGAACGTCCCGGCGGTTTCTTCTGCGAGACGTGGAACAGTTCCGACGCGAACGGCGTCGCCGTCCTCCCGCCGCTGCACGTCGGCAAGTTGAAGTTGGTGGTGAAGGCCGCAGGCTACCGCACGCAAACAATCGAAGTCGCACCGGGCGCGCTCTCCCAACCCGTGCGCGTCACGCTCGCACGCGCCTGAACGCGCGACCAACCAATTAACTAACGACAATCAACTGAAGCCCGCGCCGCTCGGATGTCATGACATCCGA